>NZ_JBNPUZ010000005.1:0-591201 GCF_051168435.1 Bradyrhizobium sp. HKCCYLR20261
GCCTCCTTCCGCAAGAGACTGACAGGGAATCAGACGTTCTTCCCGTATTCAACATCGATGTGTGAATACGGTAGCCCTCCAGGGGAGGGTGACAGCGGGGCTGGCCTCCGCGCTGCCGCCGCAGAAGCGCAAACGCGCGACAGGCTGCTTGATGTGACGTTCCAGCTAGCGCAACCTTGTCCCCAGCTTGGCGTGCGCCGCCGCCATCAGCATGCGCTCGGCGATGCCGCGCAACTCGGCGATCCCGATGCGATCGGTTTCGGCAAAGACCTCGTAGGAATCGGTCACGATGGGAAACCAGCGATAGAAGCGCGCCTCCTCGAACAGCACGCGGGCGGCGGCTTCGATCTCGGCGGGCGAAGGTGCAGGGTACTGCATGCGCGTCGGCCGCCGGTTCGATCAGTGATGATCGGTGTGATCGGGCAGAGTGAGGCCGAACACCTTGATGAGGTCGTCGACCTGCTGCGGCGACAGGTGGCGGGGATTGAGCCCGCGCAGCAGCAGATAGAGCTTGGCCGTCTCCTCCAGCTCCTCCATCGCGAACACCGCGGCCTCGAGCGAGTCGCCGGAGACGACGGGGCCGTGATTGGCGAGCAGCACGGAGGCGTATTTTCCGGCGAGACCCTTGATCGCGTCGGCCACCGCAGGATCTCCCGGACGATGATAGGGCACCAAAGCGGTCTGGCCGCAGCGCATCAAATAATATGGTGTCAGCGGCGGGAGGGCGGCGCGCGGGTCGATCTCCGGCAGCATCGAGAGCGCGACCGAATGTGTGGAGTGCAGATGCACCACGGCGCGCGCGGCCTCGCGGGTCTGGTACAGCGCCGTGTGCAGCGGCACCTCCTTGGTCGGCGCATCGCCGGAGACTAGCCTGCCGTCAGCATCGAGCCGCGACAGCCTGGCCGGATCGAGAAAGCCGAGCGAGGCGTTGGTCGGCGTCACCAGCCAGCCGCCATCGTCGAGCCGCACGCTGATGTTGCCGGACGAGCCGGGCGTCAGCCCGCGCTCGAACAGCGAGCGGCCGAACCGGCAGATGGCCTCGCGAATCGCAGTGTCCGCCACGGAGTCTTCCTCGTTCCCTCGATGCCTTGTCTCACGCTTTGGCAGCGTGGCCAAGCCGTGATACCCAGGGACGAACCGGGCCAACCGGACCTGTCCAGGAAACGCTTCGAGGATCTGCCGCATGTCGTCGCCATCGCAATTGAACGTCGCCGTGATCGGGCTCGGCTCCATGGGCTATGGCATGGCGACCTCGCTCAAGCGCGCCGGCTTCGCGGTGACCGGATGCGATGTCTCGGCGGAGGCGGTGGCCCGCTTCGTGGCCGAGGGCGGCAAGGGCGCGAAGAGCCCGGCTGAGGCAGCCGCGGGCGCCGACATCGTCGTGAGCGTCGTCGTCAATGCGGCGCAGACCGAAGCCATCCTGTTCGGCCCCGGCGGCGCCGCAGAGACGATGCCGAAGGACGCCGTGTTCGTGTCCTCCGCGACCATGGACCCGGACGTCGCGCGCCGCCTCGCCAGGCAGCTCGAGGCGACCGGCCGGCATTATCTCGATGCGCCGATCTCCGGCGGCGCGCAGCGCGCCGCGCAGGGCGAACTGACCATCCTGGCCTCGGGCAGCGCGGCGGCGTTTGCCAAGGCGCGTCCGGCGCTGGATGCGATGGCGGCCAAGCTTTATGAGCTCGGCGATGAAGCGGGCCAGGGCGCCGCGTTCAAGATGATCAACCAGCTGCTTGCCGGCGTGCACATCGCCGCCGCCAGCGAGGCGATCGCGTTCGCCGCCAAGCAGGGGCTCGATATCAGGAAGGTCTATGAGGTCATCACCGCCTCGGCCGGCAATTCCTGGATGTTCGAGAACCGCATGCCGCATGTGCTCGACGGCGACTACACGCCGCGCAGCGCGGTCGAGATCTTCGTCAAGGACCTCGGCATTATCCAGGACATGGCGCGCACTCACCGCTTCCCGGTGCCGGTCTCGGCAGCGGCGCTGCAGATGTTCCTGATGACGGCGGCCGCCGGCATGGGCCGCGACGACGATGCCTCGGTGGCGCGGATGTACGCCCAGGTCACCGGCACCACGCTGCCGGGCTCTTCCAAGTAACTTTGCAAGTAACAGCACGAGTTGTCACGCCATGCCGCGCTTTGCCGCCAATCTCTCGATGATGTTCACCGAGCATCCGTTCCTCGACCGCTTCGCCGCCGCAGCCAAGGCCGGCTTCACCGCGGTCGAGTTCCTGTTTCCCTATGATCATCCCGTCGAGGAGGTCGGCAAGCGCCTGCATGGCAACGGCCTGACGCAGGCGCTGTTCAACCTGCCGCCCGGCAGTTGGGACGCCGGCGAGAAGGGCTTTGCGGCGCTGCCTCAGCGCTTCGACGATCTGAAAGCAAGCCTGGAGACGGCGCTGCCCTATGCCAAGGCGACCGGCGTGAAGCGGCTGCACATGATGGCCGGAATCGCCGACCGCCACGATGCGAAGGCGGTGGAGGCTTACTACAAATCGGTGGCCTGGGCGGCGGAGTTCTTTGCGCCGCATGGCCTCGACGTCGTGATCGAGCCGATCAATCCGCGCAACGTGCCGGGCTATTTTCTCAATGACTTCGGCTTTGCCCGCGATCTGATCCGCGAGCTGAAGATCCCCAATCTCAAGCTGCAGTTCGACATCTATCACTGCCAGATCATCCATGGCGACGTCACGATGCGGCTGCGCGAGATGATAGACATCACGGGCCATATCCAGATCGCGAGCATCCCCTCGCGCAACGAGCCCGATGGCGAGGAGCTGAACTATCCGTTCCTGTTCGGAGAACTCGACCGGCTCGGCTATGCCGGCTTCGTCGGCTGCGAATACAATCCGCGCGGCCGCACCGAGGACGGGCTCGGCTGGTTCGAAGCCTACAAGGGAGTGAAGCCGTGACCTTGAAGCTCGGCTGCATCGCCGACGACTACACCGGCGCCTCCGACCTCGCCAACACGCTGACTCGCGCCGGCCTGCGTACCGTGCAGACCATCGGCGTGCCCGCCGCCGACCTCGCCTTGCCCGAGGTCGATGCGGTCGTGGTCTCGTTGAAGAGCCGCTCGATCGAGGCGTCGCTCGCGGTGGCCCGCTCGCGCGAGGCCGACGCCTGGCTGCGCGCGCGTGGCGCTGACCATGTCTTGTTCAAGATCTGCTCGACCTTCGACTCCACCGACGCCGGCAATATCGGTCCGGTCATGGACGCGCTGGCGGGTGATGCCGGTGACGGCATCGTGCTCGTGACCCCTGCGTTCCCCGAGACCAAGCGTACCGTCTATCAGGGCAATCTGTTCGTCGCCGGCGTGCCGTTGAATGAGAGCCCGCTGAAGGATCATCCGCTCAACCCGATGCATGACGCCAATCTGGTGCGCGTGCTCGCAAGGCAGAGCCGCCGCAAGATCGGCCTGGTCGATCTCGCCGCGGTGGTGCACGGACCCGAAGCGATCAGCCACCGACTCGCCGAACTGGCGGGGCAGGGCATCGGCGCAGCCATCGTCGACGCCGTGTTCGACGCCGATCTGACCGCGATCGGCGCGGCGGCCTTGCAGCACAAGGTTTCGGTCGGTGCCTCCGGCATCGGGCTCGGGCTGGCGCGGGCGCTGGTCGAGGCCGGGCACGGGCCTGCGCATGGCCTCGGCCATCACCACGACGCGCCGGTCGGCGGCCTCGCGGCGTGCCTGGCCGGCAGCTGCTCGCAAGCCACTCTGCAGCAGATCGCGCAGGCCGAGACGATCATGCCGGTCTTGCATCTCGACGCCGCGGGCCTGGTCGCCGGCCCCGACGAGGCGCGGCGCGCGCTCGCCTGGGCGCGCGAGCGTATCGGCAAGGGCCCGGTGCTGATTGCCTCCAGCGCGACGCCGGATCAGGTCAGCGCACTGCAGGCGAGGCACGGCCGCGAGGCCGCGGGGCACGCTATCGAGCAGGCGATGGCCGATCTCGCGGAGGGACTGATCGAGGCCGGCGTGCGGCGGCTGATCGTCGCCGGCGGCGAGACGTCCGGCGCGGTCGTTGACCGGCTCAGGATTCCCGGATTCCTCGTCGGGCCGGAGATCGCCGCGGGCGTCCCCGTGCTGCGCGCGATCCGCGCTCAGGGTGAGATGCTGCTGGCGCTGAAGTCCGGCAATTTCGGCGGACCAACATTCTTTGCCGACGCGCTGGGGTTGATGCGCTAGCGGCCGCATCGATGCGTTCCGGATTTCGGAACGCCGCGCGGGATCGCAAGGCCATCTGCATCATCCGTGAGCCCTCGAACGGTGCGGTCACATGCCGTGCCTCGATAAGCATCGGAGCGCACACAGAAAATGCAGAAGAATCTCGCGTGTGGAGCGCAAAGACACCCGTAAATTAACGGAGTAGAGGGACCTCACCTCTATACCACCCCTATGGGACCGCGGCGTGATGGGTCCTTCTGTGGGTAGGGCAATGAAACTGAATCGGATCGGCTACAAACTCGGACTTGCCGGCGCCATCGGCGCCACTCTCGCGGTCGGCATGATCGCCAACCAGATGATGGCCGAGAGGGCGGTCAGCCAGGCCAACCAGCAGGCCGAGCGTGCGCGGCTCGTGGTCGAAAGCGTGTTGTCGGCCAGCATCAACATGCAGCAGACCCAGCTCGGCGGCCGTTCGGCGCGGCTGGCGCGGGCGCCGGCCGATGCCGAGAAGGCAGCCGCTGACATTCAGCAATTCTCGACTGCGATGGTCGCCGACATTGACGCGTCCCTCACCAACGTCTCCACCGCCGAGGAGCGAGCCCGGCTGATCCGGCTCAAGGAGCTGATGACGAACTATGCCGCCGGAGCGGTCGATCTCGCCGAGGCGCAGAAGAAGCTGCTAACGCAGATCGAGAAGCGCAGCGCGGTGTCCAACGACTGGAACACCAGCCTGAAGGCGCTGCTCGCCTCGCCGGCGCTGCCGAACCTCGCCTTTCGCGAGCGGGTCGAGCGTCAGCTTCACGCCGCCGACGCCAAACTGAACTACATGCGTTCGCAGGCGTGGCGCTTCGGCATGACCGGCGACGCCGCGACCATCGCGACCGTGAAGCAGACCGTGCCCGGGCTGAAGAGCTCGCTGACCGATGCGCGCATGCTGGCCGACGATCGCGAGGTCCAGGCCACGATCGTCAAGCTCAACGGACTCGCGTCCGACTTCGTCGCGGCGAATGACGAGGTGGTGAAGACCGAGGGGATCAAGGAAGCCGTGCTGCGCGACCGCACGCTGGTCTATCTCGGCGAGGCCGGCCAGCTGATGAATGCGGCGATCCAGGACGCCCGCGCGCGCAATGCCAAGGCCAGATCCGACGCCGACCAGGTCGCCGCGCAGGCCAGCCGTATCACGCTGATCGTCGGTCTCGCCGTTCTCTTGTCGGTGATCGCGTCGGTCGTGTTCTCGTTCCTCGGCATCGCGCGGCCGCTGACGCGGCTCAATGCGGCGCTGGGCGAAATGGCCCGCGGCCGTCTCGACATCGTCATTCCCGGCGCGACGCGCGGCGACGAGATCGGCGATCTCGCCAAGACCGTGACGGTGATCCAGAGCAATGCCGAGGAGAAGGCGCGCGCCGAGGCTGAGGAGAAGAACGCGCAGGACGCGATCGCCGCGCGCCAGCGCAAGGCCGACATGCAGCGGCTGGCCGAGCAGTTCGAGGCGGCGGTCGGCGAGATCGTGAACACGGTATCGTCGGCGTCGAGCCAGCTCGAACAGTCCGCGACGACCTTGACCCAGGCGGCGACGCGGTCGCAGGGCCTGACCACGGCTGTCGCCTCGGCGTCCGAGGAAGCCACCACCAACGTGCAGTCGGTGGCGTCCGCGACCGAGCAGATGGCCTCGTCGGTCACCGAGATCAGCCGTCAGGTGCAGGAATCCGCACGCATCGCCAATGATGCCGTCGGCCAGGCCCGCACCACCACCGGCCGTGTCAGCGAGCTGTCGAAAGCCGCGACGCGCATCGGCGACGTCGTCGAGCTCATCAACACCATCGCGGGCCAGACCAACCTGCTGGCGCTCAACGCCACCATCGAGGCGGCGCGCGCCGGTGATGCCGGCCGCGGCTTCGCGGTCGTCGCCTCCGAGGTCAAGGCGCTCGCCGAGCAGACCGCGAAGGCGACCGGCGAGATCGGCCAGCAGATCTCCAGCATCCAGGCGGCGACGCAGGAATCGGTGTCCGCGATCAAGGAGATCTCCTCGACCATCGAGAAGCTCTCCGAAATCTCGTCGACCATCGCGGCTGCGGTCGAAGAGCAGGGCGCGGCGACGCAGGAAATCTCGCGCAACGTGCAGCAGGCCGCGCACGGCACACAGCAGGTGTCGTCCAACATCGCCGATGTCGAACGCGGCGCGGCCGAGACCGGTTCGGCTTCGGCGCAGGTGCTCGCGGCGGCGCAGGCGCTGTCAGGCGACAGCAGCCGTCTCAAGCGGGAGGTCGCGAGCTTCCTCGGCTCGGTTCGGGCCGCGTAGTCCGGCGCACCGAAGCATTAAACCGAATGACAAAGGCCGGGGCACCACCCCGGCCTTTGCTTTGTCTGACGTGGCCCCGACGCCCGTAATTGTCCGAGCTTCGCGTCAATCTGCCGCAGCAGCCCGCGCGCTTTCCCGTAGATGTCCGGCCGGCGGCGTTAAGCATTTCCCTACAGGCGAGTTCCAATTTGCCTATGTTAAAATTTTGCACATTGGCGCGGCGTCCTCGCTTTCGACCAGGTTTCGGCAGCGCCTCAGCAGAAAAAGCGAACAATGAAGTTCAATCGCATCGGATACAAGCTGGGGCTCGCCGGTCTGGCCGGCATGTTGCTGGCCATCGCCGCCCTGGTCAATCAGCAGATGTCGCAGAGCGTGGTCGATGAGGCCACCCGAAATTCGGACCGTCAGCTCGCGATCCGCAAGCTCGCTTTGACCGCGGATGCCGACCTGCGCAGCCTGCAGCTCGCCAATCGTGGCGTGCGGCTGGCGCGCAGCACGGCCGAGGTCGATAAGCTCCTGGATGACGAACACAAGATCGAGACGCGTTTGAGGACGGGTCTCGAAACGGCGCAGACCACTGCGGTCCGCCCGGTCAGCAAGGAGCGCTTCGGCAAGGTCCTCGCGCTCACGGCCGACTACCAGAAGGGCGCCGAGGAGATTGTCCGTATGCAGAAGGAGCTCATCGCGACCAACGCGCTGCGCGACACGCAGGCGGCCGACTGGATCAAGCAGTTCGATCTGCTGATCAAGCTGCCCGCGCTGAAGGAAGCCGCCGACGCGATGGCGCTCGAGCGCGACCTGCATGAGCTCAACACCGCAGGCACCGCGATCCGCACCAATGCCTGGCGCTATCTGGCCACGGGCGACGTGAAGTCCAAGGACGGCATGATCGCCCGTGCCAAGGAGCTCGATCAGAGCTTCGTTCAGATCATCGCGAGGGTGCCGCCGGCGGTGAAGCCGGAAATCGAGAAGCTGCGCGTCGATCTCAAGGCCTACATTGAGTCGTCGACCAAGGCAGCCTCGCTCGAAGAAGCCAAGACGAAGCTGCTGACTGAGAAGATGTTCCCGGTTGCCGACGAGGCCGGCAAGCTGATGACCGAGGCCGTTCAGGCCGCCGACAAGTTCTCGAAGGAAGCGAAGGAGCAGGCGCAGGCGGCGGAGGAGAGCGCGTCGCGCATCAACCTCGCGCTCTCGGTGGTCCTCGTGCTCGTGCTCGTCGGCTCCGTGACGTTCGGCTTCCTCGGCATTTCCCGTCCGATCGTCGCGCTCAACGGCGCGCTCGGCCGCATGGCGTCCGGCGATCTCGACATCCAGATCCCCGGTGCCAGCCGTGGCGACGAGGTCGGCGACATGGCCAAGAACGTCGTGATCATCCGCGAGAATGCCGAGGCCAAGGCGCGGGCTGAGGCCGAGCAGAAGGCCCAGGCGGATGCGATCGCCGCGGAGCAGCGCAAGCGCGACATGCACAATCTGGCTGACTCGTTCGAACGTTCGGTCGGCCAGATCATCGAGACCGTCTCCTCGGCCTCGACCGAGCTGGAGGCCTCCGCGGGCTCGCTGACCCATACCGCCGAACGCTCGCAGCAGATGGCCGTGACCGTCGCGGCGGCCTCGGAGCAGGCGTCCACCAACGTCCAGTCCGTCGCCTCGGCGACCGAGGAGCTGTCGTCCTCGGTCAACGAGATCAGCCGCCAGGTGCAGGAATCAGCCCGCATGGCCACCGAGGCCGTCAGCCAGGCGCGTCAGACCAATGATCAGGTCAGCGAGCTGTCGAAGGCCGCTGCGCGGATCGGTGACGTCGTCGAGCTGATCAACACCATTGCCGGACAGACCAACCTGCTCGCGCTGAACGCGACCATCGAGGCGGCGCGGGCGGGCGAGGCCGGCAAGGGCTTCGCCGTCGTCGCCACCGAGGTGAAGGCGCTGGCCGAGCAGACCTCGAAGGCGACCGGCGAGATCGGCCAGCAGATCGCCAGCATCCAGGCCGCGACGCAGGAGTCGGTGAACGCGATCCGGACCATCTCGGGCACCATCGAGCGGCTGTCAGAGATCTCGTCGACGATCGCGGCCGCGGTCGAAGAGCAGGGCGCGGCGACGCAGGAGATCTCTCGCAACGTCCAGCAGGCCGCGCAGGGCACCCAGCAGGTCTCGTCCAACATCACCGAAGTGCAGCGTGGCGCCAGCGAGACCGGCACCGCCTCCTCGCAGGTGCTGTCGGCGGCGCAGACGCTGTCGACCGACAGCAACCGTCTGAAGCTCGAAGTCGGCCGCTTCCTGCAGACGGTGCGGGCCGCGTAAGCCAGCCGGCTTCGTCACGGCACTCGAGATCCAAGCGGCCGCAGGCGAAAGCCTGCGGCCGCCGTCGTTTGGCGGCGAGCGAGCTAGGGTCCTGGATGCCTTGCGCGCCGGTCGCTCGGGCTGTCCGCAATTCTACGGACCCCTTACTTAAGTCTTTCTAGAACTCTGAATTCGAAATTAGTTCCCGACGGGAACATTTTTTCTGCGGACGGAAACGGACGTTCCAGCCTCAGAGTTCAGAAGGCAGTTGACCACATGATGAAGCTCAATCGCATCGGCTATAAATTGGGGGCGGCCGGACTTGCCGGCGTTCTCCTGTCCATCGGCATGTTGTTCAATCAGCAATCGGGGCAGGGCGCGGTCGAAGCGGCGATCAAGGCGGCCGAGACGCAGAATACGATCCGCAAGAACGTGCTGATGACGGATGCGGATCTGCGCAATCTGCAGCTTGCGAACCGCGGCGTGCGCATGTCGAAGACCGCCGCCGAGGTCGACGGCTTTCTGAACGAGGAGCAGCAGGCCGTCGCCAAGATCGGCAAGAATCTCGACACAGCCATCGCGCTCGCGCAACGGCCGGAAAACAAGGAGAGGCTCGGCAAGATCAAGTCTCGTGTGCTGGACTACATGCAGGCCGCCGAGGACTTGGCCCGGTTGCAGAAGCTGATTCTCTCGATGCAGGAGACCCGCAACGTCGTCTCCGGCGATTGGCGCAAGCAGATCGATGCGCTGCTCGGATCTGCCGCGGTGAAGAACGCCGCGGAGGGGGCCGAGATCGAGAAACATGTCTATGCCGCCGACTCCGCGATGACCTCGGTGCGCGCCGCGGCGTGGCGCTTTGCAGCCACCGGCGAGCCCGCGCTCAAGGATGAGATCACCAAGCGTTTGAAGATGGCCGGCGACGAATTGGCGTCGGTGTCTCCGAAGCTGCCGGCATCGGCTCAGGCCGATATCGAAAGGCTGCGCGGTCTGCTCAAGAGCTATGGCGACTCGGTGGCGCAGACGATCGCCGCGGAGGAAAACAAGAACAAGAGCGTGCTGGAAAAGGCGCGCCCTGCTGCAGCCGAGGCCTCCAAGCTGATGGCCGAGGCCATCGCGTCGGCCGAGAAGCTCGCCGCCGAAGCCAAGTCCTCGGCCGATACGGAGCTCGAGAGCGCGGGCCGGCTGGCGCTGCTGCTGTCCGGCGTGATGCTGCTCGTGCTGGCAGGCTCGGTCGCCTTCGGCTTCCTGGGCGTGGCCCGCCCGATCACGCGCCTCGACGGCGCGCTCGGCCGGATGGCCTCGGGCGACATCAACATCAGCATTCCCGGCTCCAACCGCGGCGACGAGATCGGCGACATGGCCAAGAACGTTGTCGTGATCCGCGAGAATGCCGAAGCCAAGGCACGCGAGGAGGCCGAAGCCAAGGCCATCGCCGACCACAAGGCGGCCGAGCAGCGCAAGCGCGACATGTATCAGCTCGCCGATGCCTTCGAGGCGTCGGTCGGCCAGATCATCGGCACGGTGTCATCCGCCTCGAACGAGCTCGAAGCTTCGGCGAAGACGTTGACCTCGACAGCCGAGCGCTCGCAGCAGCTCGCCATCACCGTGGCCTCGGCGTCGGAGGAAGCGTCCACCAACGTGGCGTCGGTGGCGTCCGCGACCGAGGAGCTGTCGTCCTCCGTCACCGAGATCAGCCGCCAGGTGCAGGAATCCGCGCGCATGGCGGTCGGCGCCGTCGAGGAGGCGCGTCGCACCAACGAGCAGGTCAGCGAGCTGTCCAAGGCCGCCGCGCGCATCGGCGATGTCGTCGAGCTGATCAACACCATCGCCGGCCAGACCAACCTGCTGGCGCTGAACGCCACCATCGAGGCGGCGCGCGCGGGCGAAGCGGGCCGCGGCTTTGCGGTGGTCGCCACCGAGGTGAAGGCACTGGCGGAGCAGACCTCGAAGGCCACCGGCGAGATCGGTCAGCAGATCGCCGGCATCCAGGCCGCGACCCAGGAATCGGTCAACGCGATCCGGGCGATCTCCGGCACGATCGAGAAGCTGTCGGAAATCTCGTCGGCCATCGCGGCGGCGGTCGAGGAGCAGGGCGCGGCGACGCAGGAGATTGCGCGCAACGTGCAGCAGGCGGCAGCCGGCACCGAGCAGGTTTCGTCCAACATCACCGACGTGCAGCGCGGCGCGACCGAGACAGGATCAGCCTCCTCGCAGGTGCTGTCCGCGGCGCAGATGCTGTCCGGTGACAGCAACCGCCTCAAGACGGAAGTCGAGCGCTTCCTGGGGACGGTGCGGGCGGCTTGATCAAAGCGCGCCTGCGATGATGCGAAGGGCGTGGCCACTGGCCGCGCCCTTTTTATTTTGAGCCGAGCTCGTAGCGGACCGCTGCTCCGGCGCGACACGTGTGGCTCCTCTGGAGCTCCGTATTCTCCCGGAGGGAGTCCTACGGATCACAGTTAATACAATCGTCGTGGTGATCGAGAGACATTGGCCGGGTTCCGCCAATGATGCCGGTGAGCGCTTTTCTTGCGGCTAGACAGCCGTTGCAGCGACTCATGGCTCTGATGAGGTCTTCGATGTCGCTGTTGTCCCGCTTTCGCGTTCTCACCAAGATTCTTGCCATCGTCGTGTTGATGGCGGCCGTCGCCGGCATCATCAGCTGGTTCGCCATCAGCGCGCTGGAGAACGTTGCCGAAGGCGCTGCCGCAATGAAATCCGCGGCTAATCGCGCCCTGATGGCCGCGCGCGTCAACCAGAACGTGGTTGCATTGAATCGCGCTGAATTCCGCGCGGCGCTCGATCCCCGTTCGGAAAACCGCGAGGCGGCACTCAAGGCCGTAGAGGAGCAACGCAAGCTGTTCGTCGAGCGCCTCGATGAGGTCGCCAAGACCAATGACGATCAGGCGCGCGCGATGATCCCCGACGTCCGCGTACTGTACGACGAATACGTCAAGAGCATGGAGGAGACCTTCCGCGTCGTCACCGCAGCCAAGGACATGCAGCTCAACGAGCAGACCGAGAGAATGCGCGATGCCGCGATGAAGAGCCGCGCCAATTCCGAGAAGCTGCAGTTCAAGGTCGCCGAGGTCGCCAACCGGTTGAATGCGCGCGTCGAGAATCTCGCCAAGGCGGCCGAGGAGGAGTACGAGAAGACCGCGCGCATGCTGGTCACGGTGGCGCTCGTCGGCATCGTGCTCGGCCTGACGCTGGGCTTCGTCATCGGTCAATACGGCATTGCCAAGCCGATGCGGGCGCTGGTCGCCGTGCTGCAGCGCATGGCCAAAGGCGAAGAGGTTGCAATCTCCGGCGAGGGACGCGGCGACGAGATCGGTGAGACCGCCCAGGCTGTCAACGAGATCAAGATCATGCTGGCCGAGAAGGCGAAGCAGGAGGCCGAGGCCAAGGTCGCCATGGACAAGATGATGGCCGAGAAGCGCCGCGCCGAGATGCACCAGATGGCCAACGGCTTCGAGCAGGCCGTCGGCCAGATCGTCGACACCGTGTCGCATGCCTCGACCGAGCTCGAAGCGTCGGCGACCTCGCTGAGCTCGACGGCGTCGCGCTCGCAGACGCTGGCGACCACCGTCGCCGCCGCCTCCGAGGAAGCCTCGACCAATGTTCAGTCGGTTGCGTCCGCGACCGAGGAGATGTCATCCTCCGTCAGCGAAATCAGTCGCCAGGTGCAGGAATCCGCGCGCATCGCGAGCGATGCCGTCGATCAGGCGCGCCGCACCAATGAGCGGGTCGGCGAATTGTCGAAGGCGGCAACGCGCATCGGCGACGTCGTCGAGCTGATCAATACGATCGCCGGCCAGACCAATCTGCTGGCACTCAACGCCACCATCGAGGCGGCGCGCGCCGGCGAAGCCGGCCGCGGCTTCGCGGTTGTCGCTTCCGAAGTGAAGGCGCTCGCCGAACAGACGGCCAAGGCCACCGGCGAGATCGGCCAGCAGATCGGGAGCATCCAGGCGGCGACCCAGGAGTCTGTCGGTGCCATCAGGGAGATTTCCGGCACCATCGAGAAGCTGTCTGAAATCTCCTCGGCCATCGCCGCGGCGGTCGAGGAGCAGGGTGCTGCAACGCAGGAGATCTCGCGCAACATCCAGCAGGCCGCGATCGGCACGCAGCAGGTGTCGGCGAACATCGCCGAGGTCAGGCGCGGGGCCGGCGACACCGGCTCGGCCTCGTCGCAAGTGCTGTCGGCCGCGCAGATGCTGTCGAGCGACAGCAATCGTCTGAAGCTCGAGGTCGGCCGCTTCCTGGAGACGGTGCGCGCCGCCTGATCGCCAGGACGTCGGCATTCCTTCAACGAAGGGCGTGGCCACCGGCGACGCCCTTCGTTCTTCGAGCAGCTTGCGAGTACCGCCCAGGCGGACGCCATCGAGCGTCGTTCGCGCTCCCCGCGGTTTCCCGGACGGAATTCTACGGCGCGCAATTTTAATCAATTTACGGTGCGCGCGACATCAGACTGGCTCGGTTCCACATCCGCCGATGGTGCCGGATAGACGCGTGTTGGCACGGTTCGACCGTTCCTTGTCTGCCGCATCAGAGAGCTCCGACGAGGTCATCGATGTCGCTCCTGTCCCGCTTTCGCGTGCTCACCAAGATCCTCGCCATCGTCGTGCTGATGGCCGCCGTCGCCGGCACGATCAGCTGGTTCGCCATTGGCGCACTTGAATCGGTCGCAGAGGGCGCCCTTGCGATGAAGGCCGCGGCCAACCGTGCGCTGCTGGCCGCCCGCGCCAATCAGAACGTCATCGCACTCAACCGTGCCGAATTCCGTGCCGCGATCGACCCGCGCAATGAGAACCGCGAAGCCGCGCTGAAGGTCGTCGAGGAGCAGCGCAAGCTGTTCGCCGAGCGCCTCGACGAGGTCGCCAAGACCAAGGACGATCAGGCCCGCGCCATGATCCCCGATGTCCGCGCGCTCTACGAGGAGTACGTCAAGGGCATGGAGGAGACGTTCCGCGTCATCACCGCCGCCAAGGACATGCAGCTCAACGAGCAGACCGAAAAGATGCGCGACGCTGCGATGAAGAGCCGCGCCAATTCCGAGAAGCTGCAATTCAAGATCCGCGATGTGGCGGACCGCCTGAACGCACGCGTCGACAATCTCGCCAAGGCGGCTGACGAGCAGTATCAGCAGACCTCGCGCATGCTGATCATCGTCGCGGGTCTCGGCATCGTGATGGGCCTCGTGCTCGGCTTCGTCATCGGCCAGTACGGCATCGCCAGGCCGATGCGGGCGCTGGTCGCCGTGCTGCAGCGCATGGCCAAGGGCGAGGATGTCGCGATCTCCGGCGAGGGGCGCGGCGACGAGATCGGCGAGACCGCGCAGGCCGTGAACGCGATCAAGGTCATGTTGGCCGAGAAGGCGAAGCAGGAGGCCGAAGCCAAGATCGCGATGGACAAGATGATGGCCGAGAAGCGCCGCGCCGAGATGCACCAGATGGCCGATGGCTTCGAGCAGGCGGTCGGGCAGATCGTCGGCACCGTGTCGCATGCCTCGACTGAACTGGAAGCCTCGGCGACTTCACTGAGTTCGACCGCGGCGCGCTCGCAGACGCTGGCGACGACGGTCGCTGCCGCGTCGGAGGAAGCCTCGACCAACGTGCAATCGGTCGCGTCGGCCACGGAGGAGATGGCCTCTTCCGTCAGCGAGATCAGCCGGCAGGTACAGGAATCCGCACGCATGGCGAGCGATGCCGTCGAGCAGGCGCGCCGCACCAACGATCGCGTCGGAGAACTGTCGAAAGCGGCAAGCCGTATCGGCGACGTCGTCGAGCTGATCAACGCCATCGCCGGACAGACGAACCTCTTGGCGCTCAATGCCACCATCGAAGCGGCGCGCGCCGGCGAGGCGGGACGCGGCTTCGCGGTCGTCGCCTCGGAGGTCAAGGCGCTCGCCGAGCAGACTGCGAAAGCGACCGGCGAGATCGGCCAGCAGATCGGCAGCATCCAGTCGGCGACCCAGGAGTCCGTCGGCGCCATCCGGGAAATCTCCGGCACCATCGAAAGGCTGTCGGAGATTTCCTCGGCGATCGCCGCCGCCGTCGAAGAGCAGGGTGCCGCAACCCAGGAGATCTCGCGCAACATCCAGCAGGCGTCGATCGGCACCCAGCAGGTGTCGTCGAACATCGCCGAGGTGCAGCGCGGCGCCAGCGAGACCGGCACGGCCTCGTCACAGGTGCTCTCGGCCGCGCAGATGCTGTCCGGCGACAGCAACCGGCTGAAGGTCGAGGTCGATCGCTTCCTCGATACGGTACGCGCGGCCTGATCGCCGCGCGTCCTTGGTCCTGGCTCGGCGCGCGGCCGTGAGGTCGCGCGCGGCTCTGCACCTCCGTGGGCCTAAAGGCCGGTTAATTCGGTTCCATACCGGGCAACTACGATCCCGAATGTTAATGATCGTTTTAATGCCTTCTGGCCAATTGTTCGTAGTTCCCAGTCAACCGTCGCTGCCTGCGCACCGCAGGGGCTTCTACCGCCTCAGAGGACTCGTATGCTCTCGTTTCTGATGAACATGAAGACGTCGCGCAAGCTCGGCGCGGGCTTCCTCCTGACGATCATCGTCTCGGTTGTCGCCAGCTTCATCACCTGGCAGAACCTGAGCACGCTGGCGCAGAACAACGCCTGGACCGTTCACACCTATCAGGTCATCGACCAGACCAAGGCGCTGGTCTCCGCGATGGTCGACGCCGAAACCGGCGTGCGCGGCTTCCTGGTCGGCGGCACCGACAATTTCCTCGAGCCCTACAAGAACTCCGACGCCGCCTTCAAGAAGGCGCTGACCGAGGTAAAGCAACTGACCTCCGACAATCCGGCGCAAGGACGCCGTTTCGACGAGATCGCGAAGGCCGCCGCCGGCTGGCGCCAGGACGTGGCCGAGAAAGAAATCGCGCTGATGCGCAATCCGCAGACGGTGCAGGATGCGCGCAACCTCGAGGCCTCCGGCGCCGGCAAGAAGTACATGGACGGCCTGCGCGCCCTGGTAAAGGAGGTCATCGACGCCGAAGCCTCGCTGCTGCAGACGCGCGCCGACGCAGCCGACGCCGCTCTGGCCTCGTCGAAGACGGCGATCATGACCGGCGGCATCGTCATGGCTCTGATCGCGGTGCTCTCGCTGCTCGTGATGAATTCAGCCGTGACGCGCGGCATCACCAGCATGACCGCGGCGATGGGACGGCTGGCCAACAATGATCTCAGCGTCGAGATTCCCTATTCCGATCGCCGCGACGAAGTGGGCGAGATGGCCCGGGCCGTGCAGATCTTCAAGGACAACGCGATCCGTGTCCAGGCGCTCGAGGCCGAGCAGAAGGAGACCGAGCGTCGACAGGCCGAGAATCGCCGCCGCGACATGATGGATCTCGCCGGCCGCTTCGAGCAGACCGTCGGCGACATCGTCAATGCCGTGTCCACCGCGTCGGGCCGGCTGGAAGGCTCCGCCAACACGCTGCGCCGCTCCGCGGAGCGGTCTCAGGAGCTGGCCACCACGGTGAGCTCGGCCTCGGAGCTCGCGTCGAGCAACGTGCAGTCGGTCGCTTCCGCGACCGAGGAGCTGTCCTCGTCGGTCACTGAAATCAGCCGCCAGGTGCAGGAATCCGCACGCATGGCCAATGAAGCCGTGAGCCAGGCGCGGCGCACCAACGAGCAGGTCAGCGAACTGTCCAAGGCCGCCGCGCGGATCGGCGACGTGGTCGAGCTGATCAACACCATCGCCGGCCAGACCAACCTGCTGGCGCTCAACGCCACCATCGAGGCGGCGCGCGCCGGCGAGGCCGGCCGCGGCTTCGCGGTCGTCGCCACCGAGGTCAAGGCGCTGGCCGAGCAGACCTCCAAGGCGACCGGCGAGATCGGCCAGCAGATCTCCGGCATCCAGAGCGCCACTCAGGAGTCGGTCGGCGCCATCAAGGAAATCTCCGGCACCATCGAGCGGCTGTCGGAGATCGCCTCGACCATCGCCGCCGCGGTCGAGGAGCAGGGCGCCGCGACCCAGGAGATTTCGCGCAATGTCCAGCATGCCTCGCAGGGCACCAAGGACGTCTCGACCAACATCATCGAGGTGCAACGCGGCGCCAGCGACACCGGGTCGGCCTCGTCGGAGGTGCTGACCGCGGCGCAGGCGCTGTCGTCCGACAGCAACCGGCTGAAGTCCGAGGTGAGCCGCTTCCTCGACACCGTGCGCGCCGCCTAAGCTCAACTCCCAACTGTCGACAGCAGGGCGTGGCCGCAAGGCCGCGCCCTTTTGCTGTTTGCCGGCAGCTCGCCGGCCCCGACCCATGCGCTCATCGCAGAGGACCCGTGATTTAGCGGGCGTGCCGGGCGATCTTTAACCTACATTAATTCCAAATCGGAGAATGTTCGCACCGTTACAACTTTTTGTTCATCGATATGGAACCTATAACGTGCTCAGCAATCTTCGCATGGTTTTCAAGGTCGGTCTGATCGCTCTTTTGATGGGCGCGGCGATGATCGGCCTGGTCAGCTACATGTCCAGCCAGATGTCGGCCATCGACCTGGCCTATACTGACGTCGTGAAGCGCGTCGATGCTTCAACGGTGCTGCTGGTGCGCACCAGCCGCCGCGCCGAGACCTATCGCGCATCGGCCTTCGAGTTGCTCACGGAGACCACCCCGGCCGGCAATGCGCGCCTGCTCAAGGCGTCGCAGGAGACCGCGAAGCAGGTCGTGGATGCGCTGACGAAGCTGAAGACCGATCTGCCGGAGAAGGCGGCGGGGATCGGCAAGACGGCCGACCTGTTCAACAAGGCGTTCGCCGCATGCGGCCCGGGAATTCAGGCGGCGGCCGCCGCCGATACATTGGAGCTCAACGCCAAGGCCGCCGAGAAGCTGCGCGGCGAATGCAGCGCCGATCTGAAGATCGCCGTCGATCAGGTCCTCGAAGTCGCCCGCGAGGCGATCGAGTTCTCGGAAGCCAAGGCGCGCGAGCAGCATGACAGCGTCATCGCGGGCACGCGCACCACGCTGATCATGGCGGTCATCGCGACCATCCTGGCGATCGGCGCGGCGCTCGCAGCCGGCGTGTTCGGGATTGCCCGGCCGATGCAGGCGCTCGCCGAGGTGCTGCAGCAGATGGCGCGTGGCGAGTCGCCGGCGATGGTCGGCCTCGCGCGCAAGGATGAGATCGGCGACACCGCGCGCGCCGTCGAGGGCGTCGGCAAGATGCTCGCCGAAAAGGCCCGCCTGGAGGCCGAGGCCAAGGTCGAGCAGGATAAGAAGGCCGCGCAGCAGCGCCGGGCCGACATGCAGAGGCTGGCCGACAGCTTCGAGGCTGCCGTCGGCGAGATCATCGAGACGGTCTCGTCAGCATCGACCCAGCTTGAATCCTCCGCCACGTCGCTGTCGTCGAGCGCGGGCCGTTCCAGGCAACTGGCCACCACGGTCGCAGCCGCCTCCGAGGAAGCCTCCACCAACGTGCAGTCGGTGGCGTCGGCGACCGAGCAGCTGTCGTCGTCGGTGACCGAGATCAGCCGCCAAGTGCAACAGTCGGCGCGGATGGCGGGCGAGGCCGTCGGTCAGGCCCGCTCGACCACCGATCGCGTCGGCGAGCTGTCGAAGGCCGCGACCCGCATCGGCGATGTCGTCGAACTGATCAACACCATCGCCGGCCAGACCAACCTGCTGGCGCTCAACGCCACCATCGAAGCGGCACGCGCCGGCGAGGCCGGTCGCGGCTTTGCCGTGGTCGCTTCCGAGGTGAAGGCGCTTGCCGAGCAGACCGCCAAGGCCACCGGCGAGATCGGTCAGCAGATCGGCAGCATCCAGTCGGCCACCCAGGACTCCGTCAGCGCCATTCGCGAGATCTCCGTCACGATCGAGAAGCTGTCGGAAATCTCATCGACCATTGCGGCCGCTGTGGAAGAGCAGGGCGCGGCGACCCAGGAGATCGCCCGCAACGTGCAGCAGGCCGCGGCCGGCACCGGCGAAGTGTCTTCCAACGTCGTCGAGGTGCAGCGTGGCGCCACCGAGACCGGCAGTGCCTCGTCGCAGGTGCTCTCGGCGGCGAAGTCGCTGTCGGCCGATAGCAGCCGTCTCAAGCTCGAGGTCTCACGCTTCCTGCAAACCGTTCGCGCTGCGTGATCGCGACGCGAGTCCGCACGGATCCGTCACGTCGGGAACGGCGGCAGCACCGTGGTTGCCGCCGTTTTTCGTGGATCGCGGTTCAGGAGGGACAAGCGAACGACACAACCTGTGCATTTGGATCAAAAGCTCCGTAGTTGCCCGGTTGTGCCACTTTATCCTGAGTTAATCAAAGACAGGGACAATTGTCCCATAGCGACCCGAATTATTAGTCATGCCAGCGCCGGTGTGACCCTCTCGGCCATCATCGTCGATTGAAAGCCCCATCCGCCATGCGTAAGAACTTGCCTGTCACCAACGTCGAGTATCCGATTTCCGATGACACCCTGATCGTGTCGAAGACCGACACCAAGGGCAAGCTGACGTTCTTCAACGAGGATTTCGTCAAGGCCGCCGGTTTCACCGAGGCCGAGCTGATGGGCCAGCCGCACAACATCGTGCGTCATCCCGACATGCCGCCGGAGGCGTTCGACAATCTCTGGAGCACGCTGAAGGCTCGCCGTCCCTGGGTCGGCGCGGTCAAGAACCGGCGCAAGAACGGCGACTATTATTGGGTGCTGGCGACGGCGTCGCCGATCTGCAAGGACGGCCAGGTGGTCGGCTATACGTCGGTCCGGACCAAGCTGCCGGCCGATCAGCGCGCCGAGGCCGAGCAGGTCTATGCGGCAATCCGCGAGAAGAAGCCGCACAATTATCGGATCGATGACGGCGTCGTCCGCCGCCGCTCGATGTTCGATCACCTCGCGATGTTCACTGGCACGATCGCGTCGCGGCTGCGGACCCTGGTCGGTCTGCAGACGGTGTTCCTCGTCGTGCTCGGCGCGATTTCGTTCGGCGAGGGCGGACTCGGCGGCATGAGCGCCGCTGCGATCGCTGCGGCCGGCGTCGTGCTGTGCGGTTTAGTCGGCATACGCACGATGAACGTGATCACCGGCCCGCTCGATCATCTCAACGAGACCATGGAGAGCATCACGCAGGGCAAGCTCGACACCCGCATGCGTATCGATCGCGACGACGAGATCGGCCGTGCCCTGCGCAATCTGCAGACGGTTCAGACCATGGTTCGCTTCAACGCCCGCGAGCTGAAGGAGCAGGAACAGCGCGCCACGGTGCAGCGAAAGCAGGAGATGGCGAGCCTCGCTGAAAGCTTCGAAGGCGCCATCGGCAACATCGTCGAGACCGTCTCGTCAGCCTCGAGCGAGCTGGAAAGCTCGGCGAACTCGCTGTCGGGGACCGCGATGCGTGGACAGGAGCTGTCGACCACGGTCGCTGCGGCCTCCGAGGAAGCGTCGGCGAACGTCCAGGCGGTCGCGTCGGCGACCGAGGAGCTGACCTCGTCGGTGAAGGAGATCAGCCGTCAGGTGCAGGAGTCCGCGCGCATCGCCTCCGACGCCGTCGAGCAGGCGCGCCGCACCAATGACCGCGTCGGTGAACTGTCGAAGGCCGCGACCCGCATCGGCGACGTCGTCGAACTCATCAACACCATCGCCGGCCAGACCAATCTGCTGGCGCTCAACGCGACCATCGAGGCCGCGCGCGCCGGCGAGGCCGGCCGCGGCTTCGCCGTCGTCGCCTCCGAGGTCAAGGCGCTGGCCGAGCAGACCGCCAAGGCCACCGGCGAGATCGGCCAGCAGATCTCCGGCATTCAGGGTGCGACCCAGGAATCGGTCAGCGCCATCAGGGAGATTTCGTCCACGATCGAACGGCTATCGGAGATTGCCGCGACCGTGGCGGCCGCGGTAGAGGAGCAGGGCGCAGCCACCGCGGAGATTTCGCGCAACATTCAGCATGCCGCCACGGGCACGCAGGAGGTCTCCTCCAACATCACCCAGGTGCAGCGCGGCGCCACCGAAACCGGCGACACGTCGAACCAGGTCCTGACCGCGGCGCGCCAGCTCTCCGGCGACAGCCATAAGCTCAAGCAGGAAGTCAGTCGTTTCCTGCAGTCGGTGCGGGCCGCCTGATGTGATGGCGAGGGGCGCCATCAGGAGCACCCAAGTACGTTGATCGAACAGCCGCTGCACCGGCTCGGGGCACTCGCAGCCGTGTAGCGCCGCTGTTTGTTGCGCTGCATTGCGACCGATTCGCATGGGGCGGTCGCAACGTGGCAATTTGTCTACACTCTGTTTACCAACCAGAAAGATCCTGCTGGCGCCATAATCCCGCTAAGGTGCAAAGGTTCCTTGCAATCGACACTAGTTCAACCAGCGGTACTGAGTTGTGGTGAGTCGTGTGAAAGCGTACGGACCCTCGAGAAGGTTCGTCGTGCTGGGAGCAGTAACAGCCGCGGCAGCGTTTGGGCTCGACGCGGCTCTCGCCGTCGCCGCTGCCAAGCCGCGCCGTCGCACCGTCGACCCCGAGCGCGGCTACCGACGGATCATGGTCGGCGAGGCCGAGGTGATCGCGCTGTATGACGGCATCTGGGAGAAGCCGCATGACGCGGGCTTCTTCAGCAATGCCAGCATCGACGACGTCAAGGGCGCGCTGCGCGCTGCAGGTCTGAGCCCCGCCTTTATTCCCGTTCCCATCTCGACCTTCGTCGTCCGGCTGAAGGGCAAGACGGTGCTGTGCGATGCCGGCGGCGGCGGCCAGGTTCAGGGCTACAATTCCGACGCGGTCTTCGTCTCGGGTCAGATGCTCAGCAATCTCAGGGCGGCCGGTCTCCGACGCGAAGATATCGACACCATCCTGATCTCGCATTTCCATCCCGATCACATCTTCGGACTGATGATCGAAGACACCAACACGCCGGTGTTTCCCAACGCCGAGATCATCGTCGCCGCGGCCGAATACAGCTTCTGGACAGATCCGTCGAAGACGGCCCGTCTGCCGCCCTGGAGACAGGCGCTGGCGCGCCGCATCCAGGGCGTGATCCCGAGCTGGAAGAACGTGTTGCCGGTAGAGGGCGAGGACGAGGTGGTGCCGGGGATCCGCTTTGTCAGCGTTCCCGGTCACACGCCCGGCCACACCGCATTCCACCTCAGCTCCGGCCAGGAGCAATTGATGATGTCCGGCGACACGGCCTATGTGCCGGCGTTCAGCCTGCGCCATCCCGAATGGCATGGCGCTTATGACCAGGACGGCCCGGCGGCGGAGGTCAGCCGGCGCAAATTGCTCGATCGAGTTGTTTCAGAAAAGATGTTGATTTGTGGATCGCATTTTCCGTGGGGCGGCTTCGGCCACCTCACCCGCGATGGCGCCCATTATGCGCTCGACCTCTTGCCCGTGTGATCCCGCCGCGAGCGCGGGGGAAGGACGCGGCACCTCGCCATGAAGAGCCATTACGAGGTGCTCGGCATTTCGCCGCGCGCCAGCCTCGACACGATCAAGCGGGCTTTTCGCCAGGCCGCGAAGGAGAACCATCCCGATCTCGTCGGCGACGGCGACGCTGCGGCCGAGCAAAAGCTCAAGATGATCATCGTGGCCTACAAGGTGCTGCGCGATCCCGACCTTCGCGCCGAATACGATGCCTTTCTCGCGCATGAGCGCGAAACGGCGCGGCGCGAGCGCTGGGATGCGATCCTGCAGTTCACGGCGGCGACGGCCGTTCTCAGCGCTGTGCTGATCGGGCTGGAGATCCTGTTCGTGCCTTCGCTCGGCGACTTCCTGAGCAGGCCGCAGCCGACGCGTTCTGTCACTCTCGATCAGCCACCGCAACCCAAGGCCGAGCCGCAGCGCGAGGCGGGCAGCCCGCCGGCATCGCCGCCTGCGGTGCGGGATGAGCTCAGCGCTGCGCCGTCGGCGCAGCCTGAGGCCGTTGCAGCGGCGTCGCCGCCACCGGCAGATGTCGAGGTCGCAGAGCCGGTCGCGCCGGCAACGCCGATGAGCGCAAGCGAGTTGCTGGAGCGCGCCCTGGCCCGGAGCCGGCAGGGCGATCTTGAACTCGCCGTCGCGGATTTCGACGAGGTCGTTCGGCTCGTACCGCGCAATACCGACGTCTACCGCTATCGCGCTGAGGCTCTGGTGCGCATGGGCCGCATCGACCGGGGATTGGACGACTACGACCGGGCCATCCGGCTCGACCCGAAAAATCCTCTGCTTCTCCGTGATCGCGCGCTCGCGCTGCAGAAGCGCGGCGATCTCGACGAAGCCCTGGTCGATCTCGATCGTGCGGTGCGCATGAGCTTCAGTGACGCCGAGCTTTACAGCGATCGCGGCGCCGTGTGGCTCGCCAAGGGACGCTATGACCGGGCACTCGCCGACTTCAATCAGGCGCTGAAGCTCAATCCCGATCTCCCGCTCGCGGCCATGCGCCGCAAGGAAGCCATAGCGCGCAAGCGGGAGCATCGGCACGCCGACGACGATCGCCCATCACCCGCCGCGGCGGAAGCCGAGACCACGGGGACTCTGCCACCCGACTCCGCGTCCAAGGCGGCCCCCCGCTGAGCCGCGCCATCACGAACCCGCGGCGCGCAGATCCAATGCGCGCCACAGTTCGTTTGCCGCATGCGGTCCTCGGTCATCCGGGCTCGCAGGACCGCGGAAACATGCCATGAGTGTCTATGTCTCGATGACCGGCTTTCGCCCGAAAAGTGGAGCGAGCCGTCTTGCCCGATTCTGGTGGCATACGCTGTGGTCGCTACGGCAGGCACGCGCCGCGGCCGGCAACCTCAGCGTCGAGGTCCGGCCCGTGGCCGGTCTCTATCATACGCTGACGGTCTGGTCCGACGAGACCAGCATGCGGACTTATGTCCGCAGCGGCGCGCATCGCCGCGCGATGATGAACGTTCGTGACCTCGGCAGCGGCAAGACGCTCGGCTTCGCGGCGGACACCGCGCCTGACTGGGACACGGCCTATGCACGATGGCAGCGCGAGGCGCGGGAGGTGTAGTTGAGGGCTGATCGCTTCCCAAGAACGTCATTCCGGGGCAATCGTCATGCGCTCAAAGCGCATGGCGATTGAACCCGGAATCTCGAGCTTGTTGAGGACAGGCGCAAAACAATATCGAGATTCCGGGTTCAAGGCCTTCGGCCTTGCCCCGGAATGACGGTGCTGCGTTGATAACAGCGTCCTAACTCACCCGCCATTCCGGCACGCCGTCGGCGGCCATCGTGATCGAACCGAGCGCGCCGACCGGTGTCCTGTCCAGGTCCATCAGCCGCGTCAGCGTCGTCTGGTCCTGCGGCGGCACGCGCGCCAGCGTGCGCGTGTCCTGCTCGGTGCGCAGCATCACCACGCCGTGCTCGATATCGCCATTGCGATCATACAGCGCGGTGAAGCTCTCGACCTTGCCGTTGCCAGCCGCCTCGCCGACGAAGTCCGGCGCTGCTGAGCGATGACGATCGGCCTCCGCCTGCACGCTGACATCCTGTGACAGCGACGAGGGCTGCTCGCGCGAGATCACCAGCGCATGATGCTTGGTGACGAAGCCGCCCTGGCCGTACAAAAGACCGCGCCTGGCGCCGCCGCGCAGCCGCCGGACCATCGCGCAGGCGGCGTGTGTCATGTAGGTGTTGAGCGGCGCGCCGAAGAAGGTCAGCCCTCCGGTGACGGTCGGCTCGACATCCGGGCCGAGGCCGAGCGTCCGCCGCGCCATCTTCGGCACGCAGGGGAAGCAGCTATAGAGCTCGATGACGTCGAATGCCGTGCCCGTGCCGCCGACGAGGTTCATCGCCGCCTGCAGCACCGCATTCTGCGGATGGCTCTCGGCGAACTGATCGCGCGTCAGATAATCGCGTGGATCTTCCGCCGAGGCGCCGCCCAGCGGATAGATCATCCGGTTTTCGGCGACGCCCGCGGCGCGCGCTTTCGCCAGGCTGGTCAGGATCAGCGCCGCGCCCATGTTGACCATGGGATTGGCGACCATCAGCTTGGTGTAGGGCCAGGCGATCGGACGGTTGTCGGCGGACGGCGTGGTGATCTCGTCCGGCGCGAAGTGCCGCTTCAGCCAGGCGTTTGGATTGTAGGCGGCGACCGCCGAGAAGCGCGACCACAGCTCGCCGGATTCGGCGAGTGCCCGCCGCGGCGTCTGGCCCCATTTGGCGGCGCTTGCGACCTCGTAGAACGGATAGACCGAGACGGGGCGGAACACGCCGAGCTTCACCGCGAGCGGCTTCTGGAACGCGGCGCCGCGCTTCGGCTCCTCGACGTCATGGGCGAACGGCGTCCACGGCAAGGTCACGCCGGCGCGCTCGGCCTTGGTGGCGGTCGATTGCGCCTCGGCGCCGCAGACCACGGCGACCTCGCATTCACCGCGGGCGATGCGCAGGGCCGCCTCGTGCAAATAGCGGATCGGGCTTTCGCCGCCGACCGGCCCGTAATAACAGTGCGCAGGGTTCACACCGAGCCGCTGCGCCAGCAATTGCTCGGGATCGCGATAACGCCAGCTCAGGAAGTTGACGACGTCGAGCGAGCCGGTGTGCTGGATCAGCCTGGCGCCGGCGTCATTTTCCGCGCGGCGGATCGCCTGTTCGAGCAGCGCGAGCGGCTCCAGCCCCTCCGCGATGTCCTTGGGCCTGTCGACGATCTCGCCGACGCCGACGATCACGGGAATGCGGTCCGGGGGCAGGGCAGCTGCAGTCATGGGCGTTTCCGAAAAGCGGTCCGTTGCGAACCGTCATTGTGGTCTTGTCTTCGTTCTGTCATCGCAGGTTCGACCGCGCAATGCAGAAAATGCCGATGGCGCCCGCGCGTGCGACGGCTTCCGCTCGGCGGCATATGCGCCTAAAACCATCGCTCCTTTTGCCGCTCACGCCGGAGTCATTCGTGTCCGAACAGAACAGCTATGTGCCGCCCAAGGTCTGGACCTGGAACAAGGCCAGCGGCGGCCGCTTCGCCAACATCAACCGCCCGATCGCGGGCCCGACCCACGACAAGGAATTGCCTGTCGGCCGTCATCCCTTGCAGCTTTATTCTCTCGGCACGCCGAACGGCGTGAAGGTCACCGTGATGCTCGAGGAACTGCTGGCCCTCGGGCACAGCGGCGCCGAATATGATGCTTGGCTGATCCGAATCGGCGAAGGCGACCAGTTCGGCTCCGGCTTCGTCTCGATCAATCCGAACTCGAAGATCCCGGCGCTCCTGGATCGCAGCGGGCCCGAGCCGGTCCGCGTGTTCGAATCCGGCGCCATCCTGGTCTATCTCGCCGAGAAGTTCGGCGCCTTGCTGCCCACCGAGCCGGCCAAGCGCGCCGAATGCCTGTCCTGGCTGTTCTGGCAGATGGGCGCCGCGCCCTATCTCGGCGGCGGATTCGGCCACTTCTACGCCTATGCGCCCACCAAGATCGAATACGCCATCGACCGCTTCGCCATGGAAGTGAAGCGCCAGCTCGACGTGCTCGATCGCCGCCTTTCCGAGAGCGAATATCTCGCCGGGCCGGACTACACCATCGCCGATATCGCGGTGTGGCCGTGGTACGGCGCGCTGTCGAAGGGCCTGCTGTACGAAGGCGGCGAGTTCCTCTCGGTGCAGGACTATAAGAACGTGCAGCGCTGGACCGACCAGATCGCGCAGCGCGCCCCGGTGAAGCGCGGTCGCATGGTCAACCGCGTCTCCGGCGACCCTGCCAGCCAGCTGCACGAACGCCACGACGCCAGCGATTTCGACACCAAGACGCAGGACAAGATTGGCCAGAGCAAGTAGTTGTCTACCTTGCCGCGGTAGGGTGGGCAAAGGCGCGCCTCGATCGTTGTAGACGTGTACAGCTGTTCGAGCGCGCCGTGCCCACCATCGTCCCTCGCGTCCACCGCCGGTGGGCACGCGCCGCCTGACGGCGCCGCTTTGCCCACCTTACACATTCACCACGACCCAAGCTCTCACGCCATTCTCGCCGCAGTGCAGCGGATCGCTGTGGCTTGACCTCCGATCTTCACATCGTTTCTCCGCTTCAGAGAATCGTGCAACTATCATCTCCTGCAGAAATCTGGCTGCGCGCCGGACGAACTGAATGGATCGTCCCGAGGTGATGACCTCGGGCGAGAACGACCACTCCGGAGGGAGTTGCATGATCGACAGGCGTGATCTGCTCAAGGGAGCGGGGCTGGCCGCCTTGCTGGGTGGCCTTGGCGCGAGCCGTGCGCTGGCCGAGGACAGCGTGACCTTGCCGTTCGCCAATGGCGAGCGCCCGCTGGTGAAATATCCGCAGAAGCGATTGATGATCGGCCTGACGAGCCGGCCGCCGCAACTCGAGACGCCGTTTTCGGTGTTCAATGACGGCGTGATCACGCCGAACAACGCCTTCTTCGTCCGCTATCATCTGGCGGGGCTTCCCTACGATCTCGATCCGGACAAGTTCACGCTGGAGGTGAAGGGCAAGGTCGACAAGCCGCTCAAGCTGTCGCTCAAGGACATCCGCAAGCTGAAGGCGACCGAGATCGTCGCCGTCAACCAGTGCTCCGGCAACAGCCGCGGCTTCTTCGAGCCGCGCGTCGCCGGCGGCCAGCTCGGCAACGGCGCGATGGGCAGTGCCCGCTGGCGCGGCGTGCCGCTCAAGACCGTGCTCGAGATGGCCGGTGTCCAGGCCGGCGCGAAGCAGGTCACCTTCAACGGCATGGATGGACCGATCGTCGACAAGACTCCGGACTTCGTCAAGGCGCTGGACGTCGATCACGCCATGAACAGCGAGGTGATGCTGGCCTACGGCATGAACGGCGAGGATCTGCCGTTCCTCAACGGTTTTCCGCTGCGTCTGATCGTGCCCGGCTATTACGGCACGTACTGGGTCAAGCACCTCAACGAGATCACCGTCGTCGACAGCGTGTTCGAGGGCTTCTGGATGAAATCGGCCTATCGCATTCCGGATACGCCGAACAACGCGGTCGAGCCCGGCACCGCGCCGAAGGCGACGATCCCGATCAATCGCTTCACGGTCCGTTCCTTCATCACCAGCGTCAGCGATGGCGCGAAGCTCAGGGCGGGGACGGCTGTCCTGCGCGGCATCGCCTTCGATGGCGGCAGCGGGATCAAGCAGGTCGCCGTCTCGACCGATGGCGGCCAGACCTGGACTGATGCGAAGCTTGGCAAGGACCTCGGGAAGTATTCGTTCCGGGAGTGGAAGCTGCCGGTGAAGCTGACCGCCGGAGCCCACGCGCTCAAGGTGCGGGCGACCAGCAATGCCGGCGAGACGCAGCCGGAGACGCCGCGCTGGAATCCGGCCGGTTATCTGCGCAATGTCGTCGAAACCGTCCGCGTCACCGCCGCTTGAGGAGCACGACCATGCAACGGATATCTTTCCTCGCTGCGCTGGCCGTCGCGCTCGGGTGTCTTGCCGCCGGGCCGGCCGCTCTCACCGCGGCGCCCGTCAACTACAAGGTTCCTCCGGAGACGGCGGCCTTCAAGCCGGGGCCGGACCTTGCCGCCGTGCAGGGCAATTGCACGGCCTGCCACTCTTCCGATTACATCAGCACGCAGCCGCCGATGAAGAACAAGAAGGAGTTCTGGCAGGCCGAGGTCACCAAGATGATCAAGGTCTATGGCGCGCCGATCGACGACGCCGATGTCGGCAAGATCGTCGACTATCTCGCCGCGACCTACTGACCATCCGGTCCGGCCGGGCAAGGCTCAGCTGGCGCCCTTGGCCGGCGGGAAATCCATCCGGTCGTTCGTGCGGCAATAGCGGTCGGCGAACATGCGCCCGACCGGGTGGAACAGCTCCATCTCGACCCGCATCTTTTCGCTGTCCCACAGCTCGTCGCGGATGTGGAACGCAAGGCCCTCGCCGAGCACCAGCACGCGGTCGCCGTTGACGTCGATCAGTTGCCAGGTCTTGCACTCCATCGCGAACGGCGCGTCCGCGAGCCGCGGCACGGAGATCATGCGCGAGGGCGCGAGCTTCAGCCCGAGATGATCGGGCTCGCCGACCTCAGGCGGAAAGTCGCCGCCGGTCTCGTGCATCGCCTGCGCCAGCGGCTCGTCGGTGATGTGCACCACGAACTCACCGGCGCGGCGGATGTTGACCAGCGTATCCTTGACCCGGCCGTCGGGGCGCAGGTTGATCGCGAACACGCAGAGCGGCGGATCCTCGCCCATCACGTTGAAGAACGAGAACGGCGCGGCGTTCACGACGCCCGTCTCGCCCTTGGTCGTGACCCAGGCGATCGGCCGCGGCAGCACGAAGGAGGTCAGGATCTTGTAGCGCTCGCGCGGGCTCAGATCGGTGGAGAGGTATTCCATGTGGTGCGGCCTCGGATGTGTCGGTCGGCGGACCGTAGTCGGCCAGGGTGCGTTGCGGAAGCCGATAAAGCGGGCAGCGGCTGCGTGCATCCACGGCGATTGCTCCGTGAAATTCAGTGTTCCCTGGAACGGCACCGGACGGGCCACGTTCGAACAGCACAGCAACTCAAAATGGAGGTCACGCCATGAAACCAACGATCAGTTTGATCGCGTGTGCGCTCGTCGTCTCGGCCACCTCGGCCCTGGCGCAGGGCGGTCAGCAGCCGACCGCGCCGCCTAGCGCGAACAACTCGGGAGCAGGCATTCAAGGTGCGCCCGGCAACAAGAACGGACCGGCGGCCACTGATTCCGGCACCGTCGGCTCGTCCTCGATCATCAACCAGCAGAATCCGAACGTCAGTGCTCAGGACCCGTCGAACATCAAGGGCATGCCTGGCAACAAGAACGGGCCGCCCGCCAAGAAGCCCCAGAATTGAATATGCGCTGGCGAGGCGGTTGCTGACGCAGCCGCCTCGCTCCGTTCTGGTGTTGTTGTTGAGCGGGTTCGCAGAGTCCTTGCCGTATCACGGCAGAGCCGCCGCGCCGTTCGTGACGATGAGATTGTCAGTATCGGCCGGCGCCAGCTCGCTCGTCGAATCGCCGCCGAGATATTTGTCCAGCGTCGCCTGGATCCGCTCACGCGCCGTATAAGGACCGCGATCGCTCATCCAGGTGTGCTGGAACTCGGTCTTGATGATGTCGATGCCGCTCTTCTTGCCGAGCTGCTTGGGCAGCACGTCCGGATCGGTCTTGAACTCCGGATCATCGGAGCGGAACGACAGGATCTTGAGCTTGTCCCTAACGACGAAAGGAACGCGCAGATTGTCAAGCGTCACCACCTGCGAGACGATGTTGGGATGCTCCTTGGCGAAATACATCGCGGTGTCGCCGCCGTTGGAATGGCCAACCAGCGTGAGATGATCGTAGTCTGCATTGGGATGCCGCTTCTTCATCTCGTTCAGCACGCAGAGAATGTTGGCCTCGCCCTTCTTGTAGACGTCGAGCCGGCCGACATAGGGCAGCCCGATCTTGGTGACGAGCGGCGGGTCCGTCGGCAGATCCTGCTGCACGCTGGCGACGAGATAACCGCGCGCGGCGAACACGTTCGCCAGGAACGAATACTCGGTGTTCTTCACCGTATTGCCGTTGGAGATGATCGCGACCGGCAGCCGCCAGAGCCCGGCGTTCGCCTTCATCTCGTAATCCTTGCGGACCGCGATGTCGACGTTGATCGGCCGCTGCCGCGCGACGTCATAGAATTCGCGGCTCTCGTGCTGAATGCCCCATTTGGCCATCGCAAAGTAACCGGCCACAGCCAGGGCGGACACACAGGCCAAAACCGTCACACCGCGCTTCATGGCATCCTTCCCCTTGGAATTCTCCTCGTCATGTGATGAGGGACAACGCCGAGGTCACGGGGGCGTGGCAGGGCAAGGCGGATTAAATTTCTGAAATCTTGGAATAAGGGGCGGGAACAAATCCGGCCTTGGCGGACCGGCGCACCGGTCCACCGTAGGTCCTGGCCGGTCAGAACGCGGTATAGCCGCCGTCGATCACGAAGCAATCGGCCGTATGGTACGACGACGCCTTGCTCATGAGGTAGACAGCGATGCCGCCGAAATCCGACGGCTCGCCGAAGCGGCGGACCGGGATGCGTGGCATCACGTTGGCCACGAACTTCTCGTTGCCCATGATGCCGGCCGTCATGTCGCTCTTGATCCAGCCCGGCAGGATCGCGTTCGCGGTCACGCCGTAGCGCGCCAGCTCGACCGCCAGCGCCCGGCACAGCGCATTGAGCGCGGCCTTGGTGCCCGCGTAGTGCTCGTTGCGCGCGGTGCCGAACAGCGAGGCGAGACTTGATGTCGCAACCAGCCGGCCGAACGGATCGCCGGCTTCTGCCCGCGCCGTCATGTGCCGGGCGGCGGCCTGGAACGCGTGGAAGACGCCGTCGAGATTGGTCGCGAACATCGTGCGCCATTCCTCCTCGCTGCGCTCAATGAAGGGCTTGCGGCCACCGCCGCCGATGCCGGCATTGGCGAAGCAGCCGTCGACGCGGCCGAAGGTGTCGAGCGTGGCCTTCATGGCTTCGGCGACAGAGGCGGGGCTCGTCACGTCGCAGATGCGCGTGTCGACTTTGCCGGGCCCTGCGGCCATCGATGCGGCAGCAGCCTTGTTCTTCTCGGCGTTGCGTCCCCAGATCGAGACGTTGCAGCCACTGGACGCAAGTGCCTGGGCAATGCCGAGGCCTATGCCTCCATTGCCGCCGGTGACGACCGCCACGCGGCCGGTGAGATCGAACAGGGTCATGAGCGTTTCCGTGATGATGTGAGGACGCTGTGCGTCGCTTCGGTTATTTGGATGACGCAACCATGGACAAGCGAAGCGCAAAAATCAAATATGCTGCACGAAGCCGGCAATGCCGCGAATTTCCGCCGCGAAGAATGCAGCGCTCGAAAAGCTCTTGAGAGGAAACCATGCAGTTCAAGCACGTCACGCTCGATTTCGACGGGCCCGTCGCCATCCTCACGCTCGATCATCAGGAGGTGATGAACGCGGTCTCCATCGACATGCTCGGCGGCCTCGCCGAGGCGCTCGACGAGATCGAGGAGAGGAAGGCCGACGTTCGCTGCCTGGTCGTCACCGGCGCCGGCCGCGCCTTCTGCACCGGCGCCAATCTGCAAGGCCGCAACGCCCAGGCCAAGCCCGGCCGCAGCAATGCCGGCGCGGCGCTCGAGACCGCTTTCCATCCGTTCCTGCGCCGCCTGCGCAATCTGCATTGCCCGATCGTCACCTCGGTGAACGGCCCGGCCGCCGGCGCCGGCATGAGCTTCGCGCTGATGGGCGACATGATCCTGTGCGCCAAGTCTGCCTATTTCCTGCAGGCGTTCCGCCGCATCGGCCTGGTGCCGGATTGCGGCTCCACCTGGCTGCTGCCGCGTCTCGTCGGCAAGGCGCGCGCGATCGAGCTGTCGCTGCTCGGCGAGAAGCTGCCGGCCGAGACGGCGCTGCAGTGGGGCCTCGTCAACCGCGTCTACGACGACGCGGCGCTGAAGGAGGAGACGATGAAGCTCGCGCACGAGCTCGCCAATGGGCCGACGGTCGCGCTGGCGCAGATCCGCCGGCTGTATTGGGAGAGCCCGGAGAATTCGTTCGAGGAGCAGCTCAACGAGGAATTCCAGTCGCAGCGCATCGCCGGCGCGACCGCCGACTTCAAGGAAGGCGTCACGGCGTTCCTCGAAAAGCGTCCGGCCAAGTTCAAGGGCCAATGATCGAGACCGAACTGTCCCGCTGTGTCGTCGCGTTCATGCCGGGCGCGACCGGCGTGCGTGGCGCCGCCAAGCTTTCCGGGGGCGCCAGCCAGGAGACATGGCGCTTCGACATCGTCCATCCTGATGGCGATGTCGGCGCTATTCTGCGCCGCTCGCCGAAGGGCTACGGCGCCGCGCCCGGTCGCGCCGCCGGGCTGGACAATGAAGCCGCCCTCATGCGGCTGGCGCACGCCGCCGGCGTGCCGTCGCCCGAGGTGTTGCATGTGCTGGCGCCCGGTGATGATCTCGGCACCGGCTTCATCATGCGCCGCGTCGAAGGCGAGACCATCGCGCGCAAGATCTTGCGCGATGCTGAGTTCGCCGAGGCGCGGCCGCGCCTCGCACGCCAGCTCGGCGGCATCGCCGCCGGCATCCATGGCATCGCGCGCGCGAAGTTGCCGGCGCTGCGCGAAATGAACGCGACCAGGGAGATCGCCGAGCTCGCCCGCGAATATCACAGCTTCGACTGGCCGCGCCCGGTGTTCGATCTGGCGCTGCGCTGGCTGTCGCAGAATGATCCCGGCCCCTCGGCGGAGGTGACGCTGGTGCACGGCGACTTCCGCAACGGCAATCTGATCATCGGGCCCGACGGCGTGCGCGCCGTGCTCGACTGGGAGCTCGCCCATCTCGGCGATCCCATGGAGGACCTCGGCTGGATCTGCGTCAACTCCTGGCGCTTCGGCGAGATCGACAAGCCCGTCGGCGGTTTCGGCTCGCGCGCGGAGCTGTTCGCCGGCTACGAGGCCGCCGGCCGCAAGGTGGATGCTGACCGGGTGAAGTTCTGGGAAGTCATGGGCACGTTGCGCTGGGGCGTGATGTGCTGCGGCATGATGCAGCGGTTTCGCATTGGCCCCGACCATTCGATGGAGCGTGCCATGATCGGCCGCCGTGCGTCTGAGACCGAGATCGATCTGCTGCGGCTTCTGGCGCCGCGAGGAGAGGGCTGATGCAGGACGAACCGACGCCGACCGAGCTGGTGCAAGCGGTGGCCGATTTCCTGCGCAACGACATCGCCCCGCTCATCTCCGGCCACCAGGCGTTCAAGCTGCGCGTCGGCATCAACGCGCTGGATCTCGTGGTTCGCCAGCTGACGCAGGCTGCGCCGGCGGACGCTGCCGAGCATGCGCGCTTGAAAGAGTTGCTCGCGCGGGATGCTACCTTGCTCGACCTCAATCGCGCACTGGCCGAGCAGATCGCGAGCGGTGCCCTCGACCTCGCGACGCCGGGACTGAAGGAGCATCTCTGGCAGACCACGCTCGACAAGCTCGCTGTCGATCAGCCCAACTACGCATCCTACAAGCGCGAGGCGGGGAGGGGCACCAATGGCCCCTAACTCTCTGTCGTCATGCCCGGGCTTGACCCGGGCATCCATCCTCTCACAAGGCTGTCGCGAGGCTTGGATGGCCGGGTCAAGCCCGGCCATGACGGAGTGGAGGCAAGATCGCGCAGTCATCCAGGCACTACCGCCCCAACCACTTCGGCGGCCGCTTCTCCGAGAACGCCTTCGGACCCTCGATGTAGTCCTGCGAATGGATCATCGCCTGCACCGCCGGATAGTCGCGCTGCTCGGTGATGGCCTGCTCCAGCGAGACCGCGAGGCCCTTCTCGATCGCCTGCTTGGAGGCGCGGATCGACATCGGCGAGTTCTTGGCGATGGTCTCGGCCCAGCGCTCGGCCGCCGCCAGCGCCTCGCCCTGCGGCACGACCTCGTTGACGAAGCCGAGTTCGTGGCCCTCGCGGGCGCCGACATGGCGCCCCGTGAGGATCATGCCCATCGCGCGCTTCATCCCGATCTGGCGCGGCAGCCGCTGCAGGCCGCCGGCGAGCGCGGCGAGGCCGACGCGCGGCTCGGGCAGGGCGAAGGTCGCATTCTCGGACGCGATGATCAGGTCGCAGGCCAGCGCGATCTCGAAACCGCCGCCCATCGCGACGCCGTTGACGGCGGCGATCAGCGGCTTGTCACAGTCGAAGCGCGAGGTCAGGCCGCCGAACCCGCTTCGGCCCCAGCCGCGCTTGCCGCCGGCCGCCTGCCATTTCAAATCGTTGCCGGCGCAGAACGCCTTGTCGCCCTCGCCGGTGACGATCGCGACCCATTGCTCGGGATCGGCGGCGAAGCCGTCGAACACCGCCTCGAGCTCGTAATGTGCGTCGGTATGCAGCGCGTTGTAGACCTCGGGGCGGGCGAGGGTCACGATCGTGATCGGCCCTTTGCGCGTGATCTTCGAGAACTTCAGCTCCATCGGCCGTTCCTCCTGCTTTCTGATTGGCAACGTCACGCGAGCTTAGCGCCTGCGCTGCATCTGCAGTCATCCAAATACGCAACCGCGCTGCGCGCCACAAGCACGCGGCGGAGAGCCGGCCCGACCACAATCAAGAACAACAACGACATGCACAGGGAGACACGCCATGGATTTTTCCTTGCCCAAGGAGCTCACAGCCTATCTCGACGAGCTCGACCGCTTCATCGCCGCCGAGATCAAGCCGCTTGAAGAGGCCGACGACAACATCAGATTCTTCGATCATCGCCGCGAATGGGCGCGGACCGATTTCGAGAATGGCGGCCTGCCGCGGCATGACTGGGAGCAGCTGCTGCGCAAGGCCAAGGATCGCGCCGATGCGGCCGGCCACCTGCGCTTCGCGATCCCCAAGCGCTATGGCGGCAAGGACGGCTCCAATCTCTGGATGGCCGTGATCCGCGAGCATTTTGCCTCGAAGGGCCTCGGCCTGCACAATGATCTGCAGAACGAGCATTCCATCGTCGGCAATCTGCCGATCGTCACCATGCTCGACCGCTACGGCCGCGACGACCAGAAGGCGATGATCGACGGCTCGATCACCGGCAAGTACCGCATCACCTTCGGTCTGACCGAGCCGCATCACGGCTCGGACGCGACCCACATGGAGACCAAGGCCGTTCCCGCGACGCGCGACAACGTCAAGGGCTGGCTGATCAATGGCGAGAAGATGTGGACGACGGGCATGCACGTCGCCACCCATTGCGCGCTGTTCGCGCGCACCTCGGGCAATGACGGCGATGCCCGCGGCATCACCTGCTTCCTGGTGCCGGCGAAGAGCGAGGGCGTGAAGGTCGAGGAATATCTCTGGACCTTCAACATGCCGACCGACCACCCCCGCGTCAGCTTCACCGACGTGTTCGTGCCGGAGGATGCTCTGTTCGGCGAGGTCGGGCGCGGGCTTTCGCTGGCGCAATGCTTCGTCCACGAGAACCGCATCCGACAGGCGGCGAGTTCGCTCGGCGCCGCGGTGTTCTGCATCAATGAGAGCGTCAACTACGCGCGGGAGCGGAAGCCGTTCGGCAAGGCGCTGGCCGAGAACCAGGCGATCCAGTGGCCGCTGGTGGAGCTCGCGACGCAGGCGGAGATGCTGCGGCTCCTCATCCGCAAGACCGCGTGGGAGATGGATCAGCTCACCCAGGCGCAGGTCGAGCACACGCTGTCCGACAAGGTGTCGATGTGCAACTACTGGGCTAACCGGCTGTGCTGCGAGGCGGCCGACCGCGCCATCCAGGTGCATGGCGGCATGGGCTATTCGCGCCACAAGCCGTTCGAGCATATCTACCGTCACCACCGCCGCTACCGCATCACCGAAGGCAGCGAGGAAATCCAGATGCGGAAGGTGGCGGGATTCCTGTTTGGGTACATGGGGGCGAACAAGCGATGAGGCGGTGGTCGTCCAAAGACAGAAATCGCGAGCGCCAGCGCAGCAATCCAGACCTGCCACGTGGCCCCTGGATTGCTTCGGCGCAAGGGCGCCTCGCAATGACGGCGTGGAGGAAGCGCGCACACTCTCTCCTCCGTCATTCCAGGGCGTGCGCAGCACGAGCCCGGAATCCATAACCACGACCGCCCGCGTGACGAAGACCTGCGCCACAACCAGATCGCGCCGAACCCGGTTTCGTGAGTATGGATTCCGGGTTCGCCCCGCTGCGCGGCGCGCCCCGGAATGACTCGTGGAGCGGGCATACTCCCCGTCCGCCAATTATCAATTCACCTGCCTGTCCTTGCCCGCCCAATACGGATCGCGCAGATTTCGCCGTAGGATCTTGCCGGACGGATTGCGCGGCAGGGCGTCGAGGAAATCCACGGTCTTCGGCGTCTTGAAGCCGGCGATGCGGGTGCGGGTGAAATTGATGATGTCGGTTGCGGTCGCCTGCTTGCCCGGCTTCATCACCACGATTGCCTTGACGGCCTCGCCCCATTTCTCGTCGGGAATGCCGATCACGGCGGCCTCGGCCACGTCAGGGTGATCGCAGATCGCGCTCTCGACCTCGGCCGGATAGATGTTCTCGCCGCCGGAGATGATCATGTCCTTGATGCGGTCGTGGATATAGACGTAGCCGTCCTCGTCCATGTAGCCGGCGTCACCGGTGCGCAGCCAGCCGTCCTTGCCGAGCGTGCGCGCGGTCGCCTCCGGCAGATTCCAGTAGCCCGCCATGTTGGAGCCAGAGCGGGTCGCGATCTCACCGACCTCGCGCGGCGGCAGCGGATTTCCCAGGGGGTCGATGATCGCGACCTCGACGCCGGGCAGCGGCTTGCCGGCCGAGCGCATTCGCTCCAGCCCCTCGACGTGATCCTCCGGCGGCAGCGCGATGATGGTGCCGGTAGTCTCCGTCATCCCGTACATCTGCACGAAGCCGCATTTGAAGACGTCGATGCATTCCTTCAGCAGCGCCGCAGGAATCGGCGAGGCGCCGTAGAGCATGTATTTCAGCCGCGAGAAATCGACCTGCCGCGCGCGCGGCTGCCGCACCACGAACTGCATCGCAGCGGGGACCATGAACAGCTTGGTGATTCCGGATTGCTCGAAGAAGTCGAGGATCCTGGTCGGATCGAACTCGCGGGCGATGACGCCGCGGGCGCCGTGATACAGGCTCATCAGGCCCCAGCCGGAGCCGCCGATATGGAAGATCGGCATCGCGATCAGCGACACGTCGTCGGTCGACCATTTGTTCCAGTCCGGCTTGTCGTCCGGATTTCCGGTGTTGACGAGGTTGAGGAAGTTGGCGTGCGACAGCATCGCGCCCTTCGGCTTGCCCGTGGTGCCGGAGGTGTAGAGCTGCAGCGCGATGTCTTTCGGCGTGATATCAACGCCCGGATCGTCGGCGCTTTGCGCGTCGCGCCACGCCGTATAGTCCTGCCATTCCGGTGCGCCGCCTTCGGTGGTGATGATGTGCCGCACGCTCGGAAGCTGGTCGCGGATCTGCCGGATCATGGTGATGAACTCCGGCCCGACGAACAGGGCAGGGGCCCTGCAGTCCTCGACGATGAAGGCGACTTCGGGACCGGCGAGCCGCCAGTTCACCGGCGCCATCACGACATTGGCCTTCATGGCGCCGACCAGCAGCTCGAAATAGCTGTCGCTGTTCTTGCCGAAATAGGCGATCCGCTCATGCGGCTTCAGGCCAAGGGCCTTCAGCGCGTTGGCCACCTGGTTGGTCTTGCGGTCGAACTCGGCGAAGCTGGTGCTGCGGCCCTCGAACTCATAGGCGGTCGCGGAGCCGAGTGCCTGCGCCTGGCTGCGCACGACGTCGACGAGCGTCGACGCTGCCGTCGTGACGGACATGTTTCCCCTCCGATTGTGCCGTGTTCTTCGTCTTGTTTTTGTTCTCGCCCCGGATCGCTCCGGAGCGAGCATCTTGCAATCAATCTGTCGAGCACGCCACCAATTAACAGCGCCGTCAGCTCGTGCGTGTCGCGCGGTCCTTTTCGTTCTGCGCCTTGATCGACTCCTTGGCCTTGGTCCAGTCGTCGTCGCTCCAGTCGCGCAGCTGATAGAAATTGCCGCCCATCGCCAGCGCCTGGGCGCCGTCCATCGCGATGGTCTCGCCGCTGATCCAGTTGCAGCCGCCGGAGATCAGGAAGACCGCGAGGTTCTGCAGCTCCTCCATGGTGCCGACGCGCCCCATCGGGTTCATTGCCTTCGTCCGCGCGCCGGCTTCGTCGCCCGGCTTGATGCGCTTGCTCATACCCTCGGTCGGGATTTCGCCGGGCGCGATGGTGTTGAGGCGGATGCCGTAGCGGCCCCATTCGGTGGCGAGTGACATCGTCATCGCATGGATCGCCGACTTGCTCATCGCGGACGGCACCACGTAAGGCGAGCCGTTGCGGACCCAGGTGACCGTGATCGACACCACATTGCCCGGCTGCTTCGCCGCGATCCAGCGCTTGCCGACCGCATGCGTCACGTAGAACGTGCCGTGCATGACGATGTTGGCGACCGCGTCAAAACCGCGCGGGCTCAATTCCTCGGTGCGGGAAATGAAGTTGCCGGCGGCATTGTTGATCAGATCGGTCAGGCCGCCTTCCTGGAAGATCGCCTCGATCATTTCCTCGACTGCCATCGCGTTGCGGATGTCGACGCCGTGGCTGGTGACGCGGCCGCCATAGAGATCCATCAGCTCGGTGGCGGTCTCGTCGCAGACGATTTTCCGCCGGCCGCAAATATGTACTTCCGCGCCGAGCTGGAGGAAGCGGGCGGCCATCGCCTTGCCGAGGCCGGTGCCGCCGCCGGTCACCAGAATGCGTCGACCCTCGAGGAGATTATCCTTGAACATGGAAGTTTCCCGCCTGACATGTTGTGAGTTAATTGGTCGATTGACTAAACTGCTCCGACAGCCTTCTGTAAAGTCACAAAGACAATCGTGAGGAGACCGCCCGATGGACAACCGCATCGCGATCGAGATCAAGGACGGCGTCGCCGATGTCCGCCTGGTCCGCGCCGACAAGATGAATGCGCTCGATCAGGAGATGTTCGCGGCGCTGGTGGCGGCCACCGAACGGCTGTCGAACGAGAAGGGGCTGCGCGCGGTGGTGCTGTCCGGCGAGGGCCGCGCGTTCTGCGCCGGGCTCGACATGGGCCGCTTCGCGGCGATGAAGGAGTCCGGCGGCAACGGTATCGCTGGCGGCGAGAAGCGTGATCTCACCATTCGCACCCACGGCAAGGCGAACTTCGCCCAGCAGGCGGTATGGGGCTGGCGGCAGCTGCCGGTGCCGGTGATTGCTGCGGTGCATGGTGTGGCCTATGGCGGCGGCTTCCAGCTCGCGCTCGGCGCCGACATGCGCTATGTCGCGCCTGACACCAAGATGTCGATCATGGAGATCAAATGGGGTCTGGTGCCCGACATGGCCGGCACGCCTGTTCTCGCGACCCTGATGCGCGACGACATCCTGCGTGAGCTGACCTATACCGGCCGGGTGTTTTCGCCGGAGGAGGGACAGGCGTACGGTCTCGTCACCCGCATCTGCGCCGATCCGCGCGCGGCGGCGCTGGAGACGGCGCGGGAGATCGCGGGCAAGAATCCGGATGCGATCCGCGCCGCCAAGCGCATGCTGAACAACCTCTCGGTCGATCCGGGCCCGGCGCTGCTGGCTGAATCCGTCGAGCAGCAGAAGCTGATCGGCAGTCCCAACCAACTCGAATCTGTGCGGGCGAACATCGAGAAGCGTGCGCCAAAGTTCGCGGACTAGCATGGTCATTCCGGGATGCTCCGAAGGAGCAGACCCGGAATCTCGAGATTCCGGGTTCGATGCTTCGCGCAAAACGGCTCCGCCGTTTGGTCGCTGCGCATCGCCCCGGAATGACGGCGGAAACTCGAACCGACGACAGATCGGATAAACAAGAAAATGGAAACGTCCTCCCTGTTTTCCGGCATCATCTCCGGCGATCGCCGGCGCAGCCATCCCGACATTGCCGACCGCGCCGCGCGGATCGCCAGCGGGCTTGCGCAGCTCGGTGTGCGCCAGGGCGATTGCGTCTGCATGCTGATGCGCAACGACATCGCCTTCATCGAGGCGGCCTATGGCGCGATGCGCCTCGGCGCCTATGGCGTGCCGGTGAACTGGCATTTCAAGCCGGAGGAGATCGACTACATCCTGAGGGATTCCGCGACGCGTGTGCTGATCGGTCACGCCGACCTGCTGCACCAGCTTCGCGGCCTGATTCCGGCTGGCGTCACCGTGCTCAGCGTGCCGACTCCGCCGGAGATCCTGTCGAACTACAAGATCTCTGCAGATCTGCTTCAGGCACCTGAATTCGCGACCGATCTGGAGAGCTGGCTCGTTCAGCACAGCCCTTACGAGGGGCCGCAGGTGCCGCAGCCGCAGAACATGATCTACACCTCGGGCACGACCGGCCACCCGAAGGGCGTCCGCCGCAACGCGCCGACGATCGAGCAGGCGGCCTCCGCCGAACGCATGCGCGCGCTGATCTACGGCCTCAAGCCGGGCTCGCGGGCGCTGCTGCCGGGACCGCTGTATCACTCGGCGCCGAACGCGTTCGGTCTGCGCGCCGGCCGGCTCGGCGGGGCGCTGGTGCTGATGCCGCGCTTCGAGCCGGAAGAGTTTCTCGCCATCATTCAATCCGAGCGCATCGACACCATCTTCATGGTGCCGACGATGTTCATCCGGCTGATGAAGCTGCCGGAGGCGGTGCGCCGCCGCTATGACATGTCGTCGCTGCGCCACATCATCCATGCCGCCGCACCGTGCCCCGCCGACGTCAAGCGCGCGATGATCGAATGGTGGGGGCCAGTGATCTACGAGTTCTACGGTTCGACCGAATCGGGCGCGGTGACCTTCGCCACCTCCGAGGACGCGCTGAAAAAGCCGGGTACGGTCGGCAAGGTCTCGCCCGGAGCGGAGCTTCGGTTCCTCGGCGAGGACGGCCGCGTTCTTCCGCAGGGCGAGGTCGGCGAGATCTATTCCCGCATCGCCGGCAATCCGGACTTCACCTACCACAACAAACCGGAGAAGCGGACCGAGATCGACCGCGACGGCTTCATCACCTCCGGTGACGTCGGCTACATGGACGAAGAGGGCTACGTCTTCCTCTGCGATCGCAAGCGCGACATGGTGATCTCCGGCGGCGTCAACATCTATCCGGCCGAGATCGAGGCCGTGCTGCACGCCGTTCCCGGCGTGCATGATTGCGCCGTGTTCGGTATCCCCGACGCCGAGTTCGGCGAGGCGCTGATGGCGGTGGTCGAGCCGCAGCCCGGCGTGACGCTGGACACCGGCGAGGTCAAGGCGCGGTTGAAGGCGTCGCTCGCTGACTACAAGGTGCCCCGGCATATCGAAATCCACGGCCAATTGCCGCGCGAGGATTCCGGCAAGATCTTCAAGCGCAGGCTGCGCGATCCGTATTGGGAGCGGGCGGGACGGCAGATCTGAGGCGGCCGGCCGCGAGAGCAGGCGAGCGCCGCATCCAATAAGGCAGGTGACGCCTCTTTCTTGATCTTGCGCTGCGGTACGGATACGGCAGACTGACCCGTAAATGGGCAGCTGCTGGAGAGCGCATCCATGTCGCCGCAAACCATGCCATCCGAGGAAATCCGTCCCAACCGCGCCGCCGAGGCGCAGGCCATGGAGGAGGACGCGCGGCTCCGCGACGATATCCGCCTGCTCGGCCGCATCCTCGGCGACACCGTCCGCGACCAGGAGGGCGCCGATGTGTTCGACCTCGTCGAACTGATACGCCAGACCTCGGTGCGCTTCCATCGCGACGAGGACCGCCAGGCGCGGCGCGAACTGGAGCAGATCCTCGACGGCATGACCACGGCGGAGACCGTCCGCATCGTCCGCGCCTTCAGCTATTTCTCCCACCTCGCCAACATTGCCGAGGACCAGAACAACATCCGCCGCATGCGCGCCAAGAGTGATGGCAATGGCGGCGCCGGGATGCTGGCCGCGACGCTGGCGCATGCCAAGTCGGCCGGGTTCGAGGCCGCCGAGCTGCGCAAGTTCTTCTCGACCGCGCTCGTCAGCCCCGTGCTCACCGCGCACCCGACCGAGGTGCGGCGCAAGAGCACGATGGACCGCGAGATGGAGGTGGCGATGCTGCTCGACCGCCGCGAGCGGATGCAGCTGACCCCGGACGAGCGCGAGGCTAATGACGAGGCGCTGCGCCGCGCGGTGCTGACCCTGTGGCAGACCAACCTCTTGCGCCGGACCAAGCTGACCGTGCTCGACGAGGTCACCAACGGGCTGTCGTTCTACGACTACACCTTCCTGCGCGAGGTGCCGCGGCTGCTGTGCACCTTGGAGGATCGGCTGAACGACGGCGCCGAGGTCGCCGGCGACCTCGCGTCCTTCCTGCGCATGGGCAGCTGGATCGGCGGCGACCGCGACGGCAATCCGTTCGTCACCGCCGAGGTGATGCGCGGCACGCTCAAGCTGCAATCCAGCCTGGCGCTGCACTATTATCTCGAAGAGCTGCATCTGCTCGGCAGCGAGCTGTCGATGGCGGCCCATCTCGCCGATGTCTCCGAGGAGCTGCGTGTGCTCGCCGAGCGCTCGCCCGATACCTCGCCGCATCGCAGTGGCGAGCCGTATCGGCTGGCCGTGTCCGGCATCTACGCGCGGCTGGCGGCCACCGCGAAGAAGCTCGGCATCCAGATCAGCCGCCTGCCGGTGGCGGCGGTGGCGCCCTATGACAGCGTCAAGCAGTTGCAGGACGATCTCGACGTGCTGCATCGCTCGCTGATCGCCAACAATGCCGAGGTGATCGCGCGCGGCCGGCTGCGGATGCTGCGGCGGGCGGTCGACTGTTTCGGCTTCCATCTGGCGCGGCTCGACATCCGCCAGAACTCGGCGGTGCACGAGCGCACGGTGGCCGAGCTGATCGATACCGCGATGCCCGGCATGTCGTATTTGGCGCTGAGCGAGGATGCGCGTGTCAGCCTGCTGGTCAGCGAGCTGCGTAACGCGCGCCCGCTGGTGTCGCAATTCGTCAAGTACAGCGACGAGACCATCGGCGAGCTCGATCTGTTCCGCGCCGCGGCCGAGGCGCATGCCACGTTCGGCGCCGACGTCATCTCCCAGTGCATCATCTCGATGTGCAAGGGCATGTCGGACATGCTCGAGGTCGCGCTGCTGTTGAAGGAGGTCGGCCTGATCGACCCTTCCGGCCGCTGCGGCGTCAACATCGTGCCGCTGTTCGAGACCATCGAGGATCTGCAGGCGTCCAGCGGCATCATGGACCGCATGCTGGCGCTGCACGATTACCGCCGGCTGGTCGACAGCCGCGGCGCCGTGCAGGAGGTGATGCTCGGCTATTCCGACAGCAACAAGGACGGCGGTTTCGTCACCTCGGGCTGGGAGCTCTACAAGGCCGAGATCGGCCTGGTCGAGATCTTCGAGCGCCACGGCATCCGGCTCCGGCTGTTCCATGGTCGCGGCGGCTCGGTCGGCCGCGGCGGCGGCCCGAGCTATGACGCGATCATCGCGCAGCCCGGCGGCGCGGTGAACGGCCAGATCCGGATCACGGAGCAGGGCGAGATCATCTCCAGCAAGTACTCCAATGCCGAGGTCGGGCGATACAATCTGGAGATCCTTGCCGCGGCGACGTTGGAAGCCAGCCTGCTGCATCCGCGGCAGCCGGCGCCGAAGCCCGAATATCTCACCGCGATGGACCGGCTCTCCGAACTCGCCTTCAAGGCCTATCGCGGCCTGGTCTACGAGACCGACGGCTTCGTCGACTATTTCTGGGCCTCGACCGTGATCAACGAGATCGCGACGCTCAACATCGGCAGCCGTCCGGCGTCGCGCAAGAAGACCCGCGCGATCGAGGATCTGCGCGCCATCCCCTGGGTGTTCTCCTGGGCGCAGTGCCGTCTGATGCTGCCGGGCTGGTACGGCTTCGGCAGCGCGGTCGAGACCTGGATCGCGGAGAATCCGGAGCAGGGCATGCCGTTCCTGCGCGAGCTCAATCGCGAATGGCCGTTCTTCCGCATGCTGTTGTCGAACATGGACATGGTGCTCGCCAAGAGCTCGATCGCGATCGCCTCGCGCTATGCCGAGCTGGTGCCCGACGAGGGCTTGCGCGAAAAGATCTTCGGCCGCATCCGCCGCGAATGGAATCTGGTGATCGAGACGCTGCTCGACATCACCGGTCAGGAGCGCCTCTTGCAGGGCAACCCGCTGCTGGAGCGCTCGGTGCGCAACCGGTTTCCGTATCTCGATCCGCTCAACCATGTTCAGGTCGAGTTGTTGAAGGCACACCGCGCGCAGAATCCCGACGAGCAGGTGTTGCGCGGGATCCAGCTGACCATCAACGGCATCTCGGCGGGGTTGAGGAATACGGGGTAGGCCCCGATCGCAGCCGCGGCCTCGCTGTCGTCCCGGCCTAGTGCGCAATTGCGCACGCGGCGCCGGGACCCATACCCCCAGGGAGGAGTTCGGGGCAGGCGTGTGGTTGGCATCTCGCACATCACGTCTGCTGCGGCGTATGGGTCCCGGGTCGGCGCCACGATGCGCTTCGCGCATCGCGGCTTGCCCGGGACGACGACGGTGGGGCTGGCGAATTCACGGCTCAAATAGCAAATAAGACATACGATCTCGTTCCCGCTGCGCGTCGCGCACGAGCTGTTGCGATCAGGTCGCCCCTCGCAAACATGCAAGGGCGCGGGGAATGCCGGGTGAAGGCCTCACCCATGGCCCGCCTGCAGAAAAATAAGCAGGCGGCAGTCACCACAGGTTCAGCCGAGCATCCGGCATTCCCCGCGCGATGTCTTCACGCTTATACGCGATCTCCTCGGTGTGCCGGCTCGTAGACACCGTCGCCCGTGCGATGCTGGGCATCGACACGAACTTGACGCCTGCTTCGGGGCGCCAGGACCACGCGATTTCACGTCCGCAACAGCGCCGTTCGTCCGCGCATCCGTGAAGACACGCTGCGGCTCCATGCGGCCATCGCATCCCCGCCTCGCGTGTCGTGACGATCGCGCGCTACGCCCCTTGCTTGAGGCAGGATGGGGGGAGAAAAGCATGAATTCCGAAAAAAAGCAAGATGATTATTTTTAGTAGAAGTTGGTGCGGGGCCCATGAAGCTGTTGCCAAGACCAGAGCTCGGTCGCCATGAAGCGCGTCCCACGTTACAGCACACTTTCACCCCTCACCCTGAGGAGCGCGCCACTTGGCGCGCGTCTCGAAGGGCGAGGCCCGGTCTGGGCCTCATGGTTCGAGACGCGCCGCCATGCAGACCGTCTCTGATGGCACGATCGGGGCACGGCGCTCCTCACCATGAGGATCTGGTATCCAAGGGGTCCTGCATACCGACCAATGAACACGCCGAGAGGCGTGTTCATTGAACCAACTTCGAAGCCGGCGTGCTCGTGGAGAGAGGCGGCAGATGATCATGTCGGGCGCGCGCTGACGTGAGGCGTACGAGCAGCGCGCGCCGGGGGCAGCAGCCCGACCTAACAGATATGCGCGCCCTGCGTCTCCACATACACCGCATACAGCGACTGGCTCGCCGTCATGAACAGGCGGTTGCGCTTCTTGCCGCCGAAGCAGACGTTGGCGCAGATCTCGGGCAGCTTGATCTGGCCGATGCGCTGGCCATCGGGCGCGAAGATGTGGACGCCGTCATAGCCTTCGCCGACCCAGCCGGCGCCGACCCAGAGGTTGCCGTCGATGTCGACGCGCAGGCCGTCCGGGAAGCCGGACTTGCCGTCGAGCGTCATGTCGATGAATGCCTTGGGGTTGGACAGCTTGTCGCCGTTGATGTCGTATTGCCAGACCACGTTCTTGGCATTCGGATAGTGCGTGATGCCGGTATCGCAGACATAGAGCTTCTTGTAGTCGTGGCTGAAGGCGATGCCGTTCGGCTTGAACGGTTCGTCGGCCACTTTCGTCACCGCGCCGGACTGCGCGTCGACGCGATAGACTGCCTCCTTCTGGAACGGCTGGTTGGAGCCGTTGCGGACGTTCTGGCCTTCGTAGAGGTTGATCGCGCCGTAGCCGGGATCGGTGAACCAGATCGACTTGTCGGCGGGATTGACGACCATGTCGTTCGGGCCGTTAAGCGGCTTGTCGTTGGCCTTCTCGGCGAGCACCGTCACCGTGCCATTGTGCTCGAAGCGGACGAGGCGGGTGCGCTCCGCGGTGATCTGCCGTCCCTCGTAGTCGAATGTGTTGCCGTTCGACTCGTTGGAGGGCTTGCGGAACTGCTGCGAGATGTGGCCGTCATCGTCGAGATAGCGGAGCTGCCGATTGTTGGGGATGTCGCTCCAGACGAGATACTGGCCCTGCGTGTTCCACGCCGGTCCTTCCGCCCACAGGCAGCCGGTGAACAGGCGCTTGATGACGGTGTTGCCGACCTTGGCCTTGAAGCGCTTCTCGTCGATCACGACGATGTCGGGATCGGGATAGCGCTGCGGCTGCGCGCCCGGTCCGTAGTCACGCGCCACGGCGGGCGAGACGGCCGCAGCGGCGGCGGCAAAGCCGGCGACACCCTTGAGGAGCGTGCGCCGGTCGAAGCGATCAGCTTCGGCCGGCACGTCCTTGATGAGATCGTGTCGTGAATTCGTCATGGTTTCCTCCAAACGTTTTTTGTTGGGAGGCGACCATACGACGGAATCGTGGCTTTCCGCGGGTTGTTCGGATAAAAAACAACTTGAGAGTGTTTGCGCTGCGAAGACTATTTTGCGCGCTGCAAATCTCAGATCGGATCCCAGCCGAAGATATCCGCCGAACGATCGAGCTTGTAGAACGACGGCTTCAGCGCGGGCATGCCGTGCTCGGCGATGGTCTGCGGCGTCCAGCCTTCGCCGCGATGCACCGAGCGCAGCGGACGCGACTGACCCATCAGGAAGATCTCGTTCATGCGCACGGCAAAGATCTGGCCGGTGACGTCCTTCGAGGCATCGCCCAGCAGATAGGCGACGACCGGCGCGATCTTCTCCGGCCCCATCCGCTTCATCCGTTCGACGCGCTCCTTCTCGGCCTCGGTCTCCGCCGGAATGGTGCCGATCATGCGGCTCCAGGCGAACGGAGAGACGCAGTTGGAGCGGACGTTGAAGCGGCCCATGTCGAGTGCGATCGACTTCGACAGGCCGACGATGCCGAGCTTGGCGGCGGCGTAGTTGGCCTGACCATAATTGCCGATCAGGCCTGAGGTCGAGGTGAAGTGCACGAAGGAGCCGCTCTCCTGCTCGCGGAACAGCCGCGCCGCGGAGTGCGACACGTAGAACGAGCCCATCAGATGCACCTTGATGACCGCCTCGAAGGCCTCGATGCTCATCTTGTGGAAGATCATGTCGCGCAGGATGCCGGCATTGTTGACGACACCGTCGAGCCTGCCGAAGTGATCGGTGGCGGCCTTCACGATCTTGCTGGCGGGGATCGCCTCGGACACGCTCTCGAAATTCGCGACCGCCGTGCCGCCGGCCTTGCGGATTTCCTCGACCACTTCCTCCGCGGGCGCGGCGCTCGTGCCCGAGCCGTCCGAGGCCACGCCGGGATCGTTGACCACGACCTTGGCGCCTTCGGCTGCGCACAGCAGCGCGATCTCGCGCCCGATGCCGCGGCCGGCGCCGGTGACGATGACGACTTTATCCTGGAGTGATCTGGTCATGGTGGGCTCCTTGGCTTGATGTGAGAATCTGGTTCGTCCGTTGGCCGCGGGTGACCGCATATGAGGATCTGAGTGGTTCGCGACGCTGTCTCTACGTCGTCATGCCCGGGCTTGTCCCGGGCATCCACGTCCGTCCGAGTACGCCGATCGACGTGGATGGCCGGGACAAGCCCGGCCATGACGGCGTGGAGAAAGCCCGCCTCAAATCTGCACCATCACATGCGATCGCCATGGAGGAGGGACGGCAAGAGGGAGAGTGCTTCGGAATGACGGCTGTCACGACCTCTCGTTGGTGAAGATGATCGTGCCGGATGCGGCGAACATGCCGCCGACGCCGTGGCACACGGAAATCTTGGCATTCGGCACCTGCGCCGGCGCGATGCCGCGCATCTGGCGGACGCTCTCCTGCAGCGCGTACATGCCGTACATGCCCGAATGCATGTAGGACAGGCCGCCGCCATTGGTGTTGAGCGGCAGCTTGCCGCCGGGCCGCGTGTGGCCGGCGGCGATGAACGGGCCGGTCTCCTCGTGCGGCATGAAGCCGAGATCGCCAAGGCCGAACAGCGGCAGATGCGCGAACGCGTCGTAGATCATGAGGTGATCGACATCGGCATGATCGATGCCGGCTTCCTTGAAGGCGAGGGGGCCCGCGACCTTAAAGGCGCGCGACGAGGTAAAGGTCTCCATCTGGCTGACCATCGGCGTCTCCACGCTCTCGCCGGTGCCGAGAATGTACACGGGCTTGCGGGGAAAATCGCGGGCGCGATCGGCCGAGGTCAGGATCAGCGCGCCGCCGCCGTCGGTGACGAGGCAGCATTGCAAGAGGCGGAACGGATAGGCGATCATGCGAGAGTTCAGCACGTCCTCGACCGTGATCGGGTCCTTCATCATGGCGCGCGGATTCTTCGCCGCCCACTCGCGCTGCACGACGGCCACCATCGCGAGCTGCTCATGGGTGATGCCGTAGGTCTTCATGTAGCGCAGCACGGGGATCGGAAACATGCTGGGCGGACCGTAGACGCCGAACGGCGCCTCGAACTGGCCTTGCAAACTGTCGGCGGGAATCGAGCGCGGCAGCTTGCCGATCATCGACTTGCCGCTTTCGGCATGGGTGATCAGCACGGTCTTGCACAGCCCGGCCTCGATCGCCGCCGCGGCGTGACGGACGTGCAGCATGAAGGAGCAGCCGCCGACCGAGGTGCCGTCGACCCAGGTCGGGGTGATGCCGAGATAGTGGCACATCTGCTGCGGCGTCTCGACGGCGGTGGCGAAGCCGTCGATGTCCGACAGCTTCAGTCCGGCATCGGCGATCGCGTTCAGCGCCGCATCCGCATGCAGCTGGATCTGCGACATGTTCGGGATGACGCCGAGCTCGGTGGTCTCGGCCGCACCGACAACAGCAACCTGGTTACGACGCATGGCGTTATCCTTTCGCCGGTCGGAACAGGGGTAAAGTGATCTGGTCGTCGAGCGGCTCGAAGGTGACTTCGAGCGGCATGTCGAGCTCCAGCGCCTCCGGCGTCTGCGGGCAGCCGGTGATGTTGCTCATCATCCGCGGACCTTCCTCCAGCGCGACGACGGCGATCGCGTAGGGCGGCGTGAAGCCGGGCGCGGCCGGGCGATGGTTGATGACGTAGCTGTAGAGCGTGCCTTTGCCAGAGGCCTTGAAGATACTGACCTTGCGGCTGGCGCAGGACGGGCAGAACGGCCGCGGCGGAAAGTAGACGTGATCGCAGGCGTCGCAGCGTTGCAGCCGCAATTCGCCGGCGCGTGTGCCGTCCCAGAAATGCTGGGTCTCCGGCGTCGGCTTGGGGCGTGCGCGCATCGGCTCGGCCATCCCGGTGATCCTCCCGTGAGGCGGGCTCCGTCGCCCGCTGCTTTGCTGGTTTGATGCGCCATTTGGCGAGGGGGCGTCAACGGTCCATCGCGCCGCGCATGCGGCTCTCCCGCAGGCGCAGAGGTGTTTTTCGGAGGCAATTGCCGCCCGATGAAAATTGGTCTTTGATGCTGTCACATGATCGGAGGCGAGATGAAGCTGCGTGATATCGCCCATTCCAGGACCGGCGACAAAGGGGACATGTCGAACATCTCGGTCATCGCCTATGATTCGAAGCACTATCCGCTGCTGCTCGCAGAGGTGACGGCGGAGCGGGTCAGGGCGCACTTTGCCGGCATTGTCCAGGGCGATGTGGTCCGCTATGAGCTGCCCAACATCGCGGCGCTGAACTTCGTGATGAGCCGGGCGCTCGGCGGCGGGGTGACGCGCTCGCTGGCGCTGGATGCGCACGGCAAGTCGCTGAGTTCCGCGCTGCTCGATCTCGATATTTCGGCTGATGCCGCTGACCCAAATCTAGACCCAAGTTAGGATGCCATGACCGCTGCCAATCCGACCCTCGCCGCGCTCGCCGATGATCTTGCTGCGGGACGCACCACCTCGCGCAAGCTGGTCGAGGCCTGTCTCGCCCGCATCGCCGATCCGGCCGGAGAAGGGCAGCGCACCTTCATCCATGTCGACAAGGACGCCGCGCTCGCGGCCGCCGACGGCATGGATGCGCTGCGCAAGGCCAATGCGGCGCCGTCGCCTTACGCGGGCATTCCCGTCTCGATCAAGGACCTGTTCGACATCAAGGGCCAGGTGACCCGCGCCGGCTCGCGCGCGCTGGAGGATTCCGCGCCGGCCGATGCCGATGCACCCGCGGTGGCGCGGCTGCGCAAGGCCGGCTTCGTCGTGATCGGCCGCACCAACATGACCGAGTTCGCCTATTCCGGCATCGGCATCAACCCGCATTACGGCACGCCGAAGAGCGCGTGGAAGCGCGAGGTCGGCCACGTGCCCGGCGGCTCGTCGTCGGGCGCCGCGGTCTCCGTCGCCGATCGCATGGCCTATGGCGCGCTCGGCACCGACACCGGCGGCTCCTGCCGCATCCCCGCGGCGTTCAACGGCATCACCGGCTACAAGCCGACGCAGTCGCGCGTGCCGCTCGACGGCGGCGTGCCGCTCTCGACCACGCTCGACAGCTTTGGCCCGCTCGCCAACACGGTGGCGTGTTGCGCGGTGCTCGATTCCGTCTTGGCCGACGAGCCGATCCGTCCGCTGGTTGCGCGTCCGGTGAAGGGGCTGCGGCTCGCGGTGCCGACGACCATCGTGCTCGATGAGCTCGATGCCGAAGTGGCCGCAACGTTCGAGCGCGCGCTGGAAACGCTGTCGCGTCAGGGCGCGCTGATCGAGCGCATCGAATTCCCGGAGTTTCTCGATGTCGGCGTCATCGGCATGAAGGGCGGCTTCGCCGCCGCCGAGAGCTATGCCTGGCACCGCTTCCTGCTGACGGCCAAGGGTGACGTCTATGATCCCCGCGTGTCCGTGCGCATCATGCGCGGCGAGGCGATCACGGTGCCGGACTACATCGAGATGCTCAACGCCCGCCGCTCCCTGGTGACGCGCGCCGCCGCGCGCATCGCGCCCTATGATGCGCTGGTGATGCCGACCACGGCCAACGCGCCGCCCAAGATCGCCGACCTCGCCGACGACGCCGCCTTCGCCCGTGAGAACATCCGCGCCTTGCGCAACTGCACCTTCATCAACATGATCGACGGCTGCGCGATCTCGCTGCCGGCCCATCGCCACGGCGAGGTCCCGGTCGGCCTGATGCTGGCGCAGTCCGGCGGCCACGACCGCAAGCTGCTGGAGATCGCGGCGGGGATCGAGGGCGTGGTGAGGGGGTGAGGCGGCAGCAAGCGATCAGGGATTGCGGGGCGGGGCAGCGATCAAGGACAGTGGTGCCGCCTTGGCGGCGGTCGCCTGTGCCTCGTCGATGAGGCCGGCTGACAGCATTCTGTCGAGGATGTAACTGCGTCGCTCGCTGTCGCGTTCGGAGGGCCTTGGCGTCTGGAAACGCGCGATGAGCAGGGCGACCTCGCCGATATCGAGGTCTGCCAGAGGCTTGCCGAAATGTGCGGCTGCCGCGGCTGCGACACCATAGGCGTTGCGGCCGAGATAGCTGTCGTTCAGGTACGCGTCCAGGATACGCTCGCGCGACAAGGTTCGTTCCAGACGGCCCATGAAGACCGTGCTTCCGATGTGCCAATCCAGGCCGCGGCAACAGTCTGGAGCCAAGGCATGCAGGCAATGGCGGGTGACCGCAAACGTGATCCTCGTATCGGGCCGTCCGTCACCTTTGACAATGGCTGCCGCCATCGCCGGCAGAACGAGATTGGGCCGCGTCTGAAAGTCGGCGCCAGCCGACGCGATGACGGCCTGGCGCAGCAGCAGGGGCATGTCGGCCAGCGCGACGTAGGGCGATCCCGCTTCGAGCGGACAAAGATGGCCGGTGGCAGGAAGCGCTGCGATCTCGGCCTCAGTGGGGACGCCAAGATGATATTTGGCGTACCATATTGCGTAGCCTTCGGCGTAGAGCAGCAGCACGACCGCGAGCGAGAGCACGGCCAGGATCGACTTTCCGAGCAGGATGAGGAAGCGCTGGTTGCGTGGACGGTGCATCGTCAGAGGTTTGGTTCCGCCCGAAGCGTTTCGGTTCATCCGGACGTTCCGGCGCGATGACCCAAAGCGTCCAGGAAACGGGTGGCTGACGCTGGCCCTTCTGTCGCATCCTCGTCATTCCGGGATGCGCGCCCTTGCGCGCAGGCCCGGAATCCATAACCACCATCGTGAGTATGGATTCCGGGCTCGTCGCTGCGCGCCGCCCCGGAATGACAGCTGGGATCAAGTTTATGGCCAGACTCGAGCAGGCAGTGCCCGACCTCAATCCGGCCGTCGCGACCGGGATCGATGCGATCGACTGGACGGTGGCTGAACGCGACCTCGACGCCAGCGGCTGCGCCGTGTTGCCGCAACTGCTCTCGGCCGACGCGTGCCGCACGCTGGCATCGTGGTATCCGGACGACAGCCGTTTCCGCAACCGCGTGATCATGGCGCGGCACGGCTTCGGGCGCGGCGAGTACAAATATTTCAGCTATCCGTTGCCGGAGCCGATCGCGCGGCTGCGGCCGCTTCTCTATGCGCAACTGGTCGGCATCGCCAACCGCTGGAACGCGACGATGGGCATCGCCGTTCGTTACCCCGACGCGCATGCCGATTTTCTCGCCCGCTGCCATGCCGCCGGCCAGACCAGGCCGACGCCGCTGCTGCTTCAATATGACGAAGGCGACTACAATTGCCTGCATCAGGATCTGTATGGCGAGCACGTGTTTCCGCTGCAGGTCGCGATCCTCCTGTCCGAGCCTGGGCGCGATTTCGAGGGCGGCGAGTTCGTGCTGACGGAGCAGCGGCCGCGCATGCAGTCGCGCGCCGAGGTGGTGCCGCTTCGGCAGGGCGATGCCGTGGTGTTTGCGGTCCACAATCGCCCCGTGCAGGGCACGCGCGGCAGCTACCGGGTCAATATGCGCCACGGCGTCAGCCGGCTGCGCGCCGGCCGGCGGCATACGCTGGGGGTGATCTTTCATGATGCGAAGTGAGGCGCATGACGGCTGATCTGTTCGATGGGCTCGATACGCCGGCTTCGGCGCGCGAGCCGCTCGCGCCCGGCGCGATGCTGCTGCGCGGCTTCGCGCGGCCTGATGAGGTCGAGCTGCTTGCCGCGATCGAGGCGATCACAGCGCAGGCGCCGTTCCGCCGCATGATCACGCCGGGCGGCCATCAGATGTCGGTGGCGATGACCAATTGCGGCCCGTTCGGCTGGGTGACGGACCGCAGCGGCTATCGCTATGATGCCGTCGACCCGGAGAGCGGGCAGCCCTGGCCGGCGATGTCGCCGCTGTTGCGTGAGCTTGCCGAGAATGCCGCGAGAGAGGCTGGCTTTCCAGGCTTCGCACCAGATGCCTGCCTCATCAACCGCTATGAGCCCGGCGCAAAAATGTCGCTGCACCAGGATCGCGACGAGCGCGACGTCGGCGCGCCGATCGTGTCGGTGTCGCTCGGCCTGCCCGCCACGTTCCTGTTCGGCGGCCTGAAGCGCACCGACAAGGCGCAGCGTCATCGGCTGGTTCATGGCGACGTCGTCGTGTGGGGCGGGCCGGCGCGGCTCGCCTTTCACGGCGTCGCGCCGCTTGCCGACGGCGAGCACGCCTTGCTCGGCAGCCGGCGCATCAACCTGACGTTTCGCCGCGCGCGGTAATCCCGGCCGCTCTGTGACCTCGCGCATTTTGCAATGCGCGCCCCTCGCTCTATGCTGCGCGCGGGAGAGGGGCCATGACGACTGTCGACCTTGCGGACGAGCGCGCGCCGGCTGCGACGCGGCTCGGAGTTCACCTCGCGCTGCTGCAGCTGGTGTTCAGCCTGCTGTGGACCACCTATGTGATCTATCTGCCGAAGCTCGCGGCGCAGGCCGGCATCGCGCCATCAGCCGTGATCCTGATCCTGATGCTGGACCAGGCGGTGTTCACGCTGTCGGATACGGCGATGGGCATCGCCGCTGATCGCATCGGGCCGCTCGCCAGCCGCTTCGGCGTCTTCATCGGTCTCGTCACGGCGGTATCCAGCGCCGCTTTCGTCGCGCTGCCGTTCGTGGCGGCGACCGCCGGTCCGGCCGTGTTCATCGGACTGATCGTGGTGTGGGCGCTGACGTCGTCGGTGCTGCGGGCGCCGCCTCTCACTCTGCTCGGGCGCTACGCCGCGCGCCCGGCCGTGCCGTTCCTGACGGCGCTGGTGATGCTCGGCTATGGCGTGGCCGGCGCGGTGTCACCTTATCTCGGCGTGATCATGCGCGACTATGACGCCCGGCTGCCGTTCATCATTTCCTCCGTCGTGCTGCTGCTGACCGCGCTCGGCCTCTCACGCGTCGCGAAGGCCGGCGGTCCGGCCGCGGCGCCGGCAGCGGCCAAGGCCGAGCCGAAGCCGCTGCGGGGACTGCCGCTCCTGTTCATCGGCGCGATGGTGATCCTGGCGCTCGCCTATCAGCTGCATTTCAGCATCAACAGCTCGGCGTTCTATCTGCGCTTCGCCAAGCCGGAGGATCTGCCCTGGCTGATGCCGGTGTTCTGGATCGGCTTCAATCTCGTGCTGTTCCCGGCGAGCGTGGTGGTCAAACATCGCGGCGGCCTGATCGTCATGGGCATCGCGGGCCTGCTCGGCGCGATCGCCATCGTGATCGCCGAACTCGCGGGCGCGCTGACGGTGCTGCTCGTGGCGCAGTTCATCGCTGGCGCCGCCTGGGGCTGCATAATGATGAGCGCGATCTCGGCGGCGCTGGCGATCGGGACGACCGGCGCCGAGGGCAAGGTCACGGGGCTGGTGTTCTCGGCGCTGGCGCTGGCCACGTTTGCGCGGATCGCGGTCGTTGCGGGCGGCCTGCAAAAGCTGCCGGACTATGCGCCGCTGGTGCAATGGGCGCCGGTCGCCTGCTGGTTCGTGGCCGGCGCCGGCCTGCTGGTGATGGCCGCCGCCGGATGGCAGGGACGCCACGCGTCCCTGCGGTGAGATCCTCACGCGCCCTCAGAGCTTCGGCGGATGGATGAAGGCCCAGGGTGAGACCTCGCTGTCGCGGGGCACCTCGACGTCGATCAGATACGGCCCGCCATGAGCGAGCGCCTTCTCCAGCGCCGCCTTGAACTGCCCCGGCGCGGTGACGCGGCTCGCGGCAACACCGAACGACTCCGCAAGCTTGACGAAATCCGGATTGACGAGATCGGAGGCGACGACGCGGCCGTCGAAGCGCTCGCGCTGGTCGCGCCGGACATTGCCGTAGGAGTTGTTGTTGAACACCAGGGTGACGACGCCGATGTTGTACTGCACGGCGGTCGCCAGCTCCTGCACGGCGAACATGAAGCCGCCATCGCCGGTGATTGCCACCACCGGCTTATCGGGATGCGCGACCTTGGCGCCGAGCGCGGTCGGGAAGCCGGCACCGAGCGTGCCCTGATAGCCCGAGGTGATGAAGGTGCGTGGCTGGTAGACCGGGAAGCCGTACCAGGAGGCGAAGCCGACCTGCGACAATTCGTCGGTGACGATGGCGTCATGCGGCAACATCTCGCGCAGCACGTTCAGATAGGCCATCTGCGGCTGCACCTTTTGGATCTCCTGTAAGGTGGCCGCGGTCGCTTCGCGAATGGCCGCGCGGCGGCCGGAGGTCTTGCGATAGCCGGCCTTGCTCACAGCAGCCGCCAGCGCCGCCGTCCCGGCCTTGGCATCGGCGACGATGCCGGCATCCACGATCAGGCGCCGCATCTCGGCGGGATCGATGTCGATGCGGATCGACTTCAAGCCGTCCGGCTTGAACGGCCAGCGGAAGGTCGTCGGTAGCTCCATGCGCGTGCCGATGCCGATCATCAGGTCGGTGGTCGGCCACAGCTTGTAGGCCGCGGCCATGGTGAGCCCGAGCTCATGCGCGTTGGAGACGATGCCGCGTCCCGAGCGGAACGCGACGACCGGGGCGTCGATCATCTCGGCCAGTTCGAGGATCTCCTCGCGCGCCTCGATCGCGCCGGAGCCGACGAAGATCATCGGCGCCTTGGCGCCTGCGATCAGCGCGGCCGCCTTGGCGATGCGGTCGGGATCGGGCTGCGGCGGCGTGAACGGCGCGAGCGGCTTCGCGGCGGACGTCTCGGCCTTCTGCGTGAAGACGTCCCACGGCATTTCCAGCGCGGCCGGGCCGCGCCGGCCCGACAGCATCTCCTGGAAGCCGCGCGACACGAGCGTCGGCGCGCTGTCGGGATATTCGATGCGCTCGGCCCATTTCACGAAGGTGCGCAAGGTGGCGAGCTGGTCGGGCATCTCGTGCAGATGGCCACGGCCGCGGCCGAGATAGTCGGTCGGCACCTGGCCGGTCAGGCACAGCACCGGCTCGTTGCAGCCGAAGGCAGTCAGCAGCGCCGCACCGGCATTGAGCACGCCGGGGCCGGGGACGACGCTGAACACGCCGGGCTTGCCGCTGGCGCGGGCATAGCCGAACGCCATGTAGCCGCAGGCCTGCTCGTGGCGCGCGCCGACGACCTTGAGCTGCGCTTGATGAAAGGCGTCGAACAGGCCGTAGACCTGCGCGCCGGGCAGGCCGAACACGGTGTCGACGCCGTGGGCGACGAGCCCGCTGACGATGGCTTCGCCGCCGGTCATGGTGGTCATGCTGAACTTCCGTCTTGATCAGTTTTCGTCGACGACGCCGTTGCGCAAAGCGCCGACGCCTTCGACTTCGATTTCGATGACATCGCCAGGCTTGAGATAGCGCGGCGGATCGAACCGCGCACCGGCGCCGGTCGGCGTCCCCGTCACGATCACGTCACCGGGCTGAAGCGTCGTGAAGGTCGAGATGTAGTTGATGAGGTAGCGGAAGCCGAAGATCAGCCGCGACGTGCGATCGTCCTGCCGCAGTTCGCTGTTGACGCGGGTGGTCAGCCGGACATCGGCGATCTGGCTCTCGCTGGTGTAGGGCACGATCCAGGGCCCGAGGCTGCCGGTGGAGTCGAAATTCTTGCCCTGCGTGACGTTGAACTTGGCGTGTCGCACCCAGTCGCGGATCGTGCCTTCGTTACACAGCGTCAGCGCGGCAATGTGATCCAGCGCCTGGGCCTCCGGGATGTGCCGGCCAGCCTTGCCGATGACCAGCACCAGCTCGCCTTCGTAGTCGAGCTGCGGCGAGGCGCGCGGGCGCACCAATGGCGTCTCATGGCCGACGAAGGAACGCGGCGTCCGCATGAACATCGACGGATACTTCGGCGCGTCCTGGCCGTCCTTGTACTCGGCGTTGCGGTCGGGATAGTTGACGCCGATGCAGATGATCTTCTCCGGCGAGGGGATCGGCGGCAGCCAGGTGATCGCATCGAGGCCGTGATCCGGCGACAGGCCGGCGGCGGTCTCGATCAGCCGGGGCACGGCGCCCGCGGCAATGACTTCGCGCAAGGTCGGATAGTCCTTCGTAAAGCGCGCGGAGAGATCGACGAGACCTTTGTCAGTGACGAGCCCGTAGCGGACCGAACAATTGGCAGAGTAGGTCGCGAGGCGAGGGGAGGTCATGGGCATCTCTCCTTACACGCCGAGCCGCTGGATCTTGTGGGTGCCGCGCGCCAAGGAGACGTGCTTGGTCTCCATGTAGAAGTCGAACGAATAGTCGCCGCCGTCGCGCCCGATGCCGGACGCCTTCATGCCGCCGAAGGGGGTCGGCAGATGCCGGACATTCTCGGAGTTTAGCCAGATCATGCCGGCCTCCAGCGCGTCGGCGACGCGCAGCGCGCGGCCCATGTCACCCGTCCAGACATAGCCGGTGAGGCCATACTGCACGTCATTGGCGATCGCGACCGCGTCGGCCTCGTCGCGGAACGGGATCACGGTGAGGAACGGCCCGAATACTTCCTCTTGCGCCACGCGCATGGTCTGGCTCGCGCCGGTCACCAGCGTCGGCTCGACATAATGGCCGCCGCCTGGACCATCGAACCGCTTGCCGCCGACGGCGATGATCGCGCCGTCCTGCCGCGCGACGTCGGCATAGGAGCAGACCTTGGCGAGATGCCGCTCATGGATCAGCGGCCCGATCTCGGTCGCGGGATCGAGTGGGTGGCCGACCTTCAGCGCGCGCACGCGCGCGGCGAGCCTGGCCGTGAAGGTCTCGGCAACGCTCTGCTGCACCAGCAGCCGGCTCGACGACGTGCAGCGCTCGCCGTTCAGCGAGTAGATCATGAACACGACGGCATCGAGTGCGCGGTCGAGATCGGCGTCGTCGAACACGATCACCGGGTTCTTGCCGCCGAGCTCGAAATGCACGCGCTTCAGGGTCGGCGCGCCCTGCGCCATGATCGCAGATCCCGTCGAGCTCTCGCCGACGAAGCCGATCGCCTTGATGGCGGGATGCTCGGTCAATGCCTTGCCGGCCTCCTCGCCGAAGCCATGGACCGTGTTGAGCACGCCGTCGGGAATGCCGGCCTCCTTGGCGAGCTTCGCCAGCCACTGCGCGGTGATCGGCGACCACTCCGCCGGCTTGTGCACAACCGTGCAGCCGGCCGCGAGCGCAGGCGCGATCTTCCAGGTCGACAGCATGAAGGGCGTGTTCCACGGCGTGATCACGCCGACCGGGCCGATCGGCACCCGGGTCGAGATGTTCCAATGCTCCTCGCTCGGCGTGCTCAGGCCGTCGCGTGCCTCGGTACATTTGTCGGCGAAGAAGCGGAAATTCTCGGCGGCGCGGATCGCGGCCTTGGCCATGAAACGATAGGCCTGCCCGGTATCGACGCATTCGAGCACAGCGATGTCGTCGGCGTTGTCCTCAATGGCGTCGGCGACCCGGTGCAGCAGCTTGCGCCGCATCGCCGGCGCCATGTCGCGCCAGGACTTGAAGGCGAGCGCCGCCGCCGTCGCGGCGCGGTCGATATCCTCGGCATTGCCGCGCGCGACAGTGGCGAGCACGGCATTATCGATCGGCGATTTCGTCTCGAACGTCGCGCCGGAGATCGCCGGCACCACCTTGCCGTCGATGAAATGGCCGATGCCTTCGTCCTTCAGCTTCGCGAGCAGGGGCGCGGCGCGGTCGAGATTGGCCTTGTAGATGTCGGCTTTGGGGCTGGCCTTATCCATGGGATGCCTCCGCTTTCAGGGCGTTTTGGCTTTCAGGGCGTCGTGGATGTTGTTGCGCTTCCAGCTGGTCGCGGCGTCGTTGATTTGCATGTCGAAGGACAGCGCGAATTTGCTGTTGGCAAACACCGGATCGAGATGCGCCGATAGCGCCTTGAAGACATGTTCGCCTGCCTTCTGCCGCGCCGGAAGGTCGCGGCCTTCGCCGAGTCGCAACAGCATGGCGAGAAAACCGTAGTCGAGCTTGCCATCGGCAATCGCGTAGTGTTCGCAGCGGATGGCGCGGACGCGGATGCCGCCGATCGGGAAGATCCCGGTCTCGCTCGCGGCCTTGCGGACCACTTCGCAGACCGCGGCCATGTCGACACGCGCGTCGAGATTGGCGGAATATTCGATGCTGAAATGCGGCATGGTGCGGTCGCTCCAAGAACCTCAGGCGAAATAACAGCTCACCGTCCCATAGGGACCATAGTCGGCCTGGATGGTATCGCCCTTGCGCGCCTCGATCGGCCTGATGAACGAGCCTGCGAGAACGACCTGCCCGGGCTCGAGGGCCAGCCCTTGCGCCGCGATCTTGTTGGCGAGCCAGGCCACGGCCGTTGCCGGATTGTTCAGGACGCCCGCAGCGAGGCCGGTCTCTTCGAGCTGGCCGTTCTTGGTGCAGAGCGCGCCAACCCAGCGCAGATCGGTGTCGAGGGGGCGCAGCGGACGGCCACCGAGCACGATGCCCGCATTGGCTGCGTTGTCGGCAATCGTGTCGAAGATCTTGCGCGTGGCCTTGGTCTCGGGATCGACGCGTTCGATCCGGGTGTCCAAGATCTCCAGCGCGGGCACGACGAAGTCGGTCGCGTTGAGCACGTCGAACAGCGTGCAGTCCGGTCCCGCCAGGCGCTTCTTCATGATGAAGGCGAGCTCGGCTTCGATCCGCGTCGCGATGAACCGGTCGGACGGCACGAGACCGCCATCGGCAAAGAACATGTCGTCGAGCAGCACGCCCGAATCCGGCTCGTCGATGTTGAGCGCGCTCTGCATCGCCTTCGACGTCAGCCCGATCTTGTGGCCCTTGATGACACGCCCGGCAGACACTTTGATGGCGACCCATGCCTGCTGGATCGCATAGGCGTCCGCGATGCTGATATCGGGGAATTCCTGGGACAGCTGGCGGATCTGGCGGCGGCTTTGCTCGGCCTCGTTCAGGCGCAGGGCGCAGCTTTGAATCTGGTCAGGCGTCAGCGGCATGAGAGCGATCTCTCGGAAAACAGGTGGCGGCAGATGATTAACATGTTAAGTTTTCGGCGGCAAACCGAATTGGCATATGTTGCACTGCAAATATCGAGGCGACGATTCGTCGCCTCGCTGGGGTGATGAGATGAGCGAGACCAGGGCCAAGGTTGCGAGGTCTGCGACGAAGCGCGCGCGCAAGGTCCCGATGCGCGATTTCTCCCAGTCGCTGCCGATGGCGTTGTTGCGCGCACGCGAGGCCGTGATGCGGCAGTTCAGGCCAAGCTTGCGCCAGCATGGACTGACGGAGCAGCAATGGCGCATTCTGCGCGCGCTGGCAGCGGTCGACGCCATCGAGGTGACCGAGCTGGCGCGTGTCGCTTTCCTGCTTGGGCCGAGCCTGTCACGCATTCTGCGCGATCTCGAGGCTCGCGGCCTGGTCGCGCGCGAGGTTGACTCCCGCGACATGCGCAGGGGAGTTCTGTCGATCTCCGCGAAGGGCTTGAAGTTGATCGCCCAGGTGGCGCCGACATCTGAGGCGATCTATGCAACGATCGCTGAGCGCTACGGCGCGCGCAAGCTTGCCGCATTGCACAAAATGCTGGGCGAGCTTGAGCAGAGCATGGGTGACGAATTCGCGGCGGATGAGCACGCTGAGGACTGATATGAGCCGGATAAAGCGGGAAACGTCGACGCTCTTGTCAGGCTGGTACTTGGCAGGCTCTGAGCCGGTTTGATAAGAAGCGATGCAGTCGAGCGGAGATGGCGTGCGTCGCAGGCATGGCAATCCATGCTAACTCTGTCTGCGTGCTGATCGAACCCGCGAGTTGACATGGTCACAATCAAGGTTGCTCATCTCATCGACTTCGTCGCCGACATCTTCGAGCGCGCCGACTCGTCGGCGGAAGAGGCGCGACGGATCGCCACCTACCTGACCACCGCGAACCTGACCGGGCATGACAGCCATGGTGTCATTCGGGTCCCCGTCTACATCCGCTGGAAGAAGATGGGATCGATCGTGCCGAACCAGACGGCTGAGATCGTGGTCGACACGCCGTCCCTGGTGGTGGTGGATGGCAAATTCGGCTACGGTCAGACGGTGACGCCGCAGGCGGTGAGGATCGGTATCGAGCGCTGCAAGACAAGCGGCCTGGCCGCGCTGGCGCTGCGCAATTCCGGCCATCTCGGCCGCGTCGGCGACTGGGCCGAAATGGCCGCCGCCGAAGGGCTGGTCTCGATCCATTTCGTCACTGCCGCAGGCTCGCTGCTGGTCGCCCCCTTCGGTGGCGTGGAGAAGCGATTCTCGACCGCCCCTTACTGCGTCGGCATTCCGCGTGACGGGCAGGATCCGATCGTGCTCGATTTTGCGACCTCGGTCGTCGCCGAAGGCAAGGTGCTGGTGGCGAGCCGCGGCGGCAAGAAGCTGCCGAAGGGCGCGCTGATCGATTCCGACGGGACCCTCAGTGAGGATCCGGCCGTGCTGTATGGTCCCTATGAGGCGGAGGGGACGCGCGATCATACCAAGGGAACAGGCGCGATCCGCGCGTTCGGCGAGCACAAGGGCTCGGGCCTTGCGTTCATCTGCGAACTGCTCGGCGGCGCCCTGACCGGTACCGGCGCGACCTCGGCCAATCGGCGCTTCGCCAACGGCATGCTCGCGATCTACATCGATCCGAAGGTGGTCGATCCCGCCAATTTCTTCGACAGCGAGGTCACCCGCTACACCGATTTCATCCGCGCGACCAAGCCCGTCGCAGGTGTCGATCAGGTTCTGGTGCCCGGTGACACCGAGCGCAAGACGCGGGCTGAACGCACCGCCAACGGCGTGCCCTTGCCCGATGACACCTGGGCGGCGATAGTGAATACGGCACGCGAGGTGGGCGTCAGCGAGGCGAGCATCCAGCGCGCCACATCGTGACGCGGTGGCGTCCAGCGAAATCAAGCCATCCGAAGCCGCACGGGCTTCACTGACCGCAGCGTGCTGCGGGCGCAACCGAAACGTCGAACAAGTCAAATCGATTTGAACAACCAGGGAAGGAAATCCGGTCGTGGCGAACAACAAGGTCAAGCAGCTCTGGGCCGAAGGCAAAGCGGTGGTGAATGCCTGGCTCGCGATCCCCTCGGGGTTTTCCGCGGAGGTCGTGGCGCAGTGCGGCTTCGACAGCGTCACCGTGGACATGCAGCACGGTGTGCAGGACTATCTGTCGATGGTGCAATGTTTCCAGGCGATGCATGCTCATCCGGTCACGCCGATGGTGCGCGTGCCGTGGAATGAGCCCGGCATCATCGGCAAGGTGCTCGATGGCGGCGCGTATGGCGTCATCTGCCCGATGGTCAACACACCTCAGGAAGCCCGCAATCTCGTCTCCTACTCGAAGTACCCGCCGAAGGGCGTGCGCTCGAACGGCCCGATCCGCTCCGGCATGTACGGTGGCGCCGGCGAGTACCAGAAGACGGCCAATGACGAAATCGTGCTGCTGCCGATGATGGAGACGAAGACGGCGGTCGAGAACATGGAGGCCATCCTCGACGTCGAGGGCATCGACGGCGTGTATATCGGACCGTCCGATCTCGGCTTCTCCTACGGTCTCGTGCCGAAGCTCGACCGCGACGAGCCGGAGATCCTCAAGATCTACGAGAAGATCGTGAAGGAGTGCGGCAAGCGCGGGCTGAACCCGGGCATCCATTGCAGCGGCGCCGAGGGCGCGGCGCGCGCGATCAACATGGGCTTCAAGCTGGTCACGCTGTCGAACGAGGTCGGCCTGATGCAGGTCTATGCCCGTCAGCAGGTCTTGCAGACGCGCAAGGACTCCGGCGGCAAGGCGTAAGAGTCGCGAATGGCGAATAGGGAGTAGCGAGTAGAGGCCCCCTCCATTCGCTACTCGCCATTCGCTATTCGCCCCTTCCAAAGTTCCAACGAGAGAGACTGCCATGGCTCCCGCTCCCGTCATCCGTCTTCATCCCGAGGACAGCGTCCTGATCGCGCGCGCGAGCCTGCCGCCCGGGCTGGCCGTGGCCGATGGCGTCGTGACGGTCGATCGTATCCCGGCGGGACACAAGGTCGCGGTGCGTCCCATCGCGCAGGGCGAGCCGATCCGCCGTTACGGCCAGATCATCGGCTTCGCCACTTCGCCGATCGCGCCGGGGCAGCACGTTCATACACAGAACTGCGGCATGGGCGATTTCGCCAAGGACTACGCCTATGGCGTCGACGTCAAGCCGACGCCGAATTTCGATCTGCCGGCAACGTTCGAGGGCATCCGCCGCCCCGACGGGCGCGTCGCGACCCGCAACTATATCGGCATCCTGACGTCGGTGAATTGCAGCGCCCATGTCGCGGGCCTGGTCGCCGACGTCTTCAAGAGAAATCCGTTCACGGGCGATGATCCGCTCGCCGACTATCCCCATGTCGATGGTGTGGTGGCGCTGACGCACAAGACGGGCTGCGGCATGACGATGGATGAGCCGCTGAAACTGTTGCGGCGAACGCTCGGCGGCTACGCGCGGCACGCGAACTTCTCCGCGGTGATCGTGCTCGGCTTGGGATGCGAGGCCAATCAGATCGGCGGGCTGATGGAAGAGCAGAAGCTCGCCGGCCGGTTGCGCGCGATGGACATCCAGGAGGTCGGCGGCACCCGCAAGACCGTGGAGGCCGGCATTGCCTTCGTGAAGGAGGCGCTGACCGACGCCAACAAGGTGAAGCGCGAGACGGTTCCCGCGAGCGAATTGACGGTCGCACTCCAGTGCGGCGGCTCCGACGGCTACTCCGGAATCTCCGCCAACCCCGCGCTTGGTGCCGCCAGCGATCTGCTGGTGCGACATGGTGGCACGGTCATCCTGTCGGAGACGCCGGAGACCTACGGCGCCGAGCATCTGCTGACGCGGCGCGCCGTGAGCCGCGACGTCGGCGAGAAACTGGTGTCGCTGATGCGCTGGTGGGAAGAGTATACAGCGCGCGAAGGCGCGGAAATGAATGCCAACCCGAGTCCCGGCAACAAGGCCGGTGGCCTGACCACCATCCTGGAGAAGTCGCTCGGCGCGATGGCCAAGGCCGGCAGCACCAATCTGGTGGATGTGCTGCATTATGCCGAAGCCGTGACCAAGAAGGGCTTCGTGTTCATGGACACGCCCGGCTACGACCCCGTCGCGGCGACGGGGCAGGTGGCCGGCGGAGCCAATCTCGTCTGCTTCACCACCGGACGTGGCAGTGTGTTCGGCTGCAAGCCGGCACCGTCGATCAAGCTGGCGACGAATACGCCGATGTACAAGCGGATGGAAGACGACATGGACGTCAACTGCGGCACCATCCTCGACGGCGAGGAGACGGTGCAGGAGTGCGGCCAGCGGATCTTCGAATTGATGCTGAAAACCGCGTCCGGGCAGCCGACCAAGAGCGAAAGCTTCGATTTCGGCGGCGCTGAGTTCGCGCCCTGGGTGCTCGGTGCGACGATGTAGCTCGGGCTTTCGAGCTCTTCGCTGGCTTCTTGGCCGGTTTCTCGGCTGCCTCGCGAGCGGATTGCTGGATGTTTCCGTGCCGGCATCTGATCGCAGCTGGGATCACGTCGTAGCTGAGACTGGATCGCAACTGAGATCAGATGACAGGCTGGTAGCGCCGCCTCGGTACACCGACTTGGGCTGGCCGCGCTGACGCGCGACAGCGGCGCCGAACAAATTACCGCTGGTGGCCGAGGCCAATGCCCAGCGCCAGGGCCTTCTGGCGCAGCGAGCCTTCAGTCCGCTTCATCGCCTTGGCGATCTTGGCAACCGGGGTCTTGGACTTCGAGTGCTGCTTCAGCAGCTTGATGTCGGCGGCGGTATACGGCTTGCGCGCCAACTTCTTGGTAGCTGCCTTCTTAGCTGTCTTGGCCAACGTGATTCTCCTTTTGGCAATGGGGGTCCTAAATAGCACGTGTAGTCGAGCTATCAAGTGATTGCGGCGAATGCAACGCTATTAGTTCTTGTTAGTTCAACTTTCGGGGTTAATCCCTGCTATTGCAGAGTGGTCAATCTTCCGTGACCGTATCGGCCTCTCCCTGTGGACAACTCCGAGGGAACACGGTGAAACGGGTTGTTTGTTCTTCTCCCGTTCTTGTTAGGACGCCTGAGTTGGTCACGGTCCCGCCGCAAAAGCCACCGGTGCGTGCAGTCCGAACACCTGATCGGGGCGCGATGAGACCGAAGGACGGCCGAATTGTCATCTTTAGGGCCCAGGACGGTTCATTAGGCAGCTCTGCCCGTTGTTAGTGCTTGATCCCTGAGCACGGCAATGTTCTGCTCAAAAAAGTTGCTGGAGCGCTGAACCCACGTGTCAATCTACGTCGCATTACATCACGTCACCCATTATAAGTATGATCGTCCCGTCGGATTGGGCCCGCAGACCATCCGTCTGCGTCCGGCTCCCCATACCAGGACGCCGGTGCTGAGCTATTCGCTCAAGGTCACGCCATCGAACCATTTCGTGAACTGGCAGCAGGACCCGCAGGGCAACTGGCTCGCGCGCTATGTTTTTCCGGAGAAGGTGAACGAACTGAAAATCGAGGTCGATTTCACGGCGCAGATGACCGTGATCAACCCGTTCGATTTCTTCGTAGAGCCCTATGCCGACAGCTTTCCGTTCGCCTATCCCGACGGATTGAAAGCGGAACTCGCGCCCTACCTGGAGACGATCGAGCCCGGACCAAAGTTCGCGGAATACTTGAAGTCGCTGCCGCGCGAAGCCGACAACACGGTCAACTATCTCGTTGATCTCAATGCGCAGTTGCAGAAAAAGATTCGTTATATCATCCGGATGGAGCCCGGCGTTCAAACGCCGGAGGAGACGCTGGCCTCGGCGGCGGGCTCCTGTCGCGACTCCGCATGGCTGCTGATTCAGACGATGCGGCATCTCGGTCTCGCCGCACGCTTCGTCTCGGGCTATTTGATCCAGCTTCGTCCTGATATCGATCCGATCGAAGGGCCGGTCGAGGTCGAGAATGACTTCACCGATCTGCATGCCTGGGCGGAGGTCTATCTGCCCGGTGCCGGGTGGATCGGATTCGATGTGACCTCGGGCATGCTTGCGGGCGAGGGACATATTCCCGTCGCCGCGACCCCGCATTATCGCTCGGCCGCGCCGATCTCGGGCAGTGCCGGAATTGCCGAGGTCGACTTCGCCTTCGAGATGAATGTGAAGCGTATCCGCGAAGCGCCGCGGATCACGCGGCCTTTCTCCGATGAGTCCTGGCAGAAGCTCGATCAGCTCGGCGAGGCCGTCGACGCCGATCTCGCCGCTCACGACGTGCGGCTGACGATGGGCGGCGAACCGACCTTCGTGTCGATCGACGACATGGAGTCCGCGGAGTGGAATACGGCCGCGGTCGGTCCGGCCAAGCGCGGGCTTGCCGACAGCCTGATCCGGCGCCTGCGGTCGCGGTTCGCGCCCGGTGGCCTGCTGCATTACGGCCAGGGCAAATGGTACCCCGGCGAAAGCCTGCCGCGCTGGGCGTTCGGACTGTATTGGCGCAAGGACGGCGAGCCGATCTGGCGCAATCCCGATCTGATCGCGAGCATCGACGCCCCGCGCATGGCCACGATCGCGGATGCGGAGCGCTTCCTCGATACGACGGCGGAGACGCTCGGCCTCGAGCCGGATTATGTGCTGCCGGCGTATGAGGACCCCGCGCATTGGTTGCAGAAGGAAGCGGCGCTGCCCGAGAATGTCGATGCGCTCGACTCCAAGCTGGACGATCCGGAAGAGCGCGCCCGCATGGCGCGCGTGTTCGACGAAGGGCTGCACATTCCGCGCGGCTTCGTGCTGCCGATCCAGCGCTGGAATGCGCAGCCGAAGCGCTGGCGCAGCGAGCGCTGGGGACTGCGGCGCAAGCGGCTGTTTCTGATTCCAGGCGACTCGCCGCTCGGCCTGAGGCTGCCGATCAACTCGCTGCTGTACATTCCGCCAGAAGACTTCCCGTATATTCACGAGCAGGATCCGATGGAGGCGCGCGGGCCATTGCCGGTCTACGCGCAGGGACGTCCTGTGATCGTGCCGCAGGTGCCGCCGCTGAAGGCGCTCGACCGGCCGCCACAACAACAGCAGGACGTTCAGTACCAGTATTGGGGCGGTCTCGGCGTGCGCACCGCGATGTCGGTCGAGATCCGCGACGGCATTCTCTGCGTCTTCATGCCGCCGGTGGAGACCATCGAGGATTATCTGGAGCTGATCGCGACCGTCGAGGCGACGGCCGAGGCGATGCAGATCAAGGTTCATGTCGAGGGCTATGCGCCGCCGTTCGATCCGCGCATCGACGTCATCAAGGTGACGCCCGATCCCGGCGTCATCGAGGTCAACATCCAGCCGGCGCAGAGCTGGCGCGAGGCGGTGGACATCACCTTCGGGCTCTATGAGGACGCCGCCAAGACGCGGCTCGGCGCCAACCGCTTCCTGATCGACGGCCGCCACACCGGCACCGGTGGCGGCAATCACGTCGTGGTCGGCGGCTCGTCGCCGCCGGATTCGCCGTTCTTGCGCCGTCCCGATCTGTTGAAGAGCCTCGTGCTGTATTGGCAACGGCATCCAGCACTGTCTTATTTGTTCTCCGGCATGTTCATCGGCCCGACCAGCCAGGCCCCGCGTATCGACGAGGCGCGGCATGACAGTCTCTATGAGCTGGAGGTCGCTCTCGCCAATGTGCCGCCGGCCGGGCAGGGCGTGCCGTTGTGGCTGGTCGATCGGCTGTTCAGGCATCTCCTCGTCGACATCACCGGCAATACCCATCGCTCGGAGATCTGCATCGACAAGCTGTACTCGCCGGAAGGCCCGACGGGCCGCCTCGGTCTCGTCGAATTCCGCGCGCTCGAAATGCCGCCGGATCCGCGCATGTCGCTGGCGCAGCAACTGCTCATCCGTGCCCTGATCGCCAAGCTGTGGCGCGAGCCGCAGGAAGGCAATTTCGTGCGCTGGGGCACGGCGCTGCACGACCGCTTCATGCTGCCTCACTTCATCTGGGAGGATTTTCTTGATGTGCTGGATGAGCTGCGGTCGTCCGGCTACGACTTCTCGCCGGAATGGTATCAAGCGCAGCTCGAGTTCCGTTTTCCGACCTTCGGCCGCGTGCAGCATGGCGGCGTGACCCTGGAGCTGCGGCAGGCGCTGGAGCCGTGGCACGTGCTGGGCGAGGAGGGTGCCGCGGGCGGCACCGTGCGCTACGTGGATTCCTCGGTCGAACGGCTTCAAGTGAAAGCTGAAGGCTTCATCGAGGGCCGGCACCTCGTCACCTGCAATGGTAGGAGAATGCCGATGACATCGACCGGCCGCTCGGCGGAGGCCGTCGCCGCCGTCCGCTTCAAGGCGTGGCAGCCGGCCTCCGGCCTGCATCCGACCATTCCGGTGCATTCGCCGCTGACCTTCGACCTGATCGACACCTGGAATGGCCGCTCGCTCGGCGGCTGCGTCTATCACGTGGCCCATCCCGGCGGCCGCAACTACGACACCAAGCCGATCAACTCCTACGAAGCGGAGGCGCGGCGGCTCGCCCGATTCCAGGATCACGGCCACACTCCCGGACGAATCGCGCTGCCGCCGGAAGAACGCACAAATGAATTCCCGATGACCCTCGACTTGCGCAGGCCGCTCCGGCATTGATTGAGCCCTAGTTTGTGCGGAGGAGCAGGGCATGGACGGCCCGAGCGGCCAGGACCAGGGAGCGACCCCCGCCGCCGGCCGGCCGGCGGCGCGTCCTCCGCTGCGCCGCGCGACGCAATGGTCTCGCGACTATGCCCGGCTGCCCGGCATTCCCGATGAGTTTATCGGTGCCGACGGCCAGCCGCGCCCGGTGTGGACGCGTTTTGCGGATACGTTCGCCGCGCTCGCACCGACCGACATCGACCGCCGCTTCGCCTCGGCTGACCGGCATCTGCGCGAGGCCGGCGTCACCTATCGCTCGCCCGGCGACAATGCCGAGCGCTCCTGGCCGCTGAGCCATCTACCGCTGCTGATCGACGAGGCCGAGTGGGCGCAATTGTCCCAGGGTATCGTGCAGCGCGCAGAACTGTTCGAGCGCGTGCTGCGGGATATCTATGGCGAGGGACGTCTGATCGCGAGCGGCGCGCTGCCGGCGGCGGCCGTCGCCGGCTCCAGCGAATATCTGCGGCCCGTCTGTGGCATCAAGCCGCCGGGCGGCCGCTTCCTCAGCATCTACGCCGCCGACATCGGCCGTGGTCCTGACGGGCGCTGGTGGGTGCTGAACGATCGCACCCAGGCGCCGTCGGGCATGGGCTATGCGCTGGAAAACCGTCTGGTGCTGTCGCGCGCGTTCTCCTCGATCTACAAGTCTATGAATGCCGAGCGGCTCGCACCGTTCTTCGAGACCTTTCGCGACGCGCTGCGCGCCGGCGCCGATCGCGACGAGCCGCGCATCGGCGTGCTGACGCCGGGCACCTTCAGCGAAACCTATTTCGAGCACGCGACGCTGGCGCGTTATCTCGGCTTCCTGCTGGTGGAGGGCGACGACCTCGCCGTCAGCGGCGATCGCGTCCACATCCGCACCGTCGCCGGGCTCAAGCGCGTCGACGTGCTGCTGCGCCGGCTCGATTCCAACTCGCTCGATCCGCTCGAGCTCGATGCCGCCTCGCGCCTCGGCGTCGCCGGGCTGATGGACGTCGTTCGCAAGGGCGGCGTCGTGCTCGCCAACATGCCGGGATCGGGCGTGCTCGAAGCGCGCGCGCTGCTCGGCTTCCTGCCGAGCCTGTCGCGGCGCGTGCTCGGTGAGGACCTCAAGATCCCGCATATCGCGACATGGTGGTGCGGGCAGAAATCGGCGCGCGACGAGGTGTTGGATCGGCTCGAGGACTTCGCGATCGAGGGCGCCTATGGCCGCGCCGTGCCGGGCTTCGCGAGCAGCGGCCCGGTGCTGCCGAGCGAGCTCTCGGCGGCCGAGCGCGATCGCTTGCGCGCGGCGATCAAGCAGCGCGGCATCGACTATGTCGGCCAGGAGGTGGTGCGGCTGTCGACGACGCCGGTGTGGGAAGGCGGGCGGATCGCGCCGCGGCCGTTCGTGCTGCGCGTGTTCGCGGCCGTGACGCCGGACGGCGGCTGGACCGTGATGCCCGGCGGCTTCTGCCGCATTGCCGACAAGCTCGATGCGCGCGCGATCTCGATGGGCGACGGCGCGCGCGCCGCCGACGTCTGGGTGGTCGGCGACAAGGCGGTCGCAGCCCGCACCCTGCTGCCGGGGTCGGACAATGTCCGCATCCGCCGCATCGCCGGCGTGCTGCCGAGCCGCGCGGCGGACAATCTGTTCTGGCTCGGCCGCTATCTCGAACGCGCGGAGGCGACGTTGCGGCTGATCCGCGTGCTCGGCGCGCAGCACCGCGATCCCGGCAGGGACGCGCCGGCGCAGCTCAACACGGCCGAGCGCATCCAGCGCCTGCTGCTCGCCTGGGGCGCGATCTCGCAGACGTCGCGGACCAGGGGATCGCAGGTCGCGGCCGAAGCGCTGCAGGCGGAGGCCCAGTTCGGCTCGGCCTTGTCGCTGCTCAGATCGGCTCAACGCACCGCGACATCGCTGCGCGAGCGGCTGTCGCCCGACGCCTGGCAGGTGATCACCGAAATGCCGAGCCGTCTGGCGCAGGACGCGGAGGACGAGGACGCCGTCGTCAGCACGGCCGAGCTCATTCTGGAGAAGCTTGCGAGCTTTGCCGGCCTTGCCCAGGAGAACATGAATCGCGCCGCCGGCTGGCGCTTCCTCGATATCGGGCGCCGCGCCGAGCGCGCCATCAACACCGCGCGGTTTGCGCGGCAGTTCGGCTATGACGAGGCGACGCCGGAGGATCTCGACGTCCTGCTGACCCTGGTCGATTGCCAGATCACCTACCGGTCGCGCTACCTGATCGGTCCGTCGCTGGCGCCGATCCGCGATCTCGTGGTGCTCGACCTCTATAATCCGCGCTCGGTCGCCTTCCAGATCGAGACCTTGAACGAGCACATCGCGGGCCTGCCGGTGCTCAAGGAAAATGGCCTGATCGAGCGGCCGCAGCGGCTTGCGGTCTCGCTGGTCGCGCGGCTCACGGCGGCGGAGGCGGCGCATCTCGACGGCCGCACGCTGTTCGCGCTGGAGCAGGACCTGCTCAGTCTGGCGGAGGCGATCGGACAGCATTACTTCCCGCACGGCCCCAATGCGACGCGGCCGGAAAAGCTCACGGGCCTCGCGTGATCTACGACATCCGTCATGTCACGACCTACGAATATGAGAGCGCGGTGAGCTTTGCGCGCTGCTCGCTGCGGCTGGAGCCCGCGAGCGGCGATGGCCAGGAACTGATCTCGCACAGCGTCGACATCCGGCCGCGTCCCTCGGAGCGCACCGCGCGGCGTGACTTCTTCGGCACGCTGACCGAAAGCATCGTGATCGATACCCAGCACCGCCATCTGAGGATCGATTCGCGCTCGCGGGTGAGACTGGCGCGCAACGCCCCGCAGCGGGATGCGCCGAGTGCAGCCTGGGAGCACGTGCGCGACGATGCCTTCGAGGCGACCAGCCTCGGGCCGGCGTCGCCGATCGGCTACGTCTTCGCCAGCGCATTGGTGCCGGTGCTTGCGCCGGTGACCGACTATGCGGCGGCGAGCTTTCCGACCGGCACCGGCATCGTGGCGGGCGCCGCCGACCTGATGCGGCGCATCCGCAAGGAGTTCAAATACGACCCGAAGGCGACGGTGATCTCGACGCCGCTGCGCGAGGTGTTCGACAATCGTCACGGTGTCTGCCAGGACTTCGCGCATGTCATGATCGCGGGCCTGCGCGGCCTCGGCCTGCCGGCCGCCTATGTCAGCGGCTATCTCCGGACGATTCCGCCCGAGGGCCAGCCGCGGCTGCAGGGCGCGGATGCGACGCATGCCTGGGTATCGCTGTGGTGTGGCGAGGCGCTCGGCTGGATCGGCTTCGATCCGACCAACGATCTCGTCGTCGGCAACGATCACATCATCCTCGGCATGGGCCGCGACTTCTCGGATGTCTCTCCGATCGACGGCATCATTGTCGGCTCGCCGAAACAGAAGCTCGGCGTTGCGGTCGACGTCGTGCTGGTCGAGTAAGGCGGTTCCCGGCCGGGGAACCCGCGGAACATTTTTCCTGCATCGCACTTGATCCGCCCGAGGGGCCCGAATGGGGGCTGGCTGACCCTTTCGAGCGATGGAGTGATCGATATGAAGCGTGTTGCAATCCTCATTGGCCTCGTCGGCGCCTGCGTCGCCGGCTCCGCCTCCGCCCAGCCGAGCGCGAATCTCACCGGCACCTACCGATGCATCCAGATGTGCCGCGACGGCATGATCGGGGCGCCTGCCTTCGTGACCCAGAATGGCGATGCCGTGAACATGACCACCGAGACCGGCGAATCGCTGCAGGCCTGGCCGGACTGGAATGCGCCGAACAGCCGGCTGTGGATCGATGCGCGCGACGAAAGCGCGGTGTATTCGCCGGACGGCATGCGCATCCAGTTCGACGACGGCCGCGTCTGGCAGCGCGATTTGCCTCCGCCGGTTTTCGTCGGCCGTGCGCCGGTGGTGTACGGGCGGTAAGTACTTCGCGACGACTCCCACGCCGTCGTCATCGTCTGCACGCATAAGCGGATGACGTCGTGCACGTGAGGGTCGAGCAGTTTGCGCCATCATCGGTGTTGTCCCGGCGAACGCCGGGACCCATAACCACCGTCGTCTGTTGTGGGGTGTGCTGGCAACTCCGAATGTGCCTCGCACCGCGGCCTGTGGGTATGGGTCCCGGATCGGCGCCGCACCAACGCAGTCGCGTTGGCGCAGCTCGTCCGGGACGACAGCGAATTTGTTGAGCTGCCTTTCAATGACAACATTAGCTGCACAAGCCGCGGCGCGCAGAATGCTCGCCTGTGCGGGCATGACAGTTGAATATGAGGCAGCGTTCTCGCGACATGATCTGTCCGAGTCATGATGATCAGTTCGACCCTCCAATAACGAGAGGGCGCAGGGAATGCCGGGCGATGGCCTCACCCATGGCCCGCCTGCGTAGAAAAAGGCAGGCGGCAGGTACCACAGGTGCAGCCGGATCGACCCGGCATTCCCTGCGCGATGGCTTTACGGCTTATACGTGGTCTCCCTGGTGCGCCGGGCTTTTGGGCCACCATCCCCGGCGCGATCGCATTGCGCCAGGTTGACACCAGCATCGGGGTGTCAGGACATCACGACTTCACCGTGCGCATCATGCCGTTCGTCCGCGCGACTGATCACGCTGCAGCATCACACGCCCACCGCTCCCCAGGCTCCACGTTCGTGACGATCGCGATCCGCCCCTCTCACGAGCCCGGGATGGCCGGAAGCATCGGCCTGATTTGCCCGACGACACAAGGGATACGGCGTGCGGCAAACTGGCACGACGGGCAGTTTGAACATTGCGCCGCTGCATGATGGGCAGAGCTGGGCGGCGCAACTCGTCGGGAATTCCCGGATGAGAGGCGTCAAATCGCCGTAGGCGATACGATGGGCTTGTGCATGAAGCACGGGATTGCTTGGATCGAGACACCGGCCGCCGACGAAGGACGCCAGATGAGATCCGGACAATTTTCTGCCGCGATGCGCGAGACGTCGCTTCCTGCGACATCGCTCATCGATCGCGCGCTGCTGTTGCGCAGTGACTACCGTGAGTCGATCGCGATCGAACTCAGCCGCGCCGACCTGTCGACCATCGACGCATTCTTCGCCATCTTCGGCCACCGGCCCGGCTGGATGAAGTCCATTCTCATCCTGCGCAACGCGCTCGCAGCGCCATTCGGTCTGGAGGTCTCGCGTCATCGCGACATCCTGTCGGTGGAGCGGAAGCCCGCTTATGCGGTCGGCGACAGCCTGCTCGGCTGGACCATCTTCGTTCACACGCCCGCCGAACTCATCGTGGGGCGCGACAACGCGCATCTCGATTTCCGCGTGTCCATTCTGCGCGAGGACGCCAGGGAACAGCCGCGCGCCGTGATTTCGACGATTTGCGATGCCCACAACATGTTCGGCGTCGCCTATTTGAAAGCGGTCCTGCCGTTTCACAAACGCGGCTTTCGGTGGCTGATCGCGCGGGCAAGGTCCTCCGGGCGGCTCTGACGGCTGGCAATGACAGCCTCTGTCAGTCCTTGCCGGACGCAGATCTCAACACGCTCGTCGCTGCAGACAATGCTCGCGGCCTTCGACATCGGTCCGAAATGACTCGATGAAGCCGCCCTGGCGCTGCGTTACATACACCGTCTTGCCGTCGCTGCCGCCGAAGGCGAGGTTGGTCGGCTCTTTGGCTTTCAGAGCGACCTCGCGGACGATCCGGCCGTCGGGCGTGAGCACGGCGATGCTGCCCTTCAGGATGTGCGCGACGAACAGTCGCCCGCTGGCATCGGTGCGCAGGCCGTCGATCGTGTTCGGCTCGAACTTCGCGATCAGCTTCGGACGAGTGAGCGCGTCACCTTCGATCGCATAGGACCAGATCTCGCCGCTGTTGGACTCGCCGACGTAGAGTGTGCGGCCGTCGGGGCTGAGGTCGATGCCGTTCGTCGTGCCCATCGCGCGCGGCGCGATCAGCGCAGCGCCTTGCATCGTTCCGTCTGGGCTCCTTGCGATCCGCCAGATCCGGCCGCTGCGCGCCTTGAAGGCCGGGTCGCTCGCATAGATGGTGCCGTCGCGGGCCAGCGTGATGTCGTTGGGCTGGCTCATCTCGTCGGCGTGGAAGACGATCTGCGGCTCGGTCGTGCCGGGGGCGATGGCGAAGATGTTGTGGCGCTTGTAGTCGGCGATGAACATCGTGCCGGCGGCATCGATGCGGATCGCATTGCCGATGCTGCCGTCGGGCAACGCAGTGAACGGTTCTGACGTGGTCGCTTCCGGCGCGAGCCTGCCGATGGTGCCGGGCTTGCCGAGATTGACGACGTAGAGATTGCCCTGGGGATCGACGGCGGGGCCTTCGATGCCGAAGGTGTATTCGCCTGAGGGTGTGAGCTGGGTGCTTTCGAATAGTTTTGGCGCTGCGAGGGCGGGGGCGGTTGTCAGCAAGAGCAAAGCAGTAGCTACACGCGAGATGTGTAGGGTGGGCAAAGGCGCGAGGCGATCCTGCTGGCGTCCAGGCGCGGTCTCGTGCGCGCCGTGCCCACCATAACTTGCGCCGGTGTCTGCGGCCGGTGGGCACGCATTGCCTGCGGCGATTGCTTTGCCCACCCTACGCGCTGTTGCTCGTGCGTCGCGCTCGTCACTGATGGCGGAGCCCGGGTCCACCCCCACCCCCGACCCCTCCCCGCAAGGGGGAGGGGAGCGCAGCGTGGGCTTGGGTAAGACCGGTTTCAACTCGTTGAGGGCTGCGTCAGAGCGGCACAAGGAATTGCTGTTGGATGTAATAGCCATTGTCGTCCGTGCAGGTGCCGTTGAGATAGGGATCGGCGGGCCGGAAGAAACGGCTGAAGCCGGGCTTATTGACGGCAGACTTTTCCGTCACCACGACGACCTTGCCGAACGGGATGTCGCCGCATTCGCGGCCGTCCCGGGCGAAGAACTTGCGATGCGGCGGGCCGCCGGCCTTCACGCGCATCCGGGTCCCTGGAACCATGCGCGCGACGAGGTCGTCGGCCACATCAAGCAGTTTGGCGTAGCCTGGTTCCGTCTTGATGAGGTTGGCGCCCGGCGGCATCTGCCGTTCGGCGCCAAGCCCGCGCAGGCGCTGGCGGAAGCGGCCGGCGTCAGGATCGCCCGGAGTGATCCAGCCGTCCTGGGCCAGCATGAAGCGCAGCACGGCGCTGTCCTTGTCGCGCTCGGATTGGCTGGGTTTCAGGCCGAACTCCGCATGGCAGGCGCTGCAATGCTTCTCGATCAGAGTCTTGCGCACGGTCGTCAGGCGCTGTCGGCTGGCGGGATCATCCATGACGAAGGCGGTGAGCCGCTCGATCAGTTGACTGCTCCTGGTGTCGCAGGGCAGCGGCTCCGGCGCTGCCTCACCGGTGCGGTCGATGCGGATCACGCTCTGGTTCTTGTCCTCGACCAGCCAGATCGCGCCATCATCGGCGACGGTCATGCCGACCGGCGCGCCCTGCGGGCGAATGCCGTTGACGCGATGCCAGCCGGAGATGATCTCGTCGAAGGACGCGGCGGGCGCGGGACCCGCCGCGGTCTGGAACGCGCGGCTCGGCTCGGCGGCGCAACTGACGTGATAGCGCACCGGCGGCGGACTGACCTTGGGAAAGCCGCGTTCGTCGACCTCATAGGCGAGCAGGCGGCTGCCGGTGGGACGATAGCCGTGCAGTCCGACCAGCAGCTTGCCCTTGAGGTCGTCGAAGCGCTCGCCGGTGTAGTAGAGCATGCCGAGCGGTGCGCCATGCGGCGGCAGCAGCGACCAGGGCTGCTTGTAGAGCGCGGTCGTCTTGCAGAAGTCCTTCAGGGCGCCCGACTGCAGCGCCTGCTTGAACTCCGGGCTGGGCGTGGCGAGATCGTAGCAATAGGGCCAGCCATAGTGGCGGCCTTGCTCGATGGCATTGATTTCCTCATTGGGCGCGAACACGTCCTGCAGATCGCGCGCGTTCTCGCCCTGCAGGAAGGCGGTGCCGGGATCGGGAAAGCGTGGATGCAGCGCGAGCGCCATCGAGTTGCGCAGACCGCGCGCGAACACCTCGTGAGCGGGATCGGAGGCGCCTGATTTCAGGGCTGGAAAGACGCCGCCCGTGGGCGGCGTGAACAGCCAGATCGCAGCGAGCGGCGAAGCGCCTTCGGCGGCCGCGCAACGGCCAGGCGCCGATGAGAGGCAGTTGTCGCTGTGCGAGCCGACGTTGACGAACAGGCGGCCGGTGCGGTCGAAGGCAAAGGCCTTCAGCGGATGCGCGCTTTCGCTGATGCGCGTGCCGTCCGGCAAGGTGAGCTTGCGGCCGGGAAGATTGCGGACGATCGTTTCGATGCTGGCCTTCGGATCGGCGGCGAGCGCGTCGAAGCGGAAGATCGACGTGTCGGTCGACGCGTAGATCTTGCCCTCGGGACCAACAACGAGGCCGAACGGATAGGACAGCCGCGTGATTGCCTCGCGGAGACGCTGGCCGGCGGGCGCTGTGGGATCGAGGATCAGCAGGCGGCCGTCCTCATGGCCCCAGCCGCCCATGTCGGCGATTACGAACAACGGCTTGCCCGGGATCTGCACGATGCTGCGGGGAAATCGCAGGCCATCGTCGCGGCTGGCGACGAGGCCGGCGCAGAAGCCGGCCTTCGTGTCGATCTGCAGACGCGGGAAGGCGAGGGGAGCATCGCCGCAGCTTGCGGCGCCAAGCGCATAGCCGCTCCGGATCGTCGCGTCGTCGGCGTGGCCGGGAGCTGCGCCCATCAGCAGGGCCGTGACAACTGCAAGAAGGTGCCGCGACCGTCGCATGGGCGCTGATCCGCTCAATGCATCAGATTGTGTTGCACGATGTAGGCGACAGCGCCGGCAAAATAGCCGAGCAGCGCAAGCAGGCTGATGCGGCGCACGTACCAGAAGAAATGGATGTTCTCGAGCCCCATCGCGGCGACGCCCGCGGCCGAGCCGATGATCAGGATCGAGCCGCCGGTGCCGGCGCAATAGGCGACGAACTCCCACAGGAAGCTGTCCGGCGGATATTGGCTCAGGCTGTACATGCCCATGGAGGCCGCCACCAGCGGCACGTTGTCGATCACGGCGCTGGCGAGCCCGAGCACGATCACGATCAGGTCGAGCCGGCCGACGGTGCGGTCGAGCCATTGCGCAAGTGCCTGCAGGATGTGGGTGTGCTCGAGCGCGGCGACCGCCAAGAGGATGCCGATGAAGAACACGATCGAGGGCATGTCGATCCGGGTCAGCGCATGCACCAGCGTCAGGCGCTGCTTCTGCTCGGACGCCTTCTGGCGGTGAATGATCTCGCCGACCGTCCAGAGCAGGCCGAGGCCGAACAGGATGCCCATGAACGGCGGCAGGTGGGTCACGGCCTTGAACAAGGGGACGGCGACGAGGATGCCGAGGCCCATGAAGAACATGAGGTTGCGCTCGAACGGCAGGATCGGGCTGATCGAGGCAAGGCCGGCGCTCGCCGGCGGCACCAGCTGCTTGCCGCGCAGGGTGAAGCTGACGGCGGCGAGCGGGACCACCAGGTTCAGCAGCGAGGCGATGAACACCGATTTCATGATGGCGAGCGGCGTGATCTGGCCGCCGATCCACAGCATCGTCGTGGTGACGTCGCCGATCGCCGACCACGCGCCGCCGGCATTGGCGGCGATCACGATGATGGCGGCAAAGACGAGCCGGTCCTCGTCGCGGCCGGACAGCTTCTTCATCAGCGACACCATCACGATCGCGGTCGTGAGATTGTCGAGCATGGCGCTGAGGAAGAAGGTGACGAAGCCGACCAGCCAGACCAGCGTGACCTGGTTGCGGGTGCCGATCAGCGAGGTCACGACCTCGAAGCCGTTATGGGCGTCGATCACCTCGACGATGGTCATGGCGCCGATCAGGAAGAAGATGATCTGGGCCGTCGAGGCCACGGACTCGTTGAGCTCGCCGGCCACCGCGGCCGGCGTCGCGCCCATCACCGCGTAGATCGTCCACATCAGCCCAGCGCCGACCAGCGCGGTCGCGGCCTTGTTGATCCGGAACGGATGCTCCAGCGCCACCACGGCATAAGCGAGCGCGAACACGGCAACGATGGCGGCGGTCATGGGCGGGGCATTCCGGGCTTAAGATCGGCGGGCGGGAAGGAACTGCCCAAGATATGACCGATCGGCCGGCTGCCAGCAAGCCGTGAGCGTCGTTCAGGTGGGGAGGGATCAGACCATCTCGGCGGTGATCGCGTCGGCCTGGCTGCGGATGGCGCGGATCTCGGCGGCGCTGCGGCGCTCGAGATTGACGTACTGGTTGCGCATCCGGCCGTTATTGGCGAAGCGGCGGCGGTGCTTGGCGAGGAAGCTCCAATACAGCGTCGTGAACGGGCAGGCCTTGTCGCCGGTCGCCTGCTTCGGGTCGTAGCGGCAGTGGCGGCAATGGTCGCTCATGCGGTCGATGTAGTGGCCCGAGGCCGCATAGGGCTTGGTGCCGACCACCCCGCCATCGCCATGCTGGCTCATGCCGAGCGTGTTGGGCAGCGACACCCAGTCGATCGCGTCGTGGAACATCGACATGTGCCAGAGATGCACGTCGTAGGGCTTCACCCCGAGCAGCATCGCGAACAGGCCGAGCACCATCAGCCGCTCGATGTGATGCGCATAGGCGTGGTCGATGGTGTGCCCGATCGCCTGCGACAGGCAGCGCATCTCGGTCTCGCCGGTCCAGTAGAACCGCGGCATCGGCAGGTTGGCGTCGAGCGCGTTCTCGTCGGCATAGTCAGGCATGCGCTGCCAGTAGATGCCGCGCACGAATTCGCGCCAGCCGATGATCTGGCGCACGAAGCCTTCGAGCGCGTTCAGCGGCGCGTTGCGGTTGGCGAGCGCGGCGTCGACCACCTCGCGCGGATTGAGCATGTGCAGGTTCAGCGCGCCCGACAGCCGCGAGTGATACAGGAACGGCTCGTCGGTGAGCATCGCATCCTGATAGGTGCCGAACAGCGACAGCCGCCAGGCGACGAAATCCGACAGCTCGGTCAGCGCGTCGACGCGCGACACCGGCAGGTCGAAGCGCTCGAGCTTGCCGGGACTGTTGGAGAAGCGTTTTGCAACCAGCTTGATGGCGTCCTGCGTGATCGCATCGGGCGTATAGGAGCGGGGCACCGGGATCGGAGGCCGCGACTTGCCAAAGCCCTTGCGGTTCTCGGCGTCGAAATTCCAGCTGCCGCCGACCGGCCGGCCGCTGTCGTCGATCAGGATCCCGGTCTTGCGCCGCATCGCGCGGTAGAACGTCTCCATGATCGGCCGCGGGTGGCGCTCGGTGAAGGCGTCGAACTCGTCGGCCGTGCACAGGAAGTGGCGGTCGCGGCGGATGTCGACCTGCGGCAGCTTGCGCAACTTCTCTCGCACGCGAAAATCGCCGGGCTCGAGCACGATCGTGGCCTCCGGCCGCAGCGCCGCCTGGTAGCGGACGATCTCGCTGTCGAGTGCGCCGGTGTTGGCGGGGTCGTCGAGCCGGACATAGTGGCCGCGGCGGCCGCGGCCGGCGAGATCGGCATGGAAGTGGCGCATCGCCGCGAAGAAGTAGGCGATCCGCATCTTGTGTTGCGGCACGTAGATCGCCTTGTCGGCGACCTCCATCTGCAGCACCACGTCCTGCTCAGGATCGAAGCCGTCGAACGCGGCCGAATCCGCATCGAGCTGGTCCCCCAGCACGACGACGAGATGTCTGACGGCCTGTGTCTTGGTCATCGGATCCAGATCATGCAGCCATGGCGTGGGCGTGTCCGAGGCAGTCCTTGCGCACGGCAGCCAGGCTGCGATGCAGCCAGGTCTTGATGGTGCCGACGGGTACGCCGAACCGCTCCGACAGCCGCGTGCGGCTTTCGCCCTCGAGATAGGCCAGCGCGAGCAGTTGCCGGCGGTCCTCCGGCAGCCGCTCAAGCGCTTCGCGAGCGATCGGTTCCGCCTGCGCATAGTCGAACTCATCGGCGGCGGCCCCGTCGGCGGGATCAGGGATCGTCAGCGCCTCGTCGAGCTCCGAGGTCGGCAAGCCGGTGGTGCGCAACGCATCGATCGCCGTGTTGCGCATGATGGTGCACATCCAGGTGATGGGCGACGCGCGCGACGGATCGAAGCTCGCGGCGTGGCGCCAGATCTTCAGGTAGCCGTCCTGCAGGATGTCGTCGAGGTCGGCCGAGGAGGGCAGCAGGGCACGCACGGTCTTGCGCATCTTCACGATCGTGGCAGCGTGGAGCTCGGCGAAGGCCTGCTGGTCGTGACGGCCGGCGCGGGCCAGCAGGTGGCTGAGATGCGCGACGTAACTGTTCGGCTTCGCGCTCGTTGACCGCATCATTCTCCTCCATGCGCTTCCTGTTCGGAAACGGCGCAGGATCAGGCGCGGATCACTGCAAGCTTGCGGTCGTCTTCGTCGCGAGGCAAGTGGCGATTCGTCCAGACGATCGAGATCGTCCGGACGCGCCGTTGCGCTCGCACTGTCAGTTCAGATGAGAGGCCGGCCGAGAGGATCAGAGCCTGACGAAGGGGCTGATCAGGCGGCCGAGCAAGCCATGCATGCGCAGGTCGCCGGTCATCGCCACGAGGCAGATGCAGGGACCCTCGTCGCCGACCACCGGGCGATGATCGACCTCGTCATCGCCGTAGTCGAAATCACCGGGTCCGTAATAGCCGCCGAGATGGCTGAAGCTGCCCTTCAGCACGCAGGTGAGCTCGTTGCCGGAATGGGTATGTTCGAGCATCCGCGCGCCGGGCTCGGAGCGCAGCAGGAAGGCGCGTGACTTGGCCGAACTGGACAAATGGATCGGGCGCATGCTGATTCCCGGCGCAACGCGGCGGCGCTTACCGATCTTGCAGCGTTTGACCATCTCCGGCAGGTCGGCGAGCTCCGGATCGATCTCGGCGATCTCGCTGACCTGCGGACGGGACTGGGGGCGGCGATCGATCCTCGCCATCACCGCGTCGAAGGCGTCAGCCGCCATGGCGACCGGCTCGGCCTGATCGAGCGCGGCGCCAGCGAGCTGCTCGACGGCGCGCACGAAGCGCCGGCACCGGCCGCATTCGGCGACGTGAACACCGACGACAAGCCGTTCGGCCTCGTCGAGCGCACCCGTGGCGAAGTCCGCCAGCAGGTCTTCCGGCGGGTGATGGCTGATCGTCATGTCGCGTCGTCCAACAGGTCTCTCAGGCGATTCATCGCCAGTCTGATGCGTGATTTTACCGTTCCGAGCGGCAGTCCGAGAACTGCCGCGATCTCCGAATGGGGGCGTTCCTCGATGAACGACAAGCGGATCACGGTGGATTGCTCCACCGACAATCTTTCGATCGCTGCTGCGACGCGTGTGGCGTCTTCGACACGCGACATGATCTGATCGGCGGCGAGGGTCGGATCGGCTTCCTCATCGAGGACGATCTCCTTGCTGAGCCGACCGTCGCGGATCGCCTTGCGGGCCGCGTCGATGCGTTGGTTGCGCGCGATGGTAAAAATCCAGGCGGCGGCGCCGGCCGTCGACGGGTCGAACTGAGCCGCCTTGGTCCAGACTGCCACCATCGTGGATTGCGCGATTTCCTCAGCTTCGTCGGCATTGCAGCCGGTCTTGATGAGGAAGCCTTTGATGCGCGGCGCAAAATGCTCGAACAGGGCCTTGAATGCCTCACGGTCGCCGCGCGCGGCAACACGTCCGATCAACTCCGCCCAGTCCACAGTTGCCTTCGGCCCTCTGCCCGTCATTGCCACGGCACGAGCACCCGATCCCCGCACCATTCGATGCCGGGACGATGCCACGTTCCATGGCGTTAATCTAGCCGCTCTCAGTCGCGTGGTCATGTTCCCCGACACGCATGGTCCATGGGGTTGAACGCTGGGGGAGAGCGGCTGGATCACAGCAGGGCGAAGAATCTTGGATCGAAGGGGCCGAAGGTCAGTCCTTGAGGTCCGAATTGACCATCGCCAGGAACTCCTGCCGGCTCATCGGATCGGTGCGGAAGCAGCCGAGCATGCGGCTGGTGGTGAGGTCGACGCCGTGCTTCTTGACCCCGCGCGAGCTGATGCAGTGATGCGCGGCCTTGATCACCACCGCAACGCCTTGCGGCTGCAGCACCTCGTCGATGATGTTGGCAATCTCGGCCGTCATACGCTCCTGGATCTGGAGCCGCGCCGCATAGGCCTCGACCACGCGCGCGAGCTTGGAAATGCCCACCACGCGGCTGCGCGGCACATAGCCGACCCAGGCGCGGCCGATGATCGGCGCCATATGGTGCTCGCAATGGCTCTGGAACGGGATGTTCCGCAGCAGCACCATCTCGTCGTAGCCGGCGGTCTCCTCGAAGGTCTTGCGGAGATAGTCTTCCGGGTTCTGGTCGTAACCGGCGAAGTAGCTCTTATAGGCGCGGGCGACACGGGCGGGCGTCTCGGACAGGCCCTCGCGCGAAGGATCCTCACCGATCCAGGTGAGGATGGTGCGGATGGCGTCCTCGACGTCGTCCTGGGTGACGGTCACGGGATCGCAGACGAACGGGAGTTTCTTGGCTGTGTTGCGCACGGGGGCTCTCCGAAAGCAGGGAAACGGAACCCCTGCCGCACTGGATCACCGGCCCGCGAAATTCACACGCCTCGCGATGTCCCTCACTCCAGCGCGTCGAGCGCCTGCCGGATCGTCCGGAAGACCGCCTCGATCTGCTCCTCCGAGATGATCAGGGGCGGGGAGAGCACCAGCGTGTCGCTGGAGCCGCGGATCAGTACGCCATCCTCGAAGCAGCGGTTGGCGCATTCGCTGCCACGGGCCCCCGGTGCGCCGTCGCGGGGCTTGAGGTCGATGGCCGCGAGCAGGCCGATATTCCTGATATCGATCACATGCGGCGCCTGTCTCAGCGCGTGGACGGCCTTTTCCCACAGCGGCGCGATCCGCTGGGCGCGTCCGAACAGGTCCTGCTCCGCATAGACGTCGAGCGCGGCGAGCGCCGCGGCGCAGGCGAGCGGGTGGGCCGAATAGGTGTAGCCGTGAAACAGCTCGATTCCCGGAGCGCCGTTCATCATCGCGCCATGGATGTTGCGGTGGACGATGACGCCGCCCATCGGCACCGCGCCATTGGTCATGCCCTTGGCGCAGGTGATGATGTCCGGCGTCACGCCGAAAGCGTTCGCGGCGAATGCACCCCCGACCCGGCCGAAGCCGGTGATGACCTCGTCGAAGATCAGCAGGATGCCATGGTGATCGCAGATCTCGCGCAGCCGCTCGAGATAGCCGACCGGCGGCGGCAGCACGCCGCCCGAGCCGGTGACGGGCTCGACGATGACGGCGGCCACGGTCGCGGGGTCGTGCAGGGCCAGGAGCTTCTCTAACTCATCGGCGAAGTGGACGCCCCATTGCGGCTGGCCCCGCGAGAACGCCGCGCGCTCGGGATCGTGGGTGTGCGGCAAATGATCGATCTCGGGCAGCAGCGGGCCGAAGTCGCGGCGATGTCGCGAGAGGCCGCTGACCGACAGCCCGCCCCAGCCCATGCCATGATAGGCCCGGGCGCGGCTGATGAAGCGGATGCGCTCGCCCTGGCCTCGGGCCCGATGATAGGCGCGCGCGATCTTCAACGCCGTGTCGACGGATTCCGATCCGGAGTTGGTGAAGAACACATGATCGAGCCCCTCCGGCGCGATCGCGGCAATGCGCGCGGCGAGCTCGAACGCGGCCGGATGGCTCATCTGGAATGACGAGACGAAGTCGAGCCTGGCCGCCTGCGCCTGGATCGCTTCGACGATGTGGCGCTGGCCGTGCCCGGCGTTGACGCACCACAATCCGGCCATCGCGTCGAGCACGCGGGCGCCGTCGGGCTTGATGTAGTGCATGCCTTCGGCGGCGACGAACAGGCGTGGATTGGTCTTGAACTGCCGGTTCGGCGTGAACGGCATCCAGAACGACTCGAGCTGCGCATCGCTGAGGGCGGCATCGATCGGCGCGGGGGCGGTGGTCATGACAATACTCCGGAAACGAGCGGATCGTGGTTTGATGATCAGGTGGATTTGCGGTCCTGGCCGGGCGGCCGCCTGAGCGCGGCAGCGCTCTCCAGGTGCCGGCGCAGCAGCTCGGCGGCGCGTTGCCGGTCGCCGCCCTCGATCTGGTCGAGGATCGCCAGATGCTCGCGGCAGTTCACGACCACGCGCTCATGCCCGAAGGCCCAGTCGTAGTTGGCGAAGCGGCGCAGCCGGTTCTGCTGCTGCACCGACACCCGCAGAAAGCGGTTGCCTGACGCAGCCGCCAGACCTTCGTGAAACTCGGCGTTCATCTCGAACAGGGCGATGCTCGCGGTCTCGTTCCAGGGCGCATCGAGCATCGCCTGGTGCTGCCGCCGCATCTCGGCGGCCCAGGCCGGATCGAGCCGGAAGCTCGGTTCGAGCAGGCCGGCCGGTTCGACCACCAGCCTGAAACGATAGCTCTCGGCGCGTGCCTCGGCATCGGCGAGGCTGGGCTCGAAGCGCCAGCCGTGACCCGGCTTGCGCTGGACCGCCGCGACCTCCGCGAGGCGGGTGAGCACCCGTTGCACCAGCGGTCGCGTCGCCTTGTAGCGCTGCATCAGGTCGCGCTCGGAAACGTCGAGCGGCAACCGTCCGGTGCGGCGATCCCGGGCGATGGCGAGGAACAATCGTTCGGTCTGTTCAGGCTCCGGCTTTGCCTGCGTCTTGGCGGGCGCAGGCGGCTCGTCGGCGACGAAATAGCCGCGCAGCGCGCCGCGGCGGATCAGGCGCTTGGATGCGAGCAGTTTCAGCGCCGCGCGCACCGGCGTGCGCGACACCTGCAGCCGCTCGGCCAGCGCCACCTCGGCGAGGCGCGTTCCCGCCGGCAAGCCATCGCTGCGGATCAACTCGAGAATATCCGTCGACAATTGCTGCTGCAGCCGGCTGGGCGCGATCCGGGAGGGGCGTGAAGATTTTTGTTTCATGTCATCACAAAATACATTACGGTTTTGAGGAAGGCAAAGGGAAGTTGCGTAAAGGAAGCTTGCGACAGTGATGATCGAACCGTTTCCCCTGATCGAAATCTCCGGCGCGCCGTACCAGCGGGGTGTTCAATATGGCCAGCAGGCCGTGGCCCGCATCCGAAAGGGTACGACGCACTATCTGGCGCAGCTCAGGGATCTCTCGCTGGACGCGGCAGGCGTTGCCGCGCTGGTACGCGACTATCTGCCGGTCATCGAGCAGTTCGAGCCTGATTATGTCGAGGAAATGCGCGGCATCGCGGCGGGCGCGGACGTGCCGTTCGAGGACGTGGTGCTGCTCAACGCGCGGACCGAGATTCTCAAGCTGGCGCGGCCCGAGGTGCGGGCGCGATTGAAGACGCCCGATGAGCCCGATGGCTGCACCGGTGTCGTCGCGCTGCCTGTGGCGACCGCGCATCGCCGTCTCATTCACGCGCAGAACTGGGACTGGAAGCGCGAATGCGTCGAGACCGCGGTGGTGCTGCGGGTGCGCCGTGACAACGGGCCTGACCTGCTGACATTCACCGAGGCGGGCGCGCTGGGACGCTCCGGGTTCAACGCGATCGGCGTGGCCATCACCGCGAACTACCTCGAATCCGACCGCGACTATCGCGAGGTCGGCGTGCCCTTGGCGCTGATCCGCCGCAAGGTGCTGGAGAGCGAGCATGTCGCGCTCGCCATGCGCACCGTCTATTGCACCAAGAAATCGGCCGCCAACAACATGATCGTCAGCCATTGCGAGGGTGTGGCGATCGACTTCGAATGCGCGCCGGACGAGAGCTTCCAGGTCCACCCGGAGCGGGGGCTTTTGGTGCATGCCAATCACTTCGTCAGCCCGGTGGCGCTGTCGAAGCTCAAGGACACAGGCATCGCCAACACGCCCTGCAGCCTCTATCGCGACATTCGCGTCCGCGACCTCTTGCAGCCGCAGATCGGCGCCATCACCAAGGACGCGGTGAAAGCGGCGCTGTTCGACAATTTCGCCGATCCCTGGTCGGTGTGCCGTCCGCCGCGGCGCAATCTCGGCAACAATCTCAGTGCCACCGTCGCGATGATCGTGATGGAGCCGGCTGACGGTCTCATGGAGGTCGCGCCGCTCCCGGCGTTGAACAAGCAGTTCACCAGCTACCGGCTTGAGATGGCGGTTGGCGCGGACCGCGCCCCAGCCGCCCTGGCGTCATGATGCGGTCCGTCCGGCGCTTTCCCTTGCTGCTCACCGGCGCATTGATTGCGCTGCTGGCAGGCTCGCCCGGTGCCGGCGCGGAGACGCTGCTGCGCACGAGGCTCAATGCCGACATCCGGTCGACCGATCCCGGCACCAACCGCGACGCCAACACCGATGGCGTGATGGCGCATGTCGTCGAAGGTCTTGTCGCCTTCCGCGACGATACGTCGGTTGGGCCCATGCTCGCGGAGAGCTGGACGATATCGGACGACGGCAAGAGCTACACATTCAAGCTGCGTCCGGGTGTCAAATTCCACAACGGCGCGACGATGTCGGCAGACGACGTGGTCTGGTCGCTGAAGCGCTGGCTCGATCCCGCCACGCAATGGCGCTGCCTGTCGGAGTTCGGTCCGAACGGGATTGCCCGGATCGAGAAGATCGACGCCATCGATGCGCAGACCGTCACGGTGACGCTCGACCAGCCGACGGCCTTGTTCCTGCCGACCTTGGCCCGTCCGGATTGCGGACAGACGGCCATCCTTCATCGCGACTCCGTCGGCGCCGACGGCAAGTGGATCGCGCCGATCGGGACGGGGCCGTTCAAGCTCGGCGAGTGGAAGCGCGGGCAATATGTCGATGTGATCAAGTTCGACGGTTACGCCGCGCGAAACGAGCCGCGCACCGGCTTGACCGGCGCCAAGGCGGCGGCCGTCGACCGCGTGCGCTTCAACGTCATCCCGGACAGCGCGGCCGCCAAGGCCGGCCTGCTCAGCGGCGACCTCGACGTCATCATGAGCCTGTCGATCCCGGATATGGGCGACCTGAAGACGCGGCCCGAGGTGCAGCTCAGCATCACGCCCTCGCTCAGCATGACCGGGATCCTGTTCCAGACCCGCGATCCGCTGCTCAAGGACGTTCGGATTCGTCGTGCCCTGGCGCTTGCGCTCGACATGCCGCAGATCGTCGATGTCGTGATGGAAGGCACCGCGCGGGCGAACAATTCGGCGCTGCCGATCGGCAGCCCGTTCCACGGCGGCGTGCAGGCGCAGGGCTACAAGCAGGACCTGGCTGAGGCCAAGAAGCTGCTCGCAGCCGCCGGCTATCGCGGCCAGCCGATCAAACTGATCACCAACAAGCGCTACAGTTTCGTGTTCGATGCCGCCGTGCTGGCGCAGGAGATGGCGCGCGCGGTCGGCGTCAACATCGAACTGGAGGTGCTGGACTGGGCGGCGCAGCTCGATCGCTACAATCGGGGCGACTACCAGGCGATGGCGTTCATCTATTCGGCCCGGCTCGATCCGTCGCTGAGCTTCGAGATGGTGATGGGGCCGAAGGCGTCACAGCCGCGCAAGGTCTGGGACAATGCCGAGGCCCAGGAGATGCTGCGCCAATCGATGCTGACATCCGATCCGGCCAAGCGACAGGCCCTGTTCGACGAGATGCACCGGCGCTTCATCGCCGATGTCCCGATGATCGTGCTGTTCAACGGCTCGGAGCTCACTGCGCTGCGCAAGTCGGTGAAAGGCTATGCCGGCTGGCTCTATCCGCAGGCGCGGTTCTGGGGCGTGAGCCTGCAGCCCTGACCGCCGGAGTTCGAGGACGATGCTCGGTTATCTGCTGCGCCGCCTGGTGACGACGATCCCGACGCTGCTCATCGTGGCGGTCACGGTGTTCCTGCTGGTGCGCCTCATTCCCGGCGATCCCGTCCAGGTCATGCTGGGTGATGCTGCCGACGCGGCGCAGACCGCGGCGCTCAGGCAGCAGCTCGGTCTGGATCGCGCGATCCCGGTGCAATTCCTGTACTGGCTCGAGCGGCTCGCGGTAGGCGATCTCGGTCATTCCATCACCAACGGCCTGCCGGTTCTGCCGCTGATCCTGGAGCGTTTCCAGGTCAGCGCCGCGATCGTGCTGGTCGCGGTCGCGATCGCGGCCTGTATCGCCGTGCCGGCCGGCCTGATCGCTGCCTGGCGGCAGAACTCCGCGATCGATCTCGTCATCGTCGGCAGCGCCACGCTGCTGCTGTCGATCCCGAGTTTCTGGCTCGGCCTGCTGCTGCTTCTGCTGTTCGGCCTCAAGCTGAAATGGCTTCCCGTCGTCGGCTATGTGCCGTTCTCGGAGAGCTTCGTCGGCGCCGCGCTGTTCATGGTGCTGCCGGTGGTCACGCTGGCGATGATCGAGGTCGGCGTGTTGACGCGGATGGCGCGCGCGGCCTCGATCGAGGTGCTGCGGCTCGACTATGTCACCCATGCGCGCGCCAAGGGCGTGCCGGAATGGCGCGTGCTGGCGCGTCACGTGCTGCCCAACGCCTTTGCGCCGACCTGGACCCTGATCGGACTGGTGCTCGGCCATCTGCTCGGCGGCATCGCCGTGATCGAGACGGTGTTCACCTTGCCGGGTCTCGGGCGCCTGCTGGTCGACTCGATCTTCGCGCGGGACTATCCGGTGGTGCAGGGCTGCCTGCTGTTCACGGCGCTGATCTATGTCGTCGTCAATCTGATCGTCGATCTCTGCTATCCGCTGTTCGATCCCCGGGTGGCGGTGGCATGAGGGTCCGGGCGAATACGGCGATCGGAGGCGTCCTGATCGCGCTGCTCGTCGGCGCGGCACTGGGCGCGGAGCTCTGGACGCCGTTCGATCCGCTACGTGTCAATCTGCGGGCGCGCCTGCAGCCGCCATCGTCGCAGCACTGGTTCGGCACCGACGAATTCGGTCGCGATGTGCTGAGCCGGATCATGGCCGGTGCGTCGACCAGCGTGATCGTTGCGCTTGCGACCGTCGTGCTTGCGGTCGCCGCCGGCGTCCTGATCGGCAGCATCAGCGGCTATTGGCGCGGCTGGACCGATCGCCTGATCATGGCTGTGAACGACGCGCTGCTGGCGTTCCCCGGCATCCTGCTGGCCCTTGCGGTGATGATCGTGATCGGGGCCAACACGTTCGGCCTCGTGCTCGCACTGGCGCTGGCCTACATGCCCTCGGTCGCGCGCGTGGTCCGCGGCACCGTGCTGTCGATCCGCGAGAAGGAGTATATCGAGGCCTCACGCGTGCTCGGCAATTCCGAGCTCTATTCGCTGCTGCGCCACGTGCTTCCCAATGCGGTCGCGCCGGTGGCTGTGCTCGCCACCAGCATGTTCGGCTGGGTGCTGCTGGCGGAGAGCGCGTTGAGCTTCCTCGGCTTGGGCGTGCCGCCGCCGGCGCCGACCTGGGGCAACATGCTGGCCGGCAGCCGGCCCTATATGGAGAGCGCGGCGTGGCTGAGCATCGCCCCCGGCTTGTGCATTGCGCTGACCTTGCTCGGCATCAACCTGCTCGGCGACTCCTTGCGCGATCGCCTCGACCCGCGGATGGCGCAGCGATGACGGCGCCGCTGCTCCGGATCGAGGGTCTTGGCATCACGACTGCCACCGGCGCGCCGATCGTCCATGACATCTCGTTCGAGATCGGCCGCGGCGAGTTCGTCGCCGTGGTCGGTGAGTCCGGCAGCGGCAAGACGGCGGCCGCGCGCGCCGTGCTCGGCCTGCTGCCGGCCGGGCTGGTGCGCAGCCGTGGACGCATCATGCTCGACGGCGAGGATCTGACCGCGCTGCCGCCGCGCCGGCTGCGCGCGCTGCGGGGGCCGGTCATGGGCATGGTGTTCCAGGAGCCGATGGTCTCGCTCAATCCGGCGCTCACGATCGGCGCGCAGATGATGGAAGGGCTGCTGCTGCACGAGCGCCTGGGGCGCGACGAGGCGCGCCGCCGCTGTCTGGACATGCTGGCGCGCGTGCAGATCCGCGATCCGCTCAGGACCTTCGACGCCTATCCGCACGAATTCTCCGGCGGCATGCGCCAGCGCATCATGCTGGCCTCCGTCATGCTGCTGCGGCCGAAGCTCCTGATCGCGGACGAGCCGACGACGGCGCTGGACACGCTGACTCAACGAGAGGTGCTGGACCTGATGGTCGCGCTGGCGCGCGATCACGGCACCGCGGTCATGCTGATCACCCACAATCTCGGCCTGGTCGCGCGCTACGCGCAGCGCGCCGTGGTGCTGTGCCGCGGGCGGCTCGTGGAGACCGGCACGGCGCAGCGGATTCTGACCGAGCCGCGCGAGGCCTATACCCGCGAACTGGTCGAGGCTCTGCCGCGCCGGACCGCCGCGCGCAGCGTCCCTGAAGCGGCCGAGGTCGTGATGGCCGTCCGCGGCTTGAAGGTGGCATTTCCCGGCCGCCAGCGGCTGTTTCGCCGCGACGCGGGCCTGATGGCCGTCGACGGCGTCGATCTCTCCATTCGTGCCGGCGAGACCGTCGCGGTGGTCGGCGGCAGCGGCTCGGGCAAGACCACGCTCGGCCGCGCGATGCTGCAGCTGCTGCCGCTTGCGGCGGGTGAGGTGCGTTTCCTGGGCCGCGACGTGACGTCGGCGATCGACCAGGACTTCCGCCTCGCCGCGCAGCTGGTCTTCCAGGACCCGTATTCCTCGCTCGATCCGCGGATGCGCGTCGGCGACATCGTCGCCGAGCCGTTGCGCCACACCGGGCTCACGGCGGCGGAGCGAGCGGGCCGCGTCACGGCGACGCTGGAAGAGGTCGGGCTGTCAGGCCTCGCGCAGCGCTGGCCGCATGAATTGTCGGGCGGGCAGCGGCAGCGGGTGGCGATCGCCCGGGCGATCATCCGCCGGCCGGCCTTCGTCGTGGCCGACGAGCCGGTGTCGGCGCTGGACATGACCATCCAGGCGCAGGTGCTCAGCCTGTTCGCGCGACTGCAGGCGCAATATGGCTTCGGTTGCCTGTTCATCAGCCACGATCTGGCGGCCGTCGAGCAGGTCGCGGACCGCGTGGTGGTGATGCAGGGCGGGCGGATCGTGGAGCAGGGCAGCCGCGACGACGTGTTCGACCGGCCGCAGCATGCCTATACCAAGGCGCTGCTCTCGGCCGCGCCGATCATCGCGTTTCCGGAGCGGGACGCGGTGCACGCCTGAGGCGGAACGCGGCCTCGTGCGTGCCGGTCAGCTCGCCTTGCGCTGCCTTGTGTCGGATGACGGGCCGGAGCGCAGGTTCTGGAAGAACCGTTCGACCTCATGGGCGAGCGTCTGCGCGGTCGCATTGAGATCGCCGGAGGCCGAGAGTACCGAAGCGGCCGCCGTCGAGGTCTCGCCGATGGCGTCGCGCAGCGAGCCGATGTTGGAGACCAGGGTCTGATTGCCCTGCGCGGTGGACTGCGCATTCACCGAGATCTCGCGCGTCGCCTGGTCCTGCTGCTGGATGGCGTTGGAGATGTTGGTGGTGATTTCGTTGATGCCGCGGACGGCATCGCCGATCTCGCGGACGGCATCGACCGCGGTCTTGGTCGAGGCCTGGATCAGCCCGATGTTCTGGCTGATCTCTTCGGTGGCCTTCGCGGTCTGTCCGGCCAGGGCCTTGACCTCGTGGGCGACGACCGCAAAGCCGCGGCCGGCCTCGCCGGCGCGGGCGGCCTCGATGGTGGCGTTCAAGGCGAGCAGGTTGGTCTGTTCGGCAATCGTCTGGATCAGGGTCAGCACGCCGTCGATGCGCTGGGTGGCGGCGGCGAGGCCCTCGATCTCGGTGATCGATTTTTCGGTGCGGTGGCCGGTCTGGGCGACGGCGCCGGCGGATTGCTGGATCTGGCGGCCGATCTCCTCGACCGAGGTCGACAGCTCCTCGGCGGCGCTGGCGACTGCGGAGACGTTGGTCGAGGCCTGGGTGGTGGCGCTGGCGGCGGTGCCGGCCCGTTCATTGGCGTCCGCGGTGAGGCGCGTGATCGTCTCGGCGGTGCTGCGCATCGCCGCGGCGTTCTCGGTCACCGTGCGCATCACGCCGCCGATCGCGGTGCGGAACTGCTCGACGGCCGACTCGATATGGCGGGCGCGGGCCTCGCGGATTTCGGAATCCTGCGACACCTGGACATTGAGGTCGCGGTTATGCGCCATCGCCTGCTGGAACACGCCGATGGCGCGGGCGAGTTCGCCGATCTCGTCGGCACGGCCGGCATGCGGCACCTCGACGTTCTCGGCGCCGGTCGCGACCTGACGGATGGTCTCGGTGATCTGCGACAGCGGGCGGGCGACCGAGCGGGCGATGATCACCACGCCGGCGACGACGAGCAGCAGCATCACGCCGCCGAGGCCGGTCAGCACCAGCGACAGCATCCGGTTGGTCTCGGTGGCCTCGCCGATCTTGCGGCCGCGCTCGAGATAGACTTTCGACAGTTCGTCGAGATCCTTGTTCAGGGCCGAGCGGACCGAGCGGTTGGCATCGTTGTCACCCCATTCGCGTCCCGCGGCCGGGCTGATCTCATTGGCACGCCGCACCAGCTCCTTGCGGAAGTCCACGAACTGCTCGATGCGCTTCTTGAAGGTCGCGAATTGCTGCGCATCGTCGACCTGCACGATCGACTGCCATTTGTCGACGACCTTGAGGATCTCGGCGTTGAACTTGAGCAGGCCATCGCCGTAGCGCTTCACGACCGCCGGATCGGTCGACATGTACACGCCGCGCGATTCCATCACGACCGCGTAGACCAGACCGTTGACCAGCTGCACGTTGAGCGCGGCGAGATTGGCGGTCTCGATCGCCTTGGTGAGCTCGGCGGCACGCCGTGAGTTGTAGTCCGACAACCAGGTGATCGCGGCCGTGAGCAGCGCAAAGAGTCCGAAGATCGCGTAGAGCTTGACCGCGATGGAGTGGCGCGAGGCCGTCGTCGCCGACGTCTGACGTGAAGTCATGAGCTGGAATACCGCAGTTGGGTGACACGGACACGGTGCTTATTTGTTAATAGTTATGCAAAAGCTTCATGGAGAAACCGTTAAGTGCCATCGCAACTACCATACAACCCGCGCGTACTTTTCTTTGAATTTCAATTTGTTAGGACGCGAGTCGCCGCACTTTGCCACCACCGGTATCCGCTTAACTACGGATGACGGGTGCCCGGTTCATCGCCGCAGCCGTTGCCGACGTCCCGGCACGAGCAGGCGCCCGTCGGTCTGTTGCGATACGCTGGCGACCGGCTGCGATGATCGCTGTCCGGCGCGCCGCGGTGCCCGACGCCAGAGGTGAAGCTGAGAGGTCCGGTGGAATTCGCGCAGCCAGGTTCCGCTGAGTCATGCAGGCATTCCAACAACCCAGGTGACTCGGCGGCGAGCCGCGGGCTCAACTTTTCCGGAAGGGGGTAGCGAAGCGTTAAGTCCCACCGTAAGGTAACCGGATATCTGGTCGTTGCGAGGATGGTCGATGAGATTCGAACGCACCGAAACGATACGCCGTATTCTTTGTGTGTTTCCGCGCTATACTTCGTCGTTCGGAACCTTCGAGCATGCCTATCCGCTCACCGACGGCGTGCAGGCCTTCATGCCGCCCCAGGGACTGCTGCTGATCGCGGCCTATCTGCCGAAATCCTGGGAAGTCCGCTTCATCGACGAGAACATCCGGCCTGCGCGCGAGGAGGATTTCACCTGGGCGGAAGCCGTGTTCGTCAGCGGTATGCACATCCAGCGCCAGCAGATGAACGACATCTGCCGCCGCGCGCATGAGTTCGACCTGGCTGTGGCGCTCGGCGGCCCCTCTGTCAGCGCCTGCCCGGACTATTATCCGAGCTTCGACTATCTCCATGTCGGCGAGCTCGGCGATGCCACCGACGAACTGATCGAGCGCTTGGCGCGGGATCCGTCGCGGCCCGCGCAGCAGGTGGTGCTGCGGACCAACGAGCGCGTCGCGATGACGGAGTTCCCGGTGCCGGCCTATGAGCTGGCGGAGGTGACGAAATACTTCCTCGGTAGTATACAGTATTCCAGCGGCTGCCCGTATCAGTGCGAGTTCTGCGACATCCCCGGCCTGTACGGGCGCAACCCGCGCATCAAGAGCCCGCAGCAGATCATTGCCGAGCTCGACAAGCTCCGGGAATGCGGCGTCACCGGCTCGGTCTACTTCGTCGACGACAATTTCATCGGCAACCGCAAGGCGGCGATGGATCTGCTGCCGCATCTGATCGAATGGCAGAAGCGTACCGGCTATGTGATGCGGCTCGCTTGCGAGGCCACGCTGAACATCGCGAAGCGGCCCGAGATCCTGGAGAAGATGCGGGAGGCCTACTTCATCACGATCTTCTGCGGCATCGAGACACCCGATCCTGACGCGCTCACGGCGATGCAGAAGGACCACAACATGATGGTGCCGATCCTGGAGGGGATCAGGACCATCAACAGCTACGGCATGGAGGTCGTCTCCGGCATCATCATGGGGCTCGATACCGACACGCCGCAGACCGCGGACGCGCTGCTGCAATTCGTCGAGGAGAGCCGGATCCCGCTGCTGACGATCAATCTGCTGCAGGCGCTGCCGAAGACCCCGCTGTGGGACCGGCTCGAGCGCGAGGGCAGGCTGGTGCATGACGACAGCCGCGATTCCAACGTCAAGTTCCTCATGCCCTATGACGACGTGGTGACAGGCTGGCGCCGCTGCATGGAAGTCGCCTACGAGCCGGAGCGGCTGTTCGCGCGCTTCAAGCATCAGTGCGACAACACCTATTCCAACCGCATCAAGATGCCGGTCAGCGACGAGATGAAGACCTGGCCGAACATCAAGCGCGGCCTTGTCATGATGGGGAAGATCTTCTGGAAGGTCGGCGTGCTCGGCGACTACAAGCGGCCGTTCTGGCGGTTTGCCTGGAGTCAGCTCAAGCGCGGCGAGATCGAGAACTTCATCGCGGTGGCGATGATCGCGCATCATTTGATCATGTTCGCCCGCGCCGCCTCCCGCGGCCATCAGAACGCGTCGAACTATTCGCTCCGGCTGCGCGAGGCCGCCGTTCCGGCCGGCTGAACTCCGTCGGTAGGGCCGGGCAGCCCCGCCTCGCCCTCGAGGGGCAAGGCCGGATCCGGTAGGCTGTTGGGGACTGGATGCTTGAGCGTGGCGCCGGGTGCGCCGCCGCCATGCCCTTTTCAAGCATGACAGAATCGTGGCGTGATCCCATTCTCCTTGCGGACTCGCCGTCTTGTGTGGCGCCCCCGGTTGCGGTGCGGGAGTGAACCCTGCTAGACCCTGGCTCGACAAATTTTCACGTTTTTTCAAGGATTAGCTTGGGCTGCGGGCCATAATCCGGTCATCTCTGCTTCGCCGAGCGGCCTTATTTCTGCCCTATGCGCTCAGGCCTTCCGAACTGGGCCGCGCCCCAACCACTGGACACCGCATGCTGGAAGTCAGGCACGACAACGAAGTCCATGTCGAGAAGGTCGAGCAGCGACCGGCCGACAGCATCGCCTTCGGCATCGAGCGCATCGGCCTGTTCGCCGTCAAGGCGCCGATCATCTCCTGCCTGGTTCTGCTCGTGCTGATCGTCGGGGCCGTGTTCGGCATCAAGCGCATCCAGATCGACGATTCGCTGAGCCAGCTGTTTCGCTCCGACAGCAAGGAATTCCATCAGTACGAGGAAGTCACCAAGAAGTTCCCGGCCGAGGAATTCGATGTCCTCGTCGTCGTCGAGGGCAAGACGCTGCTGGCCCGGCAGAACCTGGAAAAGCTGCGCGACTTCGTGACCGATTTGCAGCTCGTCGAGGGCACCCGCGGCCTGGTGTCGCTGTTCTCGGCCCGCCAGGCACCGGCGCCGGGCAAGCTGCCCGCGGCCCTGTTCCCGTCGGAGCTTCCGGAGGGCGAGGCCTATGACAAGTTCATCGAGACCGTGAAATCCAACGAGATCATCCGCGGCAAGCTGTTGTCGGAAGACGGCACGCTGGCGCTGATCGTGCTCTCGCTCGAGCCGAAGGTGGTCGCGTCGAACGATCTCGGCAAGGTCGTCGGCGAAATCCGCAAGCTGATGACCGATGACCTCGCCGAGACCGGCCTGAACGTACAGCTCTCCGGCGTGCCGGTGATGCAGCTCGAAATCCGCAACGCGGTCGAGCGCGACGGGCTGACCTACAACGTGCTCGGCATCCTCGCGGGCTGCATCATCGCGATCATCTTCTTCCGCAAGGTCTCGTTCATGGTCGCGGCGGCGTTCCCGCCGCTGATCGCGATCCTGCTCGCGCTTGGCGCGCTCGGCTGGGCCAACTTCAATCTCAACATGTTCCTGAACGTGATGACGCCGCTCATCATGGTCATCAGCTTCTCCGATTCGATGCAGCTGACATTCGCAGCCCGCGACCGGCTGATCGCGGGACAGGACAAGGTGACGGCATTCAAGAACGCGGTGCTCGTCGTCGGTCCCGCCTGCGTGCTCACCCACGCCACCGCCGGCATTTCCTTCATCGCTTTGCAGTTCTCCGACAGCGACCTGATCCGCAAATTCGGCGAGGCGGGCCTTGCCGCGACCGTCATCGCGCTGGTGGCGGTGCTGTCGCTGGTGCCGGTGTTCGGTGTGCTGCTGGTGCGCAACGAGAAGGTGTTCGCGGTCAAGTTCCAGGGCGCCGATGCCGGTGTCCAGGCGCTGCGCAATTTCTGCTACTGGATCGCGGTCCGCATGGTCGGCCGTCCCGGCCTGTTCAGCCTGATCGCGGTGATCTTCGTCGGCGGTCTCGCGGTGATCTATGCGAGCCTGGAGCCGCGCTACCGTCTCGCCGACCAGGTGCCGGACAAGCAGCAGGCGGTGGCGGCCAGCGACCGCCTCGATGCCAAGCTGACCGGCGCCAACCCGGTCAACGTGCTCATCCAGTTCCCCAAGGGCGCCTCGCTCTACGCGCCGGAGACGCTGCAGACCATCGCCGACGTCCACGCCACCGTCGAAAAGACGGCCGGTGTCGGCAACGTCTGGTCGGTGGAGACGCTGCGGCGCTGGCTGGCCGAGAAGGCGCAATCGTCGGATACCGCGACGCTGCAGGAATACGTCAATCTGATCCCCGAGCATCTGGTGCGCCGCTTCATCGACAAGGAGCAGGACGCGGTGGTGGTCGCGGGCCGCGTGCCCGACCTCGATTCGAGCCAGTTGCTGCCGGTCGTCGACAAGCTCGATCACGAGCTCGACGCGGTCAGGAAGAAGCATCCTGGCTATGAGGTCGCGGTGACCGGCCTGGCTGCGATTGCCGCGCGCAACTCGGCCAGCATGATCCAGAAGCTCAACCACGGCCTGACCATCGAGTTTGCGCTGGTGGCGATGTTCATTGGCCTCGCGTTCCGGTCCTGGGTCGTCATGCTGGCCTGCATCCTGCCAGGCATCTTCCCGGTTGTGATGTCCGGCACCTTGCTGTGGGCGATGGGGGAGGGGCTGCAATTCGCCAGCGTGGTCGCGCTGACCGTCTCCTTTGGGCTCGGCCTGTCCGCGACTATCCACTTCCTCAACCGGCTGCGAATGGAAAGCGCGCCCGGCGTCAGTGCGGCCGTGGCCGTCGAGCGCGCCACCGTGCTGGTCGGTCCTGCGCTGATCCTCACCACGGTGGTGCTGGCCTGCGGCCTCGTCGTCACGGTGTTCTCGGACCTGCCGTCGCTGCGGCTGTTCGGCTGGCTCAGCGCGTTCTCGATGGTCGCGGCGCTGTTCGCGGACCTCTTCATCCTCCGCCCGACCGCGATGTTCCTGATCAACCTGTCGCAAAAGCTGAAGCGGAAGCCGGTGTAGGGGCTTGGTCTAAGCCCTCACACAACTAGGATCGCCGTGAAGCGAGCGGTGGAGCCTTCACACACAACTGTCATCGCCCGGCTCGACCGGGCGATCCAGTACGCCGCAGCTTATCGGCCCTATCACAACCGCCTCTGGAATACTGGATCGCCCGGTCAAGCCGGGCGACGACGGCGGTGGTTTGAAGCGCGTCCGAATGCTGCGACGGTACAACCAAAACAAAACGGCCCTGACATCGTCAGGGCCGTTTGTATGTTCCAGGGTCTGATGGACCCGATCAGGTCTTCGACATCGTGATGTTGACGCCGCGGATCTCGCCCTTCGAGGAGATCTGCACGACCTGCTTGTTGCCGCTGGTCTTCAAGGTGATGCTGGCGGCGAAGCCGGCGGCCTGGACGAACACGTCGATCTGGCCGTTGCCCGCGGTGCCCTGCAGCTCGCCGTTCACGTTGCGGCTGGACTCGCTCCAGTTGCCCGAAATGCGGTCACCCTGGCTGGTGACGTCGCTCGACAGATCGAACTTGTAGCTGTCGCTGGCGCATTGCAGGCTCTGCTTGAGGTTCGCGCCGGCCACGCGGTAGCTGGCCTTGCAGCGGATGCGCTCGGTGGTGCCGTCGGACAGCGCGACCGTGCCGTTGCCGGACCACGAGCCGTCGAAGCCGGCGAACGGGCCCGACTGCGCGTGAACTGCGGTCGCCGCCACGAACAGGGCTGCTCCGAGACCGGCGGCCTTGACGACGCGCCCAGAGAAAGGTGAGCCGAACAGTTTCATATCGAGTTTCCCATCCAGAATGACACGGTGTGCCGGCTTAAGCAGCCGCTTCGAACACTTGGTGTTCTCGCCGAAGGTTAGGTTCAAATGACGGCCGGTCGGGCGCTGCGACCGGTCGCCATGATGCCCGTCGGCACCGTGCGACCGGCCGGCGCCGAATATCGTTGCTCGCGAACTGCTGCAAATCCACAGCTTCCGCGGCGGCGCATCTAACGGTCCGCGCGGCATGCTTGCAACAGCCAAATACGAAAAACGTGTTCCGAAAATAATGCCCTAGTATCAAAGCCTTGTTTATGCCAAAGCTGTGATGCCGAAGCCGGGCTGCTTCGGATCATAGGGCGTAAATTTGGCCGCATTTGGCAGCGTACCTCCGGCGCTGGGGGGCTTGCGGTCCTTGCCAAACCAAACAGGTGTTTCCCGGGCAGCAACGGCGATCCGGGAGGTCTCCTCTGCTGTCAAAATGAAGGAACACGATGCGTAAGATTGTCCTGGCACTTTCCCTGCTGTCGCTCACCGTTTCCACCGCCGCCGTCGCGCAGGGCGGACGTGGCACCGCCGAAGAGCAGGCGGCCTGCACCCGTGACGTTCAGAAACATTGCCGCGCGGTGATCGATCAGGGCGACTTCACGATCCTGGCGTGCCTGAAGGAGAACCGCTCCAAGATCACCCCCGAATGCGACAAGGTGCTGAAGAGCCACAACCAGTAAGCGGGTGCCGTCCGGAAGCATGCTTCCGGACCATCTTGGTTAACGGCCGTCGGCCCGCCCGTCAGGGGCGGGCGGCGGCCGGACTGCATGGGCGGTCCGGCATCGATTGCATTGGTTTTGGCCGGATCTTGCCCTATATGGGGGCCAGCAATCCGTTCGCATGAGCGAAGCGGCGGGCCTTGTTTTCCGTAAGCCCCTTCAACCTGATAGCTGTTTCGTCGATGACCACCGCGAGCGATTTGCGATCCGGCAAGACACACCGGGACGAGAACTTTCCGGTTGCCTCCTGGATCATCCGTCCGGAGCATCGGGCGCTGATCCTCGCCTTCTACAATTTCGTGCGCACCGCCGACGACATTGCCGATCATCCGAGCCTGCCAGGCGACGAGAAGCTGCGGCTGCTCGATCTGCTCGAGTCCGAGCTGACCGGAACCGGCGAGACCCAGGACGTCGCCGTCAGCCTGCGCCGGGCGCTTGCGACGCGCGGCATGTCCCCGCGCCACGCGCTCGATCTGCTGGTCGCGTTCCGCATGGACGTGACCAAGCTGCGCTACGAGAACTGGGACGAGGTCATCCACTACTGCCGCTATTCGGCGATGCCGGTCGGCCGCTTCATGCTCGACGTGCACGGCGAGGATGTGTCGACCTGGGCTGCGTCGGACGCGATCTGCGCCGGGCTGCAGATCAACAACCACCTGCAGGACTGCGGCAAGGACTACAAGGCGCTGAACCGCGTCTATCTCCCGCGCGATGCGCTCGCCGAGGCTGGCGCGACCGTCGAGATGCTGGGGCAGTCCAAGTCGTCGCCGCAACTGCTCGGCTGCCTGCAGAAGCTCGCGGTGCGCAACGCCGCGCTGCTGGAGGAGGGCAGGGACCTCAACAGCGGCGTCAAGGATTTCCGGTTCGGGCTCGAGATCGCGGTGATCCAGGCCTTCGCCGACCGCATCGTGGCGCTGCTCCAGGTGCGCGATCCCCTGAGCGAACGCGTGCATTTGACGCCGGCCGGCATGCTCGGCCTCACCTTCACCTCTGTGATGGGCGAGATCGGCCGCCGCGTCGCTGGCCGCCATCCCCAGACCAAATCGGCGGGCGCATGACCCTCGAAGCAACCGCAGAGACTATCGACCACGGCACGGCTGCCTCCGGCAGCTCGTTCTATGCCGCCATGCGCATCCTGCCGCGCGCCCAGCGCGACGCGATGTTCCAGGTCTACAGCTTCTGCCGCGAGGTCGACGACATCGCCGATTCCGACGGGCCGCGAGCCGAACGGCTGGCGGCGCTGCAGCAATGGCGCGACGACATCGACGCGCTGTACCAGGGCCACCCGCCGCCGCGGCTGCGCGACTACGTGACTTCGGTGAAGACCTTCGGGCTGAAGCGCGAGGATTTCCTCGCCATCATCGATGGCATGGAGATGGACGTGCCGGCCGAGATCCGCGCGCCGGATCTCGCCACGCTCGACCTGTATTGCGACCGCGTCGCCAGCGCGGTCGGCCGGCTCTCGGTGCGTATCTTCGGCATGCCCGAGGAGGACGGCATCCTGCTCGCCCATCATCTCGGCCGCGCGCTGCAGCTCACCAACATCCTGCGTGACATCGACGAGGACGCCGCCATCGGCCGGCTTTATCTGCCGCGCGAGGCGCTGCTGTTCGCCGGCATCACCGGCGATGATCCCGCCAAGGTGACGCAGGAGCGCGCGCTGCCGAAGGTCTGCAACTCCGTGGCGGTCAGGGCCAAGACGCATTTCGAGAAGGCCGACGAGATCATGCGGCGCAATCGCCGCCGCGCGGTGCGCGCGCCGCGGATCATGTCGAAATACTACCGCGCCGTGTTCGACCTGCTGCTCGAACGCGGCTTCGCGCTGCCGCGCGAGCCCGTCCGCGTGAGCAAGCTCACGAAGATCGGCATCATCCTCCGTTACGCAATCATCTGATGCAGAAGACCGCTCACATCATCGGCGCCGGCGTGTCCGGCCTTTCCGCCGGCGTGCGGCTCGCCAATGCGGGCTACGTCGTCCATGTTCACGAGGCGACGCAGCAGCTCGGCGGCCGCTGCCGCTCCTATTACGACGCCGCGACCGATCTGGTGATCGACAACGGCAATCACCTGCTGCTGTCGGCCAATCATCACGTGCTCGATTACGCCCGCACGATCGGCTCCGAGGCGGGACTGGTCGGCCCGAAGGAGGCGCAGTTCGCCTTCGCCGACATCAAGACCGGGCAGCGCTGGCTGCTCGATCTCGGCAGCGGCCGGCTGCCGCTGTGGGTGTTCGACGAGAGCCGCCGCGTGCCGGATACGAAGCTCGGCGACTATCTGGCGCTGTCGCCGCTGATCTGGGCCGGCACCTCCAAGACCATCGGCACTACGATCCCCTGCAAGGGCACGCTGTACGACCGTCTGGTGCAGCCGCTGTTGCTGGCCGCGCTGAACTGCGATCCGCCGGAGGGCTCGGCTGGGCTCGCCGGCGCCATCGTCCGCGAGACCTTGCTGGCGGGCGGGCAGGCGTGCCGTCCTCTGATCGCGCGCGACGGGCTGTCAGGCGTGCTGATCGACCCGGCTGTGAAATTCCTGGAAGGGAAGGGCGGCAGCGTGCGAATCGGGCGCGAATTGCGTGGGCTGGAGAGCGCGGGCGGCCGCGTCACCGGTCTGAAATTCGGTGAGGAGACCGTTGCGCTCGGGCCGTCCGATGTCGTCGTGCTGGCGGTGCCGCCGCGGCCGGCGATGGGCCTCCTGCCGGGGCTGACCGGGCCGACGAAGTATCGCGCCATCGTCAATGCTCATTTCCGCATCACGCCGCCAAAGGATGCGCCGCCGCTGCTCGGCGTCGTCGGCGGCCTGATCGAGTGGTTGTTCGCGTTTCCGCAGCGGCTGTCGGTGACGATCAGCAATGGCGACCGCCTGGTCGACATGCCCCGCGAAGAGCTTGCAGCAGCGATCTGGGCCGATGTCTGCAAGGCCGCCGGCATCTCCGCCGAGCTGCCGCCGTGGCAGATCGTCCGCGAGCGCCGTGCGACCTTCGAAGCGACTCCGGAGCAGAACGCGCTGCGGCCGGGTGCGAAGACGGCGTTCGGCAATCTCGCGCTGGCGGGCGATTGGACGGACACCGGCTTGCCGGCGACGATCGAGGGCTCAGTGCGATCTGGTGATCGGGCAGCCGATCTGCTGCTGGGATAACGGCCGCCACGGCGCGGCTGCGCATCGTCGATGCAGCGCCAACCTTCGGATCTGCCGAGCAGGGCGCCACACCCTCGGTGTCGTCCCGGCCTCCGAGCCGGGACCCATACGCCGCGGCGGTTGTGGTGAAAACGCGCTGCCGGTCGAGCGGGCCCAACCAAGAGGTGTCACGGAGTATGGGTCCCGGATCGGCGCCCGCCAACGCTGCGCGTTGCCGGGCTTGTCCGGGACGACACCAGTTGTTTTGGCGAGGCTCGGGCGATCCATTTGCTCACATCCGCCCCCCTCGATCCCGCCTCCTGGCGTGAGTCTCACATTTTCGTGGCTCGTTTCTTGCTTAAAGTTCCATGGCCGGTGAAGCTTTGGCGATCCTGTTCCCGACTGGAACAAGCGCCAGCGGGACCAAATGGCAACACCGGGCAAAAAACGCTTCGCCTACGGGTGCAGTGCGGCGCAAACGGGGTTTCCTCGCGGAATTTTTCTGCGTAATCCTCGGTTTGTTAAGGTCTTTCCGCTCTGGCGCTGCTGCGGCTTAAGGCTTTGGAACAAGAGACGGAGACGTCGGATCGCGACGTCCGAGAAGGTGTCAGGGGTCGGATTGTGAAGTTGGGGATGGGGGACGATTCGTCCGCGGATCGCCCGATTGATCCGCGGCCGGTCTTGGTCGTGACGGGACTTGTGCAGGAGGCTCGCATCGCGGCCGGCCCTGGCATGATGGTCATCTGCAGCTCGAGCGATCCCAAGCAATTGCGCTCGCTGCTGACCGTGTTCGACCCGACCTCGATCCGTGGCGTCATCAGCTTCGGCGTGGCCGGCGGCCTCGATCCCAGCCTGAAGGCCGGCGATATCGTCGTCGCCACCGAAGTGACCGCGGGCGATGCCCGCTGGCTGTCAGGCCTTTCCCTTCGTGAGGAGCACATCGCCCGCGCCGCGCTGAAGAAGCGCCGTGTGGTGCGCGGCGTGCTCGCCGGCGCCGAGGAAGTGGTGGTGGCGCAGGCCCGCAAGGCTGCGCTACGCATGAAGACCGGCGCGGCCGCTGTCGACATGGAAAGCCACATTGCGGCGGCCTATGCCGCAGAATTCGGGCTGCCGTTCGCGGCGCTGCGCGTGATCTCCGATCCGGCCCATCGCACGCTGCCGTCGCTCGCCAAGGACGCGATCAAGCCGAATGGCGACATCGACCTGCCGATGATCCTGCGCGGCGTGGCCCGCAATCCGACCGTGCTGCGCGGCCTGGTGTCGACCGGCATCGAGTTCAACCGCGCTTTGCGCTCGCTGCGCGGCGCCCGCGACCTGCTGCTGAGCGGCCTGCTGGCAGCGGAGCATTTCCTCGAGACCGAGACGCTGGCGGCCGCAGAGGCGTGAGGCAGCGCCTCACGAGCGCTCGCCTAATGAGTTAGAGCCGAGGTTCTCCGCTTATTCAGCTTGCTCCGTCATTGCGAGCGCAGCGAAGCAATCGAGGGTGGTGTGTGGGACTCTGGATTGCTTCGCTGCGCTCGAAATGACGCGTGGAGAGAGCTTCGCACACTCGCGAAGCCTGCGCCTGACTTCAGCCCTACCTATTCCAACTAACTGCAACAAAAAAGGCCGCCGATTGCTCGGCGGCCTTTTTGCTGTTTGGCGATAGCGGATCAGGCCGCCGTCGACGCCTTCTGCTGCGCTTCGATGGCCTCGTCCTTGCGGATCTCGGAGAGGCGTTTCTGCACCTCGGAGGAGAAAACGTACTGCGCCGGGCGCTGCTTGGAGAGGTCGATCTCCGGCGCCATCGGGCCCTCGGTGCGGATGCCGCGCAGCGACACGGCCATCGCCTTGATGGGGTTGCTCAGCGCCGCGTTGGCCGCGGTGGCCTCGTAGCCGCAATGCGCCATGCAGTCAGCGCACTTCTCGTACTTGCCGGTGCCGTAGGAATCCCAGTCGGTGGTCTCCATCAGTTCCTTGAAAGTCTTGGTGTAGCCTTCGCCGAGCAGATAGCAGGGCTTCTGCCAGCCGAAGATATTGCGCGCGGGCATGCCCCAGGGCGTGCACTCGAACTCCTGGTTGCCGGCGAGGAAGTCGAGGAACAGGCCGGAATGCATGAAGTTCCACTTCTTGCCCTTGCCGAGCTTGAAGACGTCGCGGAAGAGCTGCTTGGTCTTGGTGCGGTTCAGGAAGTGCTCCTGGTCCGGCGCGCGCTCATAGGCATAGCCGGGCGACATGGTGACGCCGACGCCGAGTTCGGTGGTGAAGTCGAGGAACTTCGCGATCTCTTCCGCCGGGTGACCGTCGAACACGGTGGCGTTGACGTTCACCGTGAAGCCGCGGGCCTTGGCGGCCTTGATCGCCGAGACGGCGCGATCGAACACGCCCTTCTGCGAAACCGCCTTGTCGTGATGCTCGCGCAGGCCGTCGAGATGCACCGAGAAGAACAGATAGGGCGACGGCTCGAACAGATCTAGCTTCTTCTCCAGGAGCAGCGCGTTGGTGCAGAGCGAGACGAACTTCTTGCGCTCGACCAGGCCGCGCACGATCTCGCCGATCTCCTTGTGGATCAGCGGCTCGCCGCCGGGGATCGCCACCATCGGCGCGCCGCACTCGTCGGCGGCGTCCCAGCACTCCTGCGCGCTCATTCGGCGGTTGAGGATCGCGTCGGGATAATCGATCTTGCCGCAGCCGGCGCAGGCCAGGTTGCAGCGGAACAGCGGCTCCAGCATCAGAACGAGGGGATAGCGTTTGCGGCCGAGAAGCTTCTGCTTCATCAGATAGGCCCCGATACGCAGTTCCTTATGGAAGGGGATTGCCATTACGTCTCTTCTTTCTGGACCAAACGAGGACCGATCAGCCCGCGACCAATTCGGCCGGCAGGCGGAATTCGATGTTTTCTTCCCGCCCCGGGACCACCGCGACCTCGACCGGTCCGATGCGCCGCAGGGCCGCGATTACGTCGTCGACAAGCACTTCGGGAGCCGAGGCGCCGGCAGTGATGCCGACGGCCTTGGCTCCTGTCAGCCAATCCGGATTGAGCTCGCTGCCATCAGCGATCAGATAGCTGTCGACGCCGGCCTCGGTGCCGATCTCGCGCAGTCTGTTCGAGTTGGAGCTGTTGGCGGCGCCCACCACCAGGATTACGTCCACCAGCTTGCTTAAGTCCCTTACCGCAGATTGCCGGTTTTGTGTCGCATAGCAGATATCCCGGATATCGGGACCTTGAAGGTCTGTAAAGCGGGCCTGGAGGGCCGAAATGATGTCCCTGGTGTCGTCCACGCTCAAGGTGGTCTGGGTAATATAGGCCATCGGGGTGTCCACGGGCAGGGGCAGGGCAGCAACCTCCGAAACGTTCTGGACGAGGTAAACGGGGCCTGGAACCTGGCCCATGGTTCCCTCGACCTCCGGGTGGCCGGCATGGCCGATCAGCACCAGGGTACGCCCCCTGGACGTGTAGCGCTTGCCCTGGTTGTGGACCTTGGTGACGAGCGGGCAGGTGGCATTGAGCACCGGCAGGCCGCGGGAGGCGGCTTCCTCCTCGACCGAGCGGGCCACGCCGTGGGCACTGAAGACGGTCACGGCGCGCGGGGGGACCTCCGACAGATCCTCGACGAACACAGCGCCCTTGGCCTTCAGGCTCTCCACGACGTGCTTGTTGTGCACGATCTCATGGCGCACATAGACCGGAGGGCCGTACTTCTCCAGCGCGCGCTCGACGATCTCGATCGCACGCACGACGCCAGCACAAAAACCGCGCGGTTGCGCGAGATACACCTGCATTGGACGACCGTCAGCCACACTGCCTCACTTTCGACCCGCCACTTCCGTGCCTGCGATGAGGTTGCAACATCCGGACCAAGCGGATGCCTCATTTGCTCGCCGAGAGGCACTGGAAGCGCAGGGCTTTGTGTCAAAAATCGAGCAGATAGGAAAGCCGGTCTGCAAGTCGCTCGCATGTGATCGCCGGCACACAGCGCCGCAGGGCAGTGGGGTAATTCAGTAATGATAAATTAATTCAGTCAAATGAGTGACTTATACTCTCACTCGTTCGTCACTTTACCGCCGAGAACAGGCGCTATATCAGCCGCCCCGACGGTTCCGTGCATCGTGTCGACCTGATCCGCCGTCCAGGGACCATCCTCGTCTTCCAAGGTTGGGCCAAGCCGGGTCGGGGCTCGCTTCCGGACATGCTCCGAGGCTGGCTCCGATCTGGGAACTCCGCCATGCAGCGGACGTTTCCGCCCAGCGCTTTAAACATTAGAAAGTCACGAAGTGCTGACCAAGATTGTCGTGTCCATCGTCAAGGCCTGCACCCGGTTTGCGTGGCCGACGTTGATTGCGGGCCTCCTCTTGTCGGTGGGCGCGGGCGTCTACACTGCTCGCCATTTTTCCATCAACACCGACATCAACAAGCTGATTTCTCCCGATCTCGACTGGCGCAAGCGCGACCAGCAATATGAGCAGGCGTTCGATCGCGACCGCATGATCCTGGGCGTGGTCGAGGCGGCGACGCCGGAGCTCACGGGCGTGGCGGCCGACGCGCTGGCGAAGAAGCTCAAGAGTGATACCCAGAACTTCTCCTCGGTGGAGTTGCTGGGCGGCGGCGAGTTCTTCGCCAAGAACGGCCTGTTGTTCCTGCCGACCGAAGAGGTCCAGCAGCTCACCGGGCAGTTCGCCGCGGCTGCGCCGCTGGTGGAGATCATGGCGGGCGATCCTTCGATCCGCGGCCTGACCGGCGCGCTGGAGACCGGCCTTGCCGGCGTCAAGCGCGGCCAGGTCCAGCTCGACAACACCGCGCGCCCGTTCGACTACATCTCGCAGACCGTCGAGACGGTGCTCGACAAGGGCGATGCGACCTTCTCCTGGCGGCAGCTCATCTCGGACAAGCCGCTCACCGACAGCGACAAGCGCGCCTTCATCCAGTTCAAGCCGATCCTCGACTATCAGGCGCTGGAGCCCGGCAAGGCGGCGACCGATGCGATCCGCCAGGCGGCCGCCGAGCTGGATTTCCCGAACCGATTCCACGCCCGGGTCCGGCTGACCGGCCCGGTGCCGATCGCGAACGAGGAATACGCCACCGTGCAGGAGGGGGCCGTCGTCAACGGCATCGGCACCGTCGTCGTGGTGCTGGTTATCCTGTGGCTGGCGCTGCATTCGGCCAAGATCATCTCGGCCGTGTTCATCAATCTCTTTATCGGCCTTGCCATCACCACGGCGGTTGGCCTGATGATGGTCGGATCGCTCAACCTGCTGTCGGTCGCCTTCGCCGTGCTGTTCATCGGCCTCGGCGTCGACTTCGGCATTCAGTTCAGCGTGCGTTACCGCTCCGAGCGCTTCAAGAACGACAACCTGGCGGAGGCCCTGGCCGAGGCCGCGCACCGCTCGGCGGTGCCGTTGTCGCTTGCGGCGATGGCAACGGCTGCCGGTTTCCTGTGCTTTCTGCCGACCGACTACAAGGGCATCTCCGAGCTCGGCGCCATCGCCGGCGCCGGCATGATGATCGCGTTCCTGTCCTCGATCACGGTGCTGCCGGCGCTGCTCAAGATCCTCAACCCGCCGGGCGAAAAGGAGCCCGTCGGCTACGCCTTCCTGGCGCCGGTCGATCACTTCCTGGAAACGCATCGCAAGCCGATCATCATCGGCACGCTGGGCCTGGTCATCGCCGGCCTGCCGCTGCTCTACTACATGAAGTTCGACTTCAACCCGATGAACCTGCGCAATCCGCATGCGGAGTCGATCGCGACCTATCTCGATCTGCGCAAGGACCCGAATACCGGGGCCAACGCCATCGACGTGCTGACCCGTTCGGAGACGGAGGCCAAGGCGATCGAGGCCAAGCTCGAGAAGCTGCCGGAAGTCGCGCGCGTGATGTCGCTCGACAGCTTCGTGCCGGAGGACCAGCCGGCCAAGCTGAAATTCATCGCGCAGGGCGCGAAGGTGCTGGGACCCGCCCTCAATCCGGACCAGATCGACGCCGCGCCGACCGACAAGGAGAACGTCGACGCGCTCAACTCGACGGTCGACAACCTCCGGCGCACCGCCGGCGACGGCAAGGGCCCGGGCGCCGTCGCCTCGCGCCGTCTCGCCGATGCGCTGGCCAAGCTCGCCGGGGCCAGCGAAGCGGTTCGCAACAAGGCGCAGGCCGTGTTCGTCGATCCCTGGAAGATCACGCTGGAGCAGCTCGGAGCCGCGCTGCAGGCGCAGCCGGTCACGCTTGCCAACCTGCCGCCGGAGCTGGTCTCGCAGTGGAAGAGCAAGGATGGCCTGATTCGGGTCGAGGCGCAGCCGAAGGGCGATCCCAACGACAACGACAATCTCCGGCGGTTCGCCAATGCCGTGCTCACGGCCGAGCCGAACGCGATCGGCGGTCCGGTGTCGATCCTCAAGTCGGGTGACACGATCGTGAAGGCGTTCATCCACGCCGGCATCTACTCGCTGGTGGTCATCAGCCTGCTGCTGTGGGTGACGCTGCGCCGCTTCTCCGACGTGCTGATGACGCTGGTGCCTCTCCTGGTTGCGGGCGCCGTCACGCTCGAAATCTGCGTGCTGATCAAGCTGCCGCTGAACTTCGCCAACATCGTCGCGCTGCCATTGCTGCTCGGCATCGGTGTGGCGTTCAAGATCTACTACGTGGTGGCATGGCGCGGCGGCCGCACCAATCTGCTGCAGACCAGCCTTACCCGGGCGATCTTCTTCAGTGCGCTGACCACGGCGACCGCGTTCGGCAGCCTGTGGCTGTCGAGCCACCCGGGCACGTCCAGCATGGGCAAGCTGCTGGCACTGTCGCTGGTGACGACTCTCGCCGCGGTGCTGCTGTTCCAGCCGGCGCTGATGGGCAAGCCCCGCGAGGTCCACGAATAGGTCCAAGGTTCGAACCAAGAGATGGACAACGAAAAAGCGGCCGATCGCTCGGCCGCTTTTTTTATTTCAGGGTTGAGATTCGTCAGCGCGGTCGCGCCACCTCCGGAAGCAGGCAGATGTCGCCCACCTGGTCGGCGGGCTTCGCGCCCGGCTTGGCCGATGCGGTGGCAGCGTTGGCGGCCCCGGTCGTCGTCTTGGGCGCCGGCGCAGGGGTGATTGGTTTCTGTGTACCTTTCGCCATGCTGTTCACGGGGCTCGACGGGATCGGCGGCCCGACGCGCGTCCAGGTCTCGCCGCCGCACAGGAACCCGAGCACGCAGCCCTGAATCTCCAGGTGATCCGAATCGGTCGGCGTGATCGTCGAGGCGTACAGCTTGCCGTCCTTGGCGTTGTAGACTTGGCCTTCCCAGGCCTCCGCGCCGGGCTTCTTCTTCATGTCGATCAGGATCGGCATGCCCAATGTCGGCCGGCTTTGCCGGGCCGGGTCGGGGTTGTTCACGTCACGGCCGCCCGGGGTCTTCTCCCAGGCCACCACGCCCCACATGCTGCCATTACATTGTGCGACTCGGATGTTCGCGACCCCGTCGGCGACCTTCCAGTCACCGGTCGGATCGGCAGCGCTTGCAGAAGAAATTCCTGCTGCGAGCAACACTGCAGAGTATGCTATCCTCGTCGACATGAGATATCTAAGGCGATGCAACATTGGCAGAAACCCGTGCTTGCTTTGATGGTGCGAATGAGGGCAAAACGCCGCATTGCGCGTTTTCAGTTGACGTCACGTCCATCAACCGAAGTATGTAGCCGATGCTAAAACCCAATCTAGACGTTTCCGAGATGTTTGTGGAGCGCCAAGCGCAGCGCAGCACGATGCACTCTCGGCATCTGAACGAGCAATTGGTCCGCGTTCTCAAGACGATTGGATATGATGTCGGGTTCCAAAAGGGACAAGGGCAATATCTCTACGATCGTGATGATGCGAAGTATCTTGATCTGCTCAGCGGTTTTGGCGTCTTTGCAATCGGCCGCAACCATCCGACGCTGCGCGATGCGCTGAAGAGTGTCCTCGACAGCGACCTGCCGAACCTGGTTCAGCTCGACGTCTCCACATTGGCGGGCGTTCTGGCCGAGCGGCTCTTGGAATATGTCCCTTATCTGGACAAGGTGTTCTTCGCAAATTCCGGCGCCGAGACCGTCGAGGCCGCGATCAAATTCGCGCGGGGCGCGACGGGGCGGCCGGGCATCGTCTATTGCGGGCACTCCTATCACGGCTTGACCTACGGCGCGCTGTCGCTGACCGAGGATTCGAATTTCCGGACCGGCTTCGAGCCGCTGCTGCCGGGCTGCACGGCCGTGCCGTTCAACGATCTCGCTGCGCTCGAACAGGCACTGTCTTCACGAGAAATTGCAGCCTTCATCGTCGAGCCGATCCAGGGCAAGGGCGTGAACATGCCCTCTGACGAGTTCCTCCCGGGCGCCGCTGCACTCTGCAAGAAATACGGCACCATCTTCATCGCCGACGAAATCCAGACCGGCATGGGCCGCACCGGGCGGTTCCTCGCCGTGGAACACTGGAACGTCGAGCCCGATATGGTGCTGCTCTCGAAGGCGCTGTCGGGCGGTCATGTGCCGGTCGGCGCGCTGCTCACGCGCAAGGCCATCTTCGACAAGATCTTCAACCGCATGGACCGCGCCGTGGTGCACGGCTCGACCTTCGCCAAGAACGACCTCGCGATGGCCGCGGGCATCGCGACGCTCGAGGTCCTCAAGGCGGAGAAGCTGATCGAAGCGGCCGCCAAGCGCGGCGCCGAGTTGCGACTGGCTCTCACGCGGATGGTGCCGGGATACGAGCTGCTCAAGGAAGTGCGCGGCAAGGGCCTGATGATCGGCGTCGAGTTCGGTCCGCCGAAATCGCTTCGGTTGAAGGCGTCCTGGACCATGCTGGAGAGCGCCAACAAGGGCCTGTTCTGTCAGCTGATCACGGTGCCGCTGTTCAAGGATCACAAGATCCTGACCCAGGTCGCCGGTCACGGCCTGCACACCATCAAGCTGCTGCCGCCGCTGACCATCACCGAAGACGACTGCGCCTGGATCGAGCGCGCCTTCGACGACGTGATCGCCCAGAGCCACAAGGTCCCCGGCGCGATCTGGTCGCTCGGCAAGACCCTGGTCGACAACGCGATCCGCAAATCGGCGTAGAGCCGACGAGCCGCATAGTAGCGACCGGACAACGTCTCGTAGCGACACGCCGAACTGTCATCGCCCGGCTTGATGACCGGGCGATCCAGTACGCCGAGGCGGTTTTGATCAGCTCGATGGGCCGCGGCGTACTGGATGCCCGCCTGCGCGGGCATGACAGCGGTGATGCGGCTGCGAAGGAGAGGCAAAGGCGGGGAGCCCCGTGCCCACCATCTGATTTCTCGTTCGTTCGCGGCGGGCACCCTTCGCTTTGCCCACCCTACGGTTTCAGATAAAATCTCCGTCATTGCGAGCGCAGCGAAGCAATCCAGGGCTGCGCAAGGACTCTGGATTGCTTCGCTGCGCTCGCAATGACGAAGCGAGAGAGTCAGCTTCTCCCACCCATCGCCCGCTCGAACCTTTCGCCGAACTCGTTGAGCTCCTCGACATTGATGTCGCTCACCGCCCAGTAGCTCAGGCCGCGGTCGCGCCAGCTGCGGATGTTGAAGCCTTGCAGCGTATCCAGCTTTGCCGCGCGACGCTCGGTCGAGGACGTCTGCGCGACGAACAGATTGATCACGTGCTGGCGGCGGCGATAGACGACCGCGCCGATCGCGCGTGCATCGACGTAGTCGAGACGGCCGCCGACCAGCGTGAAGCCTTCCGCCGTCAGGTCGATCACCGGCGGGGCGACGTCGAGCTTGCCGTTGAACCACGGCTTCACCGTGTGCTGGTCGGTCGAGATCACATCGGTCAGGTGTCCGGCCTGCAGCGAGCGCAGATGCGCCGAGACGATCTCGGCCTCGATGCGCTGCTGGTCGTCGTTGCGCAGCACGATCGCGACGAGGCCGGTCGCGGCAAGCGCCGACACGGCCGACCCCATGGCGAAGCCCTTCAGCAAAGAGCGACGGCTTGGCGCGGCGACGAGAGGCGTCACGATCGGCGGCTGTACCGGTGGCAGCGCAGCTTCGATTCGCTCTCGCAGGGCGGCCGGTGCCTTGAAGCTCAGCTCGGTGCTGGCGAGCGCCTGCTTCATCTGCCTGATCGCAGCGAGTTCGGCGGTGCAACGCGGACAGCTCGCCAGATGGGTTTCGACCTCGCGCGCGTGGCCGGCATCGAGCTCGTTGTCGGCCAGTGCGTGGATCAGGATTTCGGCTTCATCGCAGGTCATGGCTTGGTTTCCTCCTGCGCGAGCCAGGCGGCGCGCAGCAACGCGCGGGCGCGGGCGAGGCGGGACATCACGGTGCCGACCGGCACGCCGGCGGTCTCGGCGATCTCGCGATAGGACAGATTGTTGATCTCGCGCAGCACGAAGGTCTCGCGAAACGGCTCGGCCAGCGTGGCGATCATCTGCTGAATTGCAGATGCGTCGTGCTCGCGCAGCAGCGCGCCTTCCGGTGTTTCTGCGCTCTCCTGCCAGATCGGCGCCTGCTCGGCCGCCTCGGGCGCGCCGTCGAGCGTCTTGACCGGCGCGACGGAGCGCCTGGCAAACTCGGCGTGGCAGACATTGCGCAGGATCGCGAACAGCCACGGCTTCATCGCCGGACCGCGATATCCATCGAAATGCTTCAACGCCCGCAGGTAACATTCCTGCACAGCGTCCTCGGCGTCCGCCGGATTGCGCAAGAGATAGCGCGCCAGCGTGTAGACGTCGTCGAGATAGGGCAGCGCCGCCTCGCGGAAGCGCCGGGCCCGCTCGGGATCGTCGGGCGATGGGGGCACCGGCATCCTTTCCGGTTCGGGGCGCGGCATCATGGCCGGAGCGTCGGCTTGCTGCCGGCCCGGCCATGACGCTGTTCTCATGCCCTGGTTCGTGACACTACTCAACCTTGACCATCCCCGTCATGTGCGGATGCAGCGAGCAGAAGTACTTGTAGTCACCACTCGATGCGAAGGTGAACGAGAAGCTGTCGTCGGTATCGAGCGTCTTCGACCGGTATTTGCCGGCCGACACCACCGTGTGCGGGATATCGTCATGATTGGTCCAGGTCACGGTGTCGCCGACCTTCACCTTCACCTCTGCCGGCGTGAAGGTGAAGTTGTCGATCGTGACCTTGATGGTTTCGGCGTGCAGCGGCGCGAGGCCGAGCACGGTGGCGGTGAGAGCGAGGCGAATGCTTCGCCCCAGCGATGCTGATACGGTCATGTCGTCGCCCTCAGCCTGCCAGCGGCGTGTCGATGATCGCAAGCCGCTCGTCACCAACCTTGAAGCCGATGCTGGCGATGCCGAGCAGGCCGCGCAGCCTGGCATCCTCGACCTTCATCGGCCCGGGCGAGGGCGCGGTGCCCGGCGCCGGCTGCGGGAAGGCGGTCGAGCGCGCGGTGTGGAAGGTGACGTTGCCCTCGACCTTCTGCATCACCTGGTGGATGTGGCCATTCAGCACCGTCACCGAGCCGAAGCCCTTGAGCATGTCGAGCGCCCGGCCGCCATCCTCGGTGCCCCAGCCCCATTGCGGATACACCGTCCACAACGGGATATGCGCGAACACCACGATCGGCGCCGACTTGGAGCGACCCTTGAGATCCTGCTCCAGCCAGGCGAGCTGCTCGGCGCCGAGATTGCCGAGCCCGCCGGCCTTGAGATCGACGACGTTGACGAGCCCGATGAAGTGCACGCCACCAGCGTCGAACGAATACCAGCCGGCGCCGCGCGTGCCCTTGCCGTAGCGTTCCTTGTAGAGCTTGACGTCCTCGTCGAGGAAATCATGCTCGCCGGGGACGTAGTGCACGTCGAGCCGGGTCTGCGAGATGATGCGGTCGGCATCATCGAACTCGGTCGCCTTCGACAGATGCGAGATGTCGCCGGTATGGATCATGAAGGCCGGCTTGTTCGGCATGGCCTTGATCCGGTTGACGGCTTCCTCCAGCGTCCCGATCGCGTTGGGATTGGCCGGCTTGTCGAAGCCGACATGGCTGTCGCTGATCTGCAGGAAGGTGAGGCCCTGCGCCCGCTGTTCGGCCGCATGCGCCGCATCGATCAGGCCCAGCGACCGTGGCACGCCGCCTGCAATCGTCCACAGCACGCCGGTCCCGGCCCAGGTCATGCATTCCAGGACCTTGCGGCGGCTGGCGCCTCGGTCATCGTGATTGTCGAAGCTCATGGTGCTCTCCCATCGCCCGCACGGGGCTGACAAGCGAGGAGAGCGGAGCGGGCGACGATTTATTCCCGGCGAATGCAGGTCTTTGCGAGATGACGCGTTCGTGATCCTGCCTTTGATGGCACGCGGTTCGCATACTCAAGCATGATATCGGCCGGGCAGCGCATGGACTATACAACGGCCAGCGGCAGCGTAGCTGCTGATGTTGGATGCAAAGCCGATGCATGACCGCCTGACCCCGAATGTCCAGCAGGCCGACATGGCCAGCGGCCGCATCGTGCCGCTCGACCGCGCCCGAACCTTCATCACGCTGTCGGTCGTGCTGTATCACTCCGCCATCAACTACACTTATTTCGGCCAGGGCGGCGACCGCATGCACTGGCTCGGCTTCGATCTGGTCGCGCTGTTCAACGACAGCTACTTCATGTCGTGCATGTTCTTCCTCTCCGGCCTGTTCGTACCGGCGAGCCTGGAGAGGAGGGGCGCCGGAGGCTATCTCGGCCGCCGCACGCTGCGACTCGGCGTGCCCTACATCGTGTCGATCTTCGTGATCATGCCGATCGCCTACTACCGCTACTACGTGGCGGAGGATCAGTTCACGACGGTGTGGGAGCGCATGATATCCACGGGCCCGTGGCCGTCGGGCTCGGCCTGGTTTCTCGGCGTCTTGCTGATCTTCGACCTGTTCGCTGCCCTTGCGTGGACTGTTGTGCCTCGGGCGATCCCAGCATTCGGTCGGTGGGCCGGCACGCTGCTGCGCTCTCCACTCACGGGTTTCCTGATCTTCCTGGCCATCGCCAACGCGGCCTATCTGCCGCCGCATCTCGGCTTCGGCGACGGGCTGTGGTTCATGCCCGGCCATTTCCCGTTGCCGCTGCAGGCGAGCCGATCGCTGCTCTATCCGGCTTTCTTCATCGCCGGCATCGCCATCGGCGCAGCGGGCCTGCGGACCGGCCCCTTGGCGCAGGACGGCGCGCTGGTACAGCGCTGGGCCGTCTGGTTTGCATTCTCCTACGGCTGCTACGGCCTGATCCTGTTTCTCGCCTACGCCCACCACAATTGGATCGCCGATTTCGACTCGCCGCCGCTGTGGTGGCGGGCCGCCTATGGCAGCGCCGTGGCCAGCTTCTGCGCGTCGATGGCATTCGGCGTGCCGAGCTTCTTCCTGCGCTGGGCGCATGCGCCGCTGGCGCTGATGGACCGCATGCAGCCCTCGGCCTACGGCATCTATCTGTTGCACTTCCTGCCGCTGCTCTGGTTGCAATATCTGGTGTTCGATCCCGCGTGGCCGGCCGCGGTGAAGTTCGCCATCGTGCTGGTGGGGACGCTGATCGTGAGCTGGGGAGCGGCTGCGCTGTTGCGGCGAGTGCCGTTGGTTGCGCAGATCATCTGAAAGCAGAGAGTTGGGTTGGGCCCTGGATTGCTTCGCTTCGCTCGCAATGACGATTGTGGCGGGCACCGAGCGCCGCCACGAACGCCGTCATCGCGAGCGTAGCGACGCGATCCAGGGGCCACGGACGCGACTGTTGAATGCGTCCGGCGTTTCGTCGCCGTGGCAATCATCTGCCGTACGATGGTGGGCTCGCGCCGCTTTTCGGCGTCGCTTTGCCTACCCTACGTATTCGCGGCATAAAGTGACGACAGGCGGATGACGGCTCAGACGTTATTCCCGCTGTCCCGCATCGCGTCCGATGCTCGCGCGCTGTCAGAGACGTGTCAGCTTGGGCCGTTAAACCTCCCGTCGGTTCGCACGGCGTAAGCGTACAGCCCCTCGTCAGGAGTTCGATCTCGCGTCATGCCGCCCGTGACAGGCGGGCGGCATGGAGATCGTCAGCGCCCATCCTCCAAAATCATCGACGCTGCCTTCTCCGCGATCATCGCCGTCGGCGTGTTGGTATTGCCTGATGTAATCGTCGGCATGATCGAGGCGTCGGCGATGCGCAGGCCGTCAAGACCGCGGAAGCGCAGCCGTTCGTCGACCACCGCCATCGGATCGTCAGCAGTGCCCATCTTCGCCGTGCCGACGGGATGGAAGATCGTGGTGCCGATGTCGCCGGCGGCCTTGGCGAGCGCGGCGTCGTCGTCGCCGACAGCGGGGCCCGGCAGATACTCCTCAGGCTTGTAGGCGGCCAACGCGTTCTGCTTCATCAGTCGGCGCGTGACGCGGATGGCGTCCGCTGCCACTTGGCGGTCGTCCTCGGTCGCCAGATAGTTCGGCGCGATCGACGGCGCCTCATCCAGCTTGGCGGAGCGGATGCGCACCGTGCCGCGCGAGGTCGGGCGCAGGTTGCAGGCGCTGACGGTGATCGCCGGAAAGCGATGCAAGGGATCGCCGAACTTGTCGAGCGACAGCGGCTGGACGTGGAACTGGATGTTGGCGCGATCGCGCCGGGGGTCGGAGCGCGTGAAGATGCCGAGCTGCGACGGCGCCATGGTCAGCGGGCCGCGGCGGCGGAGTGCGTAGTCGACCCCCATCAGGCCGCGCCTGACCAGCGAGTAGTAGGTCTCGTTCAGCGTCTTCACACCCGACACCTTGTAGATCGCGCGCTGCTGCAGATGGTCCTGCAGGTTTCGACCGACCCCGGGCTTGTCGATGACGACATCAATGCCGAGTTCGCCGAGCCAGTCCGCCGGCCCGATGCCCGAGCGCTGCAGCACCTGCACCGAGCCGATCGAGCCGGCGCTCAGGATCACCTCGCCCTTGGTGCGCGCCTCGATGGTCTCGCCGTTCTGCTGGAATCGGACTCCGACCGCGCGGCCGTTTTCGACGATCAGCCGCTCGACCAGGACGTTGGTCTCGAGCCGGAGGTTTTGCCGGTTCAGCGCCGGCTTGAGGAAGCCGCGCGCGGACGACCAGCGCCGGCCGCGCTTCTGGTTGACGTGGAAATAGCTGATGCCTTCATTGTCGCCGGTATTGAAGTCCGGGATGCGGCGGATGCCCATCTGCTCGGCGGCGTCGCCGACCGCGTCCAGCACCGCCCAGGACAGCCGCGGCGCCTCGATCCGCCAGCCGCCACCCACGCCGTGGTGCTCGCTCTCGCCCAGAAAATGGTCCTCCAGCCGCCGGAACACCGGCAGCACGTCGGAATAGGACCAGCCGGACAGGCCAAGCTGGCGCCAATGGTCGTAATCGGCGGCCTGGCCGCGCATCGAGATCATGGCGTTGATCGCCGAGCAGCCCCCGATCACCTTGCCGCGGGGGTAGGCAAGGGAGCGGCCGTTGAGGCCCGGCTCGGCCTCGGTGCGAAACATCCAGTCGGAGCGGGGATTGCCGATCGCAAAGAGGTAGCCGACCGGAATATGGAACCATATCCAGTTGTCGTTGCCGCCGGCCTCGAGAATCAGCACCCGCGTCTTTGGATCGGCCGACAACCGGTTGGCGAGGATGCAGCCGGCGGTGCCGGCGCCCACCACGATGTAGTCGTAATCCCCCGCGAGCTGGCGTCCCATCGGCATTCCCTTCCCAATCTTTAGGCCAGCTTTTAGTCAGCCGGCACGGCGGCGGACAAGCGCCACGTTCATGGCTGGTTGACCGAGCCATGAGACAGGCGCAGCCCAGATCCTGGCTAGATCTTGGGCGGTGCGACTTTTGCATGCTAGAACGGCTCAAATCCCTTCTGGAGTTACGAGATTTCCCATGCCCATCGTCAACCGCGTCGCCGATCTGCAGCCCGATATCCAGGCCTGGCGGCGGGATATCCATTCGCATCCCGAGCTGCTCTATGAGGTGCACCGGACCGCGGCCTTTGTGGCCGACCGGCTGCGCGAGTTCGGCTGCGACGAGGTGGTGACCGGTCTCGGCAAGACGGGCGTGGTCGGCGTCATCAAGGGCCGCAAGCCCGGCAATGGCGATGTGAAGGTGCTCGGCCTGCGCGCCGACATGGATGCGCTGCCGATCGAAGAGATCACCGGGCTGCCTTATGCCTCCAAGGTCCCGGGCATGATGCACGCCTGCGGCCATGACGGCCACACCGCGATGCTACTCGGCGCCGCGCGTTATCTCGCCGAAACCCGCAACTTTGCCGGCGAGGTCGCCGTGATCTTTCAGCCCGCCGAGGAGGGTGGCGGCGGCGCCGATGCGATGATCAAGGATGGCCTGATCGAGCGCTTCAAAATCGACCAGGTCTACGGCATGCACAACGGCCCCGGCCTGCCGGTTGGCGCCTTCGCCATCCGCCAGGGGCCGCTGATGGCCTCCACCGATTCGGTCGACATCACCATCGAGGGCCATGGCGGCCACGCCGCCAAGCCGCACAACTGCATCGACTCGCTGATGGTCGGCGCCCAGCTCGTCACCGCGTTGCAGCAGGTCGTCGCCCGCAACGTCGATCCGCTGGAGGCGGCGGTGCTGTCGATCTGCGAGTTCCACGCCGGCAATGCCCGCAATGTGATTCCGCACAGCGCGGTGCTGCGCGGCACGGTGCGCACGCTGACGCCGAAGGTGCGCGAGCTGATGGAAAAGCGCGTGCGCGAGGTCGTCGCCGGCGTCGCCCAGATGACGGGCGCCAAGATCGACCTGGCCTACACCCGCGGCTATCCCGTGGTGGTCAATCACGCCGAGCAGACCGAGATCGCGATCCGCGCCGCCAAGGAAGTCGCGGGCGATGCCAACGTGCACGAGATGCCGCCGATGATGGGCGGCGAGGATTTTGCCTACATGCTCGAAGCCCGCCCCGGCGCCTTCATCTTCGTCGGCAACGGCGACAGCGCCGGTCTGCATCATCCGGCGTACAACTTCAACGACGAGGCGATCGTCTACGGCACCTCGTTCTTCATCAAGGTGGTCGAGAACACGCTGGCGGCGTAAGCCGCAACGCGCGGCGACACGCTCGTCGTCGCCGCATCGCTCCGACAGGATCGAAGGCCCGCGCGGAATGCGCGGGCCTTTTTTGCATCTTTATGCACGTTGATCTTCACGACTCGAGAGTGAGGCGCGGGGCGCGGCGGCGGGAACCGGATGCGACAAGATGTCATGCGACGAGCGCCAAAGACTCGATCTGCCGATGCGCAAGGCCGATCAATGGCGTGAGCTGATTGCAGTGCGTCACAGTGGTGGCAATCAGCAGGTGTATCTGAATGACTACTCTATTGTGCACCTAATAGCTTCATGTTAGCGTTTCACGACTTCGACGTTTCTGAGCATGAAGACATCGGCGAAGTCGTGAGCGTAGCAAAACGACGCTAAGGCCAGCTCAAGTGTTGCAGTCCTGTGAGTTCGGGGCGCGAAATCACAGGCGTGTACCGGGACGGTGCTATTTCCTTTCTGAATGAATGGCGGTTCTCAACCGACTGGGAGTTTTAGGAATGGCTGATCGCGATCCGGCGGAAATGCGCAAGAAGGTCGATCTGGCGCTGAAATCCGTAGTTGACTCCGAAATTGCAAGAGCGGCCCTCAAGGTCGACCAAATAGCCGATGGGGGCGTTCCGTTCTCGCGCGGTGCGATCTTCAGCAAGACCAATCCCTTCTCGCGCGGCATCGTCTTCAGCCGCCTCGCTGCGATGGAGCGTTTCGACGAAATGGAACGCGAAATCGCCAGCGACCCAGCCGTTCTCGGTGCGCTCGCGGAGCGCCTCACGCAGGTGAGAGCCGTGAAGGAGCTGAAGGGCCAATTCAGCCTGTCGCAGTCACCGGCCGCGCAGAAGTTGACACGCCGAACCGAATAATCGCCGGCAGGCCATCTGCCGACCAGAGCCTCGCACTCCGATCGTCTGATCTGACGTTGTTCCGATCTGCGTCGGGGTGAGCGCGCTCTGCCGCTTGGAGGATGCATGACGGACGCTGTCCCGTCATGCATCGATCCTCGCAATGCGCAATGGCTGATCTTTCTCGTCTTTGTTGAGGCCCGCATCGGTTGCGGTCCCGCCCGCGCGGCGGGCGCATCGCGGCCGGCTGCGTCATTGAAGTGGCGGAGGCATGCTCGATCATGAGTGACGCGTGGACCTGGCGGCCGTCGAAATCGGCTTGGCATGAGAAGCTCGGCGACAAGATCCTGCGATGGCAGCCGGAGGAACGTCTCGGCCTGGATTGCGCGCCGCTGAAGGCGTCGCTGATGGAGGCCAATGCGCGTGAGGCAAACTGGCTTCGCCATCCCTGCATGAATGCGATCACCTACGAGGGACATGACAAGAGTCCGCAGCGCGATCTCCAGGCCGCGATCTGGACGGCGGCCAATGCGACGACGGAATCCACGTCGCTGACGACGTCGGAGCCCCTGACCTTATGGTCTCCGGTCGGCGGCTATCGCATCGAGGCCGGCGCCTATGACCTTAACGAGCTCGCCGCGCTGCTGCCGATGAAAGAGTGGCCCTATGACATATCGGTCGACGTCGGTTGTCACTCTCTTGGATTTCCGATCCCCGATACCTGGGCCGAGCACGGCGATCTGTCGGACGACGAGCAGGCCCAGATGATGCGAGAGGTCACGAACTCGCTCGAGATCCTCGTGACCGCGGCGAAGAAGTTTCCCGACTGCGTGAATTGGGTGTCGGATGTGACGCGGGTGCTGATCCCGCTGCGCAGCAGCGAGCGATCGTATTTCCGCAGCGGATCGCAGGCCGACGTGCCGGGAATGGTCTATGCCGATCTGTTCGGCGGCCTGATGCAGGTGATGGAGGCGATCGTCCACGAATCCGCTCATCTTCACCTCTTCATGGCCGAAGCGTCGGGACCCCTGGTCGATCCGCAGCACCACGACCGCTACGCCTCGCCGCTGCGGCCGGAGCCGAGACCGTTGCGCGGGATCCTGCTGGCCTTCCACGCCATCGCCTATATCTGTGCCTTCTATCGCGAGGCCGAGAGGAAGGGGTTCGGCGCATATCCCGAGTTCGATGCCGAACTCGGCAATATGCTCACCAAGCTCAAGGAAGCGCAGGTCGTGCTGGACGGCGCGCGGCCGTTCCTCACCGAGCATGGCCGCATCTTCGTCGATCGCACCGCTGAGATCGCCTACCAATGACGGACGGTCCCCATCTCCATTTCGTGTTCAAGGTCGCGTCGCGTTGCAATCTGAACTGCTCCTATTGCTACGTCTACAACAAGGGCGACAACACCTGGAAGGAGCGCCCCGCGATCATGGACGACGATGTCGTCGACATCGCGATCGAGCGCATCCGCCGTCACTGCCTGAGAACAGGACAGAGCTATCTGACGATCACCTTTCACGGCGGAGAGCCCTGCCTGGTCAAGCAGGAGCGTTTCAGCTCCTGGTGCCGGGCCATCAAGGAGAGGCTCGCCGGCGTCGCGCGGGTGCAGCTCTGCATGCAGACCAACGGCACCTTGCTCGACGACGGGTGGGCCGAGATCATCAAGAGGTTCGACATCGACGTCGGCATCAGCATCGACGGAACCCCCGACGTGCACGACTCCCTGCGTGTCGATCATGGCGGACGCGGCTCCTATCGCGACGTCGAGCAGGGGCTCGCGGTGCTGCGCAGGGCAGGAATTCCGCTGCGGTTCCTCTCCGTGATCCAGCTCGGTGCGAACGGCGCCGAGGTGCATCGCCACCTCACCAGTTTAGGTCCGGCCTCGATCGACTACCTCCTGCCGGACTATACCCACGACACCATCGGTGCCGTTCGCGACCGCTATGGACCCACGCCATGCGCCGATTTCCTGATCCCGATCTTCGAGGATTGGTGGCGCGAGGGCACTCTGGATCTTCGCATCAAGATCTTCTGGAACATCGCTTGGCTGGTGCAGGGCGGCGAGAGCCGCATCGACATGCTCGGCAACCAGCCCCTAACATTCCTGTTCGTGAACACCGACGGCGAGATCGAAGGGCTCGACGTGCTGCGTGTCTGCTACGACGGTGCCGCCCGCACCGGCCTCAATGTCCGGACCTCCGACTTCATGGACGTCCGGAACGCCGGCGCGTTTCATCGCGCCGCCGTGTTCGACGGCATGAAGCGGCCCGACGGCTGCAGCGCATGCCGTGAACGGGACACCTGCGCGGGCGGCTATCTTCCGCATCGCTATTCGTCCCAGACGGAGTTCAACAATCCGTCCGTGTGGTGTGCCGACCTTCTGAAGCTGTTCGATCATGTCCGTGAACGGCTGGGCACCTCGGTCGAGGAGACCAGGCTCCGGCGGGCGCATTTCATGGATGCGGCGATGCGGCAGGCCATGAGGTTTCAGCATGATGCGCCGACGACCGGCTGACGCCGGATCGCGATCGTCGGACTTGCGCGCCGATATGAGAGCCGGCGGAAGCGGCCCGGTCGAAGGAGTCTTGCGGAAGGAGTTTGCACGATGACGATCACCCAGATGCCTGACGTCCTGCGCTGGAACGACTATGAGGCGGTGTGTGACGGCGTGCTCGCCACCTATGGCGACCGGCTCGCGGAGAAGATGGGCGAAGCGCTGGGCGAGATCTGCCGCAGCGATCCGGCGCGCGGAGAGCAACTGCGCAGCCTGATCGATCGGGTGGCGGACGAGGGCTTCATGCGGGTGCTCGACGCCCCCGAGACCTCGTTCCGCCTGCTGTCGACCCCGGGCCGCCGCTCCGATGACGAGGAGCCGTTCCTGTCCGCTTCGTTCCTGGCAGAGGCCCTGCGCCAGGGCCTCGACATCAGCGCCGACCGGGAGGTCTGGACCGCGCTCGGCGATCGCGGCTATTCGCCCACGGGGAGCTGCATCTGGCCGCAGGTCGAGGGCATGCCCGTCACCGACTATGGCAGCCCGCATGCGGTCAGCGTCGATCTGTCGGGGCAGGACAGGCCGGACCCGCCGTCACGTCCGGCGTTTTCCGAGGTCGAGATCGACCGGCTTCATCAGTTGTTGCAACGGTCACGGTCTGCGCTCGAGCGAACCGAGGCGGGGCTTCCCCGTTTCGTCACGCGCTTCAACATCGCGCTCATCCTGCAGAAGGATCCGGAGAGTCCCACCAGCTTCTCGTCGGGATCGAATGGCTACTATATCGGACGCACCTTCCTGGCCAATCCGCATCTTCCGGAGATCGACGAAGCCCACATCGCCGATGCGCTGGTCCATGAAGGCATTCATGCGCTGCTCTATATGCAGGAGTACGAACAGCCCTGGTTCCTCGATCCCGCGGCCAAGGGATCGCTGCCGCGCATCACCTCGCCCTGGAGCGGCAGCCGGCTGCCATTCCCATCGTTCCTGCAGGCGTGTTTCGTCTGGTACGGGCTGCTGCATTTCTGGAGCCTGGCGATGCAGTCCGGCGCGTTCGAGCCGGGTGTCGCGATCAAGCGCATCCAGCTCTGCCTGCGCGGTTTCTGCAGGCAGCCGCTGCTCGACAGCATCGCCGGATATTCCTCGGTGGTCGATGCCGACGTCCAGAGGGCGATCGAGACGATGCAGAACGTGGTCGTCGGCGCCTTTGCCGATGTTCGCCACGCGGGCTGAGGGAGGGCTGTGGATGGGATCGACAGCGCTGCATCGGGACCGCCTCGCTCGTCCGGTCGAAAAGGCCTTTCGGTCGGGAACGCAACGCTCGGTGCCGCCGTCGCAGACGGTCGAGCGCGTGCGTCCTTTCCTGGGCGAGATGGGCATCACCCGCGTCGCCGATGTCACCGGTCTCGATCGCGTCGGCATTCCCGTGACGATGGTCTGCCGGCCCAATTCGCGCTCGGTGTCGGTGTCGCAGGGCAAGGGGCTCACCCTGGATGCCGCCAAGGCGTCGGGACTGATGGAATCCATCGAGCTGTTTCATGCCGAGACGATCACCCTGCCGCTGAAGCTCGCAACCTATGCCGAGCTGATCCGCGACCACGACGTGGTCGAGGTCGCCGACCTGCCGTTGATTGCCGGCGGCCACTTTCATCCCGATCTGCAGATGCTGTGGATCGAGGGGCGCGATCTGATCGCGGACACCGACATCTGGGTGCCGTTCGAGATGGTGAACCTCTCGACATCGCGGCCCGAAATGCCGGCGGGCAGCTTCATCTCCTCGTCTAACGGCCTCGCGTCCGGCAATCAGCTGATCGAGGCGCTGTTGCACGGCATCTGCGAGGTCGTCGAGCGCGATGCGACCACGCTCTGGCATCTGCGCAGTCCTTCGGAGCAGCAGGGCCGCCGCATCGCCCTCGATACGGTTCGGGACGACGGCAACAGGCGGCTTCTGGAGATGTGCGAGCGCGCGGGTCTCGACGTCGTCGCGTGGGACATCAGCTCCGATGTCGGACTGGCAGTCTGCCAATGTCTGATCTTCGATCGTGACGAGGAACTGGGGCGAGATCTCTATGCGGCGCTGGGGATGGGAGCGCATCTGTCGCCGGAGATCGCCTTCCTGCGCGCGCTGACCGAAGCCGCGCAGAGCCGGCTGACGCTGATCGCGGGGGCGCGCGATGACGTGTTTCGGGAGGAGTATGACGAGAAGGCCTTGGCGGCGCAATTTCTCGACGAGCAGCGGGCGCTGCTGCGAAGCCGTCCGCCGACGCGAAGCCTGCGCGCCGCTCCGTCGCTGGCGTCGGACACGTTCAACGGCGATCTCGCGATGGTGCTCGAACGGTTGCAATCGGCCGGGATCCGGCAGGTGATCGCGGTCGATCTCACCAAGAGCAGGTTCGACATTCCCGTGGCGCGGGTCATCATTCCGGGGCTCGAGACTTTCGACAAGAATCCCGACTACAGCCCCGGCCGGAGGGCGCGAAGCTTTGCCGCCGATCAGATCTCGCGGCAGCAGGCGGCGGGGGGGCCGCAATGACTTGCATCGTGTTCACCGGGCCCACATTGCATCCGCGCGATGCGGCGCTCGAATTTGAGGCCGAGTATCTGCCGCCGGTGCAGCAGGGCGACGTCTACCGCGCCGCGCTGAAGAAGCCCGCCGCCATCGGCATTATCGACGGCTATTTCGAGCAGGTGCCGTCGGTGTGGCACAAGGAGATCCTGTGGGCGATGGCGAACGGCATCCATGTGTTCGGCAGCGCCAGCATGGGCGCCCTGCGTGCGGCCGAGCTGTGTGCGTTCGGCATGGAGGGGGTCGGCAAGGTGTTCGCGGCCTATCGCGACGGCCTGTTCGAGGCCGATGACGAGGTGGCACTGATCCATGGGCCGGCGGAGCTCGGCTTCCCCGCGCTGTCGGAGCCGCTGGTCAATATGCGCTTCACCTTGCGGAAGGCGGTGACGCATGGCGTGATCTCGGAGACGTCACGGCTGATCCTGGAGACGCTTGCCCAGGCGAGCTTCTATCCGGAGCGCAGCTATCCGGCCCTGCTGCACAGCGCGCGCGCCGATGGCCGGCTGGCCGCGCGGGATATCGATGCGCTCGAGGCCTGGCTGCCGGACCATCGCATCGATCAGAAGCGCGAGGATGCGCTGGAGATGCTGCGGACGATGCGGCGCCGGATGGCCGATGAGGTGAAGCCCAAGACGGTCGACTATGCGTTCGAGCACACGCAATTGTGGGACGGGCTGATGCGGGACGCGGAGCGATCGGCGGCCGCTTCGCCGGAGGCCGCGGGGATGGACGGAACGCCTCAACTGATGGACGAGCTGCGGCTGTTGGCTGTGCGCGGCAGCGACCTCTCGGAGAAGGCCATCGCGCGTTCTCTTGCTGCATCGGAAGCCAGGCGCCGCGGCATCAGGGTCGACGCGCAGGCGGTGAGCGCCGAGATCATCAGGTTTCGCCAGAGCAGGGACCTGATGGACCCGGCCCAGCTCGAGGCGTGGATCGCGCGCAACGGAATGAGCCGGTCCGAATTCCTGGAGCTGATGCTGGATGAAGCGCGCATTCGATCGTTCAAGAAGGGGCTCAACGGTTCCGGTCTGAGCGCGCTGGTCGACTGGGTGAAGATCGACGGCCGTTTCGAGGAATTGGTGACGCGCGCGCGCGACAAATGCGACGTGTTGAAACAGACGGAGCTCGACCGCGGCGACGGCAGTCCGGCCGACCATGGCCTGAGCGAGGACGAACTGATGGCCCGCTATCTGCCTGCCGTCGCGGACGATGGCGATAGCCAGGATGACTCGGAACTGGCCCGGTCGCTGGGGTTTTCCGATCGCGCAGCCCTGATCCAGGCCTTGCTGCGCGAGCATGTCTACCTGTCGCGCAGGGCCTGAGGGCGGAGTTGCGAGGGACGGCGGGAATCGGTCGATCCGCGGATCGCGCGGGCCGGCAGCGGGCCGCCGCGCCATTACTGCTCGGCCAGCGTCTTCGCCTTGAGCTGGATCTCGCGCTCCGAGATGACGACCGTGAAGCGGCTCAGGAACGACATGCCGAGCAGGCCGTCGACGCCATCGCCGATGCTCTTGCTGGCGATGATGGTGGGAACGCTGGAGGCGGAGACGCCGGCCAGCTTGACGCTGTCGACAGTCGCCAGATTGGCCGAGGTGGTGCCGTTGGCGGTCTGGATTTCGACCGGGTCGGTCTTGAACATCTGCGGCTTGGCCTTGTCGGCGAAGCCGCGGGTGAGCATGACGAAGCTCGCGCCGGTGTCGATGATGAAGGTGCCGGTGACACCGTTGATCTGCACCTTGGCGGTGGAGACGCCGTTGGAGCGGCGGGGGATGCGCGCGGTGCCGGTCGCATAGGCCTGGCTGCAATTGCCCTTGACGGCCAGCGCGGCGATGCGGCGGAGCAGCGGCTGGGTCGAACGTTTTTCGCTGTCCAAGGCGATATAGGTCTGGATCGGGCCGATCGCCTCGCAGGGACGGTCGAGCTTCTCGTAGCTGTCGGACATGCTGGTGAAGACGTCCGACACGATCAGCTTCGCGTCCGGCATCAGGCTGATGAGCGTCGTATAGTCGTCGATCGACGCTGCATAGCGCTTCAGCGCCTGCTCGGACCGGGCGCGGATCACATAGGGCTTCTGCACCTCGGGGCGGCGCCCGATGACGTCGGAGCTCAGCCTGATCGCCTTCTCGTAGTCGCCGAGCAGATAATACAGCTCGCCGGCGCGCCCGCGCTCGGCGGTGCTTTCCGGGCAACTGTCGGAAAAGCCGTTCAAGAGGTCGGCGGCCGCCCGGGTCTCGCGGCGTTCCTCGAGGGCGACGGAGGCCTGGAAGACGGTCTGCTTGTCGCACGGCTCCTTCTGCAGCATCGCGAGCAGGCCATTGAGCTTGGCGCCGCTCTCGATGCCCGGAGGAAGCGGCGCCAGGCCATAGCGCTGATAGAGGCCGGTGAATCTGCTTTCCAGTTTGACGTCCGGCGCCGCCGCCGGCCGGTCGGGCTCGGCGACCGCGGAGGTGCGGAAGGTCTGGATGACCTGGTCGACAGGCGCAGCGAAGTCCGGCCGCAGCAGATACAGGCTGCCGCCGCCGATCGCTGCGGCCGTGATCAGCCCGAGAAAGATCCGCGGCAGCACGCTGCGCCGCTCGATGAATTCGGTCGTACGATGGTCGCCGGGCTTGAAGTCAGGGGTTGGCGTCGCTGTCCGGCTGTCCGCCGCTTGATCGTTCGTCATCGCCCAGTCTCGACCCCAACCTCATGCGCGACCATGGTCGCGCCATCCCCACACACCTGTGAATGCCGAACGCGGTTCCCGAGATCAAGCAGGACGAGAATGTCGCCCGGGCGCGCGGCGATCTCGATCAGCCCATGGTTGCATTGTCGAGGCGAGACGATGGAGGAAAATGGACCGAACGGCGGGCAGGGGGAGGCTGGGGCCGCCGTTACGCCGCCTGCGCGCGCTTGAGCGCAGCCGCGGCGATCTTCAAATCCTTGACGAACAGCTCGTACTCCCGCGCCTTGGCGTCCGCATCGGGCAGCCGGAGCAAATAGGACGGGTGCACCGTGATCATCGCCTGGGGGCCCTCAGCCAGGTCGACGATATGGCCCCGGTTCTTGGTGACCTGGGTGATCTTGCCGAACACCGCCTGCGCGGCGGTCGCGCCCATCGCGACCACCAGGGCCGGGCGGACGGCGGCGAGCTCGCGCTCGTACCAGGGACGGCAGGCCTTGATCTCCGGCGTGGCCGGCTTCTGGTGCAGCCGGATCTTGCCGCGCGGCACGAACTTGAAGTGCTTGACGGCATTGGTGACGTAGACCTTGGAGCGGTCGATGCCGGCCTCTTCCAGGGCGCGGTCGAGCATCTGGCCGGCCGGGCCGACGAAGGGATGGCCGGCGAGGTCCTCCTTGTCGCCGGGCTGTTCGCCGACCAGCATCAGTGGCGCATGCTCAGGGCCTTCGCCGAACACGGTCTGCGTGGCGTCCTTCCACAGCGGGCAGGCGCGGCAGGCGGCAGCCTCTTCACGCAAGGTCTGAAGATCGGTCGCCTCGACATCACGTGAGGTCTGAGCAGCAGGCGCGGGCGCTTTCGGCTTGCGGGTCATCGCGGTCTCCTCGACGCGTTTCTGCGGCTTGTGCGGTTCGGTGCCGGGCTCTGCGATCATCACGGAGGTGCGCCGGCTGGCTTCGGCGATCAGCGGCTGGATCAGCCTGGCCTCAGGCAGGTTCTGCCAATATTTCTTCGGCATCTCCTTTTCCATCGCCTTCACTTTCAGCCGTGCCGGATTGAAAATGCTGGCGTAATAGCGAAGCCACACCTCTTCGAGCCGGTCTTCGGTCGGCGCTTCAGCCTTGCTCACACCCGGTGTGAAGGAGACGTGGCTGCCGTCCCAATGCGCGCAGAGTTCGGGCGTCAGGATCGACCAGGGCATGTCGGCGAAGCGGCGGGCGAAGAACGGAGCTGCGCGTTCGACGATGTGGTGCTCCGGCTCGAACCAGGCGACATAGCGCGCCTCGCGCTCGCGGCCGACCTCGCGGAAGCGGACGAAGGCGTGCATCTTGTGGACGTCGCGGCGCACGGCGCGGGCAAGCGCGTTGGCCTGGGCGACATCGGGATCGGTCGCGATGTCCATGAGATCGTGGTTGGTGCGCAGACGCCAGAGCAACCGGTAGAGCAGGGCGAAGCGGTTGGAATCGCTGTGCAGAATCGCGCTCTCGGCGAGCTCCATGAAGCTCGCCGGCACCGAGAACGCGCCCTTCGGGACATCGGGGAGCCGTGTCTCCGACTGATCGTCGAACAGATCCGCCGCCGCGCCCTTCACCCGCCAGCTCACATCGGCCGCCCTGACGTCGTTCATCGCCAGCGCCCGCGCCGCCTTGCGCCAGCCATCGAAATCGGTGTCGCTGTCGAGTGTTACGACGTGCATCTGTCTCCTTACGTCATTGCGAGGAGCGGAGCGACGAAGCAATCCAGAGTCGTCGTGTCGCCCCTGGATTGCTTCGGGCTTCGCCCCTCGCAATGACGACTTGGCTAAAATCCAAATCCGAGCTGCTGCGGTTTCGGCTGCAGCCGGGCCCTGAGGCTGGCGCCGTCCAGCAAGGACGGCGACGGCCGGTGGTCCGAGAGAACGATGAACGGCAGCGCCTTGTTCCGGATGACGTTGAGCTGGGCCAGATCCGCGAAGCGGATCGTGGTGGTGCGTCGGGTGGCGAGGATGCGCTGGACGGTGCGGGTGCCGAAGCCGGGCACGCGCAGCAGCTCCTCGCGGCTGGCGGTGTTGATGTCGAGCGGGAAGCGGTCGCGGTGGCGCAGCGCCCAGGCGAGCTTGGGGTCGATGTCGAGCGGCAGCATGCCTTCGTTCTCCTCGACGATCTCCTCGGCGTCGAAGCCGTAGAACCGCATCAGCCAGTCGGCCTGGTACAGCCGGTGCTCGCGCACGAGGGGCGGGGCCTGCAACGGCAGCGCGCGGCTGGCATCGGGAATCGGGCTGAAGGCCGAGTAATAGACCCGCTTGAGCTTGTAGGCGCCGTACAGATTGGCCGAGGTCGACAGGATGGTGCGGTCGTTGGCGGCATCGGCGCCGACGATCATCTGCGTGCTCTGGCCGGCCGGCGCGAAGCGCGGCGGCCGGGCGCGGCGCACCGTCTTCTTCGCCTCCGCCGTCTCGTCGAGCTTGAGCCGCAGGCGGCCCATGGTGCGGCGGATCGCGCGCTGGTCCTTCTCCGGCGCGAGCCTGGTCAGGCTGTCCTCGAGCGGCGTCTCGATGTTGATGCTGAGCCGGTCGGCATATCTGCCGGCCTCGGCGATCAGCGCCTCGTCGGCCTCCGGAATTGTCTTCAGATGGATGTAGCCGCGGAAGCGATGCTCCTCGCGCAGCTTGCGCGCGACGGAGACGACCTGCTCCATCGTGTAGTCGGGACTGCGGATGATGCCCGACGACAGGAACAGCCCCTCGATGTAGTTGCGGCGATAGAAGTCGATCGTGAGCTTCACCACCTCGTCGACCGTGAAGCGGGCGCGCGGCACGTTGGAGGAGGCGCGGTTGACGCAATACAGGCAGTCGAAGTTGCAGGCATTGGTCAGCAAAATCTTGAGAAGCGAGATGCAGCGTCCGTCCGGCGCATAGGAGTGGCAGATGCCCATGCCCGGCGAAGTCGAGCCGAGCCCCTTGCCGTCACGGGAATCCCGCATCTCCGTACCGCTGGAGGCGCAGGACGCGTCGTACTTGGCGGCATCGGCCAGGATCTCCAGTTTGCGCAGCAGCTCCATGCTTTTGAATCCCTTTGATTCCACTCGTTGAATCCGGACCGGGTCAATCCCGATTGACTCTCTCGGACGCGTTAGCTTTATATTAGAACGTATCATGAACAAAGAGGTTCGTCGCGGGTTCAACTGCCTGCATTCATTTTGAAGAACGGCAGCACTCGCACGATGGATTGAAAGGAGCGGCGACGGATGACCGGCGCACGCATGGATACGCTCGCGCGTCTGCGCGGCCGCATTGCCCGTCTCGAAGCGGCCGATGGCGCGCATGATCTGCGCCGGGTCGCGCTCGGCCATGACGAGGCGGACGCGGTGCTGCAGGGCGGGCTCGCCACCGGCGCGCTGCACGAGGTGTTCGCGGAAGGCGGCCGCCAGGCGGCGGCCGCGACCGGCTTCGTGTGTGGCCTCGCCGCGCGCGTCGCCGCACGGAAGCCGCTGATCTGGATCCGGCAGGACTTTGCCGAGCGCGAGGCCGGCGCGCTGTCGATGAGCGGGCTCGCCGAGCTCGGCCTCGATCCGCGCCGCCTCGTGGTCGTGCGCGCGCCCGATCTCGATCATGCCCTGCGCACCGCCGCCGATGCACTCGCCTGCGATGCGCTGGGCGGCGTGATGCTGGAGGTGTGGGGCGAGACGCAAAAGCTCGATCTCGTCGCCAGCCGCAAGCTGACCCTGGCAGCGCAGGAGTCCGGCGTGACCGCGCTGCTGCTGCGCGTCGCCGCGACGCCGGAGCCGTCGACCGCGGAGACGCGCTGGATGGTGCGCACCGCGCCGTCGTCCGAGGTCGCGCCGTGGATGGCGTGGGGCGCGCCGCGGCTCGATGCCGAGCTCATTCGTAACCGTCACGGCCAGACCGGACGATGGATCATGGAGTGGATGCCCGATGCGTGCCGTTTCAGCGAATCGGCGGCGGATCCTCAGCCTGTGGCTGCCGCGCCTGCCCATCGAGCGCATCAAGCGGAGCCGCGTCGCCGATCCGCTTGAGCAAGGCAAGCCGCAGGTCGTTCTTATCAAGGACGCCAATGCGCTTCTGATCCATTCGCTCGACGAGGCCGCGGCGCGCCATGGCGTGTCGCTCGGCCAGCCCTTGGCGAATGCCCGCGCGGTCTGTCCCGACCTCGTCGCGCATGAGGCCGATCTCGCCGCCGATGCCAGGCTGCTGGAGAGCATCGCCGACTGGTGCGACCGCTTCACGCCCTTGGTGGCGCTCGATCCGCCGCACGGGCTATCGCTCGACATCACCGGCTGCGTGCATCTGTTCGGCGGCGAGACAAAACTGATGCAGTCGGTGTGCGATGCGCTGACCGCGCACGGCCTCACCGTGTCGGCGGCGATCGCCTCCAACGCGGTCTGCGCGCGGACGCTGAACCGGCAGGTGCACGGCCGCATCGTTGCTGATGGCGAGGAGGCGGCGGCGGTCTCAGCCCTGCCGGTGGCCGCGCTCGGCGGCAGTGAGGCCATTACGCTCGGCCTGCGCCGCGCCGGCCTCAAGACCATCGGCGACGTCGCCTCGCGCGGCCGCAACGAGATCACCGCGCGCTTCGGCGCCGCCTTCACCCGCGTGCTCGCACAGGCGCTGGGCGAGGCCGATGCGCCGATCAGCCCGCGCAAGGTGCCGCCGGACTACATCGTCGACAAGCGCTTTGCCGAGCCGGTCGCGACCGACACCGTGATCGCGGCGAGCCTCTCCAGCCTTGCGGCGATGCTGGTGGCGGCGATGGCGCAGCAGGGCAAGGGCGCGCGGCGGCTCGAGGCCTGCTTCTTCCGCACCGACGGCTTGGTGCGCATCATCGCCGTCGACACCGGCCAGCCGGTGACGGACGCCGCCGTGATAGACCGGCTGTTCCGCGAGCGGCTGGAGGCCTTGAGCGATCCGCTCGATCCCGGCTTCGGCTTCGACATGATCCGGCTCGCCGCCGGCCGCAGCGAGATCGTGGTGCAGCAGCAGCGCGATCTCGACGCCCATGTCCACGACAATGACGAACTGTCGGCGCTGATCGACCGCATCGCCGCGCGTATCGGCGGCAAACGCGTCGTGGTGCATCTGCCGGTCGACACCTACGTCCCCGAGCGCGCGGCGCTGCCGCTGCCGGCCCAGCACCATCTCGCGGCCACCAGCACCGCCGCCTGGCCCGAACGTACCGACGGCGAGCCGCCGCTGCGTCCTTTGAGGCTGTTCGCGCGCCCCGAGGCCATTCAAGTGATCGCCGGCGTCCCCGACGGCCCGCCCGCCCGCTTCGTCTGGCGCCGCGCCGCGCATGCGGTGGTCCGCGCCGAAGGCCCGGAACGCATCGCGATGGAATGGTGGCGCCCCGACGGCCAGGGCCTGACCCGCGACTATTTCCGCGTCGAGGACGAACACGGCCTGCGCTTCTGGCTCTACCGCGACGGCCTGTATGACCGCGAGTTCGAGCAGCCGCCAAACGGCCCGCCGGTGCAGCCCCTCTGGTACATGCATGGACTCTTTGCATGAGGGCAGGGGACTACGATATTTGCAGCACGAAAGGTGCGCTCCCTCTCCCCGTTCTTCACGGGGAGAGGGCTGGGGTGAGGGGCAGCCACACCCACCGAGCGTGCGGAGAGCCCCCTCACCCGGATTGCATCTGGCGATGCAATCCGACCTCTCCCCGCAAGCGGGGCGAGGTAGGAGCGGCGCCAGCCGCCAGAGATGTGCTCACAATTGTAGGGCATAGCGCCACCTCAGCCTCCGCGGCCGCGCCATGACCCCCGTCGCCTACGCCGAGATCGGCGTCACCACCAATTTCTCCTTCCTGCACGGCGGCTCGCATCCCCAAGCCTATGTGCACCAGGCCGCCGATGACGGCCTCACCGCCATCGGCATCGCCGATCACAACACGCTGGCCGGCATCGTGCGCGCCTATAGCGAGCTGAATAACGACAAGCTGACCTACAGACCGAAACTGCTGTACGGCGCGCGGCTCGTCTTCACCTGCGGCACGCCGGACATTCTGGTCTATCCGCGCGACCGCGCGGCGTATGGCCGGCTGTGCCAGCTGCTGACTCAAGGCAAGCGCGGCAGCGACCTCGACAAGGTCGCCAAGGGTGATTGTCGCCTGACGTTCGAGGATCTGTTCGACTTCATCGACGGCCAGCTCGTGGTGCTGATGCCGCCGCATCGCTTCGACGAGGACGCCCTCGGCAACATCCTTGCTCGTCTGAAAGACAGCCCCGCCGAAGGCGTATGGCTCGCCGGCAGCCTGCTGTACCGCGGCGACGACCGCCGCCGGCTGGCGCGTCTCGCAAGGCTCGCGGCGTCAGCCAAGGTGCCGCTGATCGCCACCAACGACGTGCTGTATCACCACCCTAGCCAGCGCATGCTGCAGGACGTGCTGACCTGCATCCGCGAGAAGGCCTCGATCGAGAGCATCGGCCGCCGCCTGCAGGCCAATGCCGAGCGCCATCTCAAGCCGGGACATGAGATGGCGCGGCTGTTCCGCGATCATCCCGACGCCATCACCGAAACTCTCCGTTTCGCCGACCGCATCAGCTTCTCGCTCGACCAGCTCAAATACCAATATCCCGACGAGCCGGTACCGCCCGGCAAGACCGCGCAGGGCCATCTGGAGGACCTGACCTGGGCCGGCGCCAAGAGCTATTTCGGCGACAACCTCGATGACAAATTGCGCGCCGTCCTCAACAAGGAGCTGGCGCTGATCGCCGAGCTCAACTACGCGCATTACTTCCTCACCGTCCACGACATCGTGCGCTACGCCCGCAGTGAGGGCATCCTGTGCCAGGGCCGCGGCTCCGCGGCGAATTCGGCGGTCTGCTACGTGCTCGGCATCACCTCGGTCGATCCGACCAAGATCGACCTGTTGTTCGAGCGCTTCATCTCCAAGGAGCGGCTGGAGCCGCCTGATATCGACGTCGATTTCGAGCATTCGCGGCGCGAGGAGGTGATGCAATATGTCTATCGCCGCTACGGCCGCCACCGCGCCGCGATCATCGCCACCGTCATCCATTATCGCCCGCGCAGCGCCATCCGCGACGTCGGCAAGGCGCTCGGCCTGACCGAGGACGTCACCTCCGTGCTCGCCGACACCGTGTGGGGCAGCTGGGGCGACGGCCTCTCGGACATGCAGGTGCGCCAGGCTGGGCTCGATCCGAAAAATCCGATGATCCGCCGCGCGGTGGAGCTCGCCTCGGAGCTGATCACCTTTCCGCGCCACCTCTCGCAGCATGTCGGCGGCTACGTGCTGACGCAGGACCGGCTCGACAGCTACGTGCCGATCGGCAACGCCGCGATGGACGACCGCACCTTCATCGAATGGGACAAGGACGATGTCGACGCGCTCAGCATGATGAAGGTCGACGTGCTCGCGCTGGGCATGCTGACCTGCATCCGCAAGAGTTTTGCGCTGATCGAGCAGCACAAGGATATTCATTACGATCTGGCGTCGGTGCCGCGCGAGGACCCGAAGGTCTACGACATGCTGTGCAAGGGCGAGTCGCTCGGCGTGTTCCAGGTCGAGAGCCGGGCACAGATGAACATGCTGCCGCGGCTGAAGCCGCGCACCTTCTACGATCTCGTCATCGAGGTCGCGATCGTCAGGCCCGGCCCGATCCAGGGCGACATGGTGCATCCATACTTGCGCCGTCGCAACGGTCTCGAGAAGGTCAGCTATCCGGCGCCTGCGAATGGTCCGAAAGACGAGCTCTACAAGGTCCTGCACAAGACGCTCGGCGTGCCCCTATTCCAGGAGCAGGCGATGCGGATCGCGATCGAGGCCGCAAAGTTCTCGCCCGAAGAGGCCAACGGCCTGCGCCGCGCGATGGCGACGTTCCGCAACGTCGGCACCATCGGCTCCTATGAGGAGAAGATGGTCTCGAACATGATCGCGCGCGGCTATGATCCGGCCTTCGCCAAGAGCTGCTTCGACCAGATCAAGGGTTTTGGCTCCTACGGCTTCCCGGAAAGCCATGCCGCGAGCTTCGCGCAGCTGGTCTATGTCTCGTCCTGGCTGAAGCGCTTCCATCCCGACGCGTTCTGCTGCGCGCTGTTGAACTCGCAGCCGATGGGCTTCTACGCGCCGGCCCAGATCGTCGGCGACGCCTACAAGAACGGCGTCGAGATCCGCGACATCGATGTCTCCCACAGCTTCGCCGACAACACGCTGGAAAAAACCGACGGGAAATACTGCGCCGTCCGCCTCGGCTTCCGCCAGATCGACGGCTTCCGCTGGATCGACCGCGACGAGGAGCGGATCAGGAAGTTGTCCGAGGCGGTGCGAAGGGAGGCGAGGGCTGTTTCCACACATTCCTTGCCAGCCATCCCCTCGCTGTCATTCCGGGGCGCGCGCAGCGCGAGCCCGGAATCCATAACCACGATCGGGAGTATGGATTCCGGGCTCGCCCTCCGGGCGCCCCGGAATGACAGCGGGGAGAGAGTGTTGTCCAACTCACAATTCATTGATGGATTGCGCGACGCTGTCGCATCGCCCCGGAATGACAACGAACAACAAACCCACATGTTGCTCTCGAATGCCGACCGCGAGGACGACTGGGCCGACCGCATCATCCGCGCGCGCCAGCGCCGCCCGTTCACCTCGCTCGAGGACTTCGCCCGCGACACCGCGTTGCCCAAGCGCGCGCTGCTGCTGCTGGCCGATGCCGACGCGTTCCGCTCGCTCGGGCTCGACCGTCGCGCGGCACTCTGGGCCGTACGCCGGCTGCCCGACGATGTGCCGCTGCCGCTGTTCGAGGCGGCAATCGCCCGTGAGCAGCCGGACGAGGGCGCACAGCCGCTGCCCGAGATGCCGCTGCCGGAGCATGTCGTCGCCGACTATCAGACCATCCGCCTGTCGCTGAAGGGCCACCCGATGGAGTTCCTGCGCCGGCGCTTCGCCGCCGAAGGCGTGCTGGCCTGCCGCGACGTCAACGACGCCAACGACCGCCGCCGCATCCGCTGCGCCGGCGTGGTGCTGGTGCGGCAGCGGCCGGGCAGCGCCAAGGGCGTCGTGTTCATGACCCTGGAGGACGAGACCGGCATCGCCAACATCGTGGTCTGGCCGAAGGTGATGGAGACCTTTCGCAAGGAGGTGATGGGCGCGCGCCTGGTGCTGGTCGAGGGCCGCATCCAGAGCAGCCCCGAAAAGGTCGTGCATCTCGTCGCCGAGCGCCTGGTCGACCGCACCGCCGATCTCGCGCTGCTGTCAGACGACCGCCTCGGCGCCATCCCGCAGGGGCAGATGCCCGCCGAGCCGCTCAACGACGACCGCCGCGACCACCCCGACAATCCCTCCCAGCGCGTCAGCCATCCCCGCAACGTCCGCATCCTGCCGCGCTCGCGGGATTTTCATTGAGGCCGGCGCGCAAGGCGACCTCTCAGCCGGCCCGCGCGATCACGACCCGCGCACCTGCTTCCGCAAACGCCGCGCGTTGTGCCTCCGACGCGCCGTCGTCCGTCACCAGGGTCCAGCGCGGCGGCAGCGGGGCCCAGGCGTCCTGTTCGGCGCGGCCGAGCTTGCCGGCATCGGCGAGCACGATCAACTCGCGGGCCTGCTGCATCATCAGCGATTTCAGCGCCACCTGGTCGAGATCGGCCTCGCACAGGCCGCGGCCGGTCACCACGCCGTCGGCGCTCATGATCGCGCGGTCGGCCGTGATCCGCCGCAACGCGTCGCTCGCCAGCGGCCCCATCGTGCTCATGCTGGTGGTGCGCAGCGCGCCGCCCAGCACCACGATCTCGATCGCCGGCGCCTTGGCGAGAAACGGCAGCAGCGCGAGATTGTTGGTGATGATGCGCAGCCGCCGCTGCAGCAGCAGCCGGCCGAACGCGGCGACCGTCGAGCCGGCGTCGAGGATCAGGGTGTCGCCGTCCTCGATCAGCTCGGCCGCCGCGCGCGCGATCGCCTGCTTCTCGCGGCCCTGCACCGCCAGCCGCTGCTCCAGCGTGGCCTCGGCGACGTGGCCGGTGAGAATCGCGCCGCCATAGGTGCGGCGCACGGCGTTGCTCTTCGACAGATGCTGCAGGTCGCGGCGAACGGTCGAGGCGGAGACGTCGAAGCGCCGGGCGAGATCGTCGACATCGATCTCGCCGGCGTTCAGGGCTTCCAGGAGCCGGGCATGCCGCTCCTTGCTGCGCATCGACATCGGCCTCTCACCCTCACTGCCGCGCCATGCTCATTGGCGCCGGTTGATGGGTGGACGCCATAGCATGCCGGCGCACCTGCGCAATGCGTCAGGCCGCCGGCCTCGGCGCGAGATCCGCCGCCTGGCGCAGCGCCTCGATCAGGCTGCGCTCGTCGGCGATGCCCTTGCCGGCAATGTCGAACGCCGTGCCGTGGTCGACCGAGGTGCGGATCACCGGCAGGCCGACCGTGATGTTCACGCCGGCCTCCAGCCCCAGCACCTTGATCGGGCCGTGGCCCTGATCGTGATACATCGCCACCACCATGTCGTAATCGCCACGGCCCGCGAGGAAGAACAGCGTGTCGGCGGGCAGGGGGCCGCGCACGTCCCAGCCCTTGCGCTGGCAGGCTTCCACGGCCGGCGTGATCTTGGCGGCCTCCTCGCCGCGGCCGAACAAGCCGTTCTCGCCGGCATGCGGATTGATGGCACAGACGCCGATCTTCGGATGTTTGATTCCGGCGCGCACCAGCACGTCATGCCCGCGCGTGATCACGCGCTCAACGAGCCCAGGCTCGATCTTCTCGATCGCGTCCAAGAGGCCGATATGCGTGGTGACGTGGATGACGCGCAGCTTCGGCGACACCAGCATCATCGAGACTTCCGGCGTGCCCGTGAGATGCGCCAGCAGTTCGGTATGCCCCGGGAATTTGTGCCCGGCCGCATGCAGCGCCTCCTTGGAGAGCGGCGCGGTGCAGATCGCCTGCGCGGTCCCCGCCTGGACGATCTCGACAGCCTTCGCGATGTAGCGATAGGCGGCTTCGCCGGCCACCGGCGACACCTGGCCGAACGGCAGGTCGTCCGGCACGATCTTCAGGTCGACGCATTGCACGGCGCCCGAGGCGAAATCGGCCTCGCTGGCCGCGCCGAGTGCGTCGACGTCGCGGGCCGTACCGACGATCCGGCCGGCCTTGCGCAGCCGCGTTGCGTCGCCGATCACCAGCGGGTTGCAGATCGACCGCGTCTCCGGATGGTTCAACGCCTTCATGATCACCTCGGGCCCGATGCCGGCCGGATCTCCCATGGTGATTGCGATGGTCGGACGGGTCATGAGAAGCTTCCTCTGGTTCGGATCGCGCGCAGGCGCTCGCTGATGCGGATCAGGCTGTGCGCGTCGCCGAACGCGCCGGCCTTGGTGGCAATCGGGACGGCGATCTGGCCGAGCGTGAGGCCGAGCGATACGCCCGGCTCGATCTCGTCGGCGAGGCGGATGCCGTTGACGCCGAAGCGCGCGAGCAGGGCGGCCGCGGTCTCGCCGCCGGTTGCCGCGAAAGCGCCGATGGCGGGTGCCACCGTCTGCAGCGCGTCGGCGAGACTGTTCGCAAGCTGGGTGCCGAGCCGCATGTCCGGGTGATCGTTCATCGTGATTTCGACGAGCGCATCTCCGCCTTGCGCGAGATGCGCGGTGACGTCGGCCGCGAGCACGGCGCGGGCGTCGTGATCCTGGCCGAGCAGCATCTCAGGCGCGACCGGAAAATGCCTCACGGTGCCGCTCGCCTGCAGCGCACGCGCCGCACTGCGCGAGGCTCCCGCCAGCGAGCCGACCACGATCAGGGTGCCGCAGGCGCTGGCCGGAATCCGCAACGTCTCGCCAGTCTCTGCGGCCTCGAGACCGGCCAGCGCATGCGCGAGGCCGGCGCTGCCGATGAAGAACGGCGCCGGCGAGACGTCGCTGCTCGCGGCCGCGATCAGGTGCAGATCGTGCTCGGTCTCGGCATCGCAGATGGCGATGATGTTGCCCTCGGCCGCGAGCCGGGCCAGTGTGCCGTTCAGGCCGGGGCCGCGCACCGCGGCGAGCGCCACCTTCTCGGACCTCACGCCGGCCGTCGCGAGCACGTCGGCCAGATCGGCGTTGGGATAGCTGTGGTCACGCTGCCAGACCTCGGCCTGTTCCAGCGGCCGTCCCTGCACCAGGATGCGTCCGTCCACAGTGGTGCGGCCGGTCGCCGGGAACGCCGGCGCGAACACGCCGAAGGCCGGGCCCGATTGCGCGAGATGCGCCATTGTCGCCGCCGTCTCCGCTGCCGGCTGTCCGCGCAGGGTCGAGTCGATCTTCTTGAACAGCCGCAGCCCCGGCCGGGCGAGCCGCGCCAGCACGTCGCCGTGCCGGCGCGCGGCGTCCTCGGCCGAGAGGCCGCGGCTCGCCGCGTCATAGGCGAGCACCGGCAGCCGGTGATCGGACGCGTCCTCTCCCCAGGTCACCGCGGCGGCGCGTCCGCGCCGGCCGAAGGCGATCGCGCAGTCTGCTGCCCCGGTGAGGTCGTCCGCGACGATCAGCCAGCCTGCCATGGAATCAGTGACCTGCCGGACGTGGCGTGGGTGTCAGTGCAGCGGCGGTCGCCACCTCTTCCTCGCTCTCCGTGTCCACGCCAGGGCCGACCTTGCGGCTGACCCAGGCGGTCAGCAGCGGCGTCAGGATGGCGGTGACGACGACGCAGGCCGCGATCAGGATGGTGGCAGGGCCTGCCGCCGGAGCATAGGCCGGATTGGCTGCGGCCACGATGGCCGGAACGGCCGCCGCATTGCCTGCAGTGGAAGCCGCGGCGACGCCGGCGACGCCCGTGCCGCCGGTGATCCGGTCGGCGAGGAACAGCGGAATGCCGGTCACGATCACCACCGCGACGCCCATGCCGAGGCCGAGCAGGCCGGCCTGCCAGACCTTCGACAAATCGAGCCCGGCGCCGAGCGCGAAGGCGAAGAACGGGATCATCACCGGGATCGCACGGCTCAGGAAGGCGCGCATCTCACGGTCGAGATTGCCGATGATCATGCCCACGACCAGCGGCAGGATGGCGCCGACCAGCGCCTGCCACGGAAAGGCCGACAGACCGGCGACGCCGAGCGTCAGCATGGTCAGGAACGGGCCGCTCTCCAGGGTCATGATCGTATAGGCGCCGACGTCGCGCGGCCGTCCATACTGGCCCATCAGCGCCATGTAGAGGCCGCCATTGGTGTCGTTCATCGCGGCCACGATGGCGAGCGTCGAGATGCCTGCGAACATTCCGGAGGTCACCGGCGTCTCGCCGAGAATGCGGCCGAAGATCACGCCGAGGATCACGGCGACGCCGACCTTCACGACCAGCAGGGTGCCGCCCTTCTTGACGATGTAGGGCGTGGCGCGGAAGTCGATGCTGGCGCCCATGCAGACGTAGAACACGGCGAGGATGGTCAGCGATCCCGAGAACAGCGCACCGGTGAAGGAGCCGAAGAATTTCGGCGTCTCGGGGAAGAACGTCGCGATCAGCGCGCCCACCAGCAGCGGCACCACCATCATCCCGCCCGGCACCTTCTCGATCGTCTGCTTGATGGGCACCTGCATGTCCCGCGTCCTTCCCTGACAACGTCAAATTCTACGTATTTTGCGCAATCTTTTGAGAAGAAGATGCGCGCTTTGGTCAGATAGGCGCGAAATGCGCAGAATGCAAACGATATTTGCGCGATTTGCGCATTTTTAGAGCCGTTATGAGCCGGAGCGCGCCGCTGCCGAGTGCGTCCCGCTCGCTGCTGTCGGTCGGAGAGTCTCCCGGGCACCTGCGGGTTCGTAGCGGTCAGGCCAGCCCTGGCCCAACCCCCAATGCAACCCGAAGATCCATCGAGATGGGCGGCAGCCGTTTGAGTGCTCGACGATTGAGGCTCGACAATCTGCATTCGAGGACGGCCCAGCGGAAAATGCGCGTGCTGCTGCACGATCCCTTCAACGCGACGAGATAAGTACAAGCCCACCTTCGTGCTTGTTAGTTTGTAGGATCAAACCGCGCCTTGTAGGGCAGGGCAATCCCATGTGGACATTCCAGGCTGTCGTGACGAACGATTCTGCAAGTTAGTTACTCCGTCATGCCCGGGCTTGTCCCGGGTATCCACGTCGTTCTCAGCATGCCGGCGGACGTGGATGGCCGGGACAAGCCCGGCCATGACGATGTGGAGAGAGACGAGCACAAAACGGCGATCGCCACACGCGATTGCCCTGCCTTTGTAGGGTGGGCAAAGACACGGCGCGCCTCGCGCGACGTGACGTGCCCACCGGCCGCAGGCGCGATGGACGTGTAGCCGCTGTGAGGGGGATCGCTGGCTCGTAACAAGAACGGTGGGCACGTCGCGTCGTGCGATGCTGCGCATCGCCCGACGCGCCTTTGCCCACCCTACACCGCTCCTTCGCGGGCCATCTTGTGGCCTTCATCGCCACGATATCAATTCTCGTCGTCCAACACGCCACGAAACCTCTCCCCATGCAACTGTCCGATCGCTCTCTCCTCATCCTCAACATGGTGTTCGTCATCATCGGCGTGCTCGTGCTGCCGTCGAAACCGGATGTCGGAATCGTCACCATCGCGTTCTTCGGATCCGGCGCCGTGCTCGCCGCCAGCATCATCATCCGCAAACAACGCTCGGCACCGAAGGCCGAGCGGGTCATGATCACCGGCGGTGTCCCCATGCGCCCCTCGCGCGTGTTGATCGGCGGCCTCGGTGCCTGGCTGGCGGCGCTCGGCGTGATCCTGACCGTGTTCGGCTGGCCCTACGGCATCGTGTTTCGCTGCCTGTCGATCGCCTCGCTGATGTTCGGCTGCTATCTGCTGGCCGCCGTCCTGATCGGCTGGCTGCCGAGCACTTTCATCCAGTTCGATGTGTCGGGGATCACCTTCGGCTATCGCGGCTTCTCCTATGTCGTCGCCTTCGACAACATCTCGGATCTGGCGGTGGCGGAAATGAACCGCAATCCCTTCCTGTGCATCCGGCTGCATCAACCCGATGCCGTCGCGGTGACGCCGCCCGCAAGATATGTGGACGCGCTCAAGCAGATCGGCCGATGCGAAGGTCTCATGGGCGCTCACATCGCCATTCCGACCCAGCAATACCTGATGGATGCCGGGCTGCTCTCCCAGGCCATCGCGCGCTACATCACCGAGCCGGCGGCACGCCGCGAGCTCGCTGTGAGGTCGCTGGCCGATGTGAGATGAGATCATCTCAGACGAGCGCTTCCTTAGACCGTTGCTTCAGACCGTTGCTTCCGTGACGATGTCTCGCCAGTTCCACCGCCGTCATGCTCCGCGAAAGCGGGGCATCCAGGACTCCGAGGCAGAAGAGATTCACCGAGGTGTCACGGCGTACTGGATCGTCAGCTTTCGCGGACGATGACAGCCAGGGGGGCAATGATCAATGTGCCAGAACTTCGGAAATGGTCGCCCGGACGCTGCGTCGCCGCCTGAAAAAAAACGCTTTACATTTTTCCGAATTCATGTTCTATTCTCGCGCATCCCGTCCCATCGAGAAGGGGCGTAGCGCGCGATCGTCCCGACACGCGGGGCGGGGAGCGATGGCCGTGGTGTTGCCGCAGCGTGCTTGGCACGTGGACGAACGGCAGCGCGCGGACGTGAAATCGCAGCGTGCTGGCACCCCGATGCTGGTGCTACGTTCGTGACGGCGTTCGTGACGGCGTTTGCGCGCCGCGCGGGCAATGGTGGCCAACAAGCCCGGCGCACCAGGCAGACTGCGTATAAGCGTGAAGACCATCGCGCAGGGAAGGCCGGGCGTTCTCCGGCTGCACCTGTGGTACCTGCCGCCTGCATTTTTGTTAGCAGGCGGGCCGCAGGCGCCAGTCGGCGCCTGGCCTTCCCTGCGCCCTCCTCACGAGAGGGTGAAGCGATCAGCATAACTCGGGCGCATCTGCGCCGCGAGGCTGCGTTCGAATGTCTGGAGCGATCAGTCTGATCCTCGGCGCAGCTGTCGAACAAGGGTTCGGGAAGAGAGTAGGCGCGTACCCGCAGAGGTTGTCTCACAAAGAAACATCATCGTATTCGCGATTCCTTACGTGGAGATGACGTCATGGTGCGTCGCGAAGAAAATAGGGATTGGCCAAAACGAGCTGAATGCAAGCTGAACGGCTGTCGTTGAGCTTTCAAATTTTTGAAGCAAAACAACGGCGAGTTGGGCGATTTTTAGGTTGTTTAAAGCTCCAGTTCCGCACTATTAGCGGCAATGATGAGCCCGCGAATGCCGGAATCGTCGACGGATACAACGAGCCATGGCGTCTGAACCGAACGCATATCCGCAGCTGATGAGCACCAAGCGGTTGGTGATGGGCCTGGCCGTGTTGGCGGTCGCCGGAGCGGGGGCCTATGGCTACATCCAGATCGGTTCCACGCCGTCCAAGGACAACATCGAGCTCTCCAGCCAGTCCAAGCGCAACGGCACGACCTTCACCCCGTCGGCTGCGGAATGGGCAACGCTGACGATCGAGCCGGTCTGTGAAAAGATCTTCCGCGCCGAGCATATCACAGAGGGCAAGGTTGCCGTTGACGAGGACCGCTCGACCCCGGTGTTCTCTCCCTATGCCGGCCGTGTCACCAAACTGCTGGCTCGCCCGGGCGAGACCGTGCGCCAGGGCCAGCCGCTGTTCGTGATCGAGGCCGCCGACACCGTGCAGGCCCAGAACGATTTCATCACCGCCATCACCTCGATGAACAAGGCGAAGTCCGCGCTCGACCTCGCCGACATCCAGTACAAGCGTGCCAAGGATCTGTTCGAAGGCCGGGCGATCCCGCTGAAGGATTTTCAGCAGGCGGAGGCGACCTCCGTTCAGGCCCAGAACGACATGCGGTCGTCACAGACCGCGCTTGAGGCCGCCCGCAACAAGCTGCGTATTCTCGGCTTCACTGATGCCGCCATCGGCAATTTCCAGAGCAAGGGCGTGATCGACCGCGAGATCACGATCTATGCGCCGATCGGCGGCACCGTCGTCCAGCGCAAGGTGGGGCCTGGCCAGTACGTCAACGCGGGTGCGAGCGATCCCGTGTTCGTGATCGGCGATCTCTCGACCGTCTGGCTGACCGCCTTCGTGCGCGAGAGCGATGCGGCGCTGGTGAATATCGGCGAAGAGATCCTCGTTAACGTCTTGGCGCTGCCGGGCCGGCCGCTCAAGGCCAGCATCAACTATGTGGCGGCCTCGATCGACCCGGCGACACGGCGACTTCTGGTGCGTGCCACGATCGACAACAAGGACGGCCTGCTCAAGCCGGAGATGTTTGCCAACGTCACGATCTATTCGCCCGGCGAGCAGCCCGCGGTCGCGGTGCCGCGTCAGGCGCTGATCTACGAAGGCAACCAGGTTCGCATCTGGGTCGCCCGTCCGGACAAGTCGATCGAGCTGCGCAAGATCAAGACGGGCCTGATCAATGGTGACCAGGTCGCCGTCGAGAGCAATCTGAACGCCGGCGAGCAGATCGTGACCAAGGGCAGCCTGTTCATCGATCGCGCCGCCTCGGGCAGCTGAGATGCGGCCCTCCTGCCTGACGTACTGAAAGTTCCGACCTGATGGGCCGCCTCGTTTCCATCGCCGTGCAGCGGCGCTTCCTGATGGTTGGAATGTTCGTCGCGGTGCTGATCGGTGGCCTGATCGCCTTCCGCCAGCTCAACATCGAGGCCTATCCCGACCCGACCCCGCCGATGGTCGACATCGTGACCCAGAGCCCGGGGCTCTCAGCCGAGGAGATCGAGCGCTACATCACGATCCCGATCGAGACCCAGGTCGCCGGCATCAAGAACCTGCGGACCATCCGGACAATCTCGCTGTACGGCCTGTCCGACGTCAAGCTGCAGTTCTCGTTCGACTACACCTATGACGAGGCGCTGCAGCAGGTGCTGAACCGGCTGTCGCAGTTGTCGCCCTTGCCCGGCAACGTCACCCCGCAGATCTCGCCGCTCAGCGCGGTCGGCGAGATCTATCGCTACCGGCTGCGCGGTCCGCCCGGCTACAGCGTGCTCGACCTCAAGACCCTGCAGGACTGGGTGCTGCAGCGGCGCTTCCGCGCCGTGCCCGGCGTGATCGATGTCACCGGCTGGGGCGGCAAGACCAAGACCTATGAGATCCAGGTCGACTTCAACAAGCTGGTCGCCAACGGCCTGACCCTGCCGCAGCTGCTGCAGGCGGTCGGCAACTCCAACATCAATGTCGGCGGCAACACGGTCGAGATCGGCACGCAGTCGGCGGTGGTGCGTGGCGTCGGCCTGATCCGCTCGATGGACGACCTCGCCAACACGATGGTGTCGCAGAGCGGCGGCAATCCGGTGCTGGTGAAGGACGTCGCCAACGTCACCGTGGCGGAGAAGCCGCGCCTCGGCATTGCCGGCCTCAATAACAATGACGACATCGTCCAGGGCATCGTGCTGATGCGGCGCGGCGAGCAGAGCTCGCCGACCATCGCGCGCGTCGAGCAATTGGTCGACCAGATCAACAATTCGACGATCCTGCCGCCGGGCGTGCGGATCGAGCGCATCTATGACCGCAAGGACCTGATCGACACCACGACCCACACCGTGCTGCATAACATGGTGGTCGGCATCGGCCTCATCGTGCTGCTGCAATGGGTGTTCCTCGGCAATCTCAGAAGCGCGCTGATCGTCGGCGCCACGATTCCGTTCGCGCTGTTCTTCGCCGTCATCATCCTGGTGCTGCGCGGCGAGTCCGCCAACCTGCTGTCGGTCGGCGCGATTGATTTCGGCCTCATCGTCGACGCTACCGTGATCATGGTCGAGGCGATCTTCCGGCGCCTCACGCAGACCACGCCCTTGTCGGAAGCGGAGTCGAGCCACATCTCGCCCGAGACAATGATGGGCATGAAGAGCCACGCGATCCTGTCGGCGGCCGCCGACGTGTCGCGCTCGATCTTCTTTGCCGCGGCGATCATCATCGCCGCCTTCCTGCCGCTGTTCACCCTGAGCGGAGTCGAGGGCAACATCTTCGGGCCGATGGCGCGCACCTATGCTTATGCGCTCGCCGGCGGTCTGCTCGCGACCTTCACGGTGACGCCCGCGCTGAGCGCCATTATCCTGCCGGCGCATGTCGAAGAGACCGAGACGCGGCTGATGCGGATGCTGCACGCGATCTATGCCCCGGTGCTACGCTGGGCGGTGGGTAACCGCAATCTGGTGATGACCGGCGCGATCGGCCTCGTGCTGTTGACGGTGGTGGTCGGACGGCTGCTCGGCCTGGAATTCCTGCCCAAGCTGGAAGAGGGCAACCTCTGGATCCGCGCCACCCTGCCGCCGACGATCTCGCTGCAGGAAGGCAACGCCTACGTCAACGAGATGCGCAAGATGATCCGCGCACGTCCAGAGGTCGAGGCGGTGGTCTCGCAGCACGGCCGTCCCGACGACGGCACCGATGCCGCCGGATTCTTCAACGCCGAGTTCTTCGCGCCGCTGAAGCCCGTGAAGGACTGGCCCGGCACCAAGGACAAGGACCAGCTCACGGCCGAGCTCTTGAAGCAGCTCGACGACCGCTTTCCCGGCGTCGAGTTCAACTTCTCGCAATATCTGCAGGACAACGTCTCAGAGGCCGTGTCCGGCGTGAAGGGCGAGAACTCGATCAAGCTGTACGGCAACGATCTGCAGGCGCTGACCGACACCGCCAACAAGATCAAGCAGGTGCTGTCGACGGTGCAGGGCGTCACCGATCTTGCGGTGTTCACCTCGCTCGGCCAGCCGACGGTGCAGATCGACATCGACCGCGCCAAGGCAGCCCGCTACGGACTCGCGCCCGGCGACATCAACGCCACCATCAAGGTCGCGATCGGCGGCGATACCGCGGGCGATCTCTACGAGCCGGGCTCCGACCGGCATTTCCCGATCATCGTCCGCCTCGCGCCGGAATATCGCAAGAGCGCGGAGGCTATCGAGAATTTGCGGATCGGCGCGCAGGGGCCTAACGGCATCACGCAGATTCCGCTGAGCGAGGTCGCGACCATCAAGCTGGTGTCGGGCGCGGCCTATATTTATCGCGAGCAGCAGGAGCGCTATCTCCCGATCAAGTTCTCGGTGCGCGAGCGCGATCTCGGCAGCGCCATCCAGGAGGCGCAGCAGAAGGTGGCCGAGCAGGTGCAGCTGCCGGCCGGCTCGCGCGTGGAGTGGGTCGGCGAGTTCGGCAATCTGCAGGACGCCATCAAGCGGCTGTCGATCGTGGTGCCGATCAGCCTGGCGCTGATCGGTGTTCTCCTGTGGTTCAATTTCGGCTCGATGGCCGACACTCTGCTCGCCATGAGCGTGATTCCGATGGCGATCTTCGGCGGCGTCGTGGGCTTGGTGCTGACCGGCATTCCGTTCAGCGTGTCCGCGGCGATCGGCTTCATCGCACTGTTCGGCATCGCCGTGATGGACGGCATCATCATCCTGTCGCAGTTCAACCAGCTGATCGACGAGGGCGTCGAGCGCATCGAGGCCGTCATCCGCACCGGCGAATTGCAGCTGCGGCCGGTGCTGATGACTTGCGTCGTCGCCGGCATCGGCCTGCTGCCGGCGGCGCTGTCGAGCGGCATCGGCTCCCAGGTGCAGAAGCCGCTCGCGATCGTCGTGGTCACCGGCATGATGCTGGCGCCCGTCGTCATCCTGATCACATTGCCGGTGCTGATCTCGCTGTTCTCCCGCCGGAGGGTCCGCTAGATGCGCATATGCTCGTCGATCCGTGCGGCGGCTCCGCTATCGACCACCGCGGCATCGACGATCTCGCCGCGCTTGAACACGAGGTAGCGGTCGCTGATCGACAGGGCAAAAGGCAGATGCTGCTCGACCACGATCATCGAGGTGCCAATCTCGCGGCGGACGCGGACCAGTACCTCGGAGAGGCGATCGACGACCGAGGGCTGCAGGCCTTCGGTGACTTCGTCGAGCAGCAGCACGTCGGGCTTGGCCATCAGCGCGCGGGCCACGATCAGCATCTTCTGCTCGCCGCCCGACAATGTTCCGGCGCGCTGGCCGAGCCGTTTCGTCAGCACGGGAAACCAGCCGCCGACCTGCTCGAACAGCGCGTCGATGTCCTTGTCCGACAACAGCCCGAGCCGGAGATTGTCGCGCACGGAGAGGTCCTGGAACAGCGCATGCTCCTGCGGCACATAGACCAGCCCCATCTTGCGCTTGAGATGCGGCGCCACCCGCGTCACGTCCTTGCCCGCGAGCCTCACGCTGCCGCGCCACGCCGGCAGGAAGCCGAGAATGGCCTTGAGCAGCGAGGTCTTGCCCATGCCGTTCTTGCCGACGATCGCGAGCGTCTCGGCCTTCGCCAGCGCAAAGCCGACATTGCTGATCACCTCCGAGGAGCCATAGCCGCTTGCGAGTTCTTTGACTTCGAGCGTCGTGCTCACGCCGGCACCTCCGCATGCGCCACGTGCTGACCGGTGTAGATCTCGCGAACCAGCTCGCTGTTGACCACCTCGTCGACCGAGCCGTCGAGCGCGAGGCGGCCCTGGTGCAGGACGATGATGCGCGAGGAGATCTCGCGGACGAAATCGAGATCGTGCTCGACGAGGAGAATGCAGAGCCGGTCGCGGCGGGCAAGGGAGGTGAGGATATCGGCGAACCCCTGGCGCTCGGCGCGGGTGAGGCCGGCAGTGGGTTCGTCGAGCAGCAGCACGTCGGGCTCGAGCGACAGCACCATCGCGAGCTCGAGCGCCTGCTTCAGCCCGTGGCTGAGATTGCGGGCCTCTTCGTCGAGCCGTTCAGCGAGCCCGGAGCGTTCGACCACCGACATCGCCGCGGGCGGCAGCGCCAGCGTGGCGGAGCGCGACGTGAGAGCAGGCGGATCGGCATGCGTCCGCGCCACGCGCAGGCATTCGGCGACGGTCAGCGTTTCGAACACCGACGCGGTCTGGAACTTGCGCCCCAGGCCGAACCGCACGACGCGATCCGGCGGCAGCTTGGCAATGTCGTGCCCCGCGATGGCGACGTCCCCGGTCGAGCGCTCGCGCCCATCCGACAGGCAGCGGATCAACGTGGTCTTTCCGGCGCCGTTGGGACCGACCAGGCTCAGCAGCTCGCCGCGATAGGCCGTGAACTGCACGCCGTCCAGCACGGCAAGACTGCCGTAGTGCTTGCCGAGCGCGCGCACTTCGATGGCGACGGCATCAGGATTGCTGACGGCGGTGGCGGCCGCAGCGGGCTGCAGAAGCGTCGTGGCACCTGCCGAACGTCCGCGGTTGATGAGGCGCATGACAGCGCCGAGCAGACCATCAGGGAAGACGAGGATCACCACGATCAGCGCGAGGCCAACGATCAGCTCCCAGACGTAAGGCAGGCTGTTGGCGAGATAGGCGCTGGCGACCTCGATGCAGAGGGCGCCGATCACAGGGCCGATCACGGTGCCGCGGCCGCCGAGGGCGACCATGATCACCAAGTTGGTGCCGAAGGTGAAGCTGGCGTTCTCCGGCGCGGCGACCGCGCCGAAGCCGGCATAGAAGAAACCGGCCAGCGCGGAGACCATCGCGGACAGTACCAGCACCACGATGCGCAGGCGCGACGTGTCGATACCAAGATAGGTGCAGCGCGAGTCATTGTCGCGCAGCGCCGACAGCAACCGGCCGGTATCGCTGCGCATCACCACCAGCGCGAGCACAGCGGTTGCGAGCAGTCCGAGGCCGGCGAGGCGCAGCCAGGTCTCGATCTCCAGGTCGAAACTCTCGAAGCCGACGAGGCCGCTCGACGAGCCCGTGAACGTGCCGCCGGAGTAGAGAATCTGCACCAGCACGATCGGCACCACCAGCGAGATCACGGAGGCGTAGAGTGGGGTCGAGCCGGGATAGAACGACAGCCAGCCGGTGAGGGCGGCGACGGCCGCAGCAACGGCGACCGCGGCGCCGATCGCCGCGAAGATCTGCCAGGTGCCGAAGCCGTATTCGGTGAACATGATCGCGAGCGCGTAGGCGCCGATGCCGAAGAAGGCGGACTGGCCGAAGGTCAGCGTGCCGCAATAGCCCCACATGATGTCGACGGTGATCGCCGCGATCGCCACGAAGCAGGCGCGCACCAGGATGTTCACGAGGTAGGTGTCGAGCAGCAGCGGCGCGACGAGGATCACCCCGGCGGCGAGCGCCACCAGCAATGCGGGGACGATCAGGCGCGGCATCGCGCGGCTCGTTGGGGAGGTCGCGGGAGAGGCGAGGGGGCGCGCATCACGCACGGGCAAAACCCTCCGGCCGGATCCGCAGCACGATCGCGGCGCAGATCGCAATCGTCAGGCCGCCGAGGATCGGATTGACGAAGGTCGAGACCAGCACCTGCAACGTCCCGAGTACGGCGCAGGAGCCGGCGAGCGCCAGCAGCGAGCCGCCGGACACCATGACGAGCATGAAGGCGCCGATCAGCCAGGGCACGCCCATGTTCGGGTCGACGCTCGATAGCGGCGTGATCAGCGCGCCGGATAGCGCGGCGAGCCCGCTGCCGAGCGCGAAGGTGATCAGCCGGACGCGCGAGGAATCGACGCCGAGTCCCTGCGCCAGCATCTCGTTCATGATCACGGCCTTGGTCGACAAGCCAAGCCGCGTGCCGTTGAGCAGGGCAGTAAAGAGCAAACCGACGACGATGGCCGCGACGATCATCACCAGCCGATAGGCGGAGTAGTCGGCGCTGAACAGATGCACGGTGCCGGAAATCGGCGCCTGGACGAACTGGACCTCGCGGCCGAACATGAGGGTGATGAGCTGACCCAGGACGATGCCTAGACCCCATGTCGCAAGGATCGCATCGAGCGGGCGCTTGTAGAGGCGACGAACGATCACGATTTCGGTGATGCCGCCACAGATCGCGCCGGCGATGAAGGCCAGCGGCAGGACCAGGAACCAAGGCAGGCCCAGTTGCGCGCCGACGAGGGCCGAGTAGGCGCCGACGGTGAGGAAGGCGGCGTGGGCGAAGTTGATGATCTTCATCACCCCGAATACGATCAGGAGACCGGCGGCGATGATGAAGAGCATGGCGGCCGTCGTGACGGCATCGAGGGCGACGGTCAGCATGGTGACTTCCACTTGAGAGAAGCGGGGCGGGCTGTCGTCCGCCCCGCGGGATCATACGCGATCAGGCGTGCTGTTTCACGATTTGCCCGGGCACTGCGCGCCCGGATCGACGTCCTTGAAGCTCTGGATCACCTTGACGCTGCCGTCGGGCTGGACCTGGCCGAGATACATGGTCAACGGCGCGTGGCGCTGCTTGTCCATCTTGATCGTGCCGCGCGGACCATCGACCGAGACCTCGGCGAGTGCCTTCAGCACCTTGTCCTGGTCGGTGCTGCCGGCCTTCTCGACCGCGGCCTTGTAGGCGTAGACGGCCTCATATTGCGGGACCGAGAGATCGTTCGGGGTCTTCAGCTCGGCTCCGAACTTCTTGGCCATCGAGGCCAGGAAGGTCTTGTTGGCCGGCGTGTCGATGCCGGTCACGTAGGAGGCGGACAAATAGATGCCGGCAGCGTCAGCGCCCATGCCCTTGGCGGTGCCCTCGTCGACGGCGAGGTTGCCGTAGGGCAGGTTCACGCCGGCGGCGCGCAGCTGCTTGGTCAAGGTGACGTTCGGCGCGCCGCCCGCCGTCGAGGTGATCAGCGCATCGGCGCCGGAGGCCTTGAGCTTGGAGATGATCGAGGTCCAGTCCGAGCCGTCCATCGGCAGATATTCCTCGCCGACGACCTTTCCGCCCGTCTTCTCGATATACATCTTCGTGAACGCCAGCATGCCGCGGCCGAAGGCGTAGTCGGAGCCGATCAGGAAGTAGTTCTTCGCCTTCTTCTCCTTGTTGAAGTAGTCGACGATCGGCGGCACCTGCTGGTCCGGCACCCAGGCGTTGACGTAGAGATAGGGGCTGCAGGACTTGCCCTCGTAGAACGAGGTGTAGATGTAGGGCGTCTTGCCGCGGGCGACGATCGGCAGGCCGGCGTTGCGGGCGGCGCTGGTTTCCATCGAGATCAGCACGTTGACCTTCTTCTGGAAGATCAAGGCGTCGAACGCCTTCTGCGCGCCGGCCGCGCCGGAGGCGTCGTCGGCGACCTCCAGCTCCAGCTTGCGGCCGAGCACGCCGCCCTTGGCGTTGATCTCCTCGACCGCCAGCTCGGCGGACTGCACCACCGACGGCGCGACCACGGAGTTGGCGCCGGACAGGCCGACGGGAACGCCGATCTTGATCGGATCGGCGGCAAAGGCAGACGAGAGTGCGGTCGCCGCAAGGGCGAGCGCGATTGAGGTGGTGAGCAAACGCGATGTCATCGATGGTCCTCCGTGAATGGTCGAAACAGAAAGGCTAAGTTGTCAGTACCAGCCGCGCTTGACCTCGCTGCCGAGCATCTCGTCGTAGACGTCGGAGCGGCGGTCGCGCAGGACCTGGTTGAAGGCGTTCCAGTTGCGGGCGCGGCGGGCTTCGCCGAGCGCCACGTCGGCGATCACGATCTCCTCCTTGTCGCGGCTCGCGGGGCCGGCAACCGGCCAGCCGGTGTAGCTGACGATCAGGCTCTGCCCCTCGAACGGCTGGCCGCGCTCGACGCCGACGCGATCGGCGCAGGCGATGAAGATGGAGTTGGAATGAGCGGCCGCCATCGCCAGGATGTTGGCCATGGCCTCGCGTCCCGGCGCCTGGCCGGGGATCGGCACCCAGTTGGTCGGCACGCAGACGATGTCGGCGCCCTGCAGCGCGTTGAGGCGGTAGCTCTCGGGGAACCAGCCATCGTAGCAGATCGCCATGCCGATGCGGCCGATCTCGGTGTGGTAGACGGGGAAGCCGAGATTGCCGGGTTCGAAGTACAGGTTCTCCTCGTTCCACAGATGCACCTTGCGGAACGTGCCGATATAGCCCTTCGGCCCGATCAGCACTGCGCTGTTGTAGAGCTTGGTCCCCTCGCGCTCGCAAATGCCGGCGACCAGATGCAGGCCGTGCTTCGCCGCGATCTCGCTCCATGCGGTCACGGCGGGGCCGCCGGGAATGGTCTCGGAGGCAGCGAAGGCCTCCTCGCGGGATTTGAACACATAGCCGGAGGAGGCGAGCTCGGGGAGCACCACGAGCTTGGCGCCTTGCGCCACCGCCTGTTGAATCAGATCGAGGCTGTGGGCGAGGTTGGTGGCCAACTCGCCGACCATCGGCTGCATCTGGATGCAGGCGATCCGCAGTTTGCTGTCGTCATCCGTCGTCAAGGCACGAGTCTCCGTTGCGTTCGCGAGGATCGCGCGCGCCAAACAAAAAGCCCCCGACTGCGCCTTGCGGCGCAATACGAGGGCTGCATAGCCTGATGTGAAATGGCCAACCGGCCATTGGCGGACATCCGATGTCCGCGCCGGCGGCAAGTAACTCAAATGCGCGAAGCGAAGTCAACGCCGTCGCTTGCAAAAATTTGAGGCCGCCGCTGCCCAACGCGTGGGCGCGACAATTGGCCCTCAGCGTGACACCGGCGCATCCAGCACCCCCAATCCGCCCAAGGTCTCCTGTGCATTGATGATCGAGATCGCGATGTCGGCCATCGCGACGCGCTTCTGCGTCGCCTGGGCGCGGATCAGCTCATAGGCCTCGACCTCGCCGACCTGCTTCAATCCCATCAGGATCTTCACCGCCTTGTCGACGTCGCGCCGCGCCTTCAACGTCTCCTCGAGCTTCTGCACCTTGCCTTCGAGCCGGCGCGTGTAGCCGCGCAGCGAGCGCGCCAGCACGAGCGAAGAGAGAATACCGAACGAGCGGATCGGCTTGTTGACGACGCCATGCGCATTGCTGTCGAGCAGGCGCTTCAGGATCGTCGGATTCTCGTAGTCGACGATGGCGATGAAGGTGAGCGGATGCTCGGTCGTGCCCTCGGGGAAGATCATCTCCTCGGAGGTCTCGATCAGCTGGAACACCGTGTCGATGTCGTGCGGGATCGCGGCCGGCGGCGGCCACACGCCGCGGACGTTGCAGCCGATGCGCTTGAGCTGGTCGATCAGCGCGTCGCCCTCGGCGTCGCGCGGATGGATCACCAGCACGCGGGCGCCGCGCAACTCCTCGATCAGGCGGCGCACGCCGGGCTTCATGCGGTCATCCGGCCTCATGCTGACAGCGCCTCTTCGCTCAGCCAGCGGCCGCCGATCGGCGACACCGACAGATACGGATCAGGCTTGATCGGGCTCTTGCTCTCCCACACGATGTCGAACTGGCCGTCGGCGCGGACGCGGCCGATGCGCGGCGTGGTCCAGACGTGGTTGTTGTCGGGATCGATCCGGATCGGTCCCTCTGGCGCCTCGAGGCTGAGGCCGAGCGCGGCCTCCACCAGCTTCTGCGTGTCGAGGCTGCCGGCCTGTTCGAGCGCGCGCGCGAACAGCTTGATCTGCGCATAGGCCGAGGCGCTCCACATGCTGACCGGCGTGTCGGCCCCGAAGGTGGCCGCGAACGCCGTCTTGAAGCGGTCGTTGCTGTCGCGCGCGAGCGTGCCGAAATAGCTCGCCGCGGTGAGATGTCCCGCGCAATATTCGGCGCCGATGGCGCGTACCTCGCCCTCGGCCATGGTGAGGCTCGCGATCGGCAACCGCTTCGGATCGAAGCCGGCCTGCGCATACATGCGATAGAAGCGCTGCGCGGTGCGGCCGACGATGGTCGAGAATACGACGTCGGGCGCGGCGTCCCTGATCGCGTCGAGGCCGCGCGTCAGCTCGGCGTCGGTGGCTTCCATCGTCACATACTGCTCGCCGACGACGCGGCCGGCATAGGACTCGACGAGGTCGCGCATGATGCGGTTGGATTCGCGCGGATAGATGTAGTCGGAGCCGATCAGATAGACGCGCGGGCCGTGCTTGCGCACGATGTATTCGGCGAGCTGAAATGCGTTCTGGTTCGGCGCGGGCCCCGTATAGATGACGTTCGGTGAGTATTCGAAACCTTCGTAGAGCGAGGGATACCACAGCAGCCCGTTGCGGCGCTCGATCGCCGGCAGCACCGCCTTGCGTTCCGCCGATGTCGAGCAGCCGAAGATGACGGAGGCGCCGTCCTCGGTCAGCAGGCGGTCGGCGAGCTTGCGGAAGGTTTCGGGCTGCGACCCCGGATCATAGGCGATGACCTCGATCTCGCGGCCGAGCACGCCGCCTTCGGTGTTGATCTCCTGGATCGCGAGCGCGGTGCCGAAGAAGTGCTCGGACTCCGTGACCTGCATCAGGCCGCTGCGCGAGAACAGCACGCCGACGCGCCAGACATCCTTGTCGGATGATTTTGCGGCCGGTCTCGTCGTCATCATTATGCCTCCAGGTCGACGGGCCGGCGCGGCCGGCTCGGAAAGCGCGGACTATTGCCACTCGGCGCGCGGTTGGCAACGGGGGCCGCAGGCGAGGTTCCGTCTCGGGACAAGCTCCAGCATCGCCGCGACGCAGGGAGCGTCCGGATCATGCATCAGGCAGGCCCCCGAAATGATGAGGGCGCAGGGAATGCCGGGCGCTGGCCGCACCCATGGCCCGCCTGCAGACAAAAAAGCAGGCGGCAGTCACCACAGGTCAGCCGAGACATCCCGGCATTCCCTGCGCGGTGGGCTTCACGCTTATACGCGCTCTCCTCGGGGACCGGCTGGTTGACCCCGTCGGCCGCGGAGCTCGTCAGACCTCCGCATACCTTGGCCTCAGCACCGGGAGGCCAGGACCACGCGACTTCACGTACGCCAGTGCATCGCTCGTCCGCACATCACGCGCGCCGATGCCCCGACGTCCACCGCATTGCCGGCCCAACGTGTCGTGACGACGCGTACGCCCCTCATCCGGACCGGAACGCGGATGTTATACACATGATTTGCTGATTTTCGGAAGTGATTTATTTTTCGCGGAGGCTCTTGAAACGGGCTTTGTGGTTGATTGCGTGGCTGAAATCCGCGTTTTGGCGCAGCAGGGGTCACCACGATCTCCGCCGTCATTCCGGGGCAGCCGCGCAGCGGCTGAGCCCGGAATCCATACTCACGAACTGCAGTGCGGGGCGAAGTGGCTGTCACGCGCAGTTCGCTCCACCTCGGGCGGTCGTGGTTATGGATTCCGGGCTCGCGCTGCGCGCGCCCCGGAATGACGATGGGGGACGCTGTGTGTCCCCATGCTCAGGGTGATATGAGCAGCAAACGATCTTGGATGTCGCCGGCCGCGTCGCTTGATCCGCGACGAGATTGGAGCCCGATTGGCGCGTTCGTGCGTTGACGTTAAGAATGCGGCGATGTCCGGCTCACGAGCCTCCCTGAAACCTGGGCGCGTGAACGGAAGTCGCGGCCAGACGAAAGATTGACATGCGCAGTTTCGAAGACCGAGTTCTCCTGTTTCTGCTGGCTGTGATCACGCTCGCGCTCGGCTGGATCCTGCTGCCGTTCTACGGCGCGCTGCTGTGGGGCGTGGTGGGCGCCATCGTGTTCGCGCCGCTCCATCGCCGGCTGTCACAGTCGATGCACGGTCGTGACGGGCTCGCGGCAGCCATCGTCGTGCTGCTGGTCGTTCTGATCATCATCATTCCATTCTCGCTGATCGCGGCGGCGCTGGCGCAGCAGGCGGCCGGCGTCTACGGGCAGGTGCAGGGCGGCCAATTGGACGTCACGCAGTATTTCCAGAAGATGCTGGACGCGCTGCCCAGCTGGATCGTCGATCTGCTGAACCGGTTCGGGCTCGGCAGCCTGGCGGGACTGAAGGACCGGCTGTCGGCGCTGCTGTTGCGAGGCAGCCAGGTGATCGCGGGTCAGGCACTCAACATCGGGCAGGGCACGTTCGAGTTCTTCGTCAGCCTGTTCCTGATGCTCTATCTGCTGTTCTTCCTGCTGCGCGACGAGGAGACGCTGTCGCGACGGATCGCGGAGGCCATCCCGCTGCGCGACGAGCAGCGCGACGCGCTGCTTTCGAAATTCATCATCGTTATCCGCGCGACGGTGAAGGGCAATCTGGTGGTCGCTCTGGCGCAGGGCGCGCTCGGCGGCCTGATCTTCTGGTTCCTCGGCATCACCGCGCCGCTCTTGTGGGCGGTGGTGATGGCGTTCATGTCGCTGCTGCCGGCGGTGGGCGCGGGCATCGTGTGGTTTCCGGTCGCGCTGTATCTCTTGGCGACCGGCTCAATCTGGCACGGCGTGATCCTGATCGCCTATGGCGCGCTGGTGATCGGCCTCGTCGACAATCTGCTGCGCCCGATTCTGGTCGGGCAGGATACCAAGATGCCGGACTACGTCGTGCTGCTGTCGACGCTCGGCGGCATCGAGGTGTTCGGGTTGAACGGTTTCATCATCGGGCCGGTGATTGCGGCGATGTTCATCGCGGTGTGGGAGATGTTCACGGTGGTGCGCAGCGAGAATCGCGCGGTGGCTGATGTGACACGTCCGGCGGATTAGCGCAGCGTCATACGCTTTTGCGAGCCAAGCTCGTTGTCACGCAAACGGTCGTCATTCCGGGGCGGCCGCGTGAGCGGCTGAGCCCGGAATCCATAACCACGAATGGTCATCGTTGTGCGAGCTTTGGCCACATTCATCGCGCTTCGATCGAGACAGTTGTGGTTATGGATTCCGGGCTCGCGCTACGCGCGCCCCGGAATGACGAAAGGTGTGTAGCCCGGGCGAGCGAAGCAACCCCGGGTTCTCAAAGCACAGCGCGTGAGACCCCGCATGTCGCTGCGCTCATGCGGCTACGGCAAAGCATACGCGGCAAGAACGCGGTGTCATGCCCGCGCAGGCGGGCATCGAGTACGCCGCGACGTCTCGGGTTGATCAAGATCGTCCCGGCGTACTGGATCGTCCGCCTTCGCGGACGATGACGGCGGAGTTTGTAGTCCACCGCTTGCGCTCGCAATGACGGGCGCAAGGTCAGTGCACGGCTCAAAATCCGTAGAGCCTTGCCGGATTGTCGACCAATATCTTCTTCCTGATCGCCGCATCCGGTGCCCACACCGGGAGCTGGTTCATCAGGCGGCCGTCGTCGATCGGATAGAACGGCCTGACGTCGGTCACCTTCAGCTCCGGATGCGGCGACGAATCCGGGTGCGGCCAGTCGGTGCCCCAGACGATGCGGTCGGGGTTGGCGGCGATGAGGGCTTTCGCGAACGGGATCACGTCGGTGTAGTCGGGGCCCTTGGTCGAGGCGCGATAGGCGCCGGAGATCTTCACATAGGCCTTTCCGCTGCGGACGAGCTCAACGAGGTCGGAGAAGCCGGGCTGCTCGAGGCCGAGTTCGGCCTGCGCGCCGCCGAAATGGTCGAACACGGCCGGCACCGGTGATTGCAGCACGAGGTCCTTGATGGCCGCGATCATCGGCGTGTTGGTGTAGAGCTGGACGTGCCAGCCGCGCGCGGTCATGCGCTCGACGGCGGCCTGGAAGCGGGCGCGGCCGATAGTGGGATCGTTGATGCCGCCGGTCGCGAGGTTGAGGCGGATGCCGCGGAAGCCCTCGGCGTTCATCTGATCGAGCTGCGCCTCGGTGGTCTTTTCGTCGATCACGGCGACGCCGCGGGCGTCGTTGCCCCTGGCCTTCATGCCGTAGAGCGTCGACGAATTGTCGGTGCCGTAGACGCTCGGCGTCACGATCACCACGCGCTGGATGTGCAGCGCCTTGTGAAGGGCGGCCATCTCTTCAGGCAGGGCCGGCTCCGGCGTGTAGACCCGGCTGGCCGCGAACGGGAATTTGTCAGGATCGCCGTGGATATGGGTGTGGCAGTCGCAGGCCCCGGGCGGTACGTCGAAGTCGACCGGCGTCGAGGGCTGCGCGGGCTTGGCGCGCGTGGCTGTCGTGGTCATCGTCACTCCGGCGGCGAGCGAGGCGAGCAGCAGGCTGCGGCGGTTCAACATGGCGGTCCTTCCCCGGAGATCAGGGCGCGTGCGTAATGGTCGACGCGCCTTTGGACAGGAAGGGTGAACCTGCTCGCGCGAGGGGGCAAGAGCGAAATAAGCGAGAGTTGCGAAGTCACCCGAAGTGTCGTCCGTGGCCCCTGGATCGCGTCGCTGCGCTCGCGATGACGGAGTGCGTGGAGGGGACGGTGCTCGCCACACCCGTCATTGCGAGCGGAGCGAAGCAATCCAGGAATGGCGGACCAGGCGACGGTCTGAGTTATGGCCCGTCGGCAGCGACTCGTAGATACACATTCGCTACCCGTTGAGGGCGGCAGCGCCAAGCCGATCAGGTTGGCGCCGCCGCTCTCTGTCAGACTCAGTCCTTCACGATGCGCACCGCACCCTTGGCGGCGCTGCTCGCGAAGGCGGCGTAGGCCTTCAGCGCGGTCGAGACCTTGCGGGCGCGGGTCTTCGGCTTCCAGGCCTTGTCCCCCTTCGCCTCCATCGCCGCGCGGCGCTGCGCGAGCTCTTCATCCGACACCGCGAGATGAATCGTGCGGTTCGGAATGTCGATCTCGATGCGGTCGCCGTCCTGCACGAGGCCGATCAGGCCGCCATCGGCGGCTTCCGGCGAGACGTGGCCGATCGAGAGGCCCGAGGTGCCGCCGGAGAAGCGGCCGTCGGTGATCAGCGCGCAGGCCTTGCCGAGGCCCTTCGACTTCAGATAGCTGGTCGGATACAGCATCTCCTGCATGCCGGGGCCGCCGCGCGGGCCTTCATAGATGATGACGACGATGTCGCCTTCCTTGATCTTGTTGGTCAGGATCGCCTCGACCGCCGCGTCCTGGCTCTCCATCACCCGCGCCGGGCCGGAGAATTTCAGGATCGAGGCATCGACGCCCGCGGTCTTCACGATGCAGCCGTCGCGCGCGATGTTGCCGGTCAGCACGGCGAGGCCGCCGTCCTTGGAGTAGGCATGGTCCAGATCGCGGATGCAGCCTTTTTCACGGTCGAGATCGAGCTCCTGATAGCGGCGGTCCTGGCTGAAGGCGACCTGGGTCGGCACGCCGCCGGGCGCGGCCATGTAGAAGTTCTTCACGCTCTCGCTGGACGTCTGGCGGATGTCCCAGCGCTCCAGCGCGGCCGCGAGCGAGGCCGAATGCACGCTCGGCAATTCCGTGTGCAAGAGGCCGGCGCGGGCGAGCTCGCCGAGGATGCCCATCACGCCGCCGGCGCGATGCACGTCCTCCATGTGCACGTCGGCCACGGCGGGCGCGACCTTGCACAGGCAGGGCACCTTGCGGGACAGGCGGTCGATGTCGGTCATCGTGAACGGGATCTCGCCCTCATGCGCGGCGGCGAGCAGATGCAGCACGGTGTTGGTCGAGCCGCCCATCGCGATGTCCATGCTCATCGCATTCTCGAACGCCTTGAAGTTGGCGATCGAGCGCGGCAGCACGCTCGCATCATCCTGCTCGTAGTAGCGGCGGGCGAGGTCGACGATCAGGTGGCCGGCCTCGACGAACAGGCCGCGGCGGTCGGCATGGGTCGCCAGCACCGAGCCGTTGCCGGGCAGCGACAGGCCGAGCGCCTCGGTCAAACAGTTCATCGAGTTGGCGGTGAACATGCCGGAGCAGGAGCCGCAGGTCGGGCAGGCCGAGCGCTCCATCACCTCGACATCGGCGTCCGAGACCTTGTCGTCGGCGGCTACGATCATCGCATCGATCAGGTCGACCTTGCGCAGCTTGCCCTGGATGTTGACCTTGCCGGCCTCCATCGGGCCACCGGAGACGAACACCGCGGGGATGTTGAGCCGCATCGCGGCCATCAGCATGCCGGGGGTGATCTTGTCGCAATTGGAGATGCAGACCATGGCGTCGGCGCAATGCGCGTTGACCATGTATTCGGTGCTGTCGGCGATCAGCTCGCGCGACGGCAGGCTGTAGAGCATGCCGTCATGGCCCATCGCGATGCCGTCGTCGACGGCGATGGTGTTGAACTCCTTGGCGACGCCGCCGGCCTTCTCGATCTCGCGCGCGACCAGCTGGCCGAGATCCTTGAGGTGGACGTGGCCCGGCACGAACTGGGTGAAGGAGTTGACGACGGCGATGATCGGCTTGCCGAAATCCTCGTTGGTCATGCCGGTGGCGCGCCACAGGCCGCGGGCGCCGGCCATGTTGCGGCCATGGGTGGAGGTGCGGGAGCGATAGGCGGGCATAACGGGTTCCTTCGGCGTTCCTCGGATCAGGGCAATCTTGGTCCGGCGGGCAGGGCGACTGGCCGCGACGGCCGGACGGGCGGCAATGATGGGGCGAGGCATACAGCGAAGTCCTTGACGATTCGACCCTAAATTTCGCCGCAGCGGGGATGCGGGACGGGCAGGGCAGGCGTCGGCCGGTGCGCGCCAAACTGGCTGTCCACAGCTCCGCTCACGGCATTGTGGTGAGGTATGGAACGGGCGGCTGCCATAGATTAGAACGGAATCGTTCTTTTCTCTGGGCGCAGCTCTTGCTTGCGGGACGCTGTGCATCCTCAGATGTCGGCAATCATCCCATGCTCGCCCTGCGACTTCGCCTCGTGCTGCCCCTGGCCGTCCTCGCCTTGCCCGCCACAGCCTCCGCCCACGCCATCATCGTCTCGTCGCAGCCCGCCTCGGGCGCGACCATCGACAAGGACGCGCTGGCGATCCGGCTGCGCTTCAACAGCCGCATCGATCACGCGAGGTCGCGGTTGAAGCTCAAGGCGCCCGATGGTGCCGAGCAGGCCTTGACCCCTGCGGCGGACGCACCGGCCGACGAGATCGATGCGCAGGCGAGGGCGCTCAGCCCCGGCGCCTGGCACCTGCAATGGCAGGTGCTCAGCGTCGACGGCCACATCACCCGCGGCGACATTCCGTTCACCGTGCGCTAACCGGCGTGCTCGTCTCATGGCGCTGTTCCTCGATATCTTCGGCTATCTCACGGTGGTGCTGCGCGGGCTGACCCTGCTGGCGCAGTCGTTCACCATCGGCGGCATTGCGTTCCAGCTCCTGCTGCTGCGGCCGCTGCAGGACAAGCTGTCTGCCGATGCGCTGGTGGTGGGGAAGCGGGCGCAGCGGTTCCTGCGCCGCAGCGCTACCGCCTGGTTCGCCGTGGTCGCGATCTCGCTGGCCGTCAACATGGCGGCGCTGACCGGCACGCTGGATCTGTCGCTGCGCGAGGCCGTCGGCGCGGACTTCGCGCGCTCGGGGCTTGTGGTTGCCGCCTGCGCGCTCGGCATCGCCGCGCTGGCGCGCACCGGCACCTGGGTGACGTGGCGCGCCGCGGCGCTGCTCGCGCTGATGGGGCTGGCGCTGGCGATGCAGCTCAACCTGACGCATGCGGCGAGCCGGCTCGACGTGCGCTGGCCGCTGCTCGCGGCGGATTTCCTGCACATGCTCGGCGCCGGCGTGTGGATCGGCGGCCTGCCGTATTTCCTGCTCGCGCTGAACGGCTGCACGGCGGAGGACGACCAGCGCCGCATCGGCCGGCGCTACTCGCTGATGTCGATGGCCTCGGTGGCGGCGATCGTGCTCGGCGGCACCATCATGGCAATCGCCTATCTCGGCTCGTTCGAGGCGATCTACGGCACCGCCTATGGCGTGATGACCTCGGCCAAGGTCGCGATGCTCGTGATGCTGCTCGCGCTCGGCGCCGGCAACTTCTTCGCCGTCGAGCGGCTGCGGCGCGGCGATCCGTCAGCGCCCTTGCTGCGGATGAAGCGCTTCGTCGAGGTCGAGCTCGGCATCGGCCTGACGGTGCTGCTCACCGCGGGCTCGCTGACCTCGCTGCCGCCCGGCATCGATCTCAGCCAGGACCGCTTGAGCTGGTCGGAGATCGTCGAGCGCGCCGCGCCGCAATGGCCGCGTCTGACGAGTCCTTCGGTCGACCAGCTCACGGTCTCGCAGCTCCAGGCCAAGATCGATGCCGCCGACGCGCAGCGCGTGACCGCGCCGCAGGCCTATGTGCCGGGCGAGGGCGTGATCCTGCCGCGCAGCGCCGCCGACATCGCCTGGTCGGAATACAACCACCACTGGGCCGGCATCTTCGTCGTGCTGATCGGTCTGCTCGCGCTGATCGAGCGCTTCTCCTGGGGGCGGTGGGCGCGGCACTGGCCGCTGCTGTTCCTGCTGATGGCGGCGTTCCTGTTCCTGCGCGCCGACGAGATGGCCTGGCCGCTCGGGCCGATCGGCTTCTGGGCGTCGTGGCGCGACCCGGAAGTGGCGCAGCACCGGCTGTTCGTGGTGCTGATCATCCTGTTCGGCCTGTTCGAATGGCGCGTCCGGCTGCGCGGGCAGCAGGCGGGCCGCGCCGCGCTGGTGTTTCCACTGACGGTCGCCGCCGGCGGCGCGCTGCTGATGACCCACTCGCACGCCATTGCCAACATCAAGGACCAGCTGCTGATCGAGATGAGCCACACGCCGCTGGCGCTCTGCGGCATCACCGCCGGCTGGGCGCGCTGGCTGGAGCTGCGGATGGACGGCCGCATCAGCCGCGCCGCCGCCTGGGTCTGGCCGGTGGCCTTCGTGCTGGTCGGGCTGATCCTGCTGGATTATCGCGAGGCGTGAGGCGCTTTACGTCACGCAGTTCACCCAGAGCACGACGGCTTTGGCATCGTCGGCCGGATTGGAGAAGCGGTGCGGGCGGCGACTGGCGAAGCGGAAGCTGTCGCCGGTCTTGAGCGACCACGTCTCGGCATCGACCGTGAGGATCATCTCGCCTTCGAGCACCAGGCCCGCTTCCTCGCCGTCATGGGTGTAGAGCTCGTCGCCGGTCGAGCCGCGGGGCTCCAGATGCACCAGGAACAGATTGAGCTTGTTGTCGGCGCCGGCCGCGCTGAGCAGCTGCTTGGACACGCCGGTGCGCCACAGCTTGAGCTCCGGCCGCTGCGCGCCGCGCGTGACCACGGCGTCGGACGCCGCATCGCCCCCCGGGCTGGTGCCGAACAGCGCGGCGATGCCGACGCCGAGCACGTCGGCGAGCGTCGCCAGTACGCGCAGCGACGGTGACGACAGGCCGCGCTCGATCTGGCTGAGGAAACCGATCGAGAGCTCCGTCTGCGCCGCGACGGTCTCGAGCGACAATTTCCGCTCGCGCCTGAGATCGCGGATGCGCCCGCCGACCGCGACGTCCATCGCCGGCTCGACCGCCGTCGCGGCCGTCTGCGACGGCGCCTTGCGCTTTCGCGAAGGTGCGGCTGCGCTGGGTTTGCGCAATCTCTTGCCTCCACTCACGTCAGACCGCTTCCTTCATGTGCATGAAAACCGCTTGCAACATCCGCCGAAGTATGCCCAAATTTTCATATTGGTGAAAATAGGCCGAAACCGCGCGGCCCGCAACGGTTGCCATTGCAACTGATGAGGCACGCTGCGGCCGGCAGGTCCGAAGGGGGATGTGATGCTGTTGAAGCGTTTTGTTCGGGCCGCCTGCGCGGCCCTGGTGTTGGCGGCGGTCGCGCCTGTCTCGGCGCAGCAGGTGCTGAAGGTCGGCTCGACCCCGACCGGCATTCCCTTCACTTTCCTCGACACCAAGACCAACCAGATCCAGGGCGTGATGGTCGATCTCATGACCGAGATCGGCAAGGACGCCGGCTTCAACGTGCAGATCGAGCCGATGCAGTTCTCGGCGCTGATCCCGTCCTTGACGTCCAGCAAGATCGACATCATCGCCGCCGCGATGTTCATCACCCCGCCGCGCAAGGAGGTGGTCGATTTCTCCGATCCGATCTACACCTATGGCGAGGGCCTGATCGTGCCCAAGGCCGACACCAAGGCCTACGCCTCGCAGGAGGATCTCAAGGGCGAGGTGGTCGGCGCGCAGGTCGGCACGGCGTTCGTTGATGCGCTGAAGAAGTCCGGGCTGTTCTCCGAGGTCAAGGCCTACGACACCATTCCCGACATCCTGCGCGACGTGAACACCGGCCGCCTCAAGGCCGGCTTCGCCGACTATCCGATCCTAGCCTATAATCTCAAGCAGGGCGCTTTTCCCGACGCGCGGCTCGTCGCCAGCTACAAGCCGGTGACGGTCGGCTCGGTCGGCATCGCCGTGCGAAAGGGCGAGGCGGAGCTGCTCGGCAAGGTCAACGCCTCGCTGGCCAAGCTGAAGGCGAACGGGACGGTCGACAAGATTCTCGACAAATGGGGCCTGAAGGGCTGACCGGATCATGAATCGATTCTGGCACGATGCCGTCGAGTTCTTTCCGATCCTGCTCAACGGCGTGGTGCTGACGATCATCGTCACCCTGGGATCGCTGCTGCTCTCGACCGTGCTCGGGCTGGTCTGGGCGATGATGCGGGTGTCGGGCATCCGCGTGTTGTCCGGCCTGAGCGCGGCGCTGATCAATCTGATCCGCGGCATCCCGATCATCGTGCTGCTGTTCTATCTCTACTTCGTGATGCCAGACCTCGGCGTCACCCTGTCGGCGTTGCAGGCCGCCATTCTCGGCCTCGGCATCGCCTATTCGGCCTACCAGGCGGAGAACTTCCGCGCCGGCATCGAGGCGATCGACAAGGGGCAGATCGAGGCGGCGCAGTCGATCGGCATGGGCTGGTGGATGACGATGCGCCGCGTGGTGCTGCCGCAGGCGGTGCGCATCGTGCTGCCGCCCTATGGCAACGTCATGATCATGATGCTGAAGGATTCCTCGCAGGCCTCGACCATCACGGTCGCCGAGCTGGCGCTGCAGGGCAAGCTGATCGCGTCCTCGACCTTCAAGAACTCGAGCGTGTTCACGCTCGTGGCGCTGATGTATCTCACCATGAGCATCCCGCTGATCCTGCTGGTCCGGCACTTCGAGAAGCGGGCGTCACGCCGATGATCGAGCTCGTCGACGTCCACAAAAGCTTCGGCAAGGTCGAGGTGCTCAAGGGCATCACGGCCTCGGTCGAGAAGGGCGAGGTGGTCTGCATCATCGGGCCGTCCGGCTCCGGCAAGTCGACCATCCTCCGCTGCATCAACGGGCTCGAAAGCTACGATCGCGGCACGATCAGCGTCGAGGGGCTGCGGGTCGATCGCGACGCGCGATCGATCGTGGCGATCCGCACCCAGGTCTCGATGGTGTTCCAGCGCTTCAACCTGTTCCCGCACCGGACCGCGCTGGACAACGTCATCGAGGGCCCGCTCTACGTGAAGAAGGAGCCGCGCGCAGCCGCCGTGGAGCGCGGCCGGGCGCTGCTCGCCCAGGTCGGGCTCGCTGACAAGGCCGACATGCATCCGCCTCAGCTCTCCGGCGGCCAGCAGCAGCGCGTCGCGATCGCACGCGCGCTCGCGATGCAGCCCAAGGCGATCCTGTTCGACGAGCCGACCTCGGCGCTCGATCCCGAGCTGGTCGGCGACGTGCTCGGCGTGATGCGCAAGCTCGCCGATGACGGCATGACCATGGTGGTCGTCACCCATGAGATCGGCTTTGCCCGCGAGGTCGCCGACCGCGTGCTGTTCATCGACGGCGGCGTCATCGTCGAGCAGGGGCCGGCGAAGGTGATGCTCAATCAACCGCAGCACCCGCGCACGCAGGATTTCCTGCGCCGCGTGCTGCATCCGCTGTGACGCAAGCGAGACCGCCATGACACGTCCCGATCGCCTTCCGCTGCCGCCGTCGGTCTATGCCGTGACGGCCGTTGCGCCCGCGGCGACCCCGCCGCTCTACGTCGACCGCAGCGTCTCGGTTGCGATCATCGGCGGCGGCTTCACCGGCCTGTCGACCGCGCTGCATCTGGCGGAGCAGGGCACCGACTGCGTGGTGCTCGAGGCGCAGGAGCCCGGCTGGGGCGCCTCCGGCAACAATGGCGGCCACACCAATCCCGGCCTCAAGCATGACCCTGATCAGATCGAGGCCGATTTCGGCGCCGAGCTCGGCCGCCGCATGATCGACTTCGCCTACGGCACGACCAACTTCACCCACGACCTGATCCGCCGCTATCAGATCCCCTGCGAGGCCCGGCAGCAGGGCACGCTGCGCGCTGCCTATCATCCCGCCAGCGCCACGGCGATCGAGCGTACCGCCGAGCAGTGCATCCGCCGCGGTATGCCGGTCGAGCTGTATGACCGCGACAAGCTGCGCGAGGTCACCGGCAGCGACCGCTATGTCTGCGCCATGTTCGACGCGCGTGGCGGCGATCTGCATCCGCTGAACTACGCGCGCGGGCTGGCGCGGGCGGCGATCTCGACCGGCGCCGCGGTCCATGGCGACACGCCGGCGCTGTCGTTGCGCCGCGACGGCGCGCGCTGGCGGATCGAGACGCCGCGGGCCGTGGTGCACGCCGACAAGGTGCTGATCGCGACCAACGGCTTCACCGGGGATCTCTGGCCGGAGCTGCGCCAGACCGTGATTCCGGTGTTCTCCTCGATTGCAGCCACCGCGCCGCTGTCGGAGGATGTGGTCCGCGCGATCATGCCGACGCGCTCGGTGCTGTATGAGAGCGGCCACATCACGGTCTACTACCGCATCGACCAGAACAACCGCCTCTTGATGGGCGGCCGCGGCCCGATGCGCTGGATCAATTCGCCTGGCGACGTCGCCTATCTCATGCGCTACGCCGAGCGGCTGTGGCCGAAGCTCAATGGCGTGGCCTGGACGCATGGCTGGAACAGCCGGCTGGCCATCACCAAGGACCACTATCCGCATGTCCATGAGCCGGCCGAGGGCATCCTGATCTCGCTCGGCTGCAATGGCCGGGGCGTGGCGCTGTCCACGGCGATGGGCGCCCAGCTCGCGCGTCGCCTCATCGGCGGCGCCAAGGCGGAGATCGACATGCCCGTGACCGGCATCAAGCCGATCCCGCTGCACGGCCTGTGGCCCGTCGCGGTGACCGGTGCCGTCATCGCGGGACGGGTGCGGGACCGGCTCGGGCTGTGAGCAGGCCGCGCGTCGACGGGCCTCACTCCTTTTTCAGGAACACATAGTCGGCGGCGTAGGCGACGCTGCGGAATTGCCCGGCGGTGTCGCAGGCGCCCTCCAGCTTGCCGCCGGCGGTGTTGATCCGCTGTACCGTGGTGACGTCGGCGAGGAGGCCGGAGCCTTTGTGCGCGGTCGCCGCGAGCTTGAGCCAGGGGATGTCGTTGTCGGTGGCGCCGATCGCGGTCCCGACGACGCGGCCGGTCACGCCCGAGCCGTCCTGATGCTCCCAATTCGGCCCGGCGTAGTGCCGGCCGACGGTCTTGCCGCCATCAAACAACGTGGCGATCGGCTCGCGGAACGCCCAGGCGAGCTTGCCGTCCTTGTCGGTCTTGCACTCGTAGACCTGCGCACCCTCGGCATGCAGCGTCAGCACCGGCTTCTCGCCGGCGGCCACCAGAGCATCGGGAATAGTGGTCTCGGCGGCCTGGACGGGGATGGAGACGGCGCCCAACAGGAGCAGCGACAAATTCGGGATCACGCGCATGGTCAAGTCCTCGAGGGTGGCGGCGGAAACGAAACGGGCCACGCTGGTGGCGCGGCCCGTTGATAGGTGACGAATTTGAAGGGCGAAAGTGGCGAAACTTACGCCGCCATCGCCTTGGTCAGGTTCTCGGCGATCTTGTCGAGGAAGCCGGTCGTCGACAGCCAGCGCTGGTCGGCGCCGACCAGGAGCGCGAGGTCCTTGGTCATGTAGCCGGCCTCGACGGTGTCAACGCAGACCTTCTCCAGGGTGGACGCGAACTTGGCCAGCTCGGCATTGTTGTCGAGCTTGGCGCGGTGCGACAGGCCGCGGGTCCAGGCGAAGATCGAGGCGATCGAGTTGGTCGAGGTCTCCTTGCCCTTCTGGTGCTCGCGGAAGTGGCGGGTCACCGTGCCGTGGGCGGCCTCGGCCTCCACCGTGTTGCCGTCCGGGGTCAGCAGCACCGAGGTCATCAGGCCGAGCGAGCCGTAGCCCTGGGCCACGGTGTCGGACTGCACGTCGCCGTCATAGTTCTTACAGGCCCAGACGTAGCCGCCCGACCACTTCAGCGCCGCGGCGACCATGTCGTCGATCAGTCGGTGCTCATAGGTGATCTTCTTGGCCTCGAACTTGTCCTTGAACTCCTTGTCGAACACTTCCTGGAACAGGTCCTTGAAGCGGCCGTCATAGACCTTCAGGATGGTGTTCTTGGTGGAGAGGTAGACCGAATAGTTCTTGGCCAGGCCCATGTTGAACGAGGCGCGGGCGAAATCGACGATCGAGTCGTCGAGATTGTACATCTCCATCGCGATGCCCGGACCCGGCGCCTTGAACACCTCGCGCTCGATCACGGTGCCGTCCTCGCCGACGAACTTCATCGACAAAGTGCCCTTGCCGGGGAATTTGAAGTCGGTGGCGCGGTACTGGTCGCCATAGGCGTGGCGGCCGATGATGATCGGCTTGGTCCAGCCGGGGACGAGGCGCGGCACGTTCTTGCAGATGATCGGCTCGCGGAACACGACGCCGCCGAGGATGTTGCGGATGGTGCCGTTCGGCGACTTCCACATCTCCTTGAGGCCGAATTCCTTCACCCGGGCTTCGTCGGGGGTGATGGTGGCGCACTTGACGCCGACGCCGACCTTCTTGATCGCGTTGGCGGCATCGATCGTGATCTGGTCGTTGGTCTTGTCGCGGCTCTCCATCCCCAGGTCGTAATATTGCAGATCGATGTCAAGGAACGGGTTGATCAGCTTGTCCTTGATGTACTGCCAGATGATCCGGGTCATCTCGTCGCCGTCGAGCTCGACGACCGGATTGGTCACCTTGATTTTTGCCATGATCGATGGGGCCTTCTTGGGAACAGCGCGCCAGGAATGGAAAGCGCTTGTGAAATCAAGCGCGTCATAGCACTGCTGCACCGCATGCGGAAGCGTACCCGGTAGGCTCCCGGTGCTGATTTTCGCAGCCCGCTCATGCAGCGGGCAAGGGAGCGGGACCGGCCGCCTGCCATTTCGAGCAAACTGCAAAATTCCGGCTTAAGCCGATTATTTTGCTTGAGAATTCTTGTCCGCCGGGCCAACGGAGCGGGCAGGGCGCCGCAGCGGCGCTCATCTGACATGGAAGTTGAGGACCGATCGTGTCGGGCACCGACAAGACCAAGGCAGGAATTGAGATCGCAGGACCGGTGGTGATCCTGGTCGAGCCGCAGCTCGGCGAGAACATCGGCATGGCCGCGCGCGCGATGGGCAATTTCGCGCTGACCGAGCTGCGCCTGGTCAACCCGCGCGACGGCTGGCCGAACATCGCCGCCCAGCGGGCGGCGGCCGGGGCCGACCATATCATCGACCATGTCCGGCTGTTCGATACGCTGCCGGAGGCGATCGCCGACCTCGACCTGGTGTTCGCGACGACGGCGCGCTCCCACGACCAGGCCAAGCCGGTGATGGGGCCGGAGGCGGCCGCGAAGGAAATGCAGGGCCAGATCGCCGCCGGCGGCCGGGCCGGCATCCTGTTCGGCCGCGAACGGTCCGGGCTGACCAATGAGGAGGTCGCCCGCGCCAACCGCATCATCACCTATCCGGTCAATCCGGGCTTCGCCTCGCTCAACCTCGCCCAGGCCGTGCTGCTGATGGGCTATGAATGGTTCAAGCTGGTCACATCAGGCGCGCTGCCGTTTGCGATGCCCGAGCGCTCCGAGCGCGCCACCCAGGAGCAGCTGGAGGCGTTCTTCGAGAACCTCGTGCGCGAGCTCGACCGGGTCGAATTCCTGCGCCCGGCCGAGAAGCGCGAGACCATGCTGGTGAATTTGCGCAACATCTTCTTCCGGATGGAGCCGACGAAGCAGGACATGCATACGCTCCACGGCGTGATCATGGCGATCGCCGAGGGGCGGAAGGGTCCGGCCAAGGGCGGCGTGCTCGACAGCACGCAGGCGACGCGGCTGCGCGCGCTGATCGCCGAGCAGGGTACGGTCGCCAATCTGCCGGATTCGCGGGGATCGCTGCGCGGGCTGGCGCGGCTGCTCCGCCGCAATCCGACCGACGCTGAGCGCGCGCTGTGGCACGCGCTGTCCCGCGACCGCCGCTTCGCCGGCCAGTTCAAGCGCCAGACCCCGGTCGGCCGCCACATCCCGGATTTCGTCTCCTTCATCCATCGCCTCGCGATCGAACTGGTGGGCACCGACGAGAGCGAAGGCGTGGTGGCGGACCGCGCGCAGCGCAAGGCGTGGCTGGAGAGCCGCGACTATCGCGTGACCGAAGTGCGGACGGCGGACGTCGAGGCGGACCTGGAGGCCGAGCTGGTCAGGCTGCAGGTGCTGATTGCCGAGGCGAAGTAGCTGATCGTGTTTTCGCTTGGGTCTTGCCCGGCAGAATCGATCGCCTGTCCGCCTGCGACCCCACAACGATGACGGATCATCATCTCGCTGCGAACGGACGACTCCGCGAAGCCGTTAACACCGGCTGAACGATGATCCGTGAATGCAATTACCGATTGTGGTTCGTCTCGTCGGCCCAGGTAACATCCCCGTACCACAACAACAACAGGGGGACACACATGGCGATGCGACGATGGTGCCTGCTCATAGGTCAGGCGCTGGTCATCTGTCTGATCTTCAACTTATCAGCGAACGCAGCTGCAGCGCGGTGCACGAACCGAGCGAACGTCGATTCGCGCATTGCCGGCTGCACGATCATGATCGAGCAGAGCAGGTCGGCGGCCGCGCAACTGATCAAGGCTCGTCTGGCGCGCGCCGGCGCTTATTTCAACAAGGGCGATCTGGATCATGCGATCGATGACTACAAGCAGGTGATCGCCGCTGCCTCGATCGATCCGCTCTCCGCCTTCAATCGCGTGACACACGATCTGCGCAGCCACGAGCCGCTGGCCTTGTCCGGCTCGGATCAGGCGTTGCGACGCGACAGCGACCGTGCGCGCGCCTATCGCGGGCTCGGAATCGCAAGCTTTCAGGCCGGCCTGCTGGAGCAGTCGCAAGACGGATTCAGGCGGCTCAGCGCGATCGATCCCGGCAATGCCGACACCGCCCTGTGGCTCGATCTGGCGCGCCGGCGCGCTGGCCATGCCAGCGAACTCGCCAGCCAGGCGAGGCGGCTCGATATGCGCCATTGGCCCGCGCCGCTCTTGCGTCTGTATCTCGGGGAGGAAACGGTCGATGGTGTGCTTGCGGCAGCCGACCGCGGCGGGGGCGCGACACGCCGGCTGCGGCGCTGTGAGGCAAGCTTCTTTGCCGGCGAGCTGATGCTGCAGCAGAACCGCGAAGCGGCAGCCATCAGGTTGATTGACCGGGCACTTGCCGAATGCCCGCCGGGGTCCGACATGCGATCCGTTGCGGGCGCGGAAGCGCGCGTTCTCAGCGTCGTACCTTGAACTGGATGGTGCAGGGCAGCCTCGACGCGCGAATGCTCATGGCTGGCGTCGCGCGCTCGAGCACGCCCATCGCACCCGGTACTAATACGGTCTCCGTATCATTTGCCGCCGATCCGTAAACTCCTACCGGGCGAACGGCGCTGGGATACAGCTGATCGCGACAAATTTCTAAAACTTGAACGGATCGCGCAGCTTTGCCGCAAGGCCTGATGCGAACGATGGCGGGACGATCGCGAAGGCGGTCACGACAAGTCCCATCGTTCACGGAGAGCCTCGACCAATGCCGATCCTGCCGCAGGGCCTACGCAAGCCGCAGACCGACCAGACCAGCGACCCGACCGGATTGTTCGAGACCGACACCTGGTTCACGCCCGACCTGACCAAGACGTGGCTGTTCACCCAGGCCCCCGCGACAGCGGCCGCGCCGCCTCCGGCGCCGGCTGCGGACCCGTCGGCCGGGATCGCGCTCTATGGCAATTTCTGCAGCGTCGCCGCGACCGTCACCACCGCGTCCAGCACGACCAAGAGCGTCACGACGCCGACGATCAGCACGACCGCCGTCGCTGCGACCACCGCGACCAAGAGCACCGTGCCGGCCTGGGTGAACACGCTCACCAACGCCCAGATCAAGGCCGACATGACGGCCGCGATCACCAACGGCACCGTCACCTATGCCGGACTGCTCAAGGTCTTCACCGACGTCGACGCGACGCTGGCTGCGACCAAGACCAAGCTGAGCGCCAGCCAGTTCGCCGACCTCAAGACGATCGCGGCCAACCTGAACAACGGCGTGTCGACGTCGAGCTACCTGACCTATGTCACGCAGGCATTCGTCAACGGCAACGCAGGGAACGCGACCTGGACCGGCGGCGCCGCGAGCTCGGTTGCGCTCGGCAATCTCGCGACCGGTTCGACCGAGCTGCAGTTCGCCGAACTGATCGGCAAATGGTTCCTCGGGACTGATTTGCCGTCGTCGAAGGTGATCCTCGGCAGCACGCAGTTCTCGGTCTCGTATTCGAACTCGACCAAGCCGCTGTTCTCGGCCGCCGGCGCCAGCATGAACGACATCAACCAGGGCTATCTCGGCGACTGCTACCTGCTCGCGGGCCTCGCCGAGGTAGCCTACAAGGAGCAGTCGGTCATCTCGTCGATGTTCACGAGCAACGGCAACGGCACCTATGGCGTGCGCTTCTACGTCAACGGCACCGCGCGCTACGTCACCGTCAACACCGCGCTCGCCAATGGCGGCACCATCTTCAACAATGGCGGCAGCGCGATCTGGGCGAGCCTCGCCGAGAAGGCCTATGCCGAGCTGCAGGCCAGCGGCGTCTACACTGGAAACTCGATCAATTACGGCAATTCCTACACCACGATCGGCAATGGCGGTGCCCCGCAGATCGCGCTGGAGGCGATCACCGGCGCGACCCAGATCACCGACTTCCGCGCCATGGGCGGCTCATGGGGCAAGGTGGTCTATAATTCGTCGTTCGGCGTGACGAACTATACCACCGGCAATTCGACCTCCGGCGTGCTCGCGACCATTGCGGCCAGCCTTGCGGCGGGCGACGACGTGATCCTGTCGTCCTACACCAACGCCAAGGATTCGACCGGCAAGACCACCCTGGTCGCCAACCATGCCATGTCGATCTACGGCTACAACAGCGCCACCGGCATGCTGCAGGTTCGCAACCCCTGGGGCTCGGCGGCCGGGCAGTATTGGCAGACCACGTTCGAGGTCAGCCTCGCGACGTTGCTTGCGGCCGGCGATACGATCACCATCGACAATGTCGGCGACGCCAAGAAGCTCGCGGCGAGCACCACCACGACGTCGTCGGGGCTGAAGCTCGTCTCCGACGCCAACGACCTCTCTGCGGCCGCATCCGGCTTCGTCCAGGCGATCGCCTCGCTCACGGACGGTGGCTCGTCGAACGTGGCGTTCACGCAAGGCCAGACCCTGCAGCAGCGCACGCTGGCGATGCCGATGGCGGCGTGATCCGCCGAAGGCAACCCCAGTCTCCGTCATTCCGGGGCATTCGCGCGCGAAATGGCAAAGCCATTTTGTGCGTGAATGAGCCCGGAATCCATAATCACAGAACGGTGTCGTGGAGCGAGATGCCCACCACGAGTGTGCCTCAAAGCCGCTCCCTGTGGGTATGGGTTCCGGGCTCGCGCTGCGCGCGCCCAGGAACGACGCCAGACGTGATCTGCATGGGGAGATGACCAGGTCTTGCCGGCCCGTAGCGCCACGGATGCGTGCAGTCCCCGTTAAGCATCCGACTTAACGCCACGCGAACGCAGGTCCCGGAGGCTTGCGGCGGGGACGTCGGACCGAGAGGCGGGATCAGTCGATGCAGGCGTGTACGGATCAGGGCGCATGGGCGCTGGCGCTGTCGCTGCATCTGCTCGGCATCGTCGCCGATCCCGGGCGCATTCAGCATGAGGCCGGGCGAAGCGATGCGCTCTCCATCGATGATCTCCTGCGCGCGACTGCGCGCTTTCCGGTCAAGGCCAGGCTGATCACGTCCAAAGTTGCGCGGTTGAAGTCCACGCCACTGCCGACGGTGGCCGTGCTAAGAGATGGCGGCTTTGCGGTGATCGGCAAGGTGACCGAGACCGGCGTGTTGATCCAGGGGCTCGCCGATGCCGGACCGCGCCTGCTGAGCTTTGTCGAGTTCGAAGCCGTCTGGTCCGGCCAACTCATCCTGATCGCCAAGCGCGCGGAGCTCTCCGACACCGCGCGCCGGTTCAATTTCGGCTGGTTCGTCGCTGCTATCGGCAAATACCGCCGCATCCTGATCGAGGTGCTGCTGGCGTCGTTCGTGATCCAGCTGTTCGGCCTGGCGACGCCGATGATCTTCCAGGTCGTGATCGACAAGGTGCTGGTGCATCGTGGCCTGTCGACCTTGGAGGTGATGGTCGCGGGCCTCGCGCTGATCGCGCTGTTCGAGGCCGTGCTGTCCGGCCTGCGCACCTATCTGTTCACGCACACCTCCAACCGCATCGACGTCGAGCTCGGCGCGCGGCTGTTCCGGCACCTGATGCGGCTGCCGCTGGCCTATTTCGAGAGCCGCCGCGTCGGCGACAGCGTCGCGCGGGTGCGCGAGCTCGAGACCATCCGGCAGTTCATCACCTCGTCCTCGATCACGCTGGTGCTCGATCTCGCCTTCGCCGCCGTCTTCATCGGCGTGATGTTCCTGTACAGCTCGACCCTGGCGTGGATCGTCTGCGGCACGCTGCCGGTTTATGCGCTGCTGTCGCTGGCGACGACGCCGGCGTTCCGCACCCGGCTCGACGAGAAATTCCGCCGCGGCGCCGAGAACCAGGCCTTCCTGGTCGAGAGCGTCACCGGCGTCGAGACCATCAAGGCGATGGCCGTCGAGCCCTTGATGCAGCGGCGCTGGGAGGAGCAGCTTGCGAGCTATGTCGGTGCGTCGTTTTCTGCGTCGCAGATCGGCAATTGGGCGAGCCAGGCCGCGGGCCTGCTCAACAAGGGCATCGGCGCGCTGACGCTCTTTGTTGGCGCCGGGCTCGTGATCGCCAACAAGATGACGGTGGGCGAGCTCGTCGCTTTCAATATGCTGGCCAACCAGGTGTCGGGTCCGGTGTTGCGGCTGGTCCAGGTCTGGCAGGATTTCCACCAAGTGCGCCTGTCGGTGGAGCGGCTCGGCGACATCCTCAACACGCCGGTGGAGGCGAAGAGCGGCGGCGCCGAGCAGAACCTGCCGCCGCTGGACGGCGCGATCGAGTTCGAGCGCGTCACCTTCCGCTATGGCCTCAACACCCAGCCGGTGCTGCGCGAGGTCTCTCTCAAGATCGGGGCAGGGCAGGTGGTCGGCATCGTCGGTCCCTCCGGCTCCGGCAAGAGCACGATCGCCAAGCTGGCGCAGCGGCTGTACCAGCCGGAAGCCGGCCGCGTGCTGGTCGACGGCATCGACACCGCGGTGCTCGATCCGTCCTGGCTGCGGCGGCAGATCGGCGTCGTGTTGCAGGAGAACGTGCTGTTCAACCGCTCGGTCCGCGACAACATCGCGCTCGCCGATCCCGCGCTGCCGATGGAGAAGATCGTGGAGGCGGCGAAGCTCGCCGGCGCGCACGAGTTCATCTGCCGGATGCCGCAGGGCTACGACACCGTGATCGGTGAGCGCGGTGTGTCGCTGTCCGGCGGCCAGCGCCAGCGCATCGCGATCGCGCGCGCGCTGGTGGGCGATCCCCGTATCCTCATTTTCGACGAGGCGACTTCGGCGCTCGACTATGAGTCGGAGAGCATCATCCAGGCCAACATGCGCGACATCGTACGCGGCCGCACCGTGCTGATCATAGCGCACCGGCTGTCGACGGTGCGCAGCGCCGATCGCATCCTGACCATCGAGAACGGCGTCATCGTCGAGGACGGCACGCATGAGCAGCTGGTGGCCGGCGGCGGCCGCTATGCGACCCTGCACCGAATCCAGTCCGCGGGCCGCTGAGGAGAGGGCGATGAGCACACCTGCAAGCCTCCTGCGTGGCTTCTCGTTCGGCGGCAAGACCTCTGAACAGGAGTTTCTGCCCGCGGCCCTCGAAATCACCGAGACGCCGCCCAATCCGCTCGGGCGCATTACCGCGCTGGCGCTGTGCACCGTCACCTTCGCCGCGCTCGGCTGGGCCGTGCTCGGCAAGGTCGACATCGTCGCCGTCGCCAGCGGCAAAGTGATCTCGCATACCCGCACGCAGGTGGTGCAGCCGTTCGAGACCGCGAGCGTCAAGGCGGTGCTGGTGCAGCCCGGCCAGCGCGTGCGCGCCGGCGATGCGCTGATCGAGCTCGACAAGACGGCGGTGACGGCGGAGGCCGACCGCGCCCGCAGCGATTTGATCGCGAGCCTGCTCGACGAGGTCCGGCTGGCCGCGTTTCTCGATGGCGTGAAGAGTGGACCGTTCGAGCTGGTGGTGGGCGCCGAGCCGCTCGACCGCGCCCGCGCCCAGGCGCAACTGACGGCGCAGCTGGCGATGCGCGCCAGCCAGCTGGCGGCGCTGGCGCAGGAGCGCGCCCAGCATGTTGCCGAGCGCGAGGCGCTGCAGCAGACCGTCGCCAAATATGAGCAGACGCTGCCGATGGTGACGCAGCGCGCGGACATCCGCATCAAGGCCAGCGAGATCGGCAATGCCTCGATCATCGCGCGGCTGGAGAGCCAGCAGCTCCTGGTGGAGACCCGCGCGGAGCTCGAGATCAACAAGGCCAAGATCATTGCGCTCGATGCGACCATCGCCGGGCTCGATCAGAAGATCGCCGCCACCGAGGCCGACATGCGCGACAAGGCGATGCGCGATCTCGCGACCGCGCGCGAGCGCGCCCGCGCCGCCGGCGAAGCGCTGACCAAGGCCACCCGCCGCGCCGAGTTGCAGACCCTGCGCGCGCCGATCGACGGCACCGTGCAGCAGATGCACGTCGCAGCGGCCGGAGCCGTGGTGACCCCGGCGCAGCAGCTGCTGTCGGTCGTGCCCGACGACGACCGGATCGAGGTCGAGGCCGTGGTCGAGAACCGCGACGTCGGCTTCGTCGAGGCCGGCCAGCGCGTCGAGCTGAAGGTCGATGCCTTCCCGTTCACGCGCTATGGCCTGCTCGGCGGCAGGGTGACCTCGGTCGATCGCGATGCCGAGGCCGCTCCGGTCAATTCCAGCGGCGTGCAGGGCGCCGAGCGGCAGGCCGACCAGACCGACCGCGTCGAGGCCAGCGAGCGGCTGCGCTACATGGTCCACATCGCGCTCGACCGCGCGACCCTCGACGTCGATGGCCGCGCGGCGGCGCTGGTGCCGGGCATGTCGGTCAAAGCGGAGATCCTGACCGGCAAGCGGCGCATCATCGATTTCCTGCTGGCGCCCTTGCGCGAGCATGTCCACGACGCCATGCGTGAGCGCTGAGCCTGCGGCCGAGCCGTCATGCTTAATGCGCCCTGGCGCATTTGAGCAAAAATGCCCGGTCAAATCTGCCGGGCATCGCTTACGGAACGCTCGTGCTTTGACGGTATAGTTGGCAGCATACCTTTCCTCATTGCGGCGTGACGGCTCATCATCATGAACGAGACTAAATCGGTATTGCGCGACCTCGAAGACGCGATTGCGCGTGGCACGGCCGACAGCCGCGAACGGGCGCTGTGGCATGCGACTGATCTGTTGCTCGCCGGCCGCTATTGCGAGGAGGAGATCTCGACCTTCGGCGAGGTGATCGGCCGGCTCGCGGACGAGATCGAGGTCGAGGCGCGCGCCAAGCTCGCCGATCGTCTCGCCAGGATCGAGTATTCGCCCGCCAGCGTGATCCGCAAGCTCGCCTTCGACGACGAGATCTGGGTCGCCGGCCCGGTGCTGCGCGAGTCCGAACGGCTCGACGACGCCGCGCTGGTCGAGAATGCCAGCACCAAGAGCCAGGCGCATCTGCTCGCCATCGCCGAGCGCAAGTCGCTGAGCCCCGAGGTGACGGACGTGCTGGCGCGGCGCGGCGACCGCGAGGTCGCCACCGCAGTGGCGCGCAACCACGGCGCCCAGTTCTCAGGCTCGGGCTTCCTGCACATGGTCAAGCGCGCCGAGAACGATTCCATCCTGGCCGAGCATCTCGGCCGCCGCCTCGACATCCCGCGGCATCTGTTCCAGCAACTGATCGCCAAGGCGTCGGACGATGTCGGCAAGCGGCTGGCCAGCGAGCGCCCGGAGCTGATGGGCGAGATCGAGAGCTCGGTCGCCAACATCGCCGGCGATCTGCAATCGAAGTTCGGGCCGGGATCGCGCAACTACTTCGTCGCCAAGCGCACCGTGACGATCCAGCATCGGCTCGGCAATCTGCAGGAGAGCACCATCGCCGGCTATGCGACCGCGCACAAGGTCGACGAGGTCACGATCGGCCTGTCGCTGCTGTCGGGCCTGCCTGTCGACGTCGTCGACCGCGCGCTGTTCGACCGCAACCGTGAGATGCTGCTGATGCTGGCCAAGGCGCTCGGCTTTTCGTGGGACACGATGATGGCGCTCGCTTTCCTCGGCGCCCGCGAGCACAAGATGACGGCCGGCGAACTGGACGACCTGGAGCGCGACTACATCCGGCTTCATACCCAGACGTCGCGCAGCGTGCTCGAATTCTACCAGACGCGAAAGAATGCCGGAAAATCCGGCGTCAAGCATGCGCCACGGGCCGTGGCGCATTGAGGTCCAAGCGAGAGAGGTGACCGCGGATGAATGGCATGGGACTTCATCTCCACAGCGGGCGAGGGCACGGTGGCCGCGACGCCGTGGACCGCGCCGCGGTCGATGCCGCCTGGCACGTACTCGAAGCCGCCAATGAGCTCGGCGACGAAGCCACCGTCGCCGCCTGCCGCCGCATCATCGATGCGAGCCTCAACGGGGCAGGGGCAGATCAGGCCGATTTGCAGCGCGTGGCGGATTACTTCCGCTAGGTCTCGCCTCGGGGCTTCCCTAAACGGCCGGACCCGCGCGGCCCCACGATCCGCGTAAGCAAGGCACGATCTCGCCTCGTCATTGCGAGCGCAGCGAAGCAATCCAGGGTGGTGAGCGGGACTCTGGATTGCTTCGCTGCGCTCGCAATGACGCGCCGAAATAGCTCTCCTCAAACGAACAGCTCGTAGCCGAGATAAAAGCGTGACGTAGCGGCTACGTTGAGATTGGCTCACACCGCCGCAAGCTGCGGATCCGCTTTTCCAGCGCGCCTGGCCGTCTTGTGCTTCGCCGGCTCGAACAGCGCGCTCGCCGCGATGCCCGCCGTATCGGCGACATCAGGATTGCGCGACACCATGGCGGCGACGATCGCGCCGTCGATCAGCAGCGCCAGCTGATGCGCAAAACTCTCCGGCTCCGCCGCGCCCATTTCGCGAGCCAGCTTTTCGATATGCGCCAGCACCACCTTCTTGTGGCGCAGCGCGATGGTGCGAAACTGCTTCTGGTCCTTGTCGTGCTCGCCGACCGCGTTGATGAAGGGGCAGCCGTAGAACCGCTCCTCGCTGAACCAGCTCTTCAGCGCCGGGAAGATGCGCGCGAGCTTGGTCTCGGCGTCACCGCCGCCGCTCTCCATCGCGCCGATGAACCATTCCCGCCACTGCTTGCCTTCGCTCTCGAGCACGGCGGTGACGAGCGCGGTCTTCGATCCGAACAGTTTGTACAACGTGGTCTTCGCCGTGCCGGCCTCGCCGATGATGGCATCGATGCCGGTGGCGTTGATGCCGTTCTTGCAGAACAGATGCGTCGCCGCGCCGAGCAGGCGGCCGCGCGCCGACTCGTCATCACCAGCGGCGATCGGTCGCGCGACCGCCTTCTTCTTGGCTGAGTGTTTGCCCGCGGCCGGCTTGATCTCTTTCTTGCCCATGCGCGCAAGCTTATGCGCTGTGCGCGTGAGTCAGCAAGGCCGCTGATGCGGATGAGGCAGCGCTGCGCTCAATTTCATCGCTGATGGCAGCACTCTGCATGGCGCTTGGGCAGGCTCGGGCGGGCCCGATCTTGCCATCATCATCTAAGCCGCGAGGATCATTCTGCCTTTTGAAATCCAGGCTCCCTGGCACGCTTCGTGCAGGAAACAGACCGTTCGGTATCCTCGATCCCAGGGAGAGAAAAGAGATGACCGCTGTGGTTCAGAAGACGGCGCTGACGGGCTGCCTTGCCCCCATCGACAAGGGCGGGCTCGAACAGCTCATCGCCAACGGCAAGGCCAACCCCAAGGTCATCAAGACCCTGAAGTGCAAGACCGTCGCGGAGGGCAAGTTTCGCCACGCCAACTACATCCGCAACCTCGCGCCCTACATCGTCGACGAGCCGCCGGGGCTGCTGGGCGACGACACCGCGCCGAATCCGTCGGAAGCTTCGCTTGCCGCGCTCGGCTCGTGCCTCGCGGTCGGCCTGCACGCCAATGCCGTGCATCGCGGCTGGATCGTCAACAAGCTCGAGCTGGAGCTCGAGGGCGATCTCAACATCACCGCGGTCTGGGGCACGGGCGACGTGTCCGAGAAGCCCGTCGGCTTCACCGATGTGCGCGTCAAGGTCGACATGGAGTGCGAGGGCATCTCCAAGGACGATGTCCAGGCGCTGATCGATCACGTCAAGAAGTGGTCGCCGGTCGCCAACACCTTCACGCGCCCGGTCAATCTCGAAGTCGGGATCTGAGCTGACCACGCGCAGCGGAGGGCGTCATCATGGGTTCACTCGGACAGCATCTGGCGGTCGATGGGGCGGGCGTGATGCCCGTGCCGTCGACCGTGGAGCAGGTCGCGGCGATCGCGCGCAACGAGCTCGCGCCGCTGGCCTCTGGCATCGACGCCGGCACGGTGTATCCGGCTGACGTGCTCCGCCGCTTCGGCGAGGTTGGCGCTTGGAGCAGCCATGTGCCGGAAGATGGCGCAGCCGATCTCAACTGCGCCATCGGCTCCATCGCGGCGATCGGCGAGGTCTGCGGCGCCTCCGCCTTCATGGCGTGGTGCCAGAACACGCTGGTCTGGTACATCGCCAATTCGAGCAATGCGGCGCTGAAGGATCGTCTGCTCGACGATGCCGCCAGCGGCAAGCTGCTCGGCGGCACCGGGCTCTCGAATCCGATGAAGAGCTTCTTCGGCATCGAGAAGCTCAAGCTGAAGGGGCGGAAGGTCGAGGGCGGCTATGTCGTGCGCGGCGCGCTGCCCTGGGTCTCCAACCTCGGGCCGGACCACATGTTCGGCACCATCTTCGAGCGCGAGGATGCGCCCGGCGAGATCGTGATGTTCGTGGCCGATTGTTCTGACCCGGCAGTGACCTTGCAGCCGTGTCAGCCGTTCCTCGCCATGGACGGCACCGGCACCTACGGCATTCAGTTCCGTGACCTCTTCGTGCCGGATGAGCTGATCCTCGCCGATCCAGCGGGGCCCTTCGTCAAGAAGATCCGTGCCGGCTTTATCCTGCTGCAGGCCGGCATGGCGCTCGGCCTGATCAAGGACTGCATCAAGATCATGCAGGAGGTCGAGGCGCCGCTCGGCCACGTCAATCGTTATCTGCCGCAACAGCCGGTCGATTTCAGCGCACTCGCCGACGAGCTCGCCAGGGAGACCGCTGCGCTCGCCAGCGATCCCTACAACACCGACGAGACCTACTGGCGCAAGGTGGTCGCGCTCCGCCTGCGGGCGGGCGAGGCCAGCGTCGCCGCCGCTCATGCCGCGATGCTCCATTGCGGGGCGCGCGGCTACATCAAGGGCAATCGCGCCGAACGTCGCCTGCGCGAGGCCTATTTCGTCGCGATCGTCACCCCCGCGACCAAGCAGCTCCGCAAGATGCTCGCCGACGGCTGACGCCGGCGAGAACGGCAAACAACGAAGTTTAGACCAGGAGAGGCCTGCCATGACGGACGTACTGATTACTGCCGGCGAACTCGCTGACTTCATCAAGACAGAGCCGTGTGTCGTCATCGACACCCGTAATCCCGATGCCTACGCTGCGGGCCATCTTCCCGGCGCCGTCAACGTCCATGAGATCTTCACCTATCTCGCGACGTCGACCCCGGAGGGTATCGAGGAGCTGAAGACCAAGTTCGCCGACGCGTTCGGCGCCGCCGGCCTGTCGGGCGCGGAAACCGCCGTAGTCTATGAGCAGTCGATGAACTCCGGCTTCGGCCAGTCGTGCCGCGGCTACTTCCTGCTCACCATGCTCGGCTATCCCAAGGTCAAGGTGCTGCATGGCGGCTACGACGCCTGGGCCGCGGCAGGCCTGCCGGTCACCACCGATGTGCCGTCGCCGGCCAAGGCTTCGTTCAAGATCGTGCCGGAGGCGGGCAGCATCCTGATCGATGCGAAAGCCATGCTCGCTGCCGTCGGCAATCCGGCGATCGCGATCCTCGACGTCCGCGACGTCGACGAGTGGATCGGCGATTCCTCCTCGCCCTACGGCAAGGACTTCTGTCCGCGCAAGGGCCGCATCCCCGGCGCCGTCTGGCTCGAATGGTACCGCATGATGAAGCCGACCGGCGAAGGCCCGCGCTTCAAGTCGAAGGACGAGATCCTCGCCGAATGCGCCACCGTCGGCATCACGGTTGATACGCCGGTCTATCTCTACTGCTTTAAGGGCGCGCGCGCATCGAACACCTTCCTCGCGTTGAAGAACGCCGGCGTGAAGGATGTGCGGATGTATTTCGGCTCGTGGAACGAGTGGTCGCGCGATCCCTCGCTGCCGATCGAGGAAGGTCTCCCGATGCCGGCGCTGACCAGCAAAGCGGCATAGAAGCTGCATGAGATGCACGTCCGGCCGCTGAAAAACGCGGCCGGATGAGCAGTTTGAAGGCGCTGATAGCGCGAGTCTGACTACAGGTGTGACAAAGGGGCGCAGCACATGTCGATTTTCGATGATCCGTTCGATGCCGAGTCTCGCGTGAATGCCGGTTGTATCTGCGGCCAGCATCGCAGCCCGGCCGAACACGAGCACGCCATGGCGCTGCGCTGTGAGCCGGTGGTGGACTCCACTGAGAAGCAGTACGAGAACGTGGTCGCTTCGGCCGTGCTGCGCGCCGTGTTCCCCGAGGTTGCCACGCGCCGCGCGTTCCTGAAGACGGTCGGCGCCGCCACGGCGCTCGCGGCTGTTTCTCAGTTCTTCCCACTGAAGACCGCGACCGAAGCGTTCGCGCAGGCCGGCACGCCCGAGAAGAAGGATCTCAAGGTCGGCTTCATCCCGATCACCTGCGCGACGCCGATCATCATGGCCGCGCCGCTCGGCTTCTATGCCAAGGCTGGCCTGAACGTCGAGGTGGTCAAGACCGCCGGCTGGGCCGTGATCCGCGACAAGACCATCAACAAGGAATACGACGCCGCGCACATGCTGGCGCCGATGCCGATCGCGATCTCGCTAGGGCTCGGCGCGCAACCGATCCCGTTCACCGTGCCCGCGATCGAGAACATCAACGGGCAGGGCATCGTGCTGTCGATGAAGCACAAGGACAAGCGCGACCCGAAGGACTGGAAGGGGCTGAAATTCGCCATTCCGTTCGACTATTCGATGCATAATTACCTGCTGCGCTACTACCTCGCCGAGCACGGCATCGATCCCGATACCGACGTGCAGCTGCGCTCGGTGCCGCCGCCGGAAATGGTCGCCAATCTCCGGGCCGACAACATCGACGGCTTCCTCGCCCCCGACAACATCTGCCAGCGCGCGATCTATGACGGCGTCGGCTTCCTGCACATCCTGTCGAAGGAGATCTGGGACGGCCATCCCTGCTGCAGTTTCGCCGCCAGCCGCGAGTTCATCACGACGGCGCCGAACAGCTTTGCCGCGCTGACCCGCGCCATCGTCGACGCGACCGCCTATGCGTCAAAGGCCGAGAACCGCAAGCAGATCGCGGAGGCGATCGCGCCGGCCAACTACATCAACGCGCCGGTGACCGTGCTGGAGCAGGTGCTGACCGGCACCTATGCCGACGGTCTCGGTGGCGTGAAGACCGACCCGAAGCGCGTCGATTTCGATCCGTTCCCGTGGCAGTCCTTCGCGGTGTGGATGCTGACCCAGATGAAGCGCTGGGGCCAGATCAAGGGAGACGTCGACTACAAGGCTGTCGCCGAGCAGATCTATCTCGCCACAGATACTCGCAAGGTCATGACGGAGATGGGGCTCTCGCCGCCGAAGGATTCCTACAAGTCGTTCTCGGTGATGGGCAAGAGCTTTGACCCGACCAAGCCGGACGATTACGTGGCGAGCTTCAAGATCAAGAAGGCGTCGTGATGGGAGCAGCGCTGTCGGCCTCGCCAATGGTGTCGTCCCGGCGAACGCCGGGACCCATACGCCGTGACCTGTCGTGGGGCAGGGCTGGTGGAGAATATCTTATCCATCCATCGGATTCGGTGGTTATGGATCCCGGCGTTCGCCGGGATGAAGGCGGCAGGTGGGGCTGCTGATGACCACCTCACTCCGGCTGCGCGCCGCCGTCGTCTCGATCGTCCTTCTCGCCGTGTTCCTCGGCGCCTGGCATCTTGCCACGCGCAGCACCGGCACGGCCGCCAACATGAGCCCGGAATACGCCAAGCTGATGGGCATGACCGCCACCCAAGGCAAGTCCGCCATGCCCGGGCCGCTCGATGTCGGCGCCAAGCTGTGGGAGCATTTGAAGCGGCCGTTCTACGACAACGGCCCCAACGACAAGGGGCTCGGCATCCAGCTCGCCTACTCGATCGGGCGTGTCATGCTGGGCTATCTGATCGCGGTCGCCATCGCGATTCCGCTCGGCTTTTTGATCGGCATGTCGCCGTTGATGAGCAAGGCGCTGGATCCGTTCATCCAGATCCTCAAGCCGATCTCGCCGCTCGCCTGGATGCCGCTGGCGCTCTACACCATCAAGGATTCCAGCCTGTCGGCGATCTTCGTGATCTTCATCTGCTCGGTGTGGCCGATGCTGATCAACACCGCGTTCGGCGTCGCGAGCGTGCGCAAGGAGTGGATCAACGTCGCGCGCACCTTGGAGGTCGGGAATTTCCGGCGCGCCTTCACGGTGATCCTGCCGGCGGCGGCGCCGACGATCCTGACGGGCATGCGGATCTCGATCGGCATCGCCTGGCTCGTGATCGTGGCGGCCGAGATGCTCGTCGGCGGCACCGGCATCGGCTACTTCGTCTGGAACGAGTGGAATAACCTGTCGATCACCAATGTGATCATCGCCATCCTGATGATCGGCGTGGTCGGCATGGTGCTGGACCAGCTCCTCGCCCGCGTCTCGCGGCTCGTGACGTTTCCGGAGTAGGGCGCATGATCGGGCAAGCTGCTGCAACGGGCGCGACTCTGTTCCCCTCCCCCTTGCGGGGAGGGGTTAGGGGTGGGGGTGCCACAAGCGAGAGTCTTTGTGGAGGCCCCCCCTCCCTGACCCTCCCCCACAAGGGGGGAGGGAACGGAGAGACCGCGTCATGAGCGACAAATTCATCTCCATCGAGGGCATTGCCAAGCGTTATGACGGCGCGCGGAGCACGACGATCTTCGAGAACCTCTGGCTCGGCATGACCAGGGGCGAGTTCGTCTGCGTGATCGGGCATTCCGGTTGCGGCAAGACCACGGTGCTCAACATCCTGGCCGGGCTGGACGCGCCGAGCGAGGGCGTGGTCGTCGTCGACGGCCAGGCCATCGAAGGGCCGAGCCTCGACCGCGCCGTGATCTTCCAGAGCCATGCGCTGCTGCCATGGCGGACAGTGCTGGGCAATGTCGCCTATGCGGTCTCGTCCAAGTGGCGCAAATGGGATCGCGCCAAGGTCAAGGCGCATGCGCTGAAATATATCGAGCTGGTCGGCCTCGCCGGCTCCGAGCACAAGCGTCCCTCGGAGCTTTCCGGCGGCATGAAGCAGCGCGTCGGCATTGCCCGCGCGCTGTCGATCACGCCGAAGATCATGCTGATGGACGAGCCGTTCTCGGCGCTGGACGCGCTGACGCGCGGCACCTTGCAGGACGAGGTCCGGCGCATCTGCGTCGAGACCGGGCAGACCGTGTTCATGATCACCCACGACGTCGACGAGGCGATCTACCTCGCCGACAAGATCGTGCTGATGACCAATGGCCCCGGTGCGGTGCTGGCCGAGATCGTCGAGAACCCACTGCCCAAGGACCGGCTGCGCGGCGATCTGCACCGCCATCCGCTGTACTATTCGCTGCGCAACCACATCATCGATTTCCTGGTCAGCCGCAGCAAGACCTTCACCGCGGAGATGCCGGATCACGATCCGCGCAAGGTGCCGGTGGTGAAGATCGGCCGCACCGAGCCAACGATCGTCGCGTCCAAGCCGGCCGACAGCGACGCGCCGCAGGCGGCGGCGCGCTGACGCTCAGAAGAAACCCTCAACGAAGGCCCATCAAGGGAGACCAAGCATGAAGCGATCCGACCTCACCGAGAAGCTGCTCGACATCAAGCGCGAGAAGGGCTGGAGCTGGAAATACATCTGCGAGAAGATCGGCGGCTATTCCGAGGTGCTGATCGTCGGCGCCATTCTCGGCCAGATGAAGCTGACCAAGCCGCAGGCCGCCAATGCCGGCGAGCTGTTTGGCCTCTCGAAATCAGAAATCTCAATGCTGAACGAGACGCCGATGCGCGGCGAGGGCGTGCAGATGCCGCCGACCGATCCGCTGATCTACCGCTTCTACGAGCTGGTGATGATCAACGGCCCGGCCTGGAAGGAGCTGATCCAGGAGGAGTTCGGCGACGGCATCATGTCGGCGATCGACTTCGACATGGTGATGGAGCGCCTGCCGAACGCCAAGGGCGACCGCGTCAAGATCACGATGTCGGGCAAGTTCCTGCCGTACAAGTATTACGGCGCGAGCGGCAACGTGCCGGAGTATGGATTTAAAGAAGAATAGGTGAGCAGGGAGTAGCGAGTAGCGAATAGGAAAGGATTCCCTACTCGCTATTCGCCCACTCGCTATTCGCGCGTTACTGCCCGGCCTTGATCTGCGCGACCGCGGTGGCCAGCAGCTCGCTCATCTTGGCCCGGATCTCGGCCTCGGTGACGCCCTTGGCCGAGAGATCGCCCAGCACCTTGCGCACGACATCAGCGTCGCCGGCTTCCTCGAAGTCGGCCGCAATGACGTCCTTGGCATAGGCGTCGGCGTCAGCGCCGGACTTGCCGAGCTTTTCGGCGGCCCACAGGCCGAGGAGCTTGTTGCGGCGGGCTTCCGCCTTGAATTTCAATTCCTCGTCATGAGCGAACTGCTTCTCGAACGCGTCCTCGCGCTTGTCGAACGTGGTCATAGCCGGAACTTCCAGTGTTGCCGAAAAGGGTTAACCGCGCAGGCGGTTGCGGGGCGGTGGCCGCATGCCTAAATAATTGGAACACAACGCCAATACAACGGGCACGAGGCCGCAGGAAGGCCGGTAAAACTGAGGTCCGGGAGTCCGGATCGATTGTGCTCGGGACCCCAATGGGATAGGTTCAATTTGGCCCGGTTCTTGTTCTGTTTCCGTCCGATCCGGGCCTCGCGGCAGCTCCGTCGTGGTCCTGTCCAAAATCATCCGGAGCCCACCAATTTCATGGATTTCAACAAAACACGGTACATCCCAATGAGCCGTCGGCGTCGCATTTATGAAGGCAAGGCCAAGGTCCTTTACGAAGGTCCCGAGCCGGGCACCCTGATCCAGCACTTCAAGGACGACGCCACCGCCTTCAATGCCAAGAAACACCAGGTGATCGAAGGCAAGGGCGTCCTCAACAACCGGATCTCGGAGTACCTGTTTCAGCACCTCAACGACATCGGGGTGCCGACCCACTTCATCCGCCGTCTCAACATGCGCGAGCAGTTGATTCGCGAGGTCGAGATCGTTCCGCTCGAGGTCGTGGTGCGCAACGTGGCGGCTGGCTCGCTGTCGCAGCGCCTCGGCATCGAGGAGGGCACCCAGCTGCCGCGTTCGATCATCGAATTCTATTACAAGAACGACCAGCTCAACGACCCCATGGTGTCGGAAGAGCACATCACTGCGTTCGGCTGGGCGACGCCCCAGGAGATCGACGACATCATGGCGCTCGCCATCCGCGTCAACGATTTCCTGACCGGTCTCTTCCTCGGCATCGGCATCCGCCTCGTCGACTTCAAGATGGAATGCGGCCGGCTGTTCGAGAACGAGATGATGCGGATCATCGTCGCCGACGAGATTTCCCCCGATTCGTGCCGGTTGTGGGACATCAAGTCGAACGAGAAGCTCGACAAGGACCGCTTCCGTCGTGATCTTGGCGGCCTTCTGGAGGCCTATACCGAGGTCGCCAAGCGGCTCGGCATCCTCATCGAGAACGAGCGTCCGGCGGGCTCCGGCCCGGTCCTGGTCAAGAGCTAAAGGGAATCAAGACGTGAAAGCGCGTGTCACGGTGACACTGAAAACCGGCATCCTCGATCCCCAGGGCAAGGCGATCGAGGGCGCCCTCAAATCGCTCGGCGTCGACGGCGTCGCCAGCGTGCGCCAGGGCAAGGTGTTCGACATCGAGCTCGCCGGCGCCGACAAGGCCAAGGCGGAGGCGGCCCTGAAGGCCGCCGCCGACAAGCTGCTCGCCAACACGGTGATCGAGAATTATGCCATCGAGATGAAGGGCTGACGGGGCTTGGCCATGGCTGAGGTGACGAACGAGCTGATCTTCGGGATTCTCAAGCAAATCCAACAGCGGCTTGATCGCGCGGATCATCGGTTCGACGAGATGCGAGCCGATCTGACTGCTCTCCGGTCTTACCAATTGTCGATGATGCAGGATCTCCAAAACGCATATGCGGTACTCGGTCGCCTCGACGAAAGGTTTGACCGTATGGAGCGACGCCTCGAACTCAGTGAAGCTCCTTCGCTATGAAATCCGCCATCCTCGTCTTCCCCGGCATCAACCGCGAACGCGACATGGCGCGGGCGCTGCGCATGATCTCCGGCCATGAGCCGGCGATGGTCTGGCACGCCGAGACGTCGCTGCCGAAGGGGACCGATCTTGTCGTCGTCCCCGGCGGCTTCTCCTATGGCGACTACCTGCGCTGTGGCGCCATCGCGGCGCGGGCGCCTGTCATGGACGCGGTGCGCGATCACGCCGCCAAGGGCGGCCTGGTGCTCGGCGTCTGCAACGGCTTCCAGATCCTGTGCGAATCCGGCCTGCTGCCGGGTGTGCTGATGCGCAACGACCGGCTGAAGTTCATCTGCAAGGACGTGCATCTGCGCGTCGAGCGCTCGGATTCGCCGTTCACCCGCGGCTACAATGCCGGCCAGGTCATCCGCGTGCCGGTCGCCCATGGCGAGGGCAACTACGCGGCCGACGAGGAAACGTTGAAGCGGCTCAATGGCGATGGGCGCGTGCTCTATCGCTACTGCTCGGCCGAGGGCGAGGTCGGCGATCTCAGCAACATCAACGGCGCGGCGCATTCCATCGCCGGGATCGTCAACGAGAAGGGGAATGTTCTCGGCATGATGCCGCATCCCGAGAATCACGTCGAGGACATCATGGGCTGCACCGACGGCCGCGGCCTGTTCGCCGGCCTCGTCGCCCATCTCGACCGCGCGGCCTGATCCGTTCATCGAATTCGTTCCGCTGTTTTTTCTGCAGCCGTCCGGCAACGCCGGGCGGCTGTTTGCGTTGTCCGCCCGCGACTGGGGCAGGGAACCAAGGAGGTTCTCACATGACGACGAAACACTGGCTGGGAACGGCCGCGATCATCCTGGCAATCGGCACGGCATCAGGTGCTGCATCGGCGCAGGGCGAGATGAAGCGTGAGGGCGGGGCGACTGCGCCGACGGCGCGGGAGGCGACGCGGCCCGCGGGCGAAGCCAAGGGCGAAGTGAAGGGCGGTGCGGCGGCTGCTGAGCGCGGCGCGTCCGAGGCAAAGCAGAGCGCGCAGGAGCCGCGTCGCGGCGAGCCCGCAGCCGGTGGGCGCGAACAGGCGCAGGAACGCGCGGCTGAGCGGCCGGCGCATGACGCCAAGCAGAGCGCCGAGAGCAAGGGCGGTGCAGCCGCCGAGCGCGGCCGCGATGCCAAGGAAAGCGCTGAGACGAAGTCGGCCACCGACAGCAAGCAAGCCGACAAGCAGTCGGACAGCAAGTCCAAGACCGAGGCGTCCAAGGCCGAGTCGAGCAAGGCCGAGTCCAAGCAACAGCAGGACCGTGCCGCCGAGTCCAAGTCGGGCGCGACGGATCGAAAGTCCGACCGCGAGGCCGATCGCAACGGCCCCGACAAGGACAAGACCCGCCAGAGCCAGGACGAGCGCAAATCCGGCACCTCCGACAAGTCGGCGGACAAGACGGGCGACAAGCAGGACAATGATCGCAGCAAGCAGGCCAATCAGCCGACCGCTACGGACAGCAAGAACTCGACCGCGCAGCAGAACCCGCAGACCACGCCGGCCGGCACCAGTCAGCAGACCGGTCAGGCCAACACCCAGACCCAGCCGAACGGCACCCGCACCAATGCGCAGGTCCAGGTCAACGAGCAACAGAAGACCCGCGTGGTCGATCAGCTCAAGCGTGATCGCGACTTCGACCGCGCGCGCACCGACATCAACATCAATGTCAGCATCGGCGAGCGCCTGCCGGAGCGGGTGCGGCCGCGTCCGCTGCCGTCGGATATCGTGACCATCGTGCCGGAATATCGCGGCTACGAGTACACGATCGTGCATGACGAGATCGCCATCGTCGATCCGCGCAGCCGCGAGATCGTCGACGTCATCCCGCAGAACGGCATGCGTGCCGATCGCGGTTACGACCGCGGCGGTTACGGCGTGAGCTCGACCCGGATCGTGCTGTCGGACGATCAGCGCCAGATCCTGCGCCGCGCCGCGACGGAGACGGGCACCGTGGGCTCGACGACCTCGTCCTCGTCAACCTCGTCCGGCTCGAGCTGCCTGAGCCTGCGCCGCGTGCCCGAAGAGCTGGCGCGCGCCAACCCGGAGCTTGCCAACTACCAGTATCTCGCGATCGGCGAGCAGGTGGTTCTAATCGATCCGCGCGACCAGAAGGTGGTGCAGGTCATCGACCAGCAGCAGTAGGGCCGCCGCCACCGATTTGGCGAAGCGAGGGCGGGAGCGTGGCACGCTTCCGCCCTTTGCTTGTGTGCGCCCAGGATCAGCAGTGCGCAGGCCGAACGTGACGGTGCCCTCGCTTGAACCCGCCGTGACGTGATTGCGTCAAACGCCCATGGGCGGTCCTGCTGCAACAGCGCAGGATTGTCGGGCCCATCGGAGCGCGCTATCAACGAAGCGTGTACCGTTGCGGCTGTGGGACTGGGGGATTTGCCGTGCCTATCGCGCTTGTCGTTCTGCTGCTCGACATTTCGCTGATCTATCATGCGTCGCGGACAGGACGTCTGCAGCCCTGGGCCTTCATTATCCTGATGGTGCCCATGATCGGCGCGCTGGCCTACATCGTGGTCGAGCTGGTGCCGGAATGGTTGGGCAGCCACGACGTCCAGAAGGCGCGCAAGCGCGTCGCCAACAAGCTCGATCCCGAGAAGTACTATCGCGAGTTGTCGGACCGCGTTGCGATCACCGACACGATCGCCAACCGCGCCGCGCTCGCCGAGGAATGCGTCGCCATCGGTCGCTATGACGAGGCCGAGCGGCACTACGACCACATCCTCAGCCTGCCGATGGGCCATGAGCCGGTCTTCGCGCTCGGCAAGGCCAAGGCGCAGTTCGCGCGGCGGCGCCCTGCGGACGCGCTAGCCACGCTCGACGAGTTGCAGAAGACGTGGCCGGACTACAACTCCACCGAAGCGCACCTGCTCTATGCGCGGGCGCTCCAGGATGCGGGCCGGACCGATGAGGCGCTCGAGGAATACCAGGCGCTCCTGGACTACGCGCCCAGCAGCGAGGCCAAGGCGCGCTACGGATCGCTGCTCAAATCGGTCGGCCGCGTCGACGAGGCCAAGGTCGTGTTCACCGAGCTCCTGATCCAGATGAAGCGCTCGCCGCGCCACGTCCGGAAAGCGCAGGCCGAGTGGATCGCCGTCGCCGAGAAGCAGATCGCTGGGTAGGTTGGAGAGGCGGCGACCCTCGCTCTCTCCACACGTCATTCCGGGGCGCGCGTAGCGCGAGCCCGGAATCCATACTCACGAACGGGTATGTGTCGCGAGCTGCGCGCGGCGACGATCTTCGTCCCGGCCACCGATTGGGGGTATGGATTCCGGGCTCATTCGCGCTGCTTCAAAATGGCTTTGCCATTTTGCGCGCGAATGCCCCGGAATGACGGTGAGAGTTGAACATGATCGCTCTTGACCCGCGCTACGGCGAGCTCGCGGTCTCCGGCGTCCGGCGCTTCACGCGCTTGATCGTCCCGGAAAACGAGAACAGCGGCTTGGGGCCGGAATGCAGCATGCCGCGCAGGAAGATCAGCGAGGCGCCGGCGCGGGTGACCTCGCCGGTGGCTTCGATCAATTCGCCCTCGCGCGCGGCATCGAGGAATTCCGACGAGAACGACACCGTCACGCCCGGGCCCTGCAGGATCGGGGCGGCAAAGGCGAACAGGCAATAGTCGGCGAAGGTCATCAGGCAGCCGCCATGGACGTTGCCGGCGCCGTTGAGGTGCTTCTTCTCGACCCGGAAGGCGCAACGGATCGAGCCGTCCTGCTCCATCCGGTGCCAGAACGGGCCGGTGTGGGATTCGTAGCTGTCGCGCATCCAGGTGCGCCAGCCCGCGAATTCGCCGTCGGAGGCGATGTGGATGCCGGGGCGGTTCTCGAAGGCGGAACGGGACAGATCGTGCACGTGACGGGGCCTTTAACTGTTGATTGACCGTCTTAAATCCGATCAATCGCCATTCTGCAAATATCCCGCCACGCGGTCCGGGCCAAAGCTCTGGACAGGGCGGGTGAGGGCCGTAAAAGGCCTTTTCGCATCAGGCCCGGCTTTCTATGAAGCAGGGTTTAAGGGACCAGCGGCCCACGGGGCAAAGGCATTTCTCCATGCGCAATGAACCGCAGATCACCCCCGAGCTCGTCGCCGCCCACGGCCTGAAGCCCGACGAATATGAGCGCATCCTGAAGCTGATCGGCCGGGAGCCGACCTTCACCGAGCTCGGCATCTTCTCGGCGATGTGGAACGAGCATTGCTCGTACAAGTCGTCGCGCATCCATCTCAAGGGCCTGCCGACCAAGGCGCCCTGGGTGATCCAGGGCCCGGGCGAGAACGCCGGCGTCATCGACATCGGCGATGGCCAAGCCGTCGTGTTCAAGATGGAGAGCCACAACCACCCGAGCTATATCGAGCCGTACCAGGGTGCCACCACGGGTGTGGGCGGCATCCTTCGCGACGTCTTCACCATGGGGGCCCGCCCGATCGCCTGCCTGAACGCGTTGTCGTTCGGGGCCCCGGAGCATCCCAAGACCAAGCATCTCGTGTCCGGCGTCGTCGCCGGCATCGGCGGCTATGGCAACTCGTTCGGCGTGCCCACGGTGGGCGGCCAGACCCGCTTCCACACCCGCTATGACGGCAACATCCTGGTCAACGCCATGGCGGTCGGCCTCGCCGACGCCGACAAGATCTTCTATGCGGCGGCCTCCGGCGTGAACATGCCGATCGTCTATCTCGGCTCCAAAACGGGGCGCGACGGCATCCACGGCGCCTCGATGGCCTCGGCCGAGTTCGACGATTCCTCCGAGGAGAAGCGCCCGACGGTGCAGGTCGGCGATCCCTTCGCCGAGAAGCTGCTGCTCGAGGCGTGCCTGGAGATCATGGCCGCCGATTGCGTGATCGCGATCCAGGACATGGGCGCGGCGGGCCTGACCTGCTCGGCGGTCGAGATGGGCGCCAAGGGAGACCTCGGCGTCGATCTCGATCTGGACTCGGTGCCGACCCGCGAGACCGGCATGAGCGCCTACGAGATGATGCTCTCCGAGAGCCAGGAGCGCATGCTCATGGTGCTCAAGCCTGAGAAGGAAAAGGAAGCCGAGGCGATCTTCCGCAAATGGGGCCTCGATTTCGCGGTCGTCGGCTACACCACCCCGAGCAAGCGCTTCGTGGTCAAGCATGGCGGCGACGTCATGGCCGATCTGCCGATCAAGGAGCTCGGCGACGAGGCGCCGCTCTATGACCGTCCGCATGTCGCATCGCCCGCGCTGCCGGTGATCCACGCCCGCGAGGTCAAAGCGCCGATGGACGTGATTCCGGCGCTGGAGAAGCTGATCGCGACGCCCGACCTGTGCTCGAAGCGTTGGATCTGGGAGCAGTACGACCACGTCATTCTCGGCAACACCGTGCAGCGCCCCGGCGGCGATGCCGCCGTGGTGCGCGTGCAGGACGGTCCGAAGGGCCTTGCGCTCACCGTGGACGTCACGCCGCGCTATTGCGAGGCCGATCCATTCGAAGGCGGCAAGCAGGCGGTGGCGGAAGCCTGGCGCAACATTACCGCGGTCGGCGGCCGGCCGCTCGCCATCACCGACAATCTCAACTTCGGCAATCCGGAGCGGCCCGAGATCATGGGCCAGTTCGTCGGCTGCCTGAAGGGCATCTCGGAGGCCTGCCGCGCGCTCGACTTCCCGGTCGTGTCCGGCAACGTCTCGCTCTACAATGAGACCAACGGCCGGGCGATCCTGCCGACGCCTTCGATCGGCGGCGTCGGCCTGCTCGACGATTTCACCAAGTCGGCGAGCATCGCCTTCAAGGCCGAGGGCGAGGCGATCCTCTTGATCGGCGACACCCATGGCTGGCTCGGCCAGTCGGTCTATCTGCGCGACGTCTGCGGTCGCGAGGAGGGCGCTCCGCCGCCGGTCGATCTCGCCGCCGAAAAGCGCATCGGCGACGTCGTGCGCGGCATGATCCATGCGGGCACGGCGACGGCGGCACATGACCTGTCCGACGGCGGTCTGCTGGTCGCGCTGGCAGAGATGGCGATGGCCTCCGGCATCGGCGCGCGGCTGCTGGCCGCGCCGGCCTCGATTGTGCCGCACGCCTATTGGTTCGGCGAAGATCAGGCGCGCTACCTGGTGACGGTGTCGGAGACCGAGGCTGGTCGCGTCCTCGCCAAGATGCGCGGCGCCAACGTGCCGTGCACCCGCATCGGCACAACGGGCGGCACGGCGCTGGCGATTGCCGGTGAGGCGTCGGTTGAAGTCGCCGCGCTCAAGACCCGGTTCGAAAGCTGGCTTCCTGGCTACATGGGCGGCGCCGCCGCCTAAACCTCCGTTGTCGTCCCGGACAAGCTAAGGCGGCGCATCGCGCCGTTGTGGCGCTGATCCGGGACCTATACTCCGTGTACGGAGTAGTCGGGCGGGCCCGCGCCAGGCAACAAGGTCCTGTGGTTATTGGTCCCTCCGCTCGCAATGACGGAGGAGTCGGACGTGTCTTACAATACGTTCTTCGCCCCCGGAATCTGCCTGAGCACCCAGGTCGCGCCCCAGCTCAGCAGCACGCTGCCGACAAACGCGATCGTTGCCTTGGCGATCGCCGGCCCATTGAGGTCGAACAGCCAGTACTGCAGCCACAGCACGATCGGATAGTGCACCAGGAACATGCCGTAGGCATCGGCCTGCAGGCGATCGAGTACGGAGAATTCCGAGCGGCGGTGGTTCAGGAAGTAGGACAGGATCGCGAACAGGATCGCGGCGCTGAAGATCACGAAGAACACGCCATAGGCCGCCTCGTACCAGTGCGGCAGCACCGGCGGATTGTCCAGCACCTGGCGCTTGATCGTGATCAGCACCCACAGCAAGGCATAAGGCACCACGGTGACCACGATCCAGGCGCCGAGCCCGCGTTGCGACATCTGTCCTTCCGCGGCCAGCAGGCCACGCTCGAAATTGGCCGAGCCGATGCCGGCGCCGATGTAGAAATAGGCGGCGTAGAGCAGCACGCGGCTGGCCTGGACCGAGAAGGGCCCCGCCTCGAACCAGTGGGTCGGCCCGAAATACAGCCGCGAGGGGATGTAGAGGACGCCGGTGATCAGCAGGAAAATGAAGAAGAAATCGCGGGGATGTTCGAAGGCGCGCTGCGACAGCCGGTTGATCGGCTCGAGCAGGCGCGGCGAGACGCGATACAGCAGGGCCGCCGAGGTATCGAACGCGAGCAGCACCCAGATGAACCAGATCGGACCGCTCGGCCAGGGGCCGACGGTGACGGTCTTCCACCAGAAGGCCGAGAAGGTCGCATCGGGATTGGCGCGCAGTTCGATCGCATAATAGGCGAGCGGAATGAGTGTCAGCGCAGCGACGACGAAGGGCAGGCCGAGCCGAAGCAGCCGGTCGCGCAGGAATTGCAACGTCGTCTTGTGGGCGAGGCCGGACCACACGAACAGGCCCGACAGGAAGAAGAACATGGCCATGAAGAAGCTGTCGGTGGCCAGCACGATACAGTCGAAGCCGAGGAAGGAGGTCGGGTCGGTGTGCCCGAAATAGGTGTAGGGAATCACGGCATGATGCAGCAGCACGATCAGCGTGAGAAAGGTGCGCGCATGATCGAGCGCAGCATTGCGTGCCCGCGCCTTCGGGCGAGCCTGCAGTTCGACCTTGGCGGCCGCCGCCGATTGTGTAACCGATGTGACCATATGCCCCCCAGCGCCGCTGTTGTTGCCGTGCTCTTGCCGCCCCTGTGAGGCCGGCACCCCAACTCGGGCGCATGCAAACCTCGATCCAGGACGCGCGAGCTGAAATGAATGCGCTCGTGTGACTTTGGCGCCATCGTCCGCCGCAGCCTTCGCTGCAACTCAGCGGATGACGTTGCCCGAATACCAGATGTTGTCCTCGACGCTGCAAATCAGCAAGCGCTGCGGCCCGCAAGCGGGTTTCGCACACACTCGGCAAAAATCTGCAGCCATCTTCACTACGAATCGCAGCAACTCAAGTTACGCGGAGGGGCGCGGGGAGTTGCGGAATTTCACGGCGGCGGCGCGGGGGCTCAAGGAACCGGTTCCGGATCGCGTGGTTAGTGAGCCGTCGCGCCTGCGCGGCGCTGTACCGGAGGACTATACCGTGACTCTTCTGAAATGGGCGCTGCTGTTTTTCCTGATCTCCGTGGTTGCCGGTATTCTCGGCTTCACCGGGATCTCGGCCGCCTCCGCCGACATCGCGCGGATCCTGTTCTACATCTTCCTGGTGATCTTCCTCGTGCTTCTGATTCTCGGGCTGACGATCTTCAGGGTGTAGCGGGGCAAACCTTCATCCGAGCCAAACGATCGCCGCGCGTGGCAGCCTGCGCCAGCCCCGCGGCGGTCTCCAGCTTCAATCCGCGACTTCCTCGATCCTGACCTTGTCTGGATAGAACGCCAGGTGGCCTGCAATCTCGGTCATCGCCGGAAAAGGCGCTTCGTAGCTCCAGATCGCATTGTCCAGCGTCTTGCCGTTCGCCTTGATGCTGAAGTAGCTGGCGTTGCCTTTGTAGGGGCAATGGGTCACCCGCTCGGTCTTATGCAGAGCGGCCATGTCGGCGTCCGCCCGCGGCACGTACTGGACGGCGGGATAGCTCGCTTCCTTCAGCGTCAGCGCGCGCTTGGTATCCGCGATCACGACGCCGTCGGTGAGCACCCGCACGCGCCTGGGGTTCGGAGTAATGGTGATCGGATGATCCGGCCCTGGAAGCTTCATGTCCTGCCCTCGTGATCCCGCTTCCGGGGTGCGTCACCCGGTCCCGCTTTATCCCTGTTTCCCGGTATATAGTGGCTCGAGGCGTGACCGCGGAAGCAGTTCGCGCTAAATTTCGCCATCACGGTCGCGCGAGAACGCCTTGATTCGCAGCGTTCGACGGCGCACTGATGGAGGTAGTCATGGCGACCGGGGCCGCCGCGGTCCGTCGTCGAGAGAAGGAGATGCAGCGGGATGCCTATGGATGCCCACGATATCGAGCAGATGATCAAGGCCGCCATCCCCGACGCCCAGGTGACGATTCGCGATCTCGCCGGCGACGGCGACCACTATGCCGCCACCGTCATCTCCGAGGCCTTCCGCGGCAAGTCGCGGGTGCAGCAGCATCAGCTCGTGTATCAGTCGCTGCGCGGCCAGATGGGCGACGTGCTGCACGCTCTCGCCTTGCAGACCGGGGTGCCCGACCAGCGCTGACGACTGCGCCTCGCGATCGTCGCGCGTCGGGCTTCACGCCTCGGCGACGAGCGCCTGGACCGAGAACATCGTCTCGGCATCAGTCCAGACCGTTTGCACCTTCCAACCCGAGCCGCGGGCCAGCGCGCCGAAGCGCTCGATGCTGTATTTGTAGCTGTTCTCGGTGTGGATGCTTTCGCCAGCGCGGAACGACACGGTGGTGCCGAGCAGCCGGACGGTCTGCGGCTTGCGCGCGACCAGATGCATCTCGATGCGGTGCTGCTCGCGGTTATAGATCGCCCGATGAACGAAGGCGGACAGGTCGAAATTGCCGCCGAGCTCGCGGTTGATTCGGAGCAGCAGGTTGAGGTTGAAGCGGGCGGTCACGCCGGCCGCATCGTTGTAGGCGGCATGCAGAACGCGCTCGTCCTTCTCGAGGTCGACGCCCACGATCATCAAGGCGCCGGCGCCCAGGATCTCCCGCGCCGAGCGCAGGAAGCGGCAGGCTTCGTGGGGCTCGAAATTGCCGATCGTCGACCCCGGGAAGAAGCCGACCTTGGGCTTGCCTTCGATGGCATCGGGCAGCTTGAAAGCGGTGGTGAAGTCGGCGACGACGGGATGGACAGCGAGGGTCGGAAAGTCGCGCCGCAGGCTGTCGGCCTGGGCGGTCAAGAAGTCACCGGAGATATCGACCGGCACGTAGGCCGCGAAACGGCAGTTGTCCAGGAGCAGGCGAACCTTGGTGGTCGCGCCGGCGCCGAACTCGATCAGCGCGGCATCTTCGGGAATGATCGCTGCGATCTCGGGGCCACGGTCTCTGAGAATACCGAGTTCGGTGCGGGTCGGGTAGTATTCCGGCAGCCGCGTGATCTGCTCGAACAGGTCGGAACCGGCCGCGTCGTAGAAGTATTTCGGCGACAGCTGCTTCGGCTGGCGGCTCAGGCCCTCGATCACATCGGACGCGAAAGCCGATGTCTTGGCGTCAGGCAAATGGGCATTGGCCAGGGCGTTGACGTGCACGTTCATGATACTCTCCTGGACGCGCACAGGCGCGACTGTCGGGCGTGGCTGGCGGCTCAGGCGTAATCGGCGAGCCGCAGCCCGGTGAATTGCCAGCGGTGGTGCGGATAGAAAAAGTTGCGATAGCTGACGCGGCTGTGGCCGTACGGCGTCGCCAGCGACGAGCCGCGCAGTACCAGCTGATTGACCATGAACTTGCCGTTATACTCGCCGAGCGCGCCCTCGACCGGCCGATAGCCGGGGTAGGGGCTATAGGCGCTGCGGGTCCACTGCCAGACGATGCCGAAGGCGTCGTTCAACTGATTGCCGCGGGCCGCGACCTCCCATTCCATCTCGGTCGGCAGATGCTTGCCGGACCAGCGGGCGAAGGCGTCGGCCTCATAGTAGCTGACGTGGCAGACCGGCGCGTTCGGATCGATCGACTTCAAGCCGCCGAGCGTCATGATCTTCCATTCGCCTTCGACCTTGTACCAGTGTCCGGGGGCCTGCCAGCCGTCGCGGCCGGCGGTCGCGAAGCCGTCCATCAGCCATAAGGTCGCGGTCTGGTAGCCGCCGTCTGCCATGAACGCCTGCCATTCGGCGTTCGTGACCAGATTGCGCGCGATCCTGACCGGTCCCACGAGCGCCCGATGCGCCGGCCGCTCATTGTCGAAATGATAGCCGTCGCCGGCGTGCCCGACGGTGTGGATGCCTTCGGGAAGGCTGATCCAATCCTCGCCGGATCCAGCCGGCGCCGGAAAGCGCCACGACGGGTCGTAGGCCGGAGCGGTCGGATTCTGGGCGAAGGCGTGGAGGATGTCGGTCAGCATCAGCTCCTGATGCTGCTGCTCATGATTGAGCCCGACTTCGACCAGCGGGGCGACGGCCGCCAGGGTGGCGGCATCGGCGCGGCCCAGGAATTCGACCATGGCCGAATCGACATGCCGGCGATAGGCCGTGACATCGGCGGCCCCGGGACGGGTGATCAGGCCGCGCTCGCCTCGCGTGTGACGGGGGCCGGCACTGACGTAATAGGAGTTGAACAGGAAGGCGTAATCCGGGTGGTAGGGCGTATAGCCCCGGCAGTGCTCACCCAGGACGAACTGTTCGAAAAACCAGGTGGTATGGGCGCGGTGCCATTTGGCGGGACTGGCATCCGGCATCGACTGGATGACCTGGTCCTCCGGGCTCAGCGGCGCCGCGCGTCGCTCGGTCTCGCCGCGAACCGACAGGTAAGCCTCGATCAGGCCTGCGGCCTGGGCCCCTGACCTCGGCGTCGGACGCACATCAGTGATGGGAAGCGGGGCCGGGGCGGACGCTGAACTGGTCACGAGGGTCTCCGTTTGCCGGGAGAGAACGATATTCGACGGAACAAGTTCCTCTGGGCAGTTCGTCCTAGATAGGGGCTTGGTTACGGGATGAAACCCTCGCGTCGGCTATAATATTGCTGTCATCAGGCTATGGCCGGACGGTGGAGCTGCGTTGCGGCGGCCCCCTGGCATTTTACTTTGGCTGAACAACGGTTTGCGCTACATATAGAGGCTGTGACGGTCGGCCGGGCACGACGGAGGTCGAACGGCGGCCGGCGCGACACCGAGCCCCAGGCGTTCCTTGAGGCGCCCCAGAGGAAGCGAAGATGAGCATCGAGCAATTCATCGACAACGAAGTGAAGTCGAACGACGTCGTCCTGTTCATGAAGGGGACGCCGCAGTTTCCGCAATGTGGATTTTCCGGCCAGGTCGTGCAGATCCTCGATCATGTCGGCGTCGGCTATAAGGGCCTGAACGTCCTGGAGTCGGCTGAGCTGCGCAACGGCATCAAGACGTTCTCCAACTGGCCGACCATTCCGCAGCTCTATGTGAAGGGCGAATTCGTCGGCGGCTGCGACATCGTGCGCGAGATGTTCCAGAGCGGCGAGCTGCAGCAGCTGTTCACCGACAAGGGCATTCCGGTCGGCACGGCAGCATCCGCCTGAGCTATCCGGTCCGCACCATCGGCGCGACCCGGTTCGAGGTCATCGTTGCCGACATCACCAAAATCGGCGTTGACGCGATCGTCAACGCCGCCAATTCGTCGTTGCTCGGTGGGGGCGGCGTCGACGGCGCCATCCACCGCGCCGCGGGGCCGGATCTGGTCATGGAGTGCCGTATGCTCCATGGCTGCAAGACCGGCGAGGCCAAGATCACAAAAGGCTACCGGCTGCCGGCGCGCCATGTGATCCACACGGTCGGCCCGGTCTGGCAGGGCGGCGAGCGTGGCGAGCCCGAGCTGCTCGCCTCGTGCTACCGGCGCTCGATCGAGCTCTGCCACAAGCATCGTCTGGACTCGGTCGCGTTCCCCGCGATCTCGACGGGCATCTTTCGCTTTCCCGCGGACCGTGCGGCATCGATCGCGGTTGCCACGACGATCGAGGCCATCAACGACGAGACCTCGCTGTCGCAGATCGTGTTCTGCTGCTTCTCCCAGGCCAGCGCCGAGCTGCACGATGACGCGTTGAGCCAGGCCATCGAGAGCCGCGCTCGCGCAGGATCGCCGCGATAGGCGGCCGTCCTGCGGGGGCGTGGGTCCCTCGAGTCCTCGCATCGTGATCGTCATGCGCCGCGCACGATCTCCCTGACATGTCCGATCGTTTCCTCGATCATCGCGGCTGACACGTCGAGATGCGTGCAGGCGCGGATGCGGCCGTCCATCATCGCGAGCAGCACGCCGCGCTTGCGGAGTTCACTCACCATCCTGTCGCCGGAGACGCCGGCGCCGTCGGGCTTGAAGAAGACGAGATTGGTCTCGGGCTCCTGCACCTCGATGCCCTGGATCTGTGACAGCCCGCGCGCCAGCGCCCGGGCATTGGCGTGATCCTCGGCAAGCCGGTCGACATGATGATCGAGCGCGTAGATGCAGGCGGCCGCCACCACGCCGGCCTGGCGCATGGCGCCGCCGAGGCGCTGCTTCCAGCGCCAGACCTCGTCGATGAAGGCGGCGCTGCCGGCGAGCACGCCGCCGATCGGCGCGCCCAGGCCCTTGGAGAAATCGATCCAGGCCGAATCCCAGCCCGCGGTCATGTCGGCGGCCGAAATGCCGGTGGCGACGGTGGCATTGAGCAGCCGCGCGCCGTCCATATGCGTCGCCATGCTGTTCGCCTTGGCGATCGCCACGATTGCATCGAGATCAGCCTTCTTCCAGATCGTGCCGCCGCCGATATTGGCGGTCTGCTCGACGCTGACGACGGTCTGCGGCGGCTGATAGCGCGAGCGCGGATGTAGCGCGGCGCGGAACGTCTCCGGCGTGAACTGGCCGTCGGGCCCCTTGAGCTGCGTGACCTGAAAGCCGCCGAGCGCGGCATGCGCGCCGCCCTCGCGGGAGATGATGTGCGCGGTCTCGTGCGCCAGGATCTCGTCGCCAGGGCGACAGTGCACCAAGGTGGCTGCGACGTTGCACATCGTGCCCGAGGGCATCAGCACCGCGGCTTCCTTGCCCATGTGCGCGGCGACGCGGGCGGTGAGCTCGTGCACGGTCGGATCGTCGCCGATCTGCTCGTCGCCGACCTCCGCCCGCGCCATCGCCTCGCGCATCGCGGCTGTGGGGCGCGTCTGCGTGTCGGACAAAAGATTGACGCGCACGGGCGGCGCCTTGGGATCGCGCGGGGGCGGGGTGTAATACATCGGCAGTCCTCGTTCGGCTTTCACGTGAGGACCTTACCCAACTCGCATCGCTCCCGCAAAAAGCTCCTCCTCGATCAGGCCGCGCGCGGCGGATTGAGCCAGATGTCCGGCCGCCGCAACGGTCGGGCTTCGATCGGTTCGGCCACCAGCGCCGGCGCCTCGACGCAGTCGAAAACCCAGGACTCCAGCGGGCTGCGGCGCGATGGCGACAACAACAGCGCCGCGCCCGGGCGCTGCCGCTTGATGTTCCAGCCCATGTTCACCGCGGCCCAGCCGACCAGCATGGTTTGCCACTCGTCAGCGGGTTCGGGAGAATTGTCGAGACAATGGAGAAGTTCGAGCGCGAACGGATCGTAGCGAAGTTGCGCGTCGGCAAAGGTGAGCCCGGTGCCGAGATGGCGGATCACATGGGCTGTCGCATCGGACTGGACGTGCCAGCAGGAGCGTTCGAGAAGGTCGAAAACGGTCGACGGGTAGAGGCCGTCGTTGAAACGGTAGCGGATCCCCGAGAGCCGCGCGCGTAACGGTGAAGCGCGCAACGGCGGCAGAGGTGGAGCACCGACCGCATCGGCCGGCAACGCACCGAAGATGATATTGCGCCTGTTGAACTCCATGGCGAACGCCCCGCTACTTTACAACTGCGGGCAGTGAATCACGGGTCGGATTCGCTGTCAGCCCCAGGTGAGGCGATTCGGTGGCAAGTGTGGCATTCGGGAATCGGTTCGCCTCATCCGAAAACCCAAAGCAGAAGTCCAAAAAAATAAAGGCCCCGGCGCGTGCCAGGGCCTTCGGATTATCAGATGTGGGCGGAGCAGCGCTCCGTCAAGATCAGCGCGAGTAGAACTCGACGATCAGATGCGGCTCCATCTGCACCGCGAACGGCACGTCCGACAGCGCCGGGATGCGGATGAACTTCGCGGTCATCTTGGAGTGATCGGCCTCGATGTAGTCGGGCACGTCGCGCTCGGCGAGCTGGCTGGCTTCCAGCACCACGGCGAGCTGCTTCGAGGCTTCCTTGACCTCGATCACGTCGCCCGGCTTGACCTGGTAGCTCGCGATGTTGACCTTGCGGCCGTTCACCTTGATGTGGCCGTGGTTGATGAACTGGCGCGCGGCGAACATCGTCGAGACGAACTTGGCGCGGAAAACCACGGTGTCGAGACGACGCTCGAGAATGCCGATCAGGTTCTCGCCGGTGTCGCCCTTGAGACGGCCGGCCTCGACATAGATGCCGTGGAACTGGCGCTCGGAGATGTTGGCGTAGTAGCCCTTCAGCTTCTGCTTGGCGCGCAGCTGCACGCCGAAGTCGGAGAGCTTGCCCTTGCGGCGCTGGCCGTGCTGGCCGGGGCCGTATTCGCGGCGGTTGACGGGGCTCTTCGGGCGGCCCCAGATGTTCTGGCCCATGCGGCGATCGATCTTGTACTTCGCCTCACTGCGCTTAGTCATCGCGTCCTCTTCAGTCTTTCGTTCGGGTTTGAGGAAACGCGCCCTCCTGTGTGTCCCGGGAACCGGGTCCACCGACAGGCCCATCCCCAAAGCATGAAGGGAGAAGGCCACGGGTCGCGAAACGCAACGCGGGCCGAAAGCGGCCCGCGAGCAGGGCGGTTCTTAAGGGAGAAACCGCTGACTTGTCAAACCTCAACCGCCGATTTGGCCGGGAAATCACCCCTGGGGTCCCCCGATGGCGGTGATTTTCGGCCGTTTCGGCTCGCACGCCCGGCCGGTCTCCGCCAAATCCGGCCCGGCTGACGGTAAAGCCCTCAGTTCGACCGCGATCTCCCCGTTCAGCACCTGTTCAAGCCGGATCGCGGTCCTCGCGATCATGGCGCCGTCGGTCACCCGGTGATCCCAGCGGATCAGGAGGCGCACGGTCTGGTCGGGCCGGACGACGTCGTAGTTGATGATGAACGGCCCCGGGCTGAGCGCCAGCAACTGGCCGCCGCCGCAGGCGGCGACGCTGGTCACCGAAAAATTGCCGAACCAGTTCGCCCGCTGCCGCCCGAAGCTGAGGCCGACCCACCAGGCGAAGCGGCGCAGCGGGAGCGGTAACCGGGTCGCCCGCATGATCTTGCGGAACATCGGGACGTCGCCGACCGGGGCCTCCTTGCCCTGCCGGATCACCGCGTCGACCTCGGCCAGGGTCATGGTCTCCGGCCCGGACACGCGCTGCGGCAGCACGCAATCCTCGCCGTTCTCGACTCGGGCGATGGTCACGGTCGCGACGCTGCGCGGCAGCTCGTAGAAGCAGGGCCACGGCCATTTGACGTAGAGCGAGCGCAGCACCGGCTCGTCGCGGGCGACGAGCGCGAACGCCTTCACGAACAGGGCGGCGAAGCCGGGCGGGCGATCGGCCGCGGCACGAGCGTCGAGCAGCGGACCGAGCTGGAGCGTGCGCTCCAGCGACACGAACGGCACGTCGCGCGAGGCGTGCATCAGATCGATGATCAGACGGCGGTGCAGCGAAATCGGCCTGGTCTGTCCGCGCATCTGGAATCGGTACTCCCATTCATTAGTGTCGATGGCCGTCTGATGCAGCCGTTATCGGGCAGACCCGGACCGCTCCGCCGGCGGCCCTGTTACCCCGGGCCGCGGCGCGGTGAAAGCCTCGTCTTGCCGTCAGGGCGCCGGCGACGCCAGCGGCTTGGTTTTGTCGACCACATAGACGCCGAGCACCTTCAGACCCTTGTCGCCGTGAACCTTGGCGTCGTGAACGACCCCGGCCGGGATCTGGAACGAATCGCCAGGTTTCAGGTGCCGGTCGGGCTGGCCCTCGACGATGAGCTCGGCCTCGCCTTCCAGGATGTAGGCGGTCTCCACACCCGGGTGGGTATGCCGGCCCGCGGCGCCGCCGGCCGGAACCTCGGCGAGTGCCTGCACGATGGTATGGCCGTCCGGAAAATCGATCTTGTTCAGCAGGGTCCGCTTGATCGCCGGCTGCTGCGCCAGCGCGGCGCCGAGTCCCAGCACGGCCAGCGACAAGCCGAAAATCGTCTTCTTCATCATGGTCTTCTCCCCCAATGTTGTTTTTCGTTCAAAACCTGAAGTCCGGGCATCCGCGCGGACTCAGCGCCTGATCCCTTCGAAACTCGCGGCAATGCCGCGCTGGAACAAGGACCAATCGAAGCCGAGCGCGAGCGCGAGGTAGCCGCGCGCGATCATCGCATTGGCCTGTTCGGCCGAGCGCGCCGCGCCGCCGATCGGCACGCCTGACTTGAGGATGCCGGCCTCGGCGCGGGCGATCAGTGATTTCACTTCGGGATCATCGAGTTGCCCCCGCTTGTTGATCGAGGTGGCGAGATCGCCCGGGCCGATCACGGCGATGTCGATACCGGGCGTGGCCATGATCTCGTCGATGCGCTCGACCGCCTCGACATGCTCGATGGTCACCATGCAGATCATGTCGTCGTCGGCGGTCGCCATGTACTCGGCCATCGAGACGTTCCAGTGGAACGGCGCGTGGAACGGGCCCCAGAGACGGTCGCCGCGGGGCGGATAGCGCACGCTGCGCACGGCCTTCTCGGCATCAGCGCGGCTGGAGATCATCGGGAAGTTGATGCCGAGCGCGCCGAGATCCATCGGCGCCTTCGCCAGATGCGGTTCGTTGGCGGCGATGCGCACCAGCGGCACGCAGGGCGTGCCCGCCGTGGCCGTGATCATCGCATGCGCGGTGGAGAGGTCGATCGGCCCGTGCTCGAGGTCGACGATGATAAAGTCGAGCGACTGCGCCATGATGCGCACCGTCTGGATGCTCGGAATAGTGGCGATGGCGCCGAAGGTCGGCTGCTTGTCGCGCCAGGCCTGCTTGAGGCGGTTGAGCGGCTTGGGCGTTGCGGACATCGGGTGTCTCCGTCAGGCCGGCACGCGGCCGCCGAAAAACGGCGTGAGCGCCCGGCTGAGCTGATGCGGCTTGTTCGAGGTGAAGATCATCGTGGCGCCGCCGTGATCGACGCGGTCGGACTGCGGGCCGAGCAGATCGACGACGCGGCGCGCGATCGCCGGGGCCGGATCGATCCAGGCGACCGGCCAGGGTGCGAGCTTTTGCAACCGGTCGAGCAGCAGCGGATAATGCGTGCAGGCGAGCACGACGGTGTCGGTGCGAGCGCTGCCGTCACCGGCATCGCCGGTGAAGCAGGGCAGGATCTCGGCCGCGATCGCGTCATCGCTGACGCTGGTTCCGCTCAGCGCGGCCTCCGCCAGCGAGGCCAGCTCCGGCGAGCCGACCAGCGTCACCGCGCAGCCCTGCGCAAAATCGCGAATGAGCGCGTGGGTGTATTCACGCTGTACGGTGGCCTTGGTGCCGAGCACGGAGACGCGCCTGGTCTTCGATTGCGCGCAGGCCGGCTTGATCGCCGGCACGGTGCCAACGAACGGCGTCGCGTAGGCGGCGCGCAGCGGCGCCAGCGTCTGCACCGAGGCGGTGTTGCAGGCGATCACGATCAGGTCCGGCCGATGCACGGCGATGAGGTCGCCCATCAGCGGCACCACGCGGGCGATCAGCGCCGGCTCGCTATGATGGCCGTAGGGGAAGAAGGCGTCGTCGGCGACATAGACGAAATGCGCGTCGGGGCGCGCGCGCACCACCTCGCGCAACACGCTGAGGCCGCCGAGGCCGGAGTCGAACACGAGAATCGTCGGGCGGTTGGTCACGTCGGCAGTGTACCGGATCGGGGAGGGCGGTTCAGTCGGTTTTTCTGCAGGGGGTGGCGGGAGTAGGGCGTCTCGGTGTGTTCCGGTGGCGGAGGTGAAGGTTCAAACCTGCCAATGGGAGCCACTGCCGTTGCCACACATTCAGTGTCATCCCGGCGAACGCCGGGATCCATAACCACCGGCGGATATTGGTGCAAAGGCTGGCAGCTCCAGCGTGCCTCATACAACCGCCGCGGAGTCTGGGTCCCGGGTCGGCGCCGCGCCGCCGCTGTCGCGTCGTCGCAGCTTGCCCGGGACGACGACGGAGTGTGTCGACACGGCATCTCATCCTCGCACCCGCTGTCGCGTCCGAGTGTTGCTGATCTCATCGCCCTCTCGAAGATGAGGGCGCGGGGAAGGCCGGGTGCCGGTCGCACCCATGGCCCGCCTGCAACAAAAAAAGCAGGCGGCAGTCACCACAGGTACGGGCCGGATCATCCGGCCTTCCCCGCGCGATGGCGCTACGGCTTATACGTGCTCTCCTCGGGGACCGGCTTTTGACCCCGTCGCCTCGCGCGCTCGTCCAGACTTTGCGGCGCAGACTTGGTCTCGGCACCGGGAGACCAGGACCACACGATTTCGCCGTGCGCATCGGATCGTTCGTCGGCATGATCGCTCACGCTGCAACCCGACACGCCCACCGCATCCCGCACTCCACGCTCGTGACGATCGCGAAACGCCCCTCAAGTGAGGCGGGATGCGAACACCATAGCACGGTATTCGGGAAAACGGAAGAAGAAAATTCGGATTTTCGAGGTATCGAGCCCGGCGATCACCGCGCGGTTCCGGGAGGCCGAAAGGATTAGTGTTGACTAATTCATTAGTCATAGCTATTGTTTGGCATGCTCCAACCCGAATCCATCACCACCGTCATGCGCGCCTTGGCCGACCCGACCCGCCGGGCGGTGTTCGAGCGCATCGTTGATGCCGACGAGATCACCGTAGTCGAGCTGACCCGCGGCAGCAGCGTCACGCAGGGGGCGATCTCGCAGCATCTGAAAGCCCTGAAGCAGGCCGGCCTGGTCTGCGAGCGACCCGAGGGGCGCAAGGTCTACTACCGTGCCGAGCCGCGCGGCCTCGCGCCGCTGGCCGACTGGATGAGCCATTACGGCGCGTTCTGGCGCGACCGCTTCGCCGATCTGAGGAAACTGCTGAAGGACATCGATCCATGAATCAAAACCTGAAGCCGGACACGCAGGCCATCGTGGTGGAGGAGATCTTCCCGCACGCGCCGGAGGTCATCTGGAAGGTGCTGACCAATGGCGACCTGATCGGCCGCTGGCTGATGGCGCCCACGGGGTTCGAGGCCGTGGTGGGGACGCGCTTCACCTTCCAGACCACGCCGGCCGGCGAATGGGACGGCAGGATTCATTGCGAGGTGCTGGAGGTCGTGCCGAACGAGCGGCTGTCCTACGCGTGGAAGGGCGGCCATGCCGGCAATGTCGGCTACGGCGCGCCGTTGGCGACCGTGGTCACCTTCACCCTTGCCAGAGCGGACAACGGCACGCGCCTGCGCCTCGTCCATTCCGGCTTCGTGCTGCCGGCCAACGAGACCGCGTATCGCAAGATGGGCGAGGGCTGGAAGACGGTGGTCAAGAAGCTCGATCAGCTCGTCACGGACGAGACATCGCTGCAGCGGCCGCATTGACGCACACGGAGAACCACCATGACCAACGTCTATGCCGGCGGCTGCGCCTGCGGCGCCGTGCGCTACGAAATCAAGGGGGAGCCTGTGGTGATGCTGGACTGCCAGTGCCGGCAATGCCAGCGCGACAGCGGCACCGGGCATCAGTCGCACCTCACCTTCGTAGCGGCGGAGGTGAAGGTCGACGGCGAAGTGTCGCACTGGCAGACGACCGGCGACGGCGGCACCGTGAAGCGCCGCGCCTTCTGTCCGACCTGCGGCTCGTCGATGCACATGACGTTTCCGGCGATGCCCGATGTGTTCATCGTGACGCCGGCAAGTCTCGATGATCCCAGCCGGTACCGGCCGCAGTTGGTGTCCTGGACCGCGGCCGGATACGCCTGGGATCACCTCGATCCGGCGCTGCCGAAATTCGAGAAGATGCCGCCGCGGTGAGTGGGGTGCTGCGGTGACAGGTCTGGATTATCGCCGCAGTCCTGTCGCGCATGACGTTTGATCTGTCGGACCAGATTGCTTCCACGTCGTCATGGCCGGGCTTGTTGTCCCGGCCATCCACGTCGTTCGGCGCACTCCGATGGACGTGGATGCCCGGGACAAGCCGGGGCATGACGGAGTAACAAATTGGCCGTGGTTCCTGCCGCGATGGGCTCATTCTTCTATGCGACGGACCTGACTTTGCCGCATCCTTCCTCCCAATGAAATTCAACGAGCCACAGACCCAAGACCCGCGCGCGGACGTTTAAGCTCCGGGACCGAAGCCGGTGTCTTGGAGATCCGCATGGCGCCAGAGCCTGCACAATCGACCGTCTACTTCGACGGCTCCTGCCCGCTGTGCCGGGCGGAGATCGGCTACTACAGCCGCACGGATCAGGCCGGCGCGCTGTGCTTCGTCGATGTCTCCAAACGGGGTGCCGAGACTCCGGAGGGGCTGACCCAAGGACAGGCGATGGCGCGGTTCCACGTGCGCGCAGCCGACGGGCGGCTGCTGTCGGGCGCGGCGGCCTTCGTCGAGGTCTGGCGCCGCCTGCCGCGCTGGCGCTGGGCGGCGCGGGTGGCTTCGCTGCCGGGCGTGCTCACTGTCCTGGAGTTGGGCTACCGGCTGTTTCTTCCCGCACGGCCGTTCATCTCTCGCGGTGTCGGGCATATCATGCGCCGCAAAGCTCCGGCTGAAGGGCCGCAACGCGGCGGAGCCTGACGCAGCGTCCGGCTGACCAACAAACCCGGGTGGTGCGATGTCGCAATTCCTGAACTGGTTCTTCCGCAACCGCGCCACCGGCGAGATCACGATTGCCCAGATGCCGAACCCGGCGCTGTGGATCGTGCTGGTGGGAAGCGTGGTCGGCTGGGTGTGGCACCCGCAAGGGCGAATGGGCGGCAATCTCGATTGCTTGGTCAAAGCCAGTCTGGTCGTCTGGGCGGTCGACGAGATCGCGCGCGGCGCCAATCCCTGGCGGCGCTGCCTCGGGGCGGCGGTGCTGGTCTATGTCGTTGCGAGCACGGCTTGAGGCTTCCTTGTGCTGGCCACGGCGCGGGATGGTATCATTGTCACTCCGCAGTCTCCTTGAAGTCCCTACGCGATCCGCGTATGTTTGATCCCAAAGACGTCATCGTGGAAGTCACCAATGCCGACCAAGACGTCATGTTGGTCGAGCTTCGCACGTCCGTGGGAACTGTATCGATCCTTGGCAGCGTCACGCTGGAGGGACGTGTTCTGCATATCCGTCGGGCTCACATCGACGGATTATCACCGGGAGCGCTCGGCCGTTGCGGCTTGAATGCGATCGGTCGCAAACTGCTGGACGAGGCCGATGCCGACCAAGTTTTCATTGAAGGAGGCACTCGCACGACAGGCCTCTTCAAAGGCCGGAGACCGCGGATCATCCGGTTTCCCCGCCCACCGGATTCTCCTGGAGGCGACTGATCTGTCTCGTCCGGTCGAACTGGCGAAAACGCTAGTTCGTTACGGACTGAGTCTGAAGCGCGCCCATGGTGCCATCGACCGGCTGGCGTCAGGAGAACGGGTTGCCGTCGAGGTCAAGGTCGACGACGTCGAGCAGATGATCAGCGGGCTTACCTCATTTGGCTTGAACTGCTCCGTCGCTCGCATCGGAGCTGTCGATGTCAAACAGATACGCGAGCAGCAGCAGTTGTCACAGACGGAGTTCTCTCTGCTGTACGGGCTCGACGAGCGCACGCTGCAGAATTGGGAGCAGCACCGCAATGAACCCGATGCACCTGCGCGCATATTGCTTAAGCTGATCGAGACGCATCCCGAGCTCGTGGTGGATGCCGTCTACGATCAGATGAAGACCGGCGGCGACCCTGCCTGAGGAAGGTCGACGTCGCATGGCAAGGCCTGGCCGCGCCCAGCGCGTCAGTCCTCGTCGTGCTCGGCTTCGTCGAGCTCCTCCAGCTCCTCGCTGGCGTGGTCGATCACGTCGATGGCCTGCTGGACCTCGATGAGGCTCTTCACCGCAGTTTCCGTTTCGCCCTTCTTGTAGCCGGCCGCAACGGCCTTGGCCAAATTCAGGCGCAGTTCGACCAGCACGTTGCGCGCGGTCAGGTAAACGTCGAGGTCGTTGTCGGCCATGGTGCTCCTCGTCAAGGCTGTCCGTCCGATTGGTAGCCGCAGCGTATGGCGGGCATGTGTCGGATCGGGCGTGCATCGGCTGATCGCCGTGGTGTCGCGGCCCCCTGAGGCGGGGCGGCCAGCCTTGGGGGGACGGCGCCATGGCGAGCCGGGTGCGCGGCGACGGCAGCTTCACTGAAGCTGCTCGCGTGTCGGCCAGGGCGGCGCGGTCCATAAGGTCTTCCAAGCTCCGTCTCCGCAATTGTCGAGGCGGTAGTCGACCCTGATCAGCGGCAGCTCCCTGGCATCAGGCGCGATCTTGTAGATGTGCCGGACTGCTCCCGTACACATGTCGTTTCCTCCGGTGGCCTCGAACACCTGGTCGTCCTTGTTCCAGGTGACGAAGCCGGCATTGTCGGCTGCCACGAAGCCGCGCTCCGGAGCCATCTTTGCGAGCTGCAGCAAGCGGGGGTGCCGGCTGTTCTGAAGGTCGAAGATCTCGTGCCATGTGATCGCGATCCCGGAGCAGGGCACGAGCACGAACCGCCTTTTCTCGATGAATAGGAAACGGACGGGCAGCGTCTTGAGATTTTCCTTGTATCGGCAGTAGGTCTGCTCGATCGCCCGCACGAGCTGCTTCGGCAGGAGGTCCGGATCGTGAATTTCGAATTCGCTTTGTCCCTTGAAGTCGATGCCGTCGAACTCGCTGTTCTCGATTTTCCTGATGTGTGAGGCTTCGTCGTCGCTCCGCGCGGGCGCGGCGACCGCCGCGACCAGACAGAGCGCGACCAGCAACGTCCGAAAGATGGAGAGGCGGTGTCCGTTCACTGGTATCCTCACCATGATCGAGATTATTCAGGCCCATCCGTGACCCTGGGGCAACGACGTCGCTGGCCGGATATAGGCGCTCAGCGCTGCGACGCCAGTTCCCTGACTGCGCATGCCGTGCCGGGCGCGGGTGATGCCGCGCGCTTGACCTGCATCAACTGACACGGGCGGCTGCTGACCGATGGTTGGGACGCGGGACGCTTGCCGCCACGGAAGCACAGCTTGACGAGTCCGACCGCAATCGATGATCCGAATGCTGCCGCGCCTCCGGAGCCACCGGGCGCCGCGCCGGTGTTTCGCGCACGCAAGCTCTCCAAGACCTATCGCATGGGCGAGGTCGAGGTGCATGCGTTGCGTGACGTCGATCTCGACATCTACGAGGGCGAGTTCGTGGTGCTGCTCGGCCCCTCCGGCTCCGGCAAGTCCACCTTGCTGAACATCCTGGGCGGGCTCGACAGTCCGACGTCTGGCGATGCGCAGTGGCGCGATCATCAGCTGGTCGGGGCCGATGACGCCGAGCTCACGCGCTACCGGCGCGAGCATGTCGGCTTCGTGTTCCAGTTCTACAATCTGATCCCGAGCCTGACGGTGCTCGAGAACGTCCAGCTGGTCACCGAGATCGCCGAGAGGCCGCTCGATCCGCTGGAGGTGTTGAAGCTCGTCGGCCTCGAGAATCGGATCGACCACTTTCCCTCGCAACTGTCCGGCGGCGAGCAGCAGCGGGTCGCGGTGGCCCGCGCCATTGTCAAGGCGCCCGATGTGCTCATGTGCGACGAGCCGACCGGCGCGCTCGACTACGAGACCGGCAAGGTCGTGCTGGCCGCGATCGCGCGCGCCAATCAACGGCTCGGCACCACCACCATCGTCATCACCCACAATGCGGCGATCGCCGGCATGGCCGACCGCGTGCTGCGGCTCGGCGGTGGCCGCATCGTCGGCGAGACGCGCAATCCGCGGCGGCTCTCGGCCGAGGAGGTGACGTGGTGAGCCTGCTCAACCGCAAGCTCTGGCGCGACGTCGGCGCCATGCGCGGGCAGGTGATCACGATCGCGCTGCTGGTGGCCGCGGGGGTCGCCGTGTTCGTCGGCTCGATCTCGACCTATCAATCGCTGCGCGACGGCTGCGAGCAGTTCTATGCGCAGGCGCAGTTTCCGCAGGTCTTCGTCACCTTGAAGCGCGCGCCGCTGACGCTGGTCCCGCGGCTCAACGCCATCGACGGGACCATGGCGGTCGAGCCGCGCATCGTGCGCGAGGTCATCGTCGACGCGCCGGCCGCGTCGCAGCCGGTGTCGGCGCGCCTCGTCTCGCTCAGCCGCGCCGGCGACGAGCCGCTGGCCCGGCTGCATCTGCGCCGCGGCACGGCGCCAGCGCCGGGTGATGCGCGCAGCGCCGCCGTCAACGAGGCCTTTGCCGAGGCCAACGGGGTGAAGCCGGGTGACGAAATCCGCGTGCTGCTCAACGGCCGGCTGCAGGCGTTCCGGGTCTCCGGCATCGCGCTGTCCTCGGAATATGTCTACGCCGTGCGGCCGGGATTGCCGATCCCGGACGATCGCCTCTACGCCATCCTGTGGGTCGACCGCAGCGCGGCCGAGGCCGCCTTCGACATGAAGGGCGCGTTCAACGACGCGGCGGTCGCGCTGGCGCCGGGGGCCGATGCGCAATCCGTCATCGAGGAACTCGACCGGCTGCTCGAGCCGTACGGCTCGATCGGCGCGATCGCGCGGCGCGACCAGCCGTCGAACCGGTTTCTCGAGGATGAGCTCAACCAGCAGAAGGTGATGTCGATCACCATCCCCATCATCTTCTTCGGCGTCGCCGCCTTCCTGCTCAACAGCGCGCTCGGGCGGCTGGTCGCGGCGCAGCGCGAGCAGATCGCGGCGCTGAAGGCGCTGGGGTTTCCGACCCCGGCGCTGACGCTGCATTATCTCGCGCTGATGCTGGTGATCGTGCTGATCGGCTCGCTGCTCGGCATCGCCGGCGGCTTTGGCTTCGGACAGGCGATGATCGCGAGCTATCACGGCTTCTTTCGCCTGCCGGAGCTGCCGTTCCGGCTTGCGCCCTGGGCGATCCTCGCGGGCATCGCGATCAGCGCCGCGGCCGGCTCGCTGGGCGTGATCACGGCGCTGCGGGCCGTCGTTGGCCTCGCGCCGGCGGAGGCGATGCGGCCGGCGATGCCGCTGGGCTTCCGCCGCTCCTGGATCGAACTGATGATGCCCGGCGGCGCGCGGCACGCGCGGCGGATGATGATGCTGCGCAACGTTGCAGGACGGCCATTCCGCTCGCTGTTCACCGTCGTCGGTATCGCCTTCGCGGTACCGATGATGGTGCTCGGGATCTTCTGGCGCGATGCGATCGGCGAGATGATCGAGCTCCAGTTCAATCTCGTCGAGCGCGGCAACGCCACGATCACCTTTCCGCATCCCGTGGATCGTGGCGTATTGCGCGATCTGGCGCGGCAGCCGGGCGTGCTCCTGGCCGAGGGCCAGCGTATCGTGCCGGTGCGGTTGCGCGCCGGCCACCGCAGCTACTTGACCTCGGTGATCGGCCTCGCGGCGACGGACGAATTGCGCCGGCCGCATGATGCCGCGCGCCGTCCGATCGTGGCGGCGCCCGACGGCATCACCTTGACACGGCGGCTCGCCGGGCGGCTGGCGCTCGGCGCCGGCGACCTCGTCACCGTCGAGGCGATGGAGGGCCGGCGGCGGCGGCGCGACGTCCCGGTCAGCGCCATCGTCGACGAGGCGATCGGGATGGCGTCCTACATGGACATCGACACGCTCAACCGCTTCACCGGCGAAGGCACGGTGATCTCGGCCGCCAGCCTGCATGTCGACCCGGCGGCGCTGGCCGCCCTCGGCACGCGGTTCAAGAGCCTGCCGATGATCGAATCCGTCTCGATGAAGGCCTATGCTGTCTCATCCTTCATCGACAAGATCGCGGGCCTCGTGTTCGTCACAGCGGGCATCCTCACCGGCTTCGCTGCGATCATCACCGTCGGCGTGGTCTACAACAGCGCCCGCATCAGCCTGCAGGAGCGGGCGTGGGAGCTCGCCAGCCTGCGCGTGCTCGGCTTCAGCCGCGGCGAGGTCGCGGGCATCCTGTTTAGTGAATTCGCGCTCGAGGTCGCGGTCGGGATTCCGCTGGGCCTGTTGCTGTCACGCGGCATCATCGCGCTGATCGCGCGGCTGCATTCCAGCGAGAGTTTTCAGATCCCCGGCGTGATCGCGCCGCGCACCTATCTGATCGCGACCGCAGTCGTGTTGGCCAGCGCCGCGATCAGCGCCATCATCGTCCGCAGGCGGGTCGACCGACTCGATCTGGTTGCTGCTCTCAAGACCAGGGAATGAGCATGCGTCCCGTGTTGCGCCGTCTCGTCATCGTGTCAGCGGGTCTCGCGGCCGCCGCGGTCGTCGCCTGGATCGTGATGCCGAGCCCCGTGCCGGTGGACACGGCCGCGGTGACGAAAGGACGCTTCGTTGCGACCGTGGAGGACGACGGCAAGACGCGCGTGCGCCAGCGCTATGTCGTGGCCGCGCCGCTCTCCGGCCGTCTCGGACGCATCCGCTTCAAGGCAGGCGACCAGGTTAGGGCCGACGAATTGGTCGCCACCATCATGCCGGCGCCGGCGCCGCTGCTCGATCCGCGCGCGCGCCGCGAGGTGGAGGAGCGGCTCGGCGCGGCCGAAGCGAACGTCGAGCGCGCGAAAGCGGTGGTGGCGCGGGCGCAGGCGCAGAGCGCGCAGGCGAGCGCCGATCTGGCGCGCACCACGGCGTTGGCCGCAAGCGGGGCTGCGACGGTGCAAGCCAAGGAGCGCGCCGAGCTCGCGCTGCGGATCGCCGAGCGGGATCTGCGCGCGGCCGAATATGTCGACCATGGCGCCGGGCACGAGCTCGATCAGCTTCGTGCGATGCTGGCGCGCTACGGCAGCAGCACCGATGCCGAAGTGCCGGCCGGCAGCTGGAACGTGACGGCGCCGGTCGGCGGTCTCGTGTTGAAATTGATCCAGGAAAGCGAGACCATGGTGCAGCCTGGATCGCCGCTGCTCGAGCTCGGCGATCCCCACGATCTCGAAGTGGTCGTGGACGTGCTCAGCACCGATGCGGTGGAGATCCGTCCCGGCGCCGACGTCACGATCGATCGCTGGGGCGGGGCGGGCCGCCTGTCGGGCCGGGTTCGCCGCGTCGAGCCGGCGGCCTTCACCAAGATCTCCACGCTCGGCGTCGAGGAGCAGCGCGTCAACGTGCTGATCGACATCGTCTCGCCGGCCGAGCAATGGCAGCGGCTCGGCGACGCCTATCAACTCGATGCGCAGATCGTCGTCTTCACCCAGGACGATGCGACCATCGTGCCGACCGGCGCGCTGTTCAGGCGCGGCGACGACTGGTCGGTGTTCGTGCTGAAGGACGGGCGTACCGAGCTGCGAAAATTGCGGATCATCCGCCGCTCCGGCCGCTTCGCGGCCGTGGCCGAGGGCGTCGCCGTCGGCGATATCGTGATCATCTATCCCAGTGACCGCGTCGCTGACGGCGTCAAGGTCGCACCGCGCTGACACGCTGCGCCCAGGTAGGCTCAGCGCTGCGACGCCAGCTCCCGCAGCCGCGCGTGCCGCGCCAGGGCATGCGCGACCAGGCTGTCCATCAGCGCGGGCTGGGGCAGGCCGGTGGCTTCCCACATCTTCGGGTACATGCTGATGTTGGTGAAGCCGGGCAGGGTGTTCACCTCGTTGACGTAGACCTCGTCGCCGCGGACGAAGAAATCGACGCGCGCCAGGCTCTCGCAGCAGAGCGCGTTGAACACCTCGACCGCCATCTGGCGGAGGCGCGCGGCGAGCGCCGGCTCGACCTGCGCCGGGACGTGCAGCGAGGCGCCCGAGGCGTCCGTGTATTTCGCCTCATAGGAATAGAATCCGTGGCTGTCCGCCGGCACGATCTCGCCGAGCTCGGAGGCCGAGACCTCGCCGCCGGCGTGCTCCAGCACGGCGCATTCGATCTCGCGCACCGGCGCGATGCAGCGCTCGATCAGAATCTTGCGGTCGAAACGCAGCGCGAGCGTGCAGGCGGCGTCGAATTCGGCGGCGTTGCGGGCCTTGGAGATGCCGACGGAGGAGCCGAGATTGGCCGGCTTGACGAACAGCTCGGACGAGCCCACGGCCTGAACGGCGGCGTCATAGCTCACCGGGGCCGCGGCGGTCATCGTGACGAACGGCACGATCGGCAGGCCGGCGTCGCGCAAGAGCCGCTTGGCGACGTCCTTGTCCATCGCCACCGCCGACCCCAGCACGCGCCCGCCGACATAGGCGACATCGGCCAGTTCGAGCGCGCCCTGCACGGTGCCGTCCTCGCCGTTCGGGCCGTGCAGCACCGGAAAGATCACATCGAAGGCAAGCTCGCGCGGCGCGGCGGCGCTGCTGTCGACGACGAGCGCGCGGCCCTGGCCGGCGGGCAGCAGCACGATGGCAGGTGCGTCCGCCGGCACAGTCAATGCGGTCGAGGTGGCATCATTGGCCGCGTCGGCGAGCACCCAGCGACCATCGGGCGTGATGCCGATCAGGGTGACGGCGTAGCGGCTCGCATCGAGCGAGCGGAAGATGTTGGCGGCCGATGCCCGGGAGACGTCGTGCTCGGCCGAGCGCCCTCCGAACAGGATCGCCACGCGCGTTTTCGTCTCTGTCATCGTCATCCAGTCCTGGCCTTGCGGTGCGCGACCGTAGCGCGCCGGGCCCGCGCGTGGCAATTCCGGCCGCGTCCTCTCGCGGACGCCGTCAGCGCCTTGGCATCTGACTTGGCACCGGACTTGGCATCTGACTTGGCATCTGATCGTCCGAGCACGTTGAAGTCGTCCCGCCGGCATGCATGCAGCTGCGATAGAGTGGTGGCGCGATGAAGCGGCCGGACCAGATGCCGCGGCTGCCGCGGCGCGCGGCGAGCTGGTCGGGCGCATAGGCGCCGTGAGAATATTGCGGCTCCTCGATGGCGAGCCCGCGCGACACCAGGAATTGGCCGAGATCGGTGCCCCCGGCGGAGCAGCGCGCGACGATGCGGCCGTAGCGGTCGCCTTCGATCGGCGCGCAGCGCACCGTCTTGCCGCGCGTGAAGGCGTCCAGCGTATTGGCGGACAGCGCGCCACAACGGTATGCCTTGCGATCGCGCCCGCGGCAGAGCTGCGCGCTTTCGGGCGCATCGACGCCCCACAGCCGGATGCGTTCGCCATGAATGTCCAGCGTATCGCCATCGACGATGCTGACGCGGCCGACCAGGTCGCGCGCGGAGGCGGGAGACGCCGTCGCGAGCAACAGCGCGACGCAGGCGAGGCGGGGGAGACGAGATCGCAAGATGGCATCCGCGGAAAAGAGGTTGTCGTGTCGCCGCAGCGAATCGGACGCTGCGCGCGATCTGACATAGCAGAGCCTATTCGTGCGATTGTGTGGCTGATGGGTCCAGAAGGGCCGGCGGGCGACGCGCATGCGCGGTGACGTCTGCGCTGCCGGCAGCGCTCTCGAAACGTCAGCGCTCGCTCAGATTGGCCGCACGCGCGGCGCGCTCGACCTCGGCCGCCAGCGTGCTCAGATGTTCGGCAAGACGCGCGAACAGCTCGCGCTTGTCGCGATCGGTGGCGAGATCACGGATCAGCGCGCATTCGGCCGCATCCGCCCGCAGTTTGTCCGGCTGGGTGATCAACTCTGACATGTTTCGCTTCCCTGCCGCGCCGGCAAGATTTCGAAACGACGAGGGCTCCGCATTGTTCCGGGTCTCTCGAAAAATTTGCTCATCGCCAGATTCGAATACCTCTGCGCACGATCGGTCGTTGCGCGGTCGGATGCGCATCTCTATCGCTCGCCGGGCCACCATGTCGACGCCGGATGCGCGGCCGAGATCTTGGTCTCGCGCAACGCCACCAGCGCGCTACGCTTGTAGGGGCGGCCGGTTCGCCGCGAGCAATCCTGGCAGCGCATGTAGCGTTCGAGCTCGTGGATCGGCGTGGTCTTGGCGCGCCTGATGATGTCGAGCGCGACGGTCTGGTTGGTGTCGCAGCCCAGGCAGCGCACTTCGAGATAGTAGTAGCCGGCATTGAGCGCATCGCCGAGCAGCGGCGACGGTTGCGCCGGTCCCTTGTAGCCGAGCATGCGCTTGTTCCAGGCGTCGCAGGCGAGGCGATCCGCCTGCTTGCGCGCACGCGCGGCCTGCTCCTGCGCGATGCGGATGCCGGCCCCATAAAGTCTCTCGCGCGATTTCGTCGTCATGGCGCGCCATGATCGGCGCTGCGGCGCTCAGCTTCAAGCCGCTAGAATTAGCGCGGCAGGCGCTGCCGGCTACAAGCTCTCAGGCGCGGAGCGTTCTGATACCGTCTGCGCGCACGCCATTTCGAATCGCGGTGCTCTGCGCACGAGGGCGGCCAGGCGGCGCGCGTAACAGGTCGTCATCAGCACCACGTTCCGCTCGCGGCTGAGATCGTGACGCGGCCATCCGGTTCCCACCGCATCGCCAACTCCATGGCGCGCCTAAACGCAGAGCACTGAGAAAGGTTCCAAAAATTTTGGCTTCTCCCGGCAGTTCCTGCAGCTTGTTCCCATCAGCGTGCGGCGATAGACCTTGCGCTCGGGGTCAATCGTGCGCGCGGGTCGGAGTTTTTCAGATTGGATCGTTCGGAGCAGACCGTGGTCGGCGACCGCGTTCCTGCTCACCACGCTGGCCGTCGCGATGGCGACCGGCGGGCGTATCGCGCTCGATGCCGCCGGCGCCACACTGACTTACGCGACGTTCTATCCGGCAGTGGTGTTCGCGGCCCTGTTCGGCGGAATTCCTGCCGGCGTCTTTGCTGCATGGCTCTCCGCGACAGTCGTCCTCGTCGGATTCACCGACCGGCCCGATCATACCGAGGCCGTCAATCTCATCGGCTTTCTGAGCACGGCGGCGCTGGTGATCTGGCTTTCGCATCTGTGCCGCCGCGCGCTCGCGGAGCTGAAGCACAGCGAGCAGTCGCGCGAGCTGCTGCTCGGCGAACTCCGACACCGCGTCAACAATCAGCTCGCGGTGTTCCAGGCCATCGTCCGCTCGAGCCTGTCGGGGGAGGATCGCGCCAAGGGCGAGGCGATCGCGATGCGGCTCGACGCCGTGGCGCGCGCGAACACGCTGGCCTGGTCGGATCACCGCCGCATGAGCCTGCGCATGCTGATCGAGGCCGAGCTGCAGCCCTATCGCGAGTCCGGCGTGGTGATGGTGGACGGGCAGGATGTCCCGCTAGGCGGCGAGGCGGCGCGCAACCTCGCGCTGGTGCTTCATGAGCTGGCGACCAACGCCGTCAAATACGGCGCGCTGCGCGGCGAGGGCGGGCGGCTCGAGGTGCAGCTCGCACAGGACGGCGGCCGCAGCACCGTGACCTGGCGCGAGCTGTGTCCGCACCCGATCGCGCCGCCGCCGGGCGAGGGGTTCGGCACGCGCATGATCCGCGCGAGCCTTGCGGCGATCGGCGGCAGCATCGAGCAGGATTTCCGCGAGGAGGGCCTGCTCTGCCGCATCCGCTTCGAGCCGGCGGTGTGATGCCGCAGAGCGCGAGGCCGTGAGGGCTGAGTTCCTCGTGCCGCCGCAACACCGCGTATCCGCCGTGCCCGGACATGGGTCCCATGCGAAACGGGCGCTCGGCTGTCGCGTATGTATCAGATGGATCGACGCGACATGATGCTGCTGGCCGGGCTGCTGCTGATCACGATCATCATCACCTGGTTCGGCACCGAATATGTCATCAACCATGTCGTCATCCCCCTGGTCGATGGCGACAGGCCGACGGCGCCCGACATGCCGTCGCCCTAGCATCCGCGCGAGAGGCCTTGTTTGTCCGCGGCGCGGAACGAGGCCTGGCTTGATCGCGCGCCGGAAACCCTCCACCATTGCTGCATGACGCGCGAGGCAACGGCGCGCACACGGGCAGGGAGAGACGCGATGAAATGCTGGGAGCTGCAGGGGCCGGGCGGGATCGATGCGCTGGCGCTGGTGGACAAGCCGGTCCCGCAGCCGGGCCGCGGCGAGGTGCTGGTGCGGCTGACGGCTGCGAGCATCAACTATCGCGACCTCCTCACCGTACGCGGCGGCTACGGCTCGCGGCAGAAATTTCCGCTGGTGCCGCTGTCGGACGGCGCCGGAATCGTCGAGGCGGCGGGCGAGGGCGTCGCGGCCTTCACGGCGGGCGATCGCGTCACCGGCAGCTTCTTCGAGAGCTGGACCGGAGGCGAGCCGAGCGAGACCAAGATGCGCGCGGCGCTTGGCGGCGCCGTCGACGGCGCGCTGACGGAATATCGCATCTTTCCCGCGCACGCGCTGGTGAAGACGCCGGCCCATCTCAGCGACATCGAAGCCGCGTGCCTGCCTTGCGCGGGCGTCACCGCCTGGAGCGCGGTGATGAAGCTCGGCGGCATCAGGCCGGGGCAGACGGTGCTGACGCAGGGCACCGGCGGCGTGTCGATCTTCGCCCTGCAAATTGCCAAGATGGCCGGCGCGCGGGTGATTTCGACGTCGTCGAGCGAGGAGAAGATCGAGCGGCTCAGGGCGCTCGGCGCCGACGTCACGCTGAACTACAAGACCACGCCGGACTGGGGCAAGAAGGCGCGCGAGATCACCGGGCAGGGCGTCGATCTCGTCGTCGAGGTGGGCGGCGTCGGCACGCTCAACGAGTCGATCCGCGCGACGAAGATCGGCGGCACCATCGCCTTCATCGGCGTGCTCGCCGGCGCGCCGGCGTCCGAGCTGCGCCTGCCGTTGATGGTGATGCAGCAGCAGCGGCTGCAGGGCGTCACGGTCGGCTCAGTCGACGATCTGCAGGCGTTCGCGCACGCGCTGGCGCAGCATCAGGCCAGGCCGGTGGTCGATCGCGTGTTTGCCTTCGCCGACGCGCGCGAGGCGTTCCACTACATGTCGAGCGGCGCGCATTTCGGCAAGGTGGCGATTGCGATCGGGGAATGAGCGACCACGCTGCTGTTCGCGACTGCTGCATTGAAGCGAGACGGAGCTGTTAGTCATTTTCTCCGCCGTCATTCCGGGGCGCGTCGCGCAGCGGCGCGAGCCCGGAATCCATAGCCACAGGCAGATATCGTGACGTGAGATGGCCGCGGCTCTTGTCGTCACCACATGACCCGTCGTGGCTATGGATTCCGGGCTCGTCGCTTCGCGCCGCCCCGGAATGACGCGCGGAGAGAGACGGGCGGCCCATTAGAGCCACGATCAGGGCAGCGGCGGAATGCTCTCGATGCCGATCTTGACGAGGAACGAACCGTTGCGTTCGTGCAATAAGCGCACCCCATTTCGAGTGGTGCGCGGAGCCCCTGGATCGCTTCGCTGGCGCTCGCGATGACGGAGCTTTTGGAGCGTTCGGTGGCCGCCACGGCCGTCATTGCGAGCGCAGTGAAGCAATCCAGACTGTTTGCTCAGGGCTGCGGCCTTAGGGTGGGCAAAGGCGCCGCCGTGCCCACCGTTTTGCGGCGGAGTATGCCGCCTGATGGTGGGCACGCTGCCGCCTTTCGGCGGCCGCTTTGCCCACCCTACGCTTTCATCAACTGATCAGTTCGCCGGCATGCTCTTCTCGACCAGCTTCACCCAATAGGAGGCGCCGGCGCTGAGGATGTTGTCGTTGAAGCGGTAGGCCGGGTGGTGGCACTCGTTGCCCGGGCCCATGCCGATGAAGACGAAGGCGCCGGGGCGGGCTTCGAGCATGAAGGCGAAATCCTCGCCGCCCATCAAGGGAATGGCGCGGTCGTTGACGCGCTCGGAGCCGGCGACCTCGCGGGCGACGTCGGCGGCGAAGGCGGCCTGCGCCGGGTGGTTCATCGTGACCGGATATTTGCGCTCGTAGATCGCTTCCGCCGTGCCGCCATAGGCGCGCGCGGTGGCCTCGGCGACCTCGACGATGCGCTTCTCGACGAGATCGCGGATCTCCGGATCGAGCGTGCGGACGGTGCCGAGCATTTCGACCGTCTCGGGGATCACGTTGAATGTGGTGCCGCCATGGATCGAGCAGATCGAGATCACAGCCGACTTCAAGGGATCGACGTTGCGGGCGACGATCGACTGCAGCGCGTTGACGATCTGCGAGGCGATCAGGATGCTGTCGACCGCGCGATGCGGGCCGGCGCCGCCATGGCCGCCCTTGCCGGTGACCTTGATATGGATCGCGTCGGCCGAGGCGAGCATCGCGCCGGGCGAAATCTCGAAATGGCCTTCCGGCACGCCCGGCATGTTGTGCATGCCATAGACCTCCTGGATGCCCCAGCGGGTCATCAGGCCGTCATCGACCATCGCCTTGCCACCAGCGCCGCCTTCTTCCGCCGGCTGGAAGATCACGATCGCGGTGCCGTCGAAATTGCGCGTCTCGGCGAGATGTTTCGCCGCGCCCAGCAGCATCGCGGTGTGGCCGTCATGGCCGCAGGCATGCATCAGCCCGGGCGTCTTCGACGCGTAGGGCACGCCCGAGGTTTCCTCGATCGGCAGCGCGTCCATGTCGGCGCGCAGGCCGATGGTCCGGCCCGAGCCCGCGTTGCGGCCGCGGATCACGCCGACCACGCCGGTGCGGCCGATGCCGGTCACGACCTCGTCGCAGCCGAATTCGCGCAGCTTGTCGGCGACGATGCCGGCGGTGCGATGCACCTCGTACAGCAGCTCGGGGTTTTCATGGAAGTCGTGACGCCACGCGGCCATTTCGTCGGAAAGCGCGGCAATGCTGTTGATGATGGGCATGAGAAAAGAACTGCTCGCTGGAGGATTGTCGCCGTCGCGGCAGGCACGGCCGAAACGGCCGCGCGGTCACCGCGCGATCGGGGCCGACTATGGCCCGCGCGAAAAACCCAGGCAAGCAGCCGCCGGCGATGGCGCCATGCGAGGATGCAAGGGCACCGTGGACCGGTCATGCAGGGTGTTCCGGATTTCGGAACGCGCGCGTCAGGCGAAGCAGGGCGGGGTCGGCACGCGCGGATATTTGTGCTCCGGCGCCACGTCGAGACGGAAGGCCCGCAGCTTCGGTTCCTCCCACGCCGCCAACGGCGTTCCGCAGACGCCACAGTCGAAGCGGCCGGCGGCGCCGGCTGCGGATGTGGATTCCGCGATCTCATAGACCGCACGGCAATGGGGGCAGGTCACGCTGGATATCTTCATGGGCTCATCCTGGCATGCATCGCGATCGCACGTCCTTGAACCAGATCAATGCGGGTTTGGATCCCGCGGAACCGCAGGCGACGCGATCACGCCTCCTCGGGCTGCCACGGCGTCGGTGCCTTCGTGAACGCGCGCCAGGCGTCACGGAGCGGCTGTTCGACGCCGGCCATCGCATGCGCGTGCCAGCCGGTGATCGCGGCGGCCGCGATCGCAGCATCCGTCGACGTTGTGCCGAGGCTGTCGATGACGCCGGCGGTCACCGCCATGTCGTTGTAGTGGCCGAGCTCCTCCTGCAGGCCGGCGAGCGACCTGGCGTATCGCCTGGCCGGCTTGCTCGCACCATAGAGCGGCAGCAGGAAGTCGATGCTGTAGCGCAGCTTCTTCAGCACCAGGCGCAGCCGGTGGCGGCGCTCGGCCGGCAGCGTCTTGAAATGGCGGCCGCGCTTGAGCACCTTCTGATGCCGCTCCGACAGCACGTGGCCGGCGAAATCGATCGCGGGTCCCGCGAGCCGTCCGAGCACGTCGGGCGAGACGTCGTTGCGCCAGCCCCGTGTCGCGATCCAGCCGCCGAGCCCGAGCACGAAGGAGGTGCTGCGGCGTTCGGCCAGCGCGACGCGCAGCTTGCGATAGGCGAGCTCGCGCTGGCGTTCGGCGAGCCCCTGCAGCGTCTCGAAACCGGCGACGGTCGGACAGGCCTCCGCGATGTCCGGCAGCGTCTGCGTCAGGAACACGTCGAGATCGCGCGCGGCCGACAGGTTCTGCGCCAGCCAGCGCGCATCGGCCTCCAGACCTTGCAGTGTCGCTGAGGTGCCGAGCGGCCGCATCAGATGCAGCGCCGCGCGCAGCCGGCGCAGCGCCACGCGCAGCTGATGCACGCCTTCAGGATCGCGGCCGTCTTCGGCCGCGGGCATCGCCTGCAGCAGATGATGGAAGCTGCTGCGCAGGATGACGGCGAAGGCTTCGTCGAGCGACACCGCCGGATCGAGGCGCGGTTTGCGCGGCTTCTCGGCACCCGGCGCCTTGCCCGCTGCGAGATCGAAGCCGCGGGCTGATTTGCTGCGGATCGACGGCCGCACCGTGCCGTGCTCGGCCAGGCGAAGGGCGGTCTCGTAGATCGTGGCCGGGTCGCCGCTCTTCAGCTCCAGCTCGATCTCGCTGACCTCTTCGCTGTCATCGCCGGCTTTGATGATGCCGCTGTCGAATGCAATCTCGAGTACCGCGCCGGGCAGGTCGAGCAGCCGCGCGTGACGATGGACATCGGCCGTGAACACCGCCTGCAGCGGTGCATCCGTCACCGCCGCGCGCAGTTCCTCGGGAAGCAAGGCGGCCGCCAGCGCCGCATCGGGCGCGATCGAGGTCACGCTCGCCTCCCACTCGCCGCGCTTGAGCGGATCGTCGCTGTGCTGCGCCTTCACGGTCTGGACGAAGCGCGTGCCGCTCTGGCGCACTCGCAGCGTGAAGCCGTTCTTCCACAACGTGCGCTTCGGCGTGTCGTAGTAGACAGATTTGAGATGCTTGCGCGTGCCCTTGTTGCGCGCATGCGCGACCACGATCGGCGCGTGATGAAAATCGGCGAGCTGATCCGGTGCGACCAGCAGCTTCAGCTCGATCTCTTCGCCTGCATTCGCGGGGTCCGGCAAGGCCGGAGGGGCCGCATCTGCCGGGTTCTCCGCAGCGATCGGCTCCGAACCATCGTGAGACGGACCCGACGTCCCGGCTGCATCAGCCGTGTCGCTGCCTGCGGACGTGCCTGCGCCGGATGCGGCCGCCGCACGATCGCTGCTTTGCATCGGCGTCGCTGCGCCTGAATCCGCCATGTGTCGCTTCTGCAAAGGTTTGATGACCGTCATTCACACATAACCGAGCCCATATGAAAGAGACAGCATGAATTGCTCAGCGTGATGACAGAGACGGCGCGCAAGGCTCAGCCGGCAAGTTCATTTTCCATCGTCGCATCAATGGGCAATCCGTCTTGCTGCACAGGATCTGGCTCACGAAAAAATGTCCGGTGCAGGCGGCCGGCACGCCGATGCCGCCCGACGGCATGGGAACTTCAGATCCATCCCGTCAGCATCAGGCGCGTCCCGAGGAAGATCGCGGCCGCCGCGGTGGCGAGGCTCGCCGCTGCGACGAGGTTGCGGCCGCGGCGCGCCAGCGCGCGCGAGCGCTCCCGCGGGTCCTGCGCCGGGTCCATCGGCGCGCGGCGGCGACGGTGGCGAACGGCGTGAACCCACAGGGCCAGCGCAGCAGCGCCGGCCAGGACTGCGAAGACGGTCGCAACGCCGGCCGCAAAACCGAGATCGACCCCAACGCCCTCCAGCATCGCGCGGAGATGCACCGCGAAACGCGCCAGCAAGGTCGCCGCGTAGTCCGCCGCTGCGGCGCCGGTGTACAGCAGCACCGCCGTCCAGACGACGGCGGCCGCCGCGATCAGCAGCGACGTCAGCACCGCCAAGCCGTCGCCGGCCATGAAGCCGATCGAGGCGGCGATCAGCGCCAGCGCCGGCATGACATTGCCCATCGGAATCGGAAGAATAATCGTCACGGCCATCAGCAGCAGCGGCAGCGCCAGCAGCATGCGCGCGCTGCGTCCGGTCAGCCAGACCAAGCGGTCTTCGCGCAGGCCGCGCTCGGCAAATCCGGCCCAGTCGAGCCCGGCGCGGATCACCTTGCGCAGCAGCCGCTGCGGCACCGGTCGCCGCCGCAAGGTCTCCGGCAGCCACAGCCGCTCGGCGCCGAACAGGATCTGCAGCGCGACCAGCGCCACCAAGGTGCCGAACACCATGCCGAACGGTCCCGGCAGCGGGAGCAGCGCCGGGATCGTCAGCAGCAGCAAGGTCAGGCCAAGGCCCTCCGCCTCGAGGCGGTCGAACAACTCGCCGACCGACGGCTCCTCCGAGCGCACGGTGCGTGCGATCGCGAGCAGCCGCCGGCTGATCGGCCCGTTGTGGCGGCGTGGCCCGGACGAGACCTCATCGTTGGATGCGACGTCGTTCATTGCCACGCCATGACCCCGTTCATTTCACACCGCCGCTGGCCTCTTCGACCGCAGGACGGGTCTTCCACAGCGAGTAGGCGATGCCCGCGCCGAGCAGACCGAAGGTGATGCCCAGCGACAGCGCCGGCGGGAATTTCTCCAGTCCGAGCAGGTCGGCCAGGAAGATCTTCGAGCCGATGAAGATCAGCACCGCGGCCAGCGCCAGCTTCAGATACTGGAAGCGATCGACCATCGCGGCAAGCGCGAAGTACAGCGCGCGCAGGCCCAGGATCGCGAAGATGTTCGAGGTGTAGACCACGAACGGGTCGGTCGAGATCGCAAAGATCGCGGGCACGCTGTCGACGGCGAAGATGACGTCGGCAAACTCGATCAGGATCAGCGCCAGGAAGAGGGGCGTCATGAACCAGGTCATCTTGCCGCTGGCATCGGGCTGGCGCACGAAGAAGCGCTCCTCGTGCAACCGGTCGGTAACGTCGAAACGGCGACGCATCCAGGCCAGCGCCGGGTTGGAGCCGACATCATGCGGCTTGTCCTTGAACACCAGCATCTTGATGCCGGTCGCGACCAGGAACAGCGCGAACAGGTAGAGCACCCAGCTCGCCTGCGCGACGATCGCCGCACCCAGGCCGATCATGATCGCGCGCAGCACGATGACGCCGACGATGCCCCAGAACAGCACGCGGTGCTGATAGGCGCGCGGGATCGCGAAATAGCTGAAGATCATGGCGATGACGAAGACGTTGTCCATCGCCAAGGCCTTCTCGATCGTGAAGGCGGTCAGATAGGCCGTGCCGGCTTCGCTGCCGAGCTGCCACCACACCCAGGCGCCGAAGACGAGCGCGAGCACGATGTAGACGGCGCTCATCACCAGGCTTTCGCGCACCGAGATTTCGCGCGTCTTGCGGTGGAGCACACCGAGGTCGAAAACGAGAAGGGCAAGCACGATTGCGAGAAAGGCGAGCCACATCCAGACGGGCTTGCCGGCAAACGCGATGAACAGGAATTCCACGACGGGTCCTCTTGTCAGGCCGGTGAGATTGATGTCGTCAGGTCCGACATCGTGAGCGCACCGGCAGCTTCACCAGAGGGGCCCGGACCAGGGGTACTCCACGGACATATGTGGGGGTCCACCGGCTTTCAAGAGGCGGATGGCGCCGACGACGTTCAGTCAGATGAACGGGAAGGTGCGACAGACTGCCTCCGCGATGCTGCCTTGCGGCCCGACCCGCACGAACTAATTCCAGGGGACCGGAGATCCGGGCCCCTCTGATAGTCGCACGACTATGATGTCGGACTCTCTCACCTGACAGATACCGTCATCGGTATCGCGCTCTTCGCAGCGCTTTTGGGAGTTTGATGACATGCGGCCACTCGCGTCGCTTGCAGCTATTGACCTTTGCCGCTCTTCGTCCCGGCCGGGGCGCCCCGGCCGCATCAGCCAGCACGGCCCCGGGCGGCCGGATCGTCCCGACGGCGATCGTGATGGAACCGGGAGCCGCTCCGGTCATTTGGTATGGAACCCGCGCCTGATGCCCAGAGCGCGCTGGTATCTTGTGTACGGGAGCATGGCGTGACAGCGGGGGGTGACCAGACGACAGTCGCGAAGGCGCGGCTCTCGCGGCCAAGTGCCGCGGTTCGGCGTCTCCTGGTGATCATCAATCGCGGCAGCCGCTCGGGCGGCGAGGCGGCCGGAATTGCCGTGTCGCGGCTGGGGGCTGCTGGCTATGATCTCGTGATCTCGGCGCCGCATAGTCCGCGCGAGGTCGCGCCGTGGATCGAAGCCCATGCCGACGATGCGGAAGCGGTGGTCATCGCCGGCGGCGACGGCAGCCTCAATGCCGCCGCGCCCGCGCTGGTGAAAACAGGTCTGCCGCTCGGGATCATCCCGGCAGGCACCGCCAACGATCTCGCCCGGACGCTCGGTCTGCCCGATGATATGGAAGCGGCGGCCGACGTGATCGCGGCCGGTCACCGCCGTGAGATCGATCTCGGCGATGTCAACGGCCATCCGTTCTTCAACGTCGCCAGCCTCGGGCTCAGCGCCGATCTGGCGCGGCAGCTGACGAAGGAGACCAAGCGTCGCTTCGGACGGCTCGGCTATGCCATCACTGCGCTCAAGGTGCTCACCAATGCGCGACCGTTCCGCGCGATGATCGTGTCGTCGGATGGCGCGGTGCGCGTGAAGACCTTGCAGATCGCGGTCGGCAACGGTCGCTATTACGGCGGCGGCATGGCGGTCCGGCACAATGCGGAGATCGATGACTCCCATCTCGATCTCTATTCGCTGGAGATCGGGCGCGTCTGGAAGCTGCTGGCGATGGCCTACGACTTCCGCAAGGGGCGTCATGGCCTCTGGCAGGAGGTGCGGGCCTCGCGCGACACATCCTTCGAGATCCGCACGCGGCGGCCGCGCCCGATCAATGCCGATGGCGAGCTCGTCACCTTCACCCCAGCGCGCTTTTCCGTGCTGCCACGCGCGGTCTCGGTCTTCGTCCCCAGGAGCGGAGCGTCGAACGCCGCGACGCCCGACCGGCGCTGACGCGGCGCCGCTTGATCCGCGCCTTGCAGCCGCTCGTTTTCGACTGATCACACCTTGAGAGACCCATGACCAAGCAGACCCGCTTCAATCTCTGGTACGCAATCGTCGCGATCTTCGTCGCGATGATGATCCACAATGCGTGGACGAGCTATCGCCAGGTCGCCGTCATTCCCTACAGCCAATTCCAGGACCTGCTGTCGGCCGGCAAGGTGAAGGAGGTCGGCGTCTCCGAGAACTATCTGGAGGGCACGCTGAAGGAGCCGCTGCCGGGCGGCCAGACGCGCTTTGCGACCACGCGGGTCGACCAGGAGTTCGCGAAAGAACTCGCCAAGGCCAACGTCACCTTCACCGGCCGCGTCGAGAGCAACATCCTTGGCGACATCCTCTCGCTGGTGATGCCGATCGCGCTGTTCTTCGGCGTCTGGTATTTCCTGTCGCGGCGGATGATGGGCGGCGCTGGAGGGCTCGGCGGCGGCCTGATGCAGATCGGCAAGAGCAAAGCCAAGGTCTATGTCGAGGCCAATACCGGCGTGCGGTTCGACGACGTCGCAGGTGTCGACGAGGCCAAGGACGAGCTGCGCGAGATCGTGTCCTTCCTCAAGGATCCGAAATCCTATGGCCGGCTCGGCGGCCGTATGCCCAAGGGCGTGCTGCTGGTCGGCCCCCCCGGTACCGGCAAGACGCTGCTCGCGAAGGCCGTCGCGGGCGAGGCGGGCGTGCCGTTCTTCTCGATCTCGGGCTCGGAGTTCGTCGAGATGTTCGTCGGCGTTGGTGCCGCGCGCGTGCGCGACCTGTTCGAGCAGGCGCGCGCCAAGGCGCCCGCCATCATCTTCATCGACGAGCTCGATGCTTTGGGCCGCGCGCGCGGCATGGGGCCGTTCGCCGGCGGCCATGACGAGAAGGAGCAGACCCTCAACCAGCTGCTGGTCGAGCTCGACGGCTTCGATTCCTCCACCGGCCTCGTGCTGCTCGCGGCGACCAACCGTCCGGAGATCCTCGACCCCGCGCTGCTGCGCGCCGGCCGCTTCGACCGCCAGGTGCTGGTCGATCGTCCGGACAAGCCGGGCCGCATTCAGATCCTCAATGTGCATCTGAAGAAGGCCAAGCTCGCTGCCGATGTCGATCCCGAGAAGGTCGCGGCGCTGACGCCGGGCTTTACCGGCGCCGATCTCGCCAACCTCGTCAACGAGGCGACCCTGCTGGCGACGCGGCGCGGCGCTGACGAAGTGACGCTCGACGATTTCAACAACGCCATCGAGCGTATCGTGGCGGGCCTGGAGAAGCGCAACCGGCTGCTCAATCCGAAGGAGCGCGAGATCGTGGCCTATCACGAGATGGGCCATGCCATCGTCGCGATGAGCCTGCCCGGCACCGATCCCGTGCACAAGGTCTCGATCATCCCGCGTGGCGTCGGCGCGCTCGGCTACACCATCCAGCGCCCGACCGAGGACCGCTTCCTGATGACGCGCGAGGAGCTCGAGAACAAGATGGCCGTGCTGCTCGGCGGCCGCGCCGCGGAGCTGGTGGTCTACGGCCATCTGTCGACCGGCGCCGCCGACGATCTGCGCCGCGTCACCGACATCGCCCGCTCGATGGTGACGCGCTACGGCATGTCGGAGCAGTTGGGCTCGGTCGCCTATGAGCGCGACAACCAGTCCTTCCTGGCGCCGGGCGCCTCGCGCAGCGCTGACTATGGCGAGGCCGCGGGCGACGCGATCGACGCGGAGGTTCGTGCCATTGTCACTTCAGCCCTCGACCGCACCCGCAAGCTGCTGCAGGACAAACGCGACGTCCTGGAGCGCGCAGCGCGCCGGCTGCTGGTGAAGGAGACGCTCGACGAGAGCGAACTCGCGGCCATCCTGAAGCAGGACCAGCGCGCCGGTGATCTGGTGGCAGCGGCGCAGCCGATGTAGTTGGTTGGCGGCGTGGCAACCATCAAACTCGTCATCGCGCATTGGAGGATGAGCACAGTGGTCGTGAATGCGCCCTCTCCCCTAAGGCGAAGCAAAGCTTCGCCAGGGTGGGAGAGGGCATGTAGGACAGGGCAGCAGACTCGGTCGGGTGAGGGTATCTTTCCACAAGCGCAGCTCGCGGAAAGAGACCCCTCACCCCAACCGCATGCATGGATAGGCGGTACATGCCTTCTCCCACCCTGGCGAAGCTTTGCTTCGCCTTGGGGGAGAGGGCGCTGCATCTAACAGCGCAGGGGCACTTCGCTGATTTGTAGCACGTAGCCCGGATATCGCTTTCGCTCTTCCGGGTACGTGATCATCGCCTTGGCCACATCCGGGCCAGCGTCTCGTCCTTTTTGATGAACTCGTGCCAGAGCGTGGCCGCGATGTGCAGGCCCACTACGAGATAGACCACATAGGCCAGCGTATCGTGCGCGATTTCGCCGGCGTGGGCGACGGCTTTGTCGCCGGCGAACAGGCGCGGCCAGCTGAAGGTCCAGAAATAGCGCAGCGAATAGCCGCCGGCCGACGAGAACATGTAGCCGGTGGCCGGCATGATCAGCAGCAGCGCATACAGCGCCCAATGATTGAGCTGGGACAGCGCTCGGACGATGGGACCGAACGCGGCAGGCGTCGCCGGCGCTGTCGTCGTTGCCCGAACCATGATGCGCAGGACCGCCAGCAGAAACAGCGTGAGCCCGAGCGACTTGTGAATCTCGAGCAACTCGCGCCGCGGCGAGGTGCCGGCAGGCTGCAGGCCGCAATACAGCCCGATCAACATCGCCGCAATGAACAGCACTGCGGTCGCCCAATGGATCCGTCGCAGCAGCGGATCATAAGCGGTCTCGGTCGGCGGCACGTGCAGGTTCTCCATGGCGAGTTGAAACGTCAGCTCCATAGGGCACCTTGGCGCCGTTGTCGGCTCACAATTCGATGACGTGAGTGGGCAGACCTCGTTCATCTCGTGCTTTGCGGAAGCGAATCCATCGCGAGGCAAGCAGGAGTTCGTCATGATCAGCAATACAAAATCGATCTCAAATTGTCGCCGCCCTCCGGCACCACCGTATCCTGCGTGACGACGTCACGCTGCGGATGGCGTGCGCGACGGACTAGCGTTGAGGCATGGAAACGGTAGGATGCCGGCGTGGATCGTTCGAGAGGAGTGCCATGACACGACGAAGCTGGATCGGATGGGCGGCACGCCTCGCGTTTGTCGCCGTGACGCTCGGGAGCGCGGGCGCCGACGCCGCCGAGCGGACGATGTCCTGGGAGGGCGGCTGCCGCTTCACGGTCCGGTACGATCCCGCCAAGCACGACGAGACGCGGCTGCGCAACACCGTGCGTCTGCTGTTCGGCCCGTCCGATTTCGACTCGCCGGGCACGCCGCCGGCGTTCGATCCGAAGGCGGTCGCGGCGCTCGACCCCGACAAGATCGACCGCACCTGCAAGGCTGCGCTCGACGCCGCCGCGCGGCTGGAATTCATCGCGCTGCCCGGTGTCGACGATTACCGCCGCGCCAAGATGGCGGAGCTGAAGGACAGTTGCGATTTCGACCTGGCGCATACCCGCGGCTTCAAGACGCCCTCGGCGCTGCGCGACTATCAGCCCGCAGCCGCCTGTGCAAAGTTCGTCGACGCGATCGAGGGCAAGACCGACCTGCAGCAGACGTTTCGCGAGAACGTCGACAAGGGCTGCGCCGACAACGCCAGCCCCAAGGCCTGCGTCGCCCGCTACGTTGCCGAAGCCGCGAGGCCGGACGGCCAGGAGCGGATGCGGATCTATCTGGTCAATTTCGGCTGGAGCAATTGCGCCATCAACTACAACCTCCGCAACACCGGCGAGAAGAAGATGGAGGCGATGCGGAGCGCGCTCGAGACCCAGTTCCGCAAGATGTTCAAGGTCAAGCAGGACAAGTGCGAGGAGGCGGACTGACGCGCCGTCCGCCTGCTGGAAGGCGGCGCTCACGCCCGCCGCGCGATGCTGGCGTGTTCGTCAGATCAGTCCGGACAGGCGAGGCAGGCGGCGCAGCTTCTGCTCCAGCAGCGCCCTGAACTCCCGGATCGTCTGGTCGGACAGGTCCTGCTTCGGGATCGTGTGGCCGACCGACTTGCTGAGGCACAGCAGGAAGATCTTGCCGTTCTCCTTGAAGCCGCGCAAATCCGACCACGCGAGGCGCGACGTCATCCGCGGTCCCGTGATCGTGATCCCCTCGTCGTCCGCCTCGATCGCCATTGCGCCGTACAGCATGGGGTTCTGGCGATACAGCGATCCGGCGCGCATGGGGATCAGGACGAAGGTCGTCAGCGCGGCGACCGTCAGCCCGGCGATGGCGCAGAACAGCAGCCACAGCAGCACGACCGTCGCCAGCGTCCGGCCTTCATACTTGTTGAAGAAGTCGGGCAGGCTCGTGACGGTGAACACCGTGAACAGCCCGCCGCCGAACACGATCGCCTGGCCGTCACCATTCTGCAGGCGCGCGCCCTGGACGAGCGCGGCCTTGCTCAGTTCGTAGCGAAATTGCATCTTTAGCGGACTCGGCCGGCAGGAATGTTTCTCAAGCGGCCCCGAACACGCGCTTGAAGATCGTGTCGACGTGCTTGAGGTGGTAGCCGAGGTCGAACTGCTCGTCGATCTCGGCGTCCGTCAGATACTTCTTCACGTCGGCATCGGCCTTCAGCAAGGTGCGGAAGTCGCCTTCGCCGCGCCACACCGGCATCGCGTTGCGCTGCACGAGCTTGTAGGAATCCTCGCGGCTCGCGCCCTTCTGGGTCAGCGCGATCAGCAGGCGCTGCGAGTGCACGAGGCCGCCGAGCTTGTCGAGGTTCTTCTCCATGTTGGCCGGGTAGACCAGCAGCTTCTCGATCAGGCCGGCGAGGCGCACCAGCGCGAAGTCGAGCGTCACCGTCGCATCGGGGCCGATCATGCGCTCGACCGAGGAATGCGAGATGTCGCGCTCGTGCCAGAGCACGACGTTCTCCATCGCCGGGGTCACATAAGCGCGCACCATGCGGGCGAGGCCGGTCAGGTTCTCCGACAGCACGGGATTGCGCTTGTGCGGCATCGCGGAGGAGCCCTTCTGGCCCTCCGAGAAGAACTCCTCGGCTTCCAGCACTTCCGTGCGCTGCAGATGGCGAACCTCGGTGGCGAAGCGCTCGACCGAGGAGGCGATCACGCCGAGGGTGGCAAAGAACATCGCGTGGCGGTCGCGCGGAATGACCTGGGTGGAGACCGGCTCCGGGGTCAGGCCCATCGCCTTGGCGACGTGCTCCTCGACGCGCGGATCGATCTGGGCGAAGGTGCCGACGGCGCCGGAGATCGCGCAGGTCGCGACCTCCTTCCGTGCGGCGACCAGGCGCTCGCGGGCGCGCGTGAATTCCGCATAGGCATAAGCGAGCTTGAGGCCGAAGGTGACCGGCTCGGCATGGATGCCGTGCGAGCGGCCGATGGTCGGCGTCATCTTGTGCTCGAAGGCGCGCTTCTTCAGCGCGGCGAGCACCTTGTCGAGATCGGCGAGCAGCAGGTCGGCCGCGCGGGTCAGCTGGACGTTGAGGCAGGTGTCGAGCACGTCGGAGGACGTCATGCCCTGGTGTACGAAACGCGCCTCGGGGCCGACGATCTCGGCCAGATGTGTCAGGAAGGCGATGACGTCGTGCTTGGTCTCGCGCTCGATCTCGTCGATGCGGGCGACGTCGAAGGTGGCGTCCTTGGCCTTGGCCCAGATCGTCCGGGCGGCATCCTTCGGGATCGTGCCGAGCTCGGCCAGCGCGTCCGCCGCATGCGCCTCGATTTCGAACCAGATCTTGAACCGGGTCTGCGGCTCCCAGATCGAGGCCATTTCGGGACGGGTATAGCGGGGGATCATCGGGGCTCTCCGAGGCAGGAGGTGAGGTGGGCGGGCCGATCGCGGCCGCGCCTGCAGCATTTTACGCCGTGCTCTATCAGAGCCGCCGGGGGGATACAAACGGCGGGTTTCACTGTCCAATCCGGCGCTGTAAGGTATTATGATACTAATTTTAGAAATCGTGCTGACAGATATTGAAATCTGTCAGCGCGATGGTGTATATGCAATCCATGATCAACTAGCACTGTCTGACCATGGGGTTCAGCGGCTTCAACTGCGAAGGACCGCTTCGATGAAGATTGAAAAGCGATTGCTCCACTCACAATTCCAGGACTGGCTGAATCTCCGGGTGGCTCGTCACCTGGAGGCCCAGGCCGCCAAGTTCCGCGCCGTCCCGGCGGCGGATCGCGGCGAGGCGATCCAGATCAAAGCGCATCCTAGTGATGCCGATATGGTGCACGCATGAATGAGGCCGTGGTTCTGACATCCGAGCGCATCCTCGAAGTCACCGAGGACGTGTTGCGCCGTTACGGGCTCGCCAAAGCGACGGTCGTCGACGTCGCGAGAGCGCTCGATGTCAGCCACGGCTCCGTCTACCGTCACTTCCCGAGCAAGGCGTCGCTGCGCGAAGCGGTGGCCAAGCGCTGGCTCGAGCGCGTCAGCGTGCCCTTGGCGCAGATCGCGGCCGAGCCGGGGCCGGCGCCGGCCAAGCTGGAACGCTGGCTACGCGAGCTGTTCGACGCCAAGCACAAGCGAGTGTGCGAAGATCCCGAGATGTTCGCGACCTACCTGACGCTCGCCCGAGAGGCCTGCACGGTGGTGAAGGCGCATAAGCAGGATCTGATTGCCCAGGTCGAGGGCATGATCACCGAGGGCGTCGCCCAGGGCGCGTTCGAGGTCGATGATCCCAAGACCGCGGCCGCGGCAATCTTCGATGCGACGCGCAGCTTCCATCATCCCGCCCACGCCGACGAATGGGCCGATTGCACCTGTTCGACCCGGGTCGACGCGGTGCTGACCTTGTTGTTGCGAGGCCTGGCAAAGCGATAGCTGCGTCTAGCCCGAATATCGCTGCGCTCATGCGGGGTTACGGAGTCCCTGCAGGGTGGGCAAAGGCGCAAGGCACTATATCAGTTCGTGCCGAGATGTCGCGCGCCGTGCCCACCATCGATCAGCATATTCCGCGGCGAGACGGTGGGCATGGCGCCATTGCTAGCTCGCTTGTGGTAACGGCACGGCAGCGCCTTTGCCGGCCCTACAGATCCGCCGGGCCGCTCGTCAGCGTCAACCGCGCCAATGGCGCATCGACTAAAACTCTTCCACCGACGTCCTAGCCCATGCAGGCTTTGCGAAATTCGGCCGGTGTGACGTTGAGCTTGCGGCGGAAGATCCGGTTGAGGTGACTCTGGTCGGAGAACCCGCAGAGCAGGGCGATCTCCTTCAGCGCGAGCCGGTCCTTGCGCAGGTGCTCGCAAGCGCGTTCCACCTTGCGATTCAGGACGTAGGTATGCGGTCGCATGCCGTAATGCGCATGGAATTTGCGCGCGAACTGCACCGGCGTGCTGTTGCAGATGCTGGCCAACTCCTCCAGCGTGATGTTCCGGCCGATATTCTGCTCGATGTAGTCCTCGATCAGCCGCGCGTGGGCCGGCCTGAAGCGTCCCTGCGAACAGGGCAATTTGAACTGCACCGAGGCATAGCTTCGCAGGATGTGCACGCTCGCCTGAAGGGCCAGGGCATCGTAGCACAGCCGACCGCCTGGGCCGCCGTCGGAGATCTCCTGCACCATCCGGTCACTGATCCAGGTCAGGACCGGGTCGTCGATCCGGAGCAGGTCGTGGAGTTCGATTGTCTCGGCATCGCGATCGAACGCATCGCTCGCGGTCTTCGCCATGAGGCTCGGCGCGATATAGAAATGAGTGACCTCGACGTCGCTGTTCCAGCGCCAGTTCGACGCTTCCGCACGCGTCAACAACGTCGTGACGCCGCGGCCGACATGATCCTGCTTCCACGCGCCGGTCACCCGGCGGTTCATCGACGTGGTCCCTCCGCGGTAGACGACAACTAAGAAGTTCTCGGAGGGCGGCACCCAGATATCGGACGGCGCATAGCGGAAGACGCGGAGCCGAAAGTCCGCCTTTCCGATTGCCGAGCTGTCCAGCATCAGCTCGCCGGGAGCGTAGCGCGGCAGCTCCTCGACGCTGATCAAATGGCCCATCGCGCGAGCCTCCCTTGATTTTTTTATGGCGCGATTGATCGCTGCTGCTTCTCATTGGCCTTGCGGCGGAGCCAGCATAGGCCGGTTTCGCGGTTTGCCAAGCGAGCTTTGTTGCGACTTGCGAGCACAGCTGGCGCGTGCGCCGCACCGTTCAAGAAATCGTCTGTTTCGTCCAAGCCCCGACGGGGCGCCGGCCCATAGCCTGCGCGGGCGACAACGAAAACGCAGCCCCCGTCCGATGACGCACGGACGAGGAACGGCGGCGTGCGCCCTGAAACAAGGATGAGGAGGACCAGATGACGGAAGCCGCTGTGAACGCCAACGGAGACGCTTCGCGTGTGACGACCAGGCTCGATGCGGTCGTGATCGGAGCCGGCGTTGCCGGGCTCTATCAGCTCTATCGCCTGCGCGAGCAGGGACTGAGTGTCCGGGCCATCGACGCCGCATCAGGCGTCGGCGGGACCTGGTACTGGAATCGCTATCCCGGCGCCCGCTTCGATTCGGAAGCCTACATCTATCAGTATCTGTTCTCCGAGGAGCTCTACAAGGGCTGGAGCTGGAGCGAGAAGTTTCCGGCCCAGCCGGAGATCGAACGCTGGCTCAACTACGTCGCCGACCGGCTCGATCTGCGCAAGGACATACAGTTCGGCACCACCGTCAAGCGCGCGCAGTTCAACGAAGCGACGCAGCGCTGGCTGGTCACGACCGACAAGGGCGAGCTGATCGATACCCAGTTCCTGGTCACCTGCTGCGGCATGCTGTCGGCGCCCCATGTCTCGTTTCCCGGCCAGGACACGTTCGAGGGCGACCTGTTCCATACCGCGCGCTGGCCGAAGCAGCCGGTCAGCTTCGCCGGCAAACGCGTCGGAATCATCGGCAATGGCGCGACCGGCATCCAGGTCATCCAGACCGTTGCCGGCGAGGCCGGTCACCTCAAGGTCTTCGTCCGCACCCCGCAATACGTCATTCCGATGAAGAACCCGAAATACGGCGCCGACGATGCGGAGGCCTACAAGTCGAAATTCCAGCACCTGACGGAGCGCCTGCCGCACACCTTCACCGGCTTCGAGTATGATTTCGAGCATGCCTGGGCCGACCTGTCCCCGGAGCGGCGCCGGCAGGTGATCGAGGAGTGCTGGGAAGACGGCTCCCTCAAGCTGTGGATCTCGTCCTTCGCCGAGCTGTTCTTCGACGAGGCGGTCAATGCGGAGATCTCCGAATTCGTGCGCGGCAAGATGCGCGAGCGGCTGAAGGATCCGAAGCTGTGCGATCTCCTGATCCCCGCAGATTACGGCTTCGGCACCCACCGCGTGCCGCTTGAGCAGAACTTCCTCGAAGCCTTCCTTCGTCCCAATGTCGAGATCGTCAGCGTCAAGACCAATCCGATCGAACGCGTCACCCCGAAGGGCATTCAGATGGCCGACGGGACCGTGCACGAATTCGACATGATCATCCTGGCGACCGGCTTCGACGCCGGCACCGGCGCGCTGACGCGGATCGATATTCGCGGGCGCGGCGGCCGATCGCTCAAGGAGGATTGGAGCAGGGACATCCGCACCACGATGGGCCTGCAGGTGCACGGCTATCCCAATCTGTTCACGACCGCGGTGCCGCTCGCTCCCTCGGCCGCGCTGTGCAACATGACGACGTGCCTGCAGCAGCAGGTCGAATGGATCGACGACTGCATCAAATACATGCGGTCGAAAGATTTGAGGGTCATCGAGCCGACCCGGGAAACCGAGGATGACTGGGTCGCCCATCACGACGAGACTGCCAATGCGACGCTGATCGCCAAGACGAATTCCTGGTATCTCGGCTCGAATATCGCGGGCAAGCCGCGGCGGGTTCTGTCCTATTGCGGCGGGGTCGGGGCCTATCGCCAGAAATGCGATGAGGTCGCGGCCAGCGGCTACCGGGGCTTTGCCATGCATTGAGCCGTCGGCAGATGCCGGCGCTGGGACACAAAGCAAAAAGCACGAGGGAGGACTACCATGAGCACGAATTTCACCGCGGCGGCCGACGCCGTTCTCGACGGCGTCGTCACATCCACACCGCGCGTGCCTGGCGTGGTCGCGATGGTGACGGACCGCGATCGCAACATCTACCAGGGCGCGGCGGGACAACGCCGTCTCGACCGGCCTGAGCCGATGACCGCCGACAGCATCTTCGCCATCTTCTCCACCACCAAGGCGATCACCGGCACGGCCGTGCTGCAACTTGTCGAGGACGGCAGGCTGGACCTCGATGCGCCAGCGAAGCGCTACGCGCCGGAGATCGGATCGCTCCAGGTGATCGAGGGCTTCGACGCCAAGGGCGAGCCGATCCTGCGCGCGCCGAAGCGCGACATCACCACGCGCATGCTGATGACGCACACCGCGGGGCTGAGCTATGACTTCATCAATCACACCTACAACCGGCTGGCGCAGGAGAAGGGCCAGCCCAGCGTGATCGCCGCGACCAAGGCCTGCCTGATGACGCCGCTGCTGTTCGATCCCGGCGACCGCTGGGATTACGGCTCCAACATGGACTGGTGCGGCCAGATCGTCGAAGCAATTGCCGGCCGGCGCCTCGGGGAGGTGCTGAACACGCGCGTGTTCGAGCCGCTCGGCATCAAGGACATGTCCTTCGAATTGACCGATGCCATGCGCAGCCGGCTGGCCGGAATCCACGCGCGCAACGCTGACGGCTCGCTGACGTCGATGGATTTCGAACTGCCGGCCGAGCCCGAGGTGCACATGGGCGGCCACGGCCTCTATGGCACGGTCGGCGACTACATGCGCTTCATCCGCATGTGGTTGAATGATGGCGTGGGTGAGTTCGGCCGGGTGCTGAAGCCTGAGACGATACGCATGGCTGAAAAGAACCATCTCGGCGACAAGAAGGTGACGCCCTTGACCGGCGTCATTCCGGCATTGTGCAACGATGCGGAGTTCTTCCCCGGCCAGTCCAAGTCGTGGGCGCTGAGCTTCATGATCAACGAGGAGCAGGCGCCGACGGGCCGTCCGGCCGGTGCGCTGGGCTGGGCCGGCCTGGCCAATCTGTTCTATTGGATCGACCGGCAGAACGGATTCGGCGGTTTCTGGGCGACGCAGATCCTGCCTTTCGGCGACCCCACGTCGTTTGTCGGCTACATGAACTTCGAGACGGCCTTCTACCAGAGCCTGCGCCAGCGCATGGCGAGCTAGGCAGAACAACGCGGGAAACTGAACGTGTCGAAAGGGGGGCTCACCATGAGCCCCCCCCGGCGCTCGAACGACAGCTTCGCGAGCCGGCCGCGGGGAACCGGCGGTGCAGCGCTATCAGCAGCCACGCATCGCCAACGGTTTTGCCCCCATCGAACGGCGGACAATCGCTGGCGATGCTGATGCACTGCAACAAGCGCAAGCCTAAAAAAACTTCTCCAGCCTCCGAGGCAGATGTCTTTGGACGCGGTTCTGCCGCTCTGCTTAACTTCGATGTCAATGCGCCGGCGCAACGGCGCGACATCGGGGAGTGCAAGCATGAGCGTGGTCAGTCATACCGACCGAGTGGAACCCACGCGTGATCCCGCCGAGCGCGGCCCGCTGTTGCTCTGGATGATCTTCACCGGCCTCACCGTGTTCGCCGCCGTGGTGCTGGCCCGCTACGGCTACTTCCACCTGATGGTCGCCTCCGACCGCACCTATATCTCCAGCGTCATCGCGGTGCTCTATGTCATGACGTGCGCTCACTGCTTCTGGCGGACGCGGGCGATCGCGCGCGAGGCGGATGCAGCGCGCGGCTGCCGCGCCGTGCTGATCGGTCCGGATGCGGAACGCGCGCTCGAGCCGGAAGCGCGCCTGCTGCCGAACGGGCTCGTCACCAACCACATCAGGAGCCTCGTCACCAAGGCGCGGACGCAAGGGGCAGGGCGCCTCGATCAGACGCTGCTGTTGCGCACGCTGGCCGACCGGCTGCGTGGCTCCAACGGCTTCGGCAGCTTCGCCTCGGACACGCTGATGAAGCTCGGCCTGCTCGGCACCATCATCGGCTTCATCATCATGCTGGCGCCGATCGCCGGCCTCGACGTTAACGACAAGCTGGCGATGAAGTCGTCGATGGGGCTGATGAGCGACGGCATGGCGGTGGCGATGTACACGACGCTGGCCGGCCTGGTCGGCTCGATCCTGGTGCGCATCCAGTACTACATGCTCGACGCCGCCACGGGTCGCGTGTTCTCCGATGCCGTGATGCTGACGGAGACGCGGGTGACGCCGCGGCTCGAGCGCGCCATGGAGCATGCGGCGGAGCAGGGCGCATGATGGACGATTTCGGGCTCTATCCGCGCGAGGAGCCATTCGATCCGTTCAGCGTGATGCTGTTCAAGGCGCTGCAGATCGTCGCGTTCTTCTTCTTCATTGCGGTGCTCGCGATCTCGCCGGATGCCAAGGACGGCAAGGTCGACAGCAAGGCCGAGTTCCTGATCACGATGGACTGGCCCGACAACCATCCCGATGATCTCGACCTGTTCGTGCAGGACCCGGTCGGCAACATCGCCTGGTACCGGCATCGCGAGGCCGGCTTCCTCACGCTCGACCGCGACGACCGCGGCGGCGCCAATGATTTCATCCTGGTCAACGGGCTGAAGATTCCGTCGCCGATCCGTGAGGAGATCGTGACCGTCAGAGGCATCGTGGCCGGCGAATACACCGTCAACATCTCGCATTTCCAGAACGTCAGCGGCGCGCCGGTCGAAGCCAAGGTCAAGGTGCAGAAGCTGAATCCGACGGCGCAGGTGATCTTCGACGACAAGGTCGTGCTCGATCATTCCGGCGACGAGAAGACGGCGCTGCGCTTCAAGCTCGATGCCACGGGAAAGGTGATCGACGTGCAGCGCCGGCCGAAATCGCTGCTGGAGACCTTTCGAAATGTCCGCGCCAACGGCGCCGACCTCGATCCCAAGACCGGCGTGAGGATGCTGCGGCCATGATGAGCAGCCTGCAAACCGTCATCGTGACGCTCTCCGTGTGCTATGCGCTGATCGGCGCGCTGCTGCTGCTGGTGCTGGTCTATGCGCGGCTGCCGTGGCCGGTGAAGGCGGTCGCGGTCGTCATCACCAGCGCGTTCTATGTCGGCAGTTTCGTCGGTGCCCGCGGGCTGCTCGGCTGGGCCAGCGTCGACCGGCTGCCCAAGGCGTTCAAGGTCCTGCAGGTGCGGATCGTCGATCCGCATTCTGTCGAGGGCGACCCCGGAGCGGTCTATCTGTGGGTTGAGACGCTCGACGATGACAATCGCCCGAGCGGCGTGCCGCGCGCCTATCGCATTCCCTTCAGCGACAAGCTGGCCGAGAAGGCGCAGCACGCCGCCGACCAGATCGCCGCCGGCCATCCGCAAGGCGGCCGCGCCGCCGATTTCGGCACCGGCGACGGCGGCGTCATCGATGCCGCGCGCGAATACATCCTGCCGAAGACGATCATCGAGACCGCCGGCGGCGATCCGTCGACCGGCGAGTTCAAGGCCGCGCAGCATGCCGGCGACGGCGTCTCCTTCACGCCCCTGCTGCCGCCGCGCATGCCGCCGAAGGACGAGCCGGCCCAACGCTGACATATCCTTGGTCCCCGCTTGTCCTTGGCCGCTGCCTGGCCTCGTACGCTTCGGCAAGTTGCAGCGGATTGCGCGGCATGGGATTGAAACGGGATCGGTGATCCGGCGGCGGTGGCGCCTTCATCGTCGCAAAAGCGAAACCATTGACATTCGCTTCAAATGGTCCAAGAGTTGCGAATTGCTTCTCGTACAACTTCAATGTCCTCGCTGGAGTATTGCAATGGCGAACGAGACAGTGCACCCGGTCAATCCTCACAACGCCAAATATCCCGAGATCATCACGGAAACGGAGACTGAGGAGCGCACCGAGTCGACGGAAGATCAGAAGCTCACCTACGAGTCCGGCGCGCCGCGCGGCACGTCGGTGATCAAGAAGATCACCACGACCAAGACCAAGGTTCGCACCACGACGCCCTACACCGGCACTGTATGACCGCCCGCGGGGGATTCTCGTGCCGCCCCCGTCATTCAACGCGATCGACGAGCGGAGCGCGGCGCGGCCTGCGTTCGTCGATCCGTTGCGCGAAGCATTGCGCCGGTCACGCGTGGTCGTGCTGCGAGGCGCGCACGGGCTCGGCTTGCGTGCCTCGGCGCAAGCCGCCGCGCGCAGTGTCGCGGGGCCGGACATCGAGACCGCCGATGGAGACTGGCAGCGCCATGGCTATCTCGCCGGTTTCGAGGACATGCTGCTTGGCCTGCTGCGGCGCGGCGAGACGGCATACCCCGATGTCGTCGCGCGCCATGAGCAGAGCCTGAAACGGCTATGGCCGTTCCGCACGTCGGCCTGCTTCAAAGTGCCGCGCGATCTCACCAACACGTCCGACCGAGACGAGCGGACCCGGTTCTACCATCACGAATACCAAAACAAGCTGCTGGTCGGTGCGGCGGAGTTCGCGCTGGACATGCTGGAAGTGACCGCTCGAACGGTGTCCCTGATCATCGACAATGCCCAGGCCATGTCGCCCACGTCCCGAAATCTGCTCGACACGATGTTGCGGCGGCAGGGCGAGCGGGCGCGCCTGCGGATCATCCTGCTGGACCGTTCGGCGGCGGCCTTGCCGCCGCAATGGCCGTTGATCGACGTCCTGCCATGGGCGAAGCACGAGTTCGATGCGCTGTTTGATGAAGGGCGGCTTCGCCGCGCGCAGCGCGATCTCGTCTATGATCGTTCCGGCGGCAATCTCGCGGTTGCCGCCGTGATCGTTCGCTGCATGGCTCAGGGCATCAATGCCACGGACCGGCTCGATGTCGAGGCGATGGTCCACCTCCATCTGGCGACGCTGTCCCAGGAGGCGCGTATCGCCATGGCGCGCGCCTTTGTCGCCAACCGGATGGACGGCGACCTGATCGAACAGTGCAACGTCGCCAGCCTTCCGGACGAGCTCATCGACACGCTCAATATCGAGGCGCACGCGCGGCTGCTGAGCGCCCATCGCGGCGGGGAGGGGCCTCTCGTCCTGGCGCATGCGTTGGCCGTTCGCGACAGGTTCCGGCGCGCCGAAGCGCTGTGCGAGCCGTCGGCGATCCTGATGGGCATCGGCCTCTACGATACATGGTTCGCCTATTTTGCGGCGATGTTCGGCGATGCCGACCTGCGGCGACACGGCTCGGGCGACGATGCCGTCAATGGCATGTTCATCAACGCAGCCTTCGTGCTCTATGCGATGGGCTTCGCGCCGTCCGCCTTGCGCTATCTCGAGTTCTTCCTTGCCCATTTTCCCGATAGCCGTTTCGTGCCCACCGCGCTTTATGCGCAGTCCATGACCTATGGACGCTACCAGGTTCCTGTCGACCTCGATCGCGCCGAGGCCTGCGCCGTCGCCAATCTCGCGCTGATCGACCAGCGCTTTCGCGCGCATCCGCGGTACAAATACATCAAGGTCTTCGCCGAAAACGCCTACGCTTATATCCGCGCGCGCAGGGGCGACCTCCGCGGTGCGCTCGCGCTGTGCGAACATGGCATGGCTGAGATCGTCGAGGCCTATGGCGAGCAGCAGTTCCGGCTGCATCGTTCGATCCTGATCTACAATACCAGTCAGGTCTACGAGCTCGCCGGGGATAGCGCGCGCGCCGAGGCGCGCTTGCGCGACGCCATCGCCTGCGATCCGTTCTATGCGGAATATTACAATGATCTCGGCAATCTGCTCGGGCGTCTCCCCGGCCGTGAGCACGAAGCGGCGGAAGCCTATGCGCGGGCGATCGCGTTGTCGCCGCCATATTACGAGGCGCATCTCAACAGGGGCATGCTGCGCGTCGAACTCGGTGACTTCGAGGGTGCCGCGGCTGATTTCGAGCGAGCGTTGCAGATCAAGCCCTCGGAGTGGCGCGCGATGCGGGAGCTCGGCAATATCGGTCTCCTGCGCGGTGACGCGCGCGGCGCCCTCGGGCTCTACGAGCGCGCGATGGCGCACGAAGCGGGGGACGCGGATCTCTATGCCAATGCCGGGCTGGCTGCGTCCGATCTCGGCGATGTCCGCAAGGCGATGGCCTATGCGCAAGCCGCGATCGAGATCAATCCGCGGCATCCCGGCGCCAACAACAACCTGGCCGCGGAATTGCTGGCGAGCGGCGATCTCGACCGGGCTGCCGGCCATGCGCGGGTCGCGGCCGAGGATCGCAGCGATCCCGACTATGCGGCGAATCTCGACGTCATCGAGGCGCTGCTGGCCGAGCGGAACGCGGCCGTGCGCGGTGCGCCGCCGACCCGGCACTAGGAGCGCGCACACACGGTGAAATTGCCAACGCCGGTCGTTCGCGATAGCGTCCGGTTCGCTGGTCTTCTGGTGAAATCTGCGAATGGCCGCTTGTGCTCGATCGCGAGGGAGAGTTGTCGTGCGAACGCTGATGATTGCCTTCACCGTCGCCGTGCTGTGTCCGGCCGGTCCGGCCCTGGCGTGGTGGGACGAAGGCCACATGCAGATCGCGTATCTGGCCTACAAGAAGCTGACGCCTGCGGCGCGGGATCGCGCGGACGTTCTGCTCAAGCTCAATCCCGATTATGCGAGCTGGATCGCCGGCGCTCCCGCGGGCCAGGAGAAGCTCTACGCCTTCGTGCACGCGGCGACCTGGCCCGACGACATCAAGATGAAGCCGGACTACTATGACGACCAGCCGACGGATTCGACGGCGAAGCAGCTCATACCGTATGGCCATCTGAAGCATACGCATTGGCACTACAAGGACGCGCTGTTATCGGCCGACGACACGCCGCTGCCGCGTCCGGATCCGGTCGACGCGGTGTCGCAGCTCAAGCTGATGATCGCCAAGCTGCCCGCCAGCACCGACGCCTCGGAGCCGCTGCGCTCGTACAGCCTGAGCTGGACGATCCACCTCGTCGGGGATCTGCACCAGCCGCTGCACGCCGTCGCCCGCTATTCGGCCGCGCTTCCCGACAAGGGCGGCGACCGCGGCGGCAACGAGTTGCAGGTCGTCGCCGCCAACGGCGAGACGCAGAATCTGCACGCCTATTGGGACGGCATCTTCGGCGGCTATTCCACGGTGTTCGGCGCGATCTTCGATGCCGACCAGCGCGGCGGTCTGTCGACCGTGATACCCGACGCCGGCAAGGCGCAGATCATCGACCCCGCGGTCTGGGCGCAGGAGAGTTTTGAGCTCGCCAAGACGACAGCCTACGCTCCGCCGGTGCGAACCGACAAGCAGCCGGTCGAGTTGACACGCGAGTACGAGACCAACGCCCGCGATCTCGCTCGCAAGCAGGCTGCGCTCGCCGCTGTGCGGCTCGCCAACCTGCTCGAGGTGCTGTTGCGGTAGAGCCGCCTGCGTCTCACGGCGCCCGCGTCGGCCGGACGACGATCTCGTTGACGTCGACATCGTCGGGTTGCGCGATGGCATAGCGCACGGCGCGGCCGATCGCGTCGGGCTGCAGGGCAATCGCGCGGTAGCTGCGCATCATCTCGGCTGCGGTCTCGTCGGTGATGGTGCTGGCGAGTTCGCTTTCCACCACGCCCGGATGGATGCAGGTGACGCGCAGCTTGTCATTTTCCTGCCGGAGGCCGTCCGAGATCGCCCGCACGGCGTGCTTGGTCGCGCAGTAGATTGCGGCGGTCGGCACGACCTGCAGAGCGCCGATCGAGGCGATGTTGATGATGTGTCCGGAGCCGCGGGCGAGCATGCCGGGCAACACCGCCGCGACGCCGTTCAGCACGCCCTTGATGTTGACGTCGACCATGCGATCCCACTCGTCGACCTTCATCGCGGCCATCGCCGACAGCGGCATGATGCCGGCATTGTTGATCATGACGTCGACGTGCCCCCACATCGCGCGCGCAGCCCCGGCAAAGGCCGCGACGTCAGCGCGGCTGGTCACATCCAGCGCCCGAACCTCGGCGGTTCCGCCGGCCGCGCGCAGCTCGGCGGCCAGCGCCTCCAGCCGATGCAGGCGGCGCGCCCCCAGCAGCAGCCGCGCACCCGTGGGGGCCAGCTCGCATGCGATCCCCGCGCCAATGCCGCTCGAAGCCCCGGTAATCAGGATGACCTTGTCCATGTTCAACTCCCGTCGGTGGGTGACGGGCGGAAGCTAGGTGGCCGGCATTGTCACGACAATTTGCCCAATTCTTGTCTCGGTGTTAAGCGTGTCTAACCAATGCGGATCGACAAGAACATCATCGAGCTGTTCGTGGCGGTCGCCGATGCCGGGAGCTTCCGCCTGGCCGCGGACCGGCTGGGCGTGACGCGGTCTGCCGTCAGTCAGGCGATGGGCAGGCTGGAGGACCATCTCGGGATTTCCCTGGTCAGCCGGACGACCCGCAGCTTCAGCCTGACCGAGGCGGGACGCCGCTTCTATGCGGACGTCGCGCCGGCGATCGGCGCGCTGAACGCCGCCGCCGAGCAGATCGGCGACAAGGCCGGGCCGCCGTCCGGCCTGCTGCGGCTGGCCGTGTCCTCCATCGCCGAACGCTTCATCTCCGGGCCATTGCTGGCCTCGTTCATGCGAGCCTATCCCGCGATCGAACTGGACGTCACCATCACCGACGACACCTTCGACATCGTCGCCGAGCACTACGACGCGGGGGTGCGCCTGGGAGAAGTCATCGCGCAGGACATGATCGCTGTCCCGGTGTCCGGAGATCAGAGGCAGCTGGCCTTTGCCGCACCGAGATATCTGGAAGCGCACGGCGCGCCGGCGCACCCGCGCGATCTGATCCATCATGCCTGCATCGGCTGGCGGCCCGCGCCGCCGGTCGCGCCCTATCGCTGGGAGTTCACCGAAGCGGGCAGGGATTTCAATGTCGAGGTGAAGCCCAGCCTGACGACCAACGACATGTTGTTGATGATCCGCACCGCATGCGCGGGCGGCGGCATCACCTTCGGCATGGAGGAGACGTTCCAGCCCTACGTCGCGCGTGGCGAGCTGGTGCCGCTGCTCGAAAGCTTCGCGGCGCCGTTTGCCGGATTCTACCTGTACTTTCCAAGGCGTCGGAACCTGGCGCCCAAGCTCCGCGCGCTCATCGATCATGCGAAGCGGGGACTATGACGGTAGCGCGCGCAGCCCGGATGAGCGCAGCGACATCCGGGGTCACTGACGCAGCGCGTGAGACACTCGAATGCCGATACCGGCGTGAGCTCGCGGACTACGAGTCCTCCTCGAACAGGTCGGGCTCGCCGATCCAATTGATGACGATCTGCCTGGCAACCTGTTTGTGTCCCCAAGGGGATGTCAGTTTGACATCATGAATGTGCAGGTGATGCCTGTTTTGCGTCTTGAGTCTCGTCAGATGTTCTATCAACACATCAACGCCGTCGGCATCGACCATCAGATCGACACCATCAAGTACGTCATTCCAAACAGCGATGATCATCGATGACTCCGGCCAGCTGAAATTGCGGATGATTGCGAGCAACAAGGAAATGAACCGGAACAGCCTCCTGTGCTACTTATCGCTGAGGAAGCGAGCCTGCTAACGGTAGCGGTTGCTTCCGACACAGCCGAGGCGACCCTCATGCCCTACATTATTGGTCTGATTGCGGTGATCGTCATTATGAATCTGCAGATGGCCGGGGCGATTCCGATGGACGCCGTCGGTGCGGGGCTGATGATCGCGGCCGTCACATTCGCCGCCGCCTTGGCGATCGCCATCCATGAGGCGTGGACGATGAAGCGCGGCGTGATCGGCTGGATCGTGAACATCATTGTGGCGCTGCTCGGCGCCTTCTTCGCCGCCCAGGTCGGCGGCCCCGTCGTCGCGATTCCGCTCCTGGGGTTCGCGGGCGAGGGCAGCAGCTCGCTGGCTGCCGCGGGCGACGGCGTGATGGTGGCCGCGCTGGCGCTCATGATGGTCGTCGGCATCGGCGGCGCATCGGGCGCGGTCTGGCTCGTCAACAGGCGGCGCTAAGCAAATTTTATTGTGCGCCCGTGCAATCGTTGGGTGGGGAGTTTGCGAACATCGCCTGTCTCTGCCGGAACTCCACATTAGCCGATAGCGAAACTGCCTCCATCTCAGACGCGATTGCGTTCTTGTAGTCGCCGGCATAGGCATAAGCGCAGGCGAGCGTATCGAGATAATTAGCCAGATTTTCGCGTGTAACCGCGGCAGCTCCGGCCTGACGTTGCAGCGAAACTGCCTGGGCCGCGGCCTGAAGCGCTTCGGCTCTCAGGCTCTCTCTCTCCGCAAAATCGGTGGTTACAATCAGCCATGCCAGGTTGTTAAAAGGCGATGGATGGCCGGGCCGGTCGCGCATGTCTTGACGATATTCGGACAGCGCGCGGATGTACTGCTTTTGCTTCTTCCAAAGCGGTGCGCGCATGGTAGCAGCGTAGCCCATCGTCGCACTTCGACTCATGCTCTGGGCCTGAAAGGTGGGCTGATCCTTCGGTGAAACGCAGAGTCCCCGACCATTGGTGTCCCAGTCGAGCGAGCGGCCGTCAGACAGTGGCCAGCGGACGTAGTTGTGCAGACTGCCGCTGTTGAGCGTAATCTCAACCAACGATGCCGGCATTCGCAGATATTCTGCGACTGTGAGCAGGATGAGAGAGCCGGTATCACAATCGAAGATGTAGCGCGGCGGCATGCCGGACGCGCTCCGCGAGACAAGGGCGTCGCCCAAAGTCTCTGTTGGAATATAAAGTCCAAAACCGAGTTCTGCGAGAACGTCACCGGTAAGTTCGCTGATTGCGATTACGCGCGCTTCATCCGCGATACCAATTCCCGATTGCTGCGGTTCTGTTAGACGCGCTGTCACGCGATCGAGTATCTCATCCAACAGCCGGTAGGAGCTGTCGGGTACGAAGCAGGCTTCGGATTCAAGGTCCAGAATGTCGTAGCCAAGGCCGCGATGAGTGGGCTTATAGGTGCGCGGAATGGGCGTCTCGCAGGCACGTCGTGGCGCCGGGGAACCGAATGGTGGTGCGTACATCGTGCCACATACGGGGATCTGCGATCTCGCGATTTCTCCCTCCGCTGCACTAACGTTTTGTGTTTGACTCATCGATAGGACCGCCAGCGCGGCAATCGCATAGGCATGTTTCGTGAGCATTGGTCCGTCTCCGAATGATTCAATTAGACATTTGATTGATCTGGCGAGACTGTCATAAAAATCAATTTTAAGTTTAGTGTTTCAGTTCGTAATTGCAACGGTGGCTTGTGCTGCTGATTGTGCAGAAGCTGGTAAGGTTTAAGCCCGTACGGGCGGATCCTTGTCGGTATCGAATGTGCCGCACGCTGGCGATACAGCGGATGGAGACGTCACGGCTACGGCTTGGATATTTTTACGGAAGACCCGTCACGGCTCGACCGCGGTTCTATTGTTCTTTTGGAAAGGCCCCGCTGTTTCTCCCGGAGCGAGTAGCCATCCGCGGCGCATCTATTTCCTGGCAGTTGTTTTCAGAGATGATGTCGGCGAGGAGGGCTTCGTCTGCGGACGTGAGGTCGTCTGGTCTTGGCATCCCGTTCATGCCTGTGAGCCCGAAAAAAGCGCTTGCTCCAGCTCGTCCGGTTTGATGTTGCTCAAATTCCGTGCGAAGCCCACCTGTACGGTGGGAAGCGGGAGGTCACGGGTGCTGCTGGCGATATTCACCGACATCCATGCCAATCGGCAGGCCTTCGCGGCCTGCCTGGAGGCCGCGCGCGCTCGTGGCGCCGAGCGCCTCATCTGTCTCGGCGACATCGTCGGCTATGGCGGCGATCCGGAATGGTCGGTCGACACGGTCATGGAGATCGTCGCCGAGGGCGGGCTCGCGGTGCGCGGTAATCACGACAATGCGGTCTCCACCTCGAGCGAGAGCATGAATGCCGAGGCGCAGGCCGCGATGGAATGGACCCGCGGCCGGCTCAGCGCCGAGCAGCGGCGCTTCCTTGCCGAGCTGCCGATGAGCGTCGGCGACGAGGACCGGCTGTTCGTGCATTCGGAGGCGTCGAGCCCGCCGCGCTGGCGCTACATCCAGAGTTCGGCCGACGCCGCGCGCAGCATGATCGCCACCGAGGCGCAGGTCACGTTCTGCGGCCATATCCATCGGCCGGCGCTGTACTCGATGTCCGCGACTGCCAAGATGACGAGCTTCACGCCGACCGCGAACATGCCGATCCAGCTGTTGCGCGGCCGGCAATGGCTCGCCGTGGTCGGCTCGGTCGGCCAGCCGCGCGACGGCGATCCCGCGGCATCCTTCGTGACCTTCGATACGAAAACGCGCGAGCTGACCTACTGCCGGGTGCCCTACGACGTCGAGGCTGCCGCGCAGCGCATTCGCGACAACGGCCTGCCGCCCTGGCTGGCGCAGCGGCTTTCGATGGGGCGTTAGAGCATGGCGAGATCTAAGCTCCAGCCGGGCGTCGTGATCGACGGCTTCACGGTGGGCGAGTGCGTGCACTCCGGCGGCATGGCGACGCTCTGGAGCGTCACGCGCCCGGACATCGACCGTCCCATCCTGATGAAGGTGCCGCGCGTCTCCGAAGGCGAGGACCCCGCGGCGATCGTCAGCTTCGAGATGGAGCAGATGATCCTGCCGAAGCTGTCGGGTCCGCATGTGCCGGCGTGCTTCGGAACGGGCGATTTCGCGACGCAGGCCTATGTCGTGATCGAGCTGATCCCGGGCGAGACGCTGTACAAGCGGTTGCCCGAGCTGCCGCTGCCTTACGAGGAGGCGCGGGTGCTGGTCGCGAAGATCGCGACCGCGCTCGCCGACCTGCACCGGCAGCACGTCATCCATCACGACATCAAGCCTTCCAGCATCATGTTCCGTCCCTCGGGGGAGGCGGTGCTGATTGACTACGGCCTGTCCTGCCACAAGCATCTGCCGGATCTCCTGCAGGAGGAATTCCGCCTGCCATACGGCACCGCGCCCTACATGGCGCCGGAGCGCATGATGGGCACCCGCAGCGATCCGCGCAGCGACATCTTTTCGCTCGGCGTGCTCTTGTATTTCTTCACCACGGGCGTGCGGCCGTTCGGCGAGACCGAGACCTTGCGCGGCATGCGCCGGCGCCTCTGGCGCGATCCCTATCCGCCGCGGCAGCTCAAGCCGGACTATCCGCCGTGGCTGCAGGAGATCGTGCTGCGCTGCCTGGAGATCGAGCCGGTCTGGCGCTACCCGACCGCGGCGCAGCTCGCCTTCGACCTCGGCAATCCCGACCAGGTCAAGCTGACCGCGCGCGCCGAGAAGCTCAAGCGCGATCCGATCACCACGGTGTGGCGGCGCCGCTTCAACCGCGGCCTGGTACAGCCGGAGACCAAGCCGTCGGATGTCGCCGTGCAGATCGCCACCAGCCCGATCGTGGCGGTCGCGATCGACACCTCGGAAGGCGGCGAGGAGCTCAACGGCGCGCTGCGCGTCACCGCCGAGCGCATTCTCGCCACCCTGCCGTCGGCGCGGCTCGCCTGCGTCAACGTGCTCAAGCTCGGCCGCCTGACCATCGACCGCACCCTGGACGAGGCCGGTAACAACAAGCACATCGACCGCATGGTCGCGCTGAAGCACTGGGCGACGCCGCTGAAGCTCGACACGAGCCGGCTCACGGTGCACGTGCTCGAAGCCGTCGATCCCGCTGCCGCGCTGGTCGAGTTCGCCGAGGTCAACCAGGTCGACCACATCATCATCGGCGCCCGCCGCGACTCCGTGCTGCGCTCGCTGCTCGGCAGCGTCTCGGCCAAGGTCGCCGCGGAGGCGGGCTGCACGGTGACAGTCGTGCGCACGCGCGCCGCTGCGCGCGAGGCGGATGAGGAGGATGATGAGGTGGCGGCGCAGGTTGCGTCAGGAGAGTGAGAAGCTGGATGACGATTTGCGTCGGGCATTTTTCTCGGTGGGACGCTTTTGCCTACATCGGCTGTTAGTTGGAGCCGAGCCTTCACCGCGACGGCAGTGCGCTCCCTCTCCCCGTTCTTACGGGGAGAGGGTTGGGGTGAGGGGCCGCGGCACGGGCAGTCTCAGCAGGGGCAAACGCGCGGGGAGTGTTCGTGGGGAGACCTGTACCCCTCACCCGGATTGCATCTTCGATGCAATCCGACCTGTCCCCGCCCTAGCGAAGCTTCGCTTCGCCCTGGCGGGGCGAGGTACACCGAGCGCTCCGCGATATGTTCGCGAGCCAACGATCGCTGCGGCAGATGACCGTCAATCAGAGCAGGACAAGGCTCAGCATGGAGCCGAGCCCGACGAGAAGGGCGAGCATCAAGGTCTTGAGTTCGACCAACTGCGAGCCGACGATTGGAGTCAGGCGACTCCTCAACTTCGCATGAAGCACGTATTTGGTGGGGGAATGCACATGGGTGATCGCCCATGTGCCGACGACCATCGCCGCGAACAGCAGCACAAGCAAACCCAGCTTGACAAAAGAGAGTTCCCAGCCGCGGGGCAGAGCGCCGAGATGCCCCATGATCACAAGAGCGACAAAGGCCGGCCAGATCGCAGCGGCCATCCCATAAAGGGCCATGACCAACAAAAACTCCGCCGCAGTATGCTCGCGCTGGAAGCCGCCGGTGAGATAGATGCCATGCACTTTTAAAACACAGTTGGCGATCACGCCAATGAGATATACGACTGCGACGATCTTGAATGCGGTTGACATTCGATATCCTGCCGTTTCCGAAGCACGGCACGTAACTCGGTGCTTCGCCGTCACTCACCGGAACGGCCGCAGCTTCATATGCCGGTTGGAGTCCTTGTACAGCAGGTAGCGGAAGCGGCCGGGGCCGCCGGCGTAGCAGGCCTGCGGGCAGAAGGCGCGCAGCCACATGAAGTCGCCGGCTTCGACCTCGACCCAGTCGCGGTTGAGCTTGTAGACCGCCTTGCCCTCGAGCACGTAGAGCCCGTGCTCCATCACATGCGTCTCCAGGAACGGGATCACCGCGCCCGGCTCGAAGGTCACGATGTTGACGTGCATGTCGTGCCGGACGTCAAGCGGATCGACGAAGCGGGTGGTGGCCCAGCGGCCGTCCGTGCCGGGCATCCCGACGGGCGCAATCGTTGCCTCGTTGGTCACGAAGGCCTCCGGCGCGGCGATGCCGGGGACGGCCTCATAGGCCTTGCGAATCCAGTGGAAGGTCGCGGGCGCCGCGCTGTCGTTCATCAGCGTCCATTTGCAGGACGGCGGCAGGAAGGCGTAGCCGCCCTTCGCGAGGCGATGCGTGGTGCCGGCGATGGTCAGCGCGATCTCACCGCCGACGACGAACAGAACGCCCTCGGCCTCTGGATCAGGCTCCGGCTGGGTGCTGCCGCCGCCGGGCGCGACCTCGACGATGTATTGCGAGAATGTCTCCGAGAAGCCGGAGAGGGGACGCGCGATCACCCAGGTCCGCGTCTTGTCCCAGAACGGCAGCGGCGAGGTGACGATGTCGCGCATCACGCCCTTGGGGATGACGGCATAGGCCTCGGTGAACACGGCGCGCCCCGTCAGCAGGTCGGTCTGCGGCGGGTGGCCGCCCTGCGGCACGAAGTAGTTCGGCTTGTCCATCATCGTCTCTCCTGCGCGCGGATCAGCGAATTCGCGCGACACCAGTCAGGGAATGCTCAGGAACAGCGGCTGGTCGAGCCACAGCTCCTCGAGATTGTCGGGGCTCATGCGATCGACCACCATGAAGCGCGAGGCGTCGTCGAACACCAGCAGCGGATGGTGCCAGACATTGCGGGCGTAGTTCACGCCCTGGCGGCCGGTGGCGGTGAAGGCCCGGTAGCTCGTGGCATCGCGCGGGTCGGCGCAGACCAGCACAAGCCAGGGCCGGTCCTGCAGCGGCATGAACAGCTGGGTGCCGAGCGGATGCCGCTCCATCAGCTTGATCTCGATCGGGCGCGGCCGCGGCTTCGCTTCGAACAGGCTGATGTTCACGGGGACGGCGCCGGACGTGACGTCGATCGCGGCGAGCCCGTTGCAGCGGCGGGCAAAGCCCTGATTGATCTCGATCAGAGCCGCGCCATCGATCTCGACGACGTCGCCGAAGGCGGCGAACGCGGCCTTGGTCAGCGGCTGCGGCGTGAGCATCTGCATGTGCCGTCGACCGCCTCAGATCGCTTCGCCGCGCGCGGACGCGGCGGCATCGCGGATCGCGGCGATGTTGCTGCGATAGGCTTCCGTCGTGCCGCCCTTGAACACGGCGGAGCCGGCGACGAAGGCGTTGGCCCCGGCGGCCGCGAGCGCGCCGGCATTGTCGCGGCCGACACCACCATCGACCTCGATATCGATCGGGCGGCCCGCGGTCATCGCGCGCAAATCCTGCACCTTGCCGATCGCCGACGAAATGAACGCCTGGCCGCCGAAGCCGGGGTTGACCGACATGATCAGCACGAGGTCGACGAGGTCGAGCACATATTCGATGACGTTGAGCGGCGTCGACGGATTGAGCGACACGCCGGCCTTCTTGCCGAGCGCGCGGATCGCCTGCAGCGAGCGATGCAGATGCGGCCCGGCCTCGGCATGCACCGTGATGTGGTCGCAGCCGGCCTTGGCGAAGGCCTCGAGGTAGGGATCGCACGGCGTGATCATCAGATGCGCGTCGAAGATCTTGGTGGTGTGCGGGCGCAGCGCCTTGATGACATCAGGGCCGTAGGAAATGTTCGGCACGAAATGCCCGTCCATCACGTCGAGATGGATCCAGTCGGCGCCGGCAGCATCCACCGCGCGCACCTCTTCGCCAAGCTTGGAGAAATCCGACGCCAGGATGGACGGCGCAATGACGAGCGGACGCGGCGTGAAGGACTGGGTCATGGGCATCTGTTCCAGGGCGTACGGGGATGTCGCCGTATCATGCAGGGGCGGCTGCGGCAACGCGAGCGGGAAAAATCTGCCGGGTGGGGCACGATGTGCCGGGTTCAGGCGACCGTAACATCGCGAAATATCCGGACATATCAGCGGTTTGCCGCTGGCATGGGGATTGCGAGAGCCGTGGGGAGATGTTCTGCCGCCTCGCGGGCGGTCTTGCGGGAGTTTCGCCATGTGGTTTGCACTTGGGGCCGCCTCGTCGGTCCTGGACAGCCTGCAGTCGATCGGCTCGACGAAGTCGGGGTCCGGCAAGTCGGGCGGCGGTCTGTTCAGCCTCGACAGCAAGGGAGCGGGCAGCTCCGGCAATTTCAGCCCGTGGTCGAGCTCGGGCAGCAGCAGCTCGGGGCAGATCGCGCCGGAGACGATGAACGCGCTGCTGGCGGCGCAGAGCCAGTCGGGCGCATCGGCGGGTGCGAACTCCTCGACCAATCCATTGCAGGATCTGTTCTCGCAGATCGACGGCGATGGCAATGGACAGATCAGCAAGTCCGAATTCGAGAATGCTCTTGGCGCCGGCGGCAGCAACGTCGCGAATGCCGACAAGGTGTTCGGCAAGCTCGACACCAACAGCGACGGCAGTGTCAGCATGGACGAGCTGTCCTCGGCGCTGCAGGGCGCCAAGGGCCGACGCGGCCATCACCATCAGCAGGCGGGTGCGGGTCAGGCGGGCAGCTCGGGGAACTCGTCGAGCGCGGGCGCCGATGCGCTGATGCAGGCGCTGTCGGGCGCGTCGAGCTCGTCGTCCACCAACAGCGATGGCTCAACGACGACCATCATCACTTACGCCGACGGCTCCAAGATGACGCTGATCGCGCCGGCGGCCACCACGGCCTCCAATACGGCTGCCGCGTCCTACAACGACATGATCGAGAAGCTGATGCAGAATCAGCCCAAGCTGCGGCCCGCCACATCGACGACGGCGGTGAGCGTGTAAGCTCAGCCGCCGAAGCGGTCCTGCCAGCATGGCAGGGCGCCTGCGAATGGCAGCCGCTTCGCATGATAGACGCCGCGCGCGATCGCGCGGGCCAGCACGTTCGCCGCCACCATGCCGAGCTCGCTCAGTTCGACCAGCGGCTCGACGGGCTTGGCGCAGGTCGCCGCGGCGAACACGATGTCGCCGTCGAGCGGCAGGTGCACCGGATAGATCGCGCGCGCCATGCCGGTCTGGGCGATCATCGCCAGACGCTTCGCCTGCGCCTTGGTCAGGATGGCGTCGGTCACGACCAGGGTAATCGTGGTGTTCTCGGAGGCCGACGGGGCAGGGCCACCCTTGATGCGCATCGCCAGCATGTCCGGCGTGAAGCTGGCGGGCAGGCCGCGGCCGCCGAACTCGCCGTTCGCTTCGTAAGGCGCAGCCCAGAACCATGGGCCGTCGCCGACGGTCACGCTGCCTACCGCGTTCACGACCGCGATGGCCGCAACCTTGATGCCGCGGCTGGTCACGGCAGACGCCGATCCGAGACCGCCCTGCAGATTGGCCGTGGTGGCGCCGAGCCCGGCGCCGACGCTCCCCAGCGCAAACGTCGTGTCGGCCGCGGCTGCGGCGGCATAGCCGAGCTCGCGATACGGCGCGTAGCGGCCCCATTGCTTGTTGCCGCCGTTGAGCAAGTCGAACACGATGGCGCCTGGCACGATCGGAATCAGCGCGTCGCGCACGGCGAAGCCGCGGCCTTGCTCGGCGAGCCACGCCTGAATGCCGCTGGCGGCCTCCAGCCCGAATGCCGAGCCGCCGGACAGCGCGATCGCATCCACCCTCTCGACCGTATTGGCGGGGTCGAGCAGCGCGTCCTCACGCACCCCGGGGCCGCCGCCGCGGATGTCGATCGCCGCGACGGCCGGCTGATCGAACAGGATCGCGGTCACGCCGGAGGCGAGCGACGCATCGTCGGCGTGGCCGACGCGAACGCCTGCGATGTCGGTGAGAAGATTCTGCACGGTCGCCCTCGGCTGCGGGTGATGAAGGCCGATGGATACCCCAGCCGCTCGGGCCGCTCAACGATCGAGCGCGATGCGGATCATCCGGGCAAGTTCCTGCTTGCGGTAGGGCTTGGCCAGCAGCAGCACGTTGGCGTCGAGGCGGCCATGGTGCACGATCGCATTTTCCGTATAGCCGGACGTAAACAATGTCTTCAGCGACGGCCGGCGCCCGCGGGCGGCATCCGCGAGCTGGCGGCCGTTCATGCTGCCCGGCATGATCACGTCGGTGAACAGCAGGTCGATCTCGGGATGGCGCTCCAGCACGTCGAGCGCTTCGGCCGCATTGGCGGCCGCAAGGGTCGTATAGCCAAGAGCCGCGACCTGGGCGAGCACGTGCTGGCGCACCAGCGGGTCGTCCTCGACGATCAGGATCGTCTCGTCGCCGCCGCGCAAATCCGTAACCTGCTGTCCTGTCTCCGCCACGGGCGCCGAGGTGGAGCGGGGCAGATAGAGCTTGATCGAGGTGCCATGGCCGACCTCGCTGTAGATCTTGATGTGGCCGCCGGACTGCTTGACGAACCCGAACACCATGCTGAGGCCAAGGCCCGTGCCCTTGCCGATGCCCTTGGTCGAGAAGAAGGGGTCGAAGACCTTTTCGAGATAAGCGGGCGGAATACCGCAGCCGGTATCGCTGACGGCGAGCATCACGTAGTCGCCGACGGCGACCTCGTTGTTGGCATTGGCGTAGTCCTCGTCGAGCACGACATTCGCGGTCTCGAAGGTCAGCTTGCCGCCTTCCGGCATCGCATCGCGGGCATTCAGCGCGAGGTTGACGATGGCGGTGGCGAGCTGGTTGGGATCTGCCAGCGCCGTACACGGATCTGTGCTGAGGATGCGCACGATCTCGATCTGCGCCCCGAGCGTGGGTCGCAACAGCGCCGCGGTCTCGTCCATCAAGGCGTTGACGTCGAGATCGACCGGTTGCAGCGGCTGCTTGCGCGCGAAGGCGAGCAGTTGCCGCGTGAGCTCGGCGCCACGGTCGGCGGAATCATCGATCAGCTTGGCGACCGATGCAAGTTCCGGGCGATCGGACACAGCATCGGCGATGATGCCGATGCTTCCCGTGATCACGGTGAGGATGTTGTTGAAGTCGTGGGCGACGCCACCGGTGAGCTGGCCGACCGCCTCCATCTTCTGCGCCTGACGGATTTGCGCCTCGGCGGCGCGCTTCTCGGTGAGGTCGCGGCCGATGAAGAAGTGACGCTGCACCGGTTCCGACCAGCTTGCCATCCAGTTCAGGACGACGCCGCGCCCCTCCTTGTGCAGCAGCTGCGCCTCGAAATCGCGAACGTCCTGGCCGCGGCGGCAGAGCCGCATCTGCGTGCGAACGACCTCGAGCTCGGGCGGATAGACGAAGTCGCTGGCGTTGCGGCCGACCATCTCCTCGGGCTCATAGCCCAGGATGGAGCGCGCGCTGGGGCTGACCTGCATCAGCTGACCATAGGAGTTGGCGATCAGGATCAGGTCCTGCGACGTCTCGAAAATGCGGCGGCGCTCCTCGGTTTCCCGGGTCAGGGCCGTGCGGGTCCGCTTGGCTTCGGTGATGTCGCGCGCGACCTTGGAGGCGCCGATCACGGCGCCGCGCGCATCCAGGATCGGAGACACGCTGAGCGACACTTCGATCTGATGGCCGTCCTTATGGCGGCGTACCGTTTCGTGGTGTTCGATCTTCTCGCCGCCGCCGATCCGTTCCAGGATGCGATCGACCTCGCTGCGCCGGTCCGGCGGCACGATCAGGCCGATGTCGTTGCCGAGGGCCTCGTCGGAGGCATAGCCGAACAGCTGCTCGGCGGCACGGTTCCAGGAGGTGATCTTGCCGTGCAGGGTCAGCGTGATGATGGCGTCGTTGGAGGATTCCACCACGGCGCTGAACAGACGCTCGCGTGCGATAAAACGCGCGCGCTCGCTTTCGCTCTGTCGGCGCTGCCGCTGCAGGAGACGCGTCAGCTTCGCCTGCAGCCCGACATTGTCAGCGAGCAGCACGCCGAGCACGAAGCTCGCGGCCAGCAGCCCGTAGAAGCGGCCCGCATAGTAGCCGAGGTCGAAGCGGGATGCGTTGAGCAGCGACGACAGCGACAGATCGAACAGCCAGGCGCACAGTACGACCATGACCCAGAGGTCGAGAATGCTGTGCGGCCGGCGCGAGGCGAGCACCACCAGGGCAACGGTTGTCACGCACCAGATCGCGCCCACCGCAACCTTCAGTTCCAGCGTGGCGGTTCCACCTGTCAGCAACTGCGGCAGCGCTGCGTCGAAGGTGATGACGCCCCAGGTCAGAGCTCCGAGCGCGAGGGCCACGCCGCCGACGGCCACCGAGAGCGACGTCGCCAGCGAACGAACGGGCGTGAACTGGCGGCGGTCGTGCAGCGCATAGATTAGCACGAAGAGCGGAAATCCGCCGTGCCAGATCATGTAGATCCATACCGCTGTCTGCGAACCGGCTCCGAGCAGTCCGGTCGGCGAATACAGACCCGGAAAGACCAGCGTGTGCAGCAATGCCGCGGGCGCGGTGAACAGGTAGCCGGAGGCCAGCCACAGCAGCGACCGCGAGCGCATGAGGACAAACTGGGAGAACAGCAGAAATGCGGTGATGGCGTCGTTGAGGGCCAGCGCGGATTGATAGCTCGCGATGAACGCCGGGATCGCCGTCAGCTGCAGCTTGGCAAAGGGGGCGGCGACGGCAAACAGTCCCCCGGACATGGCAACCGCGGCGAGCGCCGCGAGTTGGTCTCGGCGCGTGGCAAGGGAGGTCGACAGCAGGACGTCGCGGTGATCCTCGTTGCTTGGCATCTCCAGGGTCCTGCGCAGCCGGCGTCAAGCGCGAGATCACTGCTGCGACTGATGCGCGAAAATGGCGGAAAATCTAATTAAGGTTGTGTGGTGCCGGATCGAAACGTTATGTAGAATGAGTCGAGAGTTGGAGTAACTGCACCTTTACCGCGACTGAGATAAATATACCCATAGTTGTACCTGATTTCTTTTTATGTTGTAGGCTGTCCAACAGGAAAAATTCTGGAGAAGTTGATGCCACGAATTCTTGTGGTCGACGATCAGAAGGACGTGCGGACCATGATCAGCATGGTGCTGCGCGTCAATCAGTTCGAGGTGGTCGAGGCGGGAACCGCCACGGCCGGACTCCAGTTGTTCCGTGAGCAGGCTTTCGACGCCGTGATCGTCGACATCTATCTCGACGATACCAACGGACTCGATCTCGTCAGCAGCATGCGTGCGCTGGTTCCCGATTTGCCGGTGGTGGCGGTCTCCGGGATGAGTGCCTTCGACGGTGCGTCGATGTCGGAGGAACTGACACGTGTGGTGTATCTGCAGAAGCCGTTCCGTCCCGCCGAGCTGACGCGGGCGGTCGAAATGGCCCGCTCGGCGGTCGCCGGCAATAGCGAAGCAGTCTCGCTCTCGGCCTGCGCCGGCTGAGCCGGTCCGCGCATGCCCTGAACGACGCGGCACGGCTGTGCAGTCGGGAAGGTGACTCAACAAAACGCCCCGGTCTTCGACCGGGGCGTTCGTGTTTTCGGTATTACAGAGATCGAGACCGGACGCCGATCAGGAGCCCTTGCCGCCGAGCTCGGCGTAGGCGCCCTTGGCGTCCCACTTGTAGACGACGTAGTCGATCTGCTTGATGTCGCCCTTGGCGTCGAAGCCGAGCTTGCCGAGCACCGTGTCCCACTCGCCGGCCTTGATGGTGTCCATCACCTTCTTGGCGTCGGTGGTGTTGGCCTTCTTCACCGCCTGCGACCAGACCTGGATCGCGGCGTAGGTGTAGAGGGTGTAGCCCTCGGGATCGATGTTCTTGGCCTTGAACTTCTCGACGATCGCCTTCGCGGTCGGCTTGTTGCGCGGCTCGGGGCCGAACGTGAAGAGGGTGCCTTCCGCGGCCGGACCGGTGATCGAGGCGAACTCCTTGTCGTTCATGGCGTCACCCGCCATCAGGATGGTCTTGAGGCCCTGATCGCGCATCTGGCGCAGGATCAGGCCGGCTTCCTGATGATAGCCGCCGACATAGACGAGATCGATGTTCTCACGCTTCAGGCGCGAGACGATCGCGTTGAAGTCCTTGTCGCCCTTGTTGTACGACTCGAACATCTTCTCGGTGACGCCGGCCTTGTTGAGCGCCTTCTTGGTCTCGTCGGCAAGACCCTTGCCGTAGGTGGTCTTGTCGTTGAGGATCGCGATGTTCTTGCCCTTGAAGTTCTTCGCGATGTAGTTCGCGGCGACCAGGCCCTGCTGATCGTCACGGCCGCAGACGCGTGCCACGTTCCACAGCTTGCGCTCGGTGAACAGCGGGTTGGTCGAGGCCGGGGTGATCTGCAGGACGTTGCTGTCGGCATAGGCCTCGGAGGCCGGGATCGACGACGACGAGCAGAAATGGCCGGCGACGAACGGAATGCCGGAACCGGCGAGCTTCTCGGCGACCGAGCGGGCCTGCTTCGGATCGCAGGCGTCGTCACCCACCTGCAGCGCGAGCTTCTTGCCGAGCACGCCGCCTGCGGCATTGAGGTCGGCGACCGCCATCTCGGCGCCGTTCTGCATCTGGCGGCCGAAGGCCGACTCGCCGCCGGTCATCGGGCCGGCCACGGCGATGGTGATGTCTTCGGCGAAGGCCGCGGTCGAGAGCGCAAGCGAGGCGCCCAGAGCCAGACCAATGAGTTTGAGTGGTTTCATGAGAAATCCTCACAGGGGGTAGGTCGACATGGAAATGGCCCGAACGGTGGGCCGCAGACCGCGCGCATTGTGGCTGATTTTCCGCCGAAGTCACCGCAAAATTTCGGGGAGACCGACGAAGGGCTAAGGCCATTTCGGCCGGGATTTTCGACCCCGGCCTTCAGTGGCGGCCGCCCTCCAGATAGGCCGCGCGGATCTCGGGGCGCTGCAGCAGCTCGGAGCCGGTACCCGACAGGGTGATCATGCCGTTGACCAGCACGTAGCCGCGATGGGCGAGCTTGAGCGCGTGATTGGCGTTCTGCTCGACGATCAGGACGGTCAGTCCGTCCTGGCGGTTGAGCGTCCGGATCGCGTCAAAAATCTGTCGTGCGATCAGCGGGGCGAGCCCGAGCGAGGGCTCGTCGAGCAGCAGGAGCCGCGGCCGGCTCATCAACGCGCGGCCGATCGCCAGCATCTGCTGCTCGCCGCCGGACAGCGTGCCGCCGCGCTGCTCGAAGCGTTCCTTCAGCCGCGGAAACAGCGCGAACACACGCTCCAGCGTATCGGCGCGCTGCGCCTCAGTGGTGTCGCCGGCGTCTGCGCCCATCTGCAGATTTTCCGCAACGCTCATGCGCGGGAAGATGCGGCGGCCTTCCGGCGACTGCGCGATCTTGAGCCGAGCGATCAGGTGCGTCGGCACCTGAGTGATGTCATGGCCGTCATAGACGATATGGCCGGAGCTCGCCCGCGGGCGGCCGAAGATCGACATCATCAGCGTCGACTTGCCGGCGCCGTTGGCACCGATCAGGGCGACGATTTCGCCAGCCTTGATGTCAAGGTCGACGCCTTTCAGCGCTTCGATCTTGCCATAGGACGCGCGCAAATTCTGGATCTGGAGGAGGGACGCGCTCACGCCTCGGCCTCCATCACCGCTGCGGCCTCTTCCTCATCGGTGCCGAGATAGGCGGCGATCACCTTGGGATCGTCACGGATCTCGCGCGGCGTGCCCTCCGCGATCTTGACGCCGTAGTCCATCACCACGACGCGGTCGGAGATTTCCATGACGACGCTCATGTCATGCTCGATCAGGAGGATCGAGGTGGCGTGGTCGCTGCGGATCGACAGCAGGAGCTCGCTCAACGCCGCGCTTTCGCGCGCGTTGAGGCCCGCGGCCGGCTCGTCGAGGCAGAGCAGGGCGGGGCCGGTGCACATCGCGCGCGCGATCTCGAGGCGGCGCTGATCGCCATAGGCGAGGTTGCCGGCGGCGTCGTCGGCGCGGTCGATCAGGCCGACGCGCTTCAGCCAGAACACGGCATTGTCGATCGCGCTCTGCTCGGCCGCGCGCCAGGAGGGGACGCCGAGCAAGCCGAGCAGGGTCAGGCCGGACGCCTTCATCAAGGCGTTGTGCTGGGCGACCATCAGGTTCTCCAGCGCCGTCATGCCGGGAAACAGCCGGATGTTCTGGAAGGTGCGCGCCACCTTGGCCTGCTTGGAGATGTTGAAGTCCTTCAGCTTCTGCATCTCGAATTGCGTGCCGTCGTCATGCGTCAGGCGGATCACGCCCGAGGTCGGTTTGTAGAAGCCGGTGATGCAGTTGAACACGGTGGTCTTGCCGGCGCCGTTGGGGCCGATCAGTGCCGTGATCTGCTGGCGCTGCGCGGTGAAAGACAGCGCGTTGACGGCGACGATGCCGCCGAAGCGCATGGTGAGGTTCTCGAGCGTGAGAATGGGAGCTGAGCTCATCCGTGGCCTTCCTTGACGAGGTCCGAGGAGATGCTCTTCGATTTTTCCAGGAACACGGTGGGCGCGCGATGGCCGACGATGCCGCGCGGCCGCCAGATCATGATCAGCACCATGGCAAGGCCGAACACCAGCATGCGGTAGACCTCGAGGCTGCGGAACAGCTCGAAGCCGCCGATCATGGCGAGCGCGGCCAGCGCGACGCCGAGCTGCGAGCCCATGCCGCCGAGCACGACGATGGCGAGCACCAGCGCCGATTCCTGGAAGGTGAAGGATTCGGGGCTGATGAAGCCCTGGCGGGTGGCGAAGAAGGCGCCGGCGAAGCCGCCGAACATGGCGCCGGTGGCGAACGCCGTCAGCTTGGTCGTCGTGATGTTGATGCCGAGCGCGCGGCAGGCGACCTCGTCCTCGCGCAGCGCTTCCCAGGCACGACCAATCGGCAGCCGGCGCAGCCGGATCGTGACCCAGTTGGTGAGCAGCGCCAGCGCCAGGATCAGATAGAACAGGAACACGATGCGATGGGTCGGCGAGAACGGGATGCCGAGCATCGCAGCAAGCCCGCCCTCACCGGGAGCGAGCGGAATGCCGAACAGAGTCGGACGCGGAATGCCGGAGATGCCGTTGGGGCCTCCGGTGACGTCCTGCCAATTGATCAGCACCAGGCGGATGATCTCGCCGAACGCCAGCGTGACGATGGCGAGATAATCGCCGCGCAGCCGCAGCACGGGGAAGCCGAGCAGCACGCCCCAGAACGCGGCGAGGATGCCGGCGAGCGGCAGGCAGATCCAGAACGACAGGCCGAAAGTGGTCGAGAGCAGCCCGTAGGAATAGGCGCCGACCGCGTAGAAGGCGACATAGCCGAGGTCGAGCAGGCCGGCGAGGCCGACCACCACGTTGAGACCCCAGCCGAGCATGACATAGGTCAGGACGAGGATGCCGAGGTCGAGAATGTAGCGCTGATTGTAGAAGATCACCGGCACGAGGAAGGTGAAGATCAGCAGCGCCGGCGCGAGATAGCGGGCAGCGACCGACATGCCGCTCTGCACTGACGACGGCACGAAGCTGCCGAGACCGCCGCGCGGGCCGAGCCACATTCTCAGCAGCTCGACAACGATCGAGCCGACGAACACCGCGCCGACGAGGCTCGCGAGCTCGCCGAACCGGGTCCAGTATTCCAGCTGGCCGCTCTGGCCGGCCTCGGTGCGGACGCCGACCATCAGCGAGAACAGGCCGAGCGCGACCAGCGCGCTGAGGACCGCTTTCTTGAGGATGAAGGCGGCTCCGACGGGCTCGGAGCCATTCGACGGGACAGGCGAAGATGATGGAAGAGACGCGCTCACACGGGCTCCGTCGTCAGACTTTTTCGACTTCGGGACGGCCGAGGAGGCCGGTCGGCATGAAGATCAGCACCACGATCAGGATCGAGAACGCCGCGACGTCCTTGTACTCGACCGAGAAATAGGCCGACCAGAACGTCTCGATCAGGCCGATCGCGAGACCGCCGAGCATCGCGCCGGGCAGTGAGCCGATGCCGCCGAGCACGGCGGCGGTGAACGCCTTGATGCCGGCGACGAAGCCCATGAAGAAATCGACCAGGCCATAATACAGCAGGTACATCATGCCGGCGACGGCGGCGAGCGCGGCGCCGATCACGAACGTCATGGAGATGGTGCGGTCGACGTCGACGCCGAGCAGCGCCGCCATGGTCTGGTCCTGCTCGCAGGCGCGCATGTCGCGGCCGAGCCGGGTGCGCGACACCAGCCACGTGAACAGCGCGAGCAACACGATCGTGGTGATCACCACGACGATCTGGATGTTGGACAGCTGCACGACGAAGCCGCTGTCGCCCTCGTGCAGCGTGTAGCCGCCGGTGATGATCGGCGGCACCGGCTTGACGCGCGCGCCCTGCGAGACCTGAGAGAAGTTGGTCAGCACGAACGACATGCCGATCGCCGACAGCATCGGCGCCAGGCGGAAGGAGTGGCGCAGCGGCCGATAGGCGATGCGCTCGATGGTCCAGCCATACAGCGCGGTGATCGCCATCGACACCAGCAGCACGATCAGCAGGATGACGGGAACCGCGGTCAGGCCGATCGACACCAGCACCAGGAATGAGATCAGCGCGATGAAGCCGCCGATCATGAAGACGTCGCCATGGGCGAAGTTGATCATGCCGACGATGCCGTAGACCATGGTGTAGCCGATGGCGATCAGGCCGTAGATCGAGCCGAGCACGAGGCCGTTGATGAGCTGCTGCGCGAAATAATCCATGAACTGCCGTTTTGAGACTGTCGATACTCGTTCGCAACGCGGCGGGGACCTCGCGGGCGGGTGTTGGTATTCCTCCACACCCGCGGCCGCAGGCAACGCGTCCTGGAGTACTAACAGCTAGGAACCGTCTGCCGCAACAGCGTGCAGTGCCACAATTGCGGGCTTATCCCGCCTGCTTTGATGGCTGGTTCCGCGGCCATGATTTCGCCCGATGCCCGAGTGTCGCCTGATGCCGGCAAAATGCAGCGAGAGGCAACGCGAACCCCGGTTCCCGCATTGGTTGTCATTGCAGCGTCACCGAGGAGACCCGCATGAGCAGCCTGACGGACAAGAACCAGGGCCACCAGAACCCCGGCCAGAATCAGCAGGGGCAGACCAGCGGCAAGCCGCTCAGCCAGGACCAGGGGCAGGAGGGGGCCCAGCGTCCACAGGAGAAGCCGCCAGGCCAGGATCGTGGCGGCTGAAGGCCGTTGCCGTCGGTGGACCCGCCAGCGGTCCTTACCGCCTTTGGCCCTCCGCCTGGGCGCCCGTTAAGGTAAACAAAGGGTTTAAATTGCCCGCTGCATTTGCCGCGCGTTAGCTCGTCTGGAACTCGCCATGCCGGCGGGGGACGGGACGTAGAGGCGGGCGAGCATGATCAAGAACATTGTGATCAGGAACTGGCGGCTGAGCTGCGTCAATGGCGTGCTGCTGGCGCTGTATTTCGTCCCGGTCTGGACGACTGTGGCCTTCCAGATCATGGTGTCGCCGATCCAGGGGCTGTTCGCGCGGCCAAATATCGCCGTGGCGCTGTTCATCAGCGACCATTTGCATCTGTCCGCGATCGACACGGTCCGCGCCGCCTGGCTGCTCGCCCTGGCGCGACTGACGGTCGCAGGTTTCTTCGCGATGTTCCTGGTGCTGATCCTCGTGCCGCGGGTGCGAAAGGTCGCGGGCTATGTCGAGTCGCTATCGATCGGGCTTGGTCTCGGCAGCATCCTGGCGTTCACCAGCATGATCCTGGCGTCCCAGGTCGGGGAGACCCAGGCACTGCGTCTGCATGCCACGGAGCTGCTGATGCTGTTGGGGACCGCGATCGTCATGCTCGTGGAGAAGCCGGCGACGCCGGCTCATTCGTCCGACGAGGCGTGTGCCATGCCGGCGCTGGACGTCGAGCGCGCGGCGCAGCCCAGCAGCTAGTTTCCTTTGATCAGCGCTGGGTCAGGAAGCCCAGCACGGCGTCGTTGAACGGGCCGGCCGCCTCGACATTCGAGATGTGCGCGGCGTCGACGATGGTCATGCTGGCGCCGGGAATACGGCTGCGAATCGCTTCCGCCATGTTGATGGGCGTCGATTTGTCGTAGCGGCCGGCCACGACCAAAGTCGGGCTCTTGATGCCAGGGAGATCCTCGCGCAGGTCGAGCGCGCGCAGCGCCGCGCAGCTGGCGAGATAGCCCTCGACCGGCGTGGCGAGCAGCATGGCCTTCATCCGGTCGGCAACCTCGGGATTGCGCTCGCGGAACTCCTGCGTCAGCCAGCCGGCAATCACCGTGTCGGCGATTCCGGAGAGACCCCCCTCCGTGACGGCCTTGATTCGCGCGTCCCAGATCGCCGGATCGGGGTAGTAGCAGGTGGTATTCGCGAGCACGACCTTGCCGAGACGCTCGGGGGCGTGCGCGGCAAGCCACTGGCCGACCATGCCGCCCATCGACACCCCGCACCAGTGCACCTTGTCGATGTTCAGATCGTCCAGAATCGCGATCGCATCGCGGCCGAAGCGCTCGATGGAGTAGGGCCCGGGGGCGACCGTCGACTTGCCATGGCCGCGCCGGTCATAGCGGATGACGCGAAAGACCTGCGTGAAGGCACGCATCTGCGGCTCCCACATCTGCAGGGTCGAGCCCAGTGAGTTCGACAGCATCAGGGTCGGCCCGCCGTCGCGGCCCTCGACGGTGACGTTCAACAGACAACCGTCGGCATCGATCATCGGCATGGGCGCAATCCTTGTCGCAGGCGGCGGTCAACGCCGGAGGAATCGTGCAGATTTGATGGCGAACTAACCATTGCGGGCGCCGTCTGCCAATCAAAACCCGCCGGCCGGGAGACCCGGAATGCTGCGGTGCTCCCGCGTTTCTGCAACGCTTGACGGCGCTGCTTGCCCTTCCTTTTGGGCGTTCGGTGCTTTACTTGAATGCCTCTAACCGCGCCAATCCGGGGGAATGCTCATGGCAATGACGATGACGGGCGAGGTCCAGCTGGCGGCTCCGCGTGAGGCCGTCTGGGCCAAGCTGAACGATCCTGAGGTACTCAAGGCCTGCATCCCCGGCTGCGAGGAGCTGGAGAAGACCGAGGATGGCGGCTTCCGTGCCGTCGCCAAGATGAAGGTCGGACCGGTATCCGCGCGCTTCAAGGGCAAGGTCACCTTGAGCGATCTCGATCCGCCGAACGGCTACAAGATCTCCGGCGAGGGCGAGGGCGGTGTCGCCGGATTCGCCAAGGGCGGCGCGGTCGTCGGCCTGGCGGAGAAGGATGGCGGAACGCTGCTGAGCTACAATGTCGACGCGCAGATCGGCGGCAAGCTGGCGCAGCTCGGCCAGCGCCTGATCAACGGCGCTGCCAAGAAGCTCGCCGATGAATTCTTCGCGAACTTCGCCAAGGCCGTTCAAGGCTGACCGCAACCGACCCATACGCTGTCCGGGGCGAGGTTGCCCGTCGCGGAGAGCGTCAATATGATGGTTTTCGACCGATTTTTGCTGGGCTGCGCTGCAGTGCAACGCTGTGCGCGGAATATAGAGAGTCCTGAATGGCCAAGATTTCCATGATTGTGAACGGTAATCCCGTCACGGCGAATGTCGACCCGCGGACGCTGCTGGTGCAGTTCCTGCGTGAGAATCTGCGCCTCACCGGCACCCATGTCGGCTGCGACACCTCGCAGTGCGGCGCCTGCGTCGTGCATCTCGACGGCAAGGCGGTGAAGTCCTGCACGACGCTCGCGGTGATGGCCGACGGTCACGAGGTCCGCACCATCGAAGGTCTCGCCGCAGACGGCGCGCCGCTGCATCCGATGCAGGAGGCCTTCCGCGAGCACCATGGTCTGCAGTGCGGCTTCTGCACGCCGGGCATGATCATGACCGCTGTCGATCTCGTCCACCGCAAGGGCCACGAGCTCAGCGAGGAGACGATTCGCGAGGAGCTCGAAGGCAATCTCTGCCGCTGCACGGGCTATCAGAACATCGTGCAGTCCATTGCTGCCGGCGCCAAGGCGATGGCCAAATCGGACCTCGCCTAACAGCCGGACCCCGCCTCAGCCGCCCGCCGCGACAGGACATTCCCCATGTACGAATTCAAATATCACCGGCCGGCCACCGTGCGCCAGGCCGCGAATCTCCTCACCAAGAACGAGGACGCCAAGCTGGTCGCCGGCGGTCACACGCTGGTGCCCGTCATGAAGCAGCGGCTCGCCAGCCCGCCGCATCTCGTCGACCTTTCGCATGTCGAAGGTCTGGACACGATCGAGGTCAAGGGCCGCAACCTCGTGATCGGCGCGATGGCGCGCCATGCTGACGTCGCGAACTCCGCCACGGTCGGCGAGGCGATTCCGGCGCTCGCGCATCTGGCCAGCCTGATCGGCGACCCCGCCGTGCGTCATCGCGGCACGATCGGCGGCTCCATCGCCAACAACGATCCGACCGCCGACTATCCGGCAGCGTGCCTCGCGCTTGGCGCGACCATCGTCACCAACAAGCGCAAGCTGAAGGCCGAGGAGTTCTTCCAGGGCCTGTTCACGACCGCACTGGAGCCGGACGAGATCATCACCAAGGTGAGCTTCCCGCTGGCGAAGAAGGCCGCTTACGTCAAATTCCGCAACCAGGCTTCGCGCTACGCGCTGGTCGGCGTGTTCGTCGCCCGCCGTCCGTCGGACGTGCGCGTCGCCGTCACCGGCGCTGGCGGCAACGGCGTATTCCGCGTCACCGCCTTCGAGGAAGCGCTGCAGAAGCGCTTTTCGCCGAAGGTGCTGGAAGGCATCCCGGTGTCGGCCGAGGGGCTCAACAGCGACATCCACGGCAGCGCCGAATATCGCGCCCACCTGATCGGCGTGCTCGCGCGCCGCGCGGTCGATGCCGCCAATGCCGAGGCCAAGGCCTCGACGGCGTCGGACGGAGCCGCCGAGCCCGAAGCTCCGGCGTCGTGACGTCGAAGGAAGCGGTCTCGCCATGAGTGCTCCGGCTCTGCCAGCATCGGTCGATGCGATGCTCGAATTGTTGTCGTCGCGCGGCTATCTGGCCGAGCGATCGCTGGCGACGGTGACCTATCTGTCGCTGCGCATGGGCCGGCCGCTGTTTCTCGAAGGCGAGGCCGGCGTCGGCAAGACCGAGATCGCGAAGGTTCTGTCGGCGGCGCTCGGCCGCAAGCTGATCCGCCTGCAATGCTACGAGGGTCTCGACGTCGCGTCCGCCGTCTATGAGTGGAATTCGGCGGCGCAGATGATCGCGATCCGGCTGGCGGAAGCCGGCGGCGACGTCGACCGCGACCAGTTGTCATCGGACATCTTCGCCGACCGTTACCTGATCAAGCGCCCGCTGCTGCAGGCGCTGGAGCCCGATGTCGCCGGCGCCCCGGTGCTGCTGATCGACGAGCTCGACCGCGCCGACGAGGCCTTCGAGGCCTATCTGCTCGAAATCCTCTCTGACTTCCAGGTCACGATCCCCGAGTTCGGCACCGTCAAGGCGCCGCATCCGCCGATCGTCATCATTACCTCGAACCGCACCCGCGAGATCCACGACGCGCTGAAGCGGCGCTGTCTGTATCACTGGGTCGACTATCCCTCCGCCGAGCGCGAGCTCGCGATCGTCAAGACCCGGCTGCCCGGCATCTCGCAGCGGCTGTCGCAGCAGATCGTGCGTTTCGTGCAGGCCCTGCGCGACCAGGATTTCTACAAGTCGCCGGGGGTCGCCGAGACACTGGACTGGGCCACGGCGCTGACCGAGCTCGATGCGCGCTCGCTCAATGCCGAAGTCGTCGGCGATACGCTGGGCGCGCTGCTGAAGTATCAGGACGACATCGCCCGCATGCAGGGCGATGCGTTGAACAAGGTGATCAAGGACGCGACCAGCGAGACGTAGGTCCCGCTGGTGCCTCAAACAACGGTCGTCATTCCGGGATGCGTGCGCAGCACGCAGGCCCGGAATCCATAACCACGATCGTGAGTATGGATTCCGGGCTCGCCCTTCGGGCGCCCCGGAATGACGGCCTCAAGTTGAGGCGCGTCTGGACTTCGAGGGGATCAGGCCATGCCCACCAGCATCAATCACCTCGCCCCGCCTACCGGCGGCATCGCCGACAACATTGCGGGCTTTGCGCGCGCGCTGCGGGCCGCTGGTCTGCCCGTCGGGCCGGGCGCCGTCATCGACGCGATGACCGCGCTGGAGGTCATCGACATCGGCAAGCGGCCGGACGTCTTCACCACGCTGGAATCGATCTTCGTCAAGCGCCACGAGCACGCGCTGATCTTCGCCCAGGCCTTCGACCTGTTCTTCCGCCCGGCCGAGGAATGGAAGTCGATGCTCGATTCGGTGCCGCTGCCGGATCACGCCAAGAAGAAGCCGCCGCCGGCCTCGCGCCGGGTGCAGGAGGCGATGTCGCAGCCGCAGATGCATGAGGAGCCGAAGGCGCAGGAGCAGGATCTGCGCCTCTCGGTGTCCGACCGCGAGGTGCTGCAGAAGAAGGACTTTGCGCAGATGAGCGCTGCGGAGATCGCCGAGGTCGCGCGCGCCATCGCCAAGATGCGGCTGCCGCAGGCCGAGCTGAAGACCCGCCGCCACACCACAGATCCGCGCGGCCACCGCATCGACATGCGCAAGACCCTGCGCCAGGCGCTGCGCACCGAGGGCGAGATCATCAACTTCCATCGTCTCGGGAGAATCGAGAAGCCGGCGCCGATCGTGGCACTGCTCGACATCTCCGGCTCGATGAGCGAGTATACCCGGCTGTTCCTGCATTTCCTGCATGCCATTACCGATGCCCGCAAGCGCGTTTCGGTGTTCCTGTTCGGCACCCGGCTGACCAATGTCACCCGCGCGCTGCGGCAGCGCGATCCGGACGAGGCGCTGGCGAGCTGCTCGGCCAATGTCGAGGACTGGGCCGGCGGCACGCGGATTGCCACCTCGCTCGAGACCTTCAACAAGCAATGGGCGCGGCGCGTGCTTGGGCAGGGCGCCATCGTGCTCCTGATCTCGGACGGACTGGAGCGCGAGGCCGACAGCAAGCTCGCCTTCGAGATGGACCGGCTGCACCGCTCCTGCCGCCGGCTGATCTGGCTGAACCCGCTGTTGCGCTATTCCGGCTTCGAGGCCAAGGCGCAGGGCATCAAAACCATGCTGCCTCACGTTGACGAATTCCGCCCCGTACATAACTTGACGTCGATCGAGACCCTGATCTCGGCGCTGTCGGCGCCGCTGCCGCCGCATCAGCGTAGCGCCATCCGGCCTGCCGCCTGATCAGTCCAAAGGAGATCACCATGCTCAACCGGGACGAAGACATCCTCAAGGCCGCCGAGGACTGGCACAAGGGCGGACACGGCGTGGCTCTCGCCACCGTGGTCGAGACCTGGGGCTCGGCGCCGCGCCCGGTCGGCTCCAATCTCGTGATCAACGACGATGGCACCTTCCTCGGCTCGGTGTCCGGCGGCTGCGTCGAGGGCGCCGTCGTCACCGAGGCGCTGGACGTGATCTCCAGCGGCCAGCCGAAGATGCTGGAGTTCGGCGTCGCCGACGAGACCGCCTGGAATGTCGGGCTGTCCTGCGGCGGCACCATCCGCGTGTTCGTCGAGAAGGTGGGCTGATCGATGCAACTGTCGACACTGGCCGAGCTCAACGCCGAGCGCGCTGCGCGCCGCCCGGCTATTCTCGTCACCGACGTTGCCTCCGGCGAGCAGCGCCTGGTCAAGGCGGCGGCGATCGCCCGCGATCCGCTGAGCGATGAGCTCGCCAAGCATCTGCGCATGGGCAAGAGCGGCATGGTCGAGGCGGGCGGCAAGCGGCTGTTCCTCAACGTCTACGCGCCGACGGCCAAACTCGTGATCGTCGGTGCCGTCCATATCAGCCAGGCGCTGGCGCCGATCGCAAAATCGCTCGGCTATGACGTCACCGTCGTCGATCCGCGCACGGCCTTTGCCAGCCCGGAGCGCTTCCCGGACGTGCCGCTGATCGCCGAATGGCCCGACGTGGCGCTGCCGCCGCTCAACGTCGATCACTATACCGCCTTCGTCGCGCTGACGCATGATCCGAAGATCGACGATCCGGCGCTGCTGCACGCCTTCTCGCGCGACTGCTTCTATATCGGCGCGCTCGGCTCGCGGAAGACGCACGCCAAGCGGCACGATCGGCTGCGGGCGCTGGGGGCCAGCGACGCCGACATCGCCCGTATCCACGCGCCGATCGGCCTCGCCATTGGCGCGGTGTCGCCATCGGAGATCGCGGTCTCGATCATGGCCGAGATCACCGCGACGTTGCGGCTGCCGGCCAAGGAGAAAGAGCAGGCGGCATGAAGTTCGGTCCTGCCAGTCCGCATGAGGCCATCGGCGGGGTGACCGTGCACACCCTGCGCAAGGGATCCTTGGTGCTCAAGAAGGGCACCTTGATCGGTCCCGCCGAGGTCGACGCGCTGGTCAGGGAAGGGGTCAAGGAGATCGTCGTCGTCCGGCTCGAACCTGGCGACGTGTCCGAGGACGAGGCGGCCGCCGATGTTGCCAACGTCGTGGCGGGTGAGGGCATTCATGTCGATCGCGCCTTCACCGGCCGCGCCAATCTGTTCGCGGCGCAGCCCGGCGTGTTGGTGATTGACCGTGCCGCAGTGGACCGGATCAACGAGATCGATGAGGCCATCACCTTCGCGACCTTGCCGGCGTTCAAGCCGGTGGTCGAAGGCGAGATGGTCGGCACCGTCAAGCTGATCCCGTTCGGTGTGGAGGGCCGGCTGCGTGATGCTGCGGTGGCCGCGGCAGGCCAGGGCGCGCTGCGCATTGCTCCCTACATCGTCAAGCGCGTCGGCGTGGTCTCGACGATTCTTCCAGGACTCGCGCCGAAGGTCATCGACAAGACGCTGCGGGTCACAGCCGAACGTCTGGCGCCTGCCGGCGCTGCCATTATCGCCGAGCGTCGCGTGCCGCATGAGCAGGCCGCGCTGGCGGCGGCCATCAAGGAGCTGCTGGCGCTCGGCGCCGAGCTCGTCATCGTATTCGGCGCCTCGGCGATTGCCGATCGCCGCGACGTGATCCCGGCCGCGATCACCGGCATCGGCGGCGCCATCACCCATTTCGGCATGCCAGTCGATCCAGGCAATCTGCTCCTGATCGGCAGCGCTGGCGGCGTGCCGGTGCTCGGAGCGCCCGGCTGCGCCCGCTCGCCGGCCGAGAATGGTTTCGACTGGGTGCTGATGCGGCTGCTCGCCGGCATCAAGGTGACCCGCGCCGAGCTGACGGCCATGGGCGTCGGAGGTCTGCTGATGGAAATCGTGACCCGGCCGCAGCCGCGCGCCAAGCCGGAGGAGACCGAGGGCGAGCGCAAGGTCGCCGCCATCGTCCTCGCCGCCGGACGCTCGACCCGGATGGGCGGGCCGAACAAGCTGCTCGCCGAGCTCGACGGCAAGAAGCTGGTGCGGACGGTGACCGAGCAGGCGCTGGCGTCCAAGGCGAGCGAGGTCATCGTCGTCACCGGCCATCAGGCCGAGCTGGTCGAGCAGGCGCTCGCCGACCTCGAGGTCCGCTTCGTCCGCAATCCCGATTTCGCCGGCGGCTTGGCCAGCTCGGTGAAGGCAGGCATTGCTGCAGTGCCGGAGGGCATCGACGGCGCCGTGGTCTGTCTTGGCGACATGCCGATGGTGTCGTCCGATCTGCTCGATCGGCTGATCGGCGCCTTCGCGCCCGATCGCGGCAATTTGATCGTCGTGCCCGTCTCCGAAGGCCGCCGCGGCAATCCCGTGCTGTGGTCGCGCCGCTTCTTTGCCGAGCTGATGACGCTGGACGGCGACGTCGGCGCGCGGCACCTGATCGCCAAGCACACGGAGGCCGTCGCCGAGGTGCCGGTCGACGGCGACAGCGCCTTCCTCGACATCGATACGCCGCAGGCGCTCGAGGCCGCGCGGCGGGGGTGATCTTTGTCGCCTGCGGGACTCTCACCTTGTCATTCCGGGGCGCGCGGAGCGCGAGCCCGGAATCCATAGCCACAGGAAGTCGTGGGAGGCCACGCTCGTCGTGGGAAATCTCGCCTCACGACATCTTCCTGTGGTTATGGATTCCGGGCTCATTCGCGCTGCTCCAAAATGGCTTCGCCACTTTGCGCGCGAATGCCCCGGAATGACGCCGACCAAACCCGGTCTCAACCTCTCATTCACCAAGTCTCAACGACCCCCGGCTAGATTTGCCGACATCGGGCCTCGGGGGAGGAGAGAGTGATCATTTCGACCACCGCGCGACGTCTCGCGCTGTTTGCATTTGGACTGACCGTGATCGTCGGCGCCGCGCGCATCGCGACCACCGTGATCAGCCCGGCGCATGCCGCCGGTGCCTTCGCCATCGGCCAGTGCGCGGCCTATGGCCAGGCGTTCGACTACCCGGCCGAGCACCTCGCCAAGGCCGCAGCGCTCAAGCAGTGCAAGGGCGACTGCACCGCCGTGACGATGAAGAAGGCCTGCGCGGCTTTCTCCGTCGACCTAACGAATCCTTGCGGCCCCCACGGCTATGCGGTGCGGCCGAAGATCTCTGCCTCGCTCAACGAGGCCACGCGCGAATGCTATAAGTATGGCGGCAAGGAATGCGTGATCCGGGCCTGGGTGTGCGACGCCAAGGGCTGATGGCTCGGCAATCTGAGTTCCACGCGCGCACTTTCGATTCACGACTTCACGCCCGGAATGGCCTTGCTATTCTGGGCGCTCGCAATTTGGAATTGGAAGTGACATGCAATTCGACACCAAGATCGCGCTCATCATCCGGAACGATCTCGAAGCGTGGCAGAAGCTCAACGTGGCGGCGTTCCTTGCCAGCGGCATTGCTGCGGCATTTCCGGAATGCATCGGCGCACCCTACGAGGATGGCTCCGCGACGAGCTATCACGCGCTGATTGGCCAACCGATCCTGATCTACGGTGCACCCGACAACGCGGCCTTGGCGCGCGCCCTGGATCGGGCGTTGTCGCGCAACGTCAAGCCGGCGGTCTACACGGAAGACATGTTCAAGACGACGCATGACGAGGCCAACCGTGCCGCCGTGAAGGCGGTGGCGCGTCCCGATCTCAATCTGGTCGGACTGGCGTTTCGTGCCGAGCGCAAGGTGATCGACAAGGTCGTCGACGGGCTGAAGTTTCACGCGTGAGCTTCGTGCTGTCATGAAACTGTTATATGCTGCGCATCAAAGCAGCAGCTCCCTTTGATACCGATCAAGACCGCGAGACCGCGGGGTCGTTAGTTTGCGCCTCAACATGAGGAGCAGACCGATGCAGACCATGAAAGCCGCCGTCGTCAAAGCCTTTGGCAAGCCGCTCGTCATTGAGGACGTACCCGTGCCGGTGCCCGGTCCGGGCGAGTTGCTTGTGAAGTTGAAGGCCTGCGGCGTGTGCCACACCGACCTCCACGCCGCCTCCGGCGACTGGCCGGTGAAGCCGACGCCGCCGTTCATTCCCGGTCACGAAGCCGCAGGCGTGGTCGCCGCGCTCGGCGCTGGCGTGACCGATTTCAAGGTCGGCGACGCGGTTGGTGTGGCCTGGCTGCACGATGCCTGCCTGCGCTGCGAATATTGCGAGACCGGCTGGGAAACCCTGTGCGAGCACCAGCACAACACCGGCTACAGCGTGAACGGCGGCTTCGCCGAATATGTCATCGCCTCCGCCGCCTTCGCCGCGCGCCTGCCGGCCGATGTGGACTTTGCCAGGGTGGCGCCGATCCTCTGCGCTGGCGTCACCACCTACAAGGGCCTGAAGGAAACCGACACGCGTCCCGGCGAATGGGTCGTCATCTCCGGCGTCGGCGGCCTCGGCCACGTCGCGCTTCAATACGCGAAGGCCATGGGCTTGAAGGCGATCGGCCTGGACATTGCCGAGGGCAAGCTGAAGCTGGCGCTGGAGGCCGGCGCCGAGCATGCCGTCAACGCGCTCGACAAGGACGCCGTGGAGCGTGTCATCGCGATCACCGGAGGAGGGGCGCACGGCGTGCTGGTGACGGCCGTGTCGACACCCGCCTTCGCGCAGGCGCTGAAGATGGTTCGGCGCAAGGGCACCGTCAGCCTGGTCGGCCTGCCGCCGGGCGAATTCCCGACACCGATCTTCGACGTCGTGCTCAAGCGTATCACCGTGCGCGGCTCGATCGTCGGCACCCGCCGCGACCTCGACGAAGCCATCGCCTTCGCCGCCGAAGGCAAGGTGAAGGCCGAGGTGACGACGGCGCCGCTGTCGGAGATCAACACCATCTTCGACCGCATGAAGGCCGGCAAGATCGACGGCCGCGTGGTGCTCGACTTCACCTGATCATCGCGTCGCGCCCCGCGCAGACGGTCGCCATCCTTCGAGTTGGCGGCCGTCTTGATCTGGATCACGCCTGCGGCGCGCCGGACTGGCACAGTCTGCCGATGACCGCCGTCACCAAGATCGTCTTCCTCGGTGCGAGCAGCGCATCGTTCGGGCTCAGTGTGTTCAGGGACCTGTTCTCGACGCACGATCTCGCCGGGTCGACGCTGGTGCTGGTCGGTCGCGACACGACGCGACTGGCGCGGGCGGAGCGCTTGGCGAGGCTGCTGAACGATCTCTCCGGCGCAGGCCTCGAGATCGAAGCGACGACCGACTGGCGCGCCGCGCTCGACGGCGCCGGCTTCGTGATCCATTCCACCGCGATCGATCGCAACCGGCTGTGGAAGCTCGACTTCGAGGTGCCGCGCAAATACGGCATCCGTCATACGCTCGGCGAAAATGGCGGACCGGGCGCGCTGTTCTTCACGCTGCGCACCTTGCCCGTGGTGTTCGATTTCGTGCGTGAGATGGAGCAGCGCTGTCCGCAGGCGCTGTTCATCAACTTCTCCAATCCGGAGAGCCGCATCATCCTCGCGCTCGGCCTGCACAGCAAACTTGCGCATATCGGCCTTTGCCACGGCATCTTCATCGCGCGCAGCCAGGTGGCAGCGATCCTGGGCTTGCCCGAGGGACGCGTCGAAGTGGCAGGTGCCGGGCTCAATCACTTCCAATGCCTGCTGCAGATCCGCGACCGCGAGACCGGTATCGATCTCTATCCGCTGCTGCGCGAACGGGAGCGCGGCCACGATCCCGAGGTCGCGCCGCTGACCCGAACGCTGCTGCGCGACTTCGGCTGTTGGCTCGGCTGTGGCGACGGCCATGTCGGCGAGTATCTCGCCTATGGCTGGGAGGCGGGCGAGCGCGGCTATGATTTTGCCTGGGACGAGGCGGAGAGATCCAAGCTGATCGGCCAGATCGATGATGTCCTGTCGGGGCGCGCCGACGTGCCGGATTGGTGGCGGATGCCGTCGGGCGAACGCGCGGTGACAGTGATCGCGTCGGTGCTGCACGACCGCAGGCAGGTGATCGAGTCCGGCGTCGTGCTCAATCGCGGTGTGGTCTCCAATCTTGCGGCGGACGCAGCCGTGGAAGTGCCCGTCGTTGCCGATCGCGGCGGCATTCATCCGGTCTCGCTCGGGCCGCTGCCGGATCCCGTCGCCAAGTTGATGTCGGTCCAGGTCCAGGTGCAGCAACTGGCGGTGCAGGCCGCCATGACGGCCTCGAAGGAGCTCGCGCTGCAGGCGCTGCTGATCGATCCCGTGGTCAACTCGGGCTCGGCGGCCCGCAAGATCCTCGACGAGCTCTGGGAGATCAACCGTCCCTATATCAGGCCGTGCGCCTGATCCCGCGGCTGATCCCCGCTTCGCGCCAATCGGTCCGCAGCACGCTGCCTCGCAGGAGGCGGGAACCGACCACTTCTCAGAGCGCCTTTACAATGACTGACTAGTCAGTCATATTTTGTGCATGTCGAAGTCATCGAGACGAACCGGAGAGGGAAGGGCCGCTGTGGCCGCCTCCGCAAAACAGGACGCGACCGACGCTGCGGTGTCGCGGCGCGCCGATCGCGCGGCCGAGCGCCGGGCGTCGATCGTGCAGGCCGCCATGGACGAATTCATCGCCCGCGGCTTTGCGGCGACGCGCCTTGACGACATCGCCAAACGGGCAGGGGTCGCCAAGGGTACGATCTACCTGCACTTCAACGACAAGGAATCGATGTTCGAGGAACTGATCCGAACTGCGATCGTGCCCTTCGTCGGCCGTTTGGCCGCGCCGCCGCCGAGGGGCGGCTCGGTGCGCGACATGGTCGAAGCGTTGGCGCGAATGTTCCTCCAGGAGATCGCCGGCACAAAGCGGGCCGATCTCGTCCGGCTCATCATCGCGGAAGGGCCGCGCTTTCCTGCGATCGCCGATTTCTATTACCGCGAGGTCGTCTCGCGCGGTCTCGACGCGATGCGCGCGCTGATCCAGTTGGCGATCACGCGCGGCGAGATCCGTGAGCCCAAGCTCGTGCAGCATCCGCAGCTGATGATCGCGCCGATGATGGTCGCGGTGATCTGGAAGAGCCTGTTCGAACGCCATGCACCGCTCGATGCGGAAGCGATGCTGCAGACGCATCTCGATCTGATCTTCGGGCCGAGGAGGCCAGCATGAGCCTGCTGCATTGCCTCGCCGTGCTGGTCACGGCCTTCAGCTTCGATGGTTGCAAGGAGACGCGCGATCCCGGCTACCAGGGCTGGGTCGAAGCCGACATGATCTTCGTCAGCCCGGACGAAGCGGGGCGTGTGACCAAACTCAACATTCGCGAAGGCGACGAAGTCAAGGTCGGCGATCCGCTCTATTCTGTCGACGACGATCTGCAGCAGGCCGATCTCAACCAGACCAAGGCGACGCTCGCCAACGCGCAGCAGACCTATGACCGTGCCGCCGCGCTGAGCAAGACCGGGGCGGGGACGCAGGCCACGCTCGATTCCGCCGTCTCGGCGCTGCGCATCGCCGAGGCGCATGTCGTGACCTCGCAGACTCGGCTGGCGCGGCGCAAGGGCGTGGCGCCGGTCGCCGGCACCATCCAGCAGATCTATTTCCGCGAGGGCGAGATGGTCGCCGCCCAGCGGCCGGTGCTGTCGATCATGCCGCCTGGGAACATGAAGGTGCGCTTCTACGTGCCGGAGACGGACCTGCCGAAATTCGCCGTCGGCGACGAGGTCAAGGTCACCTGCGACAATTGCGCCGCTGATCTCACTGCGCGGGTGTATTTCCTGGCGACGACGGCGGAGTACACGCCGCCGGTCATCTACAGCCTCGAGGAGCGTAACAAGCTCGTCTACCTCATCCAGGCGCGCCCCTCTCGGCCGGATGCGTTGCGCGTCGGCCAGCCCGTCAGCATCTATCCGAACCCGAAGACGCCGGTGGCGGACAAGCGATGAGCGCGGCCGGACCAGCCGGGATCGCGATCGACGTCAAGCGGCTGAGCAAATCCTTCGACGGCCGCGAGGTCGTGCATGACCTGTCCATGCAGGTGAAGCGCGGCTCGATCTATGGCTTTCTCGGGCCGAACGGCTCGGGCAAGACCACGACCATCCGCATGCTCTGCGGCCTCTTGACCCCCGACAGCGGCGAGGGCACCTGCCTCGGCTTCGACATCCGCCGCGACGCCGACAAGATCAAGCGGCGTGTCGGCTACATGACCCAGCGCTTCAGCCTGTATCAGGACCTCTCCGTGAGCGAGAACCTCGAGTTCGTCGCGCGGCTCTACGGCATGCCCGATCCACGCCGTGCCGCGCGCGACATGGTGCAGCGCCTCGGTCTCTCCGGCCGCGAGCGGCAGCTCGCCGGCGAATTGTCGGGCGGCTGGAAGCAGCGGCTGGCGCTCGGCGCCTGCACCTTGCCGAACCCGCAACTGCTGCTGCTCGACGAGCCCACGGCGGGCGTCGACCCGAAGGCGCGGCGCGACTTCTGGAACGAGATTCACGCGCTCGCCGGCGAGGGGCTGACCGTGCTGGTCTCGACCCACTACATGGACGAGGCCGAGCGCTGCCACGAGATCGCCTATATCGCCTATGGTCATCTGTTGGCGCACGGCACCGTCTCCGAGGTGATCGCGCAGTCGGCGCTGACGACATACACCGTCAGCGGCGATGATCTGCGTGCGCTTGCGGCCGATCTCGCCGGCAAGCCCGGCGTCGACATGGTGGCGCCTTTCGGCACCAGCCTGCACGTCTCCGGCCGCGACGCCAAGGCCCTGGACGAGACGATCGCGCCGTGGCGCGACAAGCCCGGCCTGCAGTGGCAGCACGCCGCGCCGTCGCTCGAGGACGTCTTCATCGACCTGATGAACCGGTCGCGGGACAATTTCCAATGAGCGAGACCGCGCATCAGCAGAGCATTCCTTCGCCGCGCTTCGGCTTCTGGCGGCGCACCTATGCGATGCTGGTCAAGGAGTTCATCCAGCTGCGCCGCGACCGGGTCTCGTTCGCGATGATCGTGATGCTGCCGGTGATGCAGCTGATGCTGTTCGGCTACGCCATCAACACCACGCCGCACCATCTGCCGGCGGCGGTGCTGCTGCAGGAGGACAGCGATCTCGGCCGCTCGATCCTCAAGGCGATGGAGAACACGGCTTATTTCCGCTTCACCCGCGAGGTCACGAGCGTCGCCGAATTCGACGATCTCCTGCTCTCGGGCAAGGTCCTGTTCGGCGTCGAGATCCCGCGCGGCTTTGAGCGCGCCGTCCGCCGCGGCGACCGTCCGGCGCTGCTGGTTGCCGCCGATGCCACCGATCCGGTAGCAGCGTCCTCGGCGCTGTCCTCGCTCGGCACCATCGTGCAGACCGCGCTGTCGCACGATCTCTACACCGGTGATCCGGTCACGACGCCGTTCGAGATCAGGGCCCATGCCCGCTACAACCCGGCCGCTTCGTCGCGGCTCAACATCGTGCCGGGCCTGGTCGGCACCATCCTGACCATGACGATGCTGATCTTCACCGCGCTGTCGGTGACGCGCGAAATCGAGCGCGGCACGATGGAGAGCCTGCTGTCGATGCCGATCACGCCGGTCGAGGTGATGCTGGGCAAGATCATCCCTTACGTGATGGTCGGCTTCCTCCAGGCGACGATCATCATCGGCATCGGCGTGCTGCTGTTCGGAGTCCCCGTGATGGGCAGCCTGCTGCTGCTGGCGCTGCTCTCGACCCTGTTCATCGCCACCAACCTCTCGATCGGCTACACCTTCTCCACATTGGCGCAGAACCAGCTGCAGGCGATGCAGCTCTCGATGATGTTCTTCCTGCCGAGCATCCTGCTGTCGGGCTTCATGTTTCCGTTTCTTGGCATGCCGCAATGGGCGCAGATCGTCGGCGAATGCCTGCCGCTGACGCACTACCTGCGGATCGTCCGCGCCATCATGCTCAAGGGCTCGACGCTGGCCAACCTCCAGCATGACACGATCGTCCTGTTCGGCCTGATGCTGTTCGCCATGACCGTTGCGGTGATGCGCTTCCGCCGCACCCTCGATTAGGGCAGAATGGCGGCCGGGCAGAGGACCGGCTGGGGCATGATGCGAATCTCGGGGATAGGCAAGGCAAGCGGTACGGCGGCCGCGCCGGCGGAGTTCAACCATGCGCTGATGCGCCAGACGTTGAACACCGAACTGTTGCGGGTGAAGGCCCTGATCGCGACGGCGACGCTGTTTTTCGTTATCACCACGGTAGTCGACATCTTCGTGCCGCGCATTTCGGAATGGATCTGGCCGAACCGAACGCGGATCCTCGATGTCCACGTGGTCATCGTATCCTTCATCGCCTTCGAGCTTCTCATCCTGTTCCGGATCAAAGCCCATATGCGCCGCGACCGCGACGTGCCGGTCGTCTGGCGCTACATCAGCGCCCTGGTCGAAACCTCGATGCCGACGCTCGTGCTCATCATGCAGATCGAGGGGATTGGTGCGGACAGGGCGCTCGGCTTCGGCGCGCCGCTGGTCTATTTCATCTTCATCATTCTCTCGACCTTGCGTCTCGATTTCTGGCTGTCGAGCTTCACCGGCCTGGTGGCTGCGGCGGAATTGCTGACGGTCGCGCTGACAGGCCGTCCCTCCATCGATGTCAGCCAGCATCCCGAGATCTACTATCACGGGGAACGCAGCTTCATCATTTTCCTGAGCGGCCTGCTGGCCGGGGCCGTCGGCGTCCAACTGAGACGCCAGTTCGCAGCGAGCATCGAAGCGGCCTCGGCGCGCGATCGCGTGACCGACCTGTTCGGCCAGCATGTCTCGCCGCAGGTTGTCGAGCGTCTGATGAAAGAGGGTACCGCGGAGGCGCGCGACATCCGGCAGGTCGCGGTGATGTTCGTCGATTTCCGCGGCTTCACGGCTGCGGCGCGATCGAAGTCGCCGCAGGAGGTTGTCGACCGGCTCGACGGCGCCTTTGCCGTACTGGTCGAGATCCTCGAGCGTCATGGCGGCATCGTGAACAAGTTTCTCGGCGACGGCTTTCTCGCGCTGTTCGGCGCACCGTTCGAGACCCGCGACGCCGCGGCGCAGGCGGTCGCGGCGGCGCGCGAGATGGTGGCATCGATGCAGGACGTCAACGCCGCGTCGTCCTGGCCGCTGCGGATCGGCATCGGCATCCATCTCGGCGAGGTCGTCGCCGGCAGCATCGGCTCGCCGCGCCGCAAGGAATACACCGTGATCGGCGACACCGTGAACTTCGCGTCCCGGCTGGAGGCGCTGAACAAGGAGTTCGGCTCGCAATTGCTGATCTCGACCGAGGTCCGGCAAGCCGCGGGTGATGGCGCCGAAAATGCGGTCTTCCACGGCGAGGTCGTCGTGCGCGGCTACGATCGGCCGTTCGAGGTCTGGCAGCTGCACTAGCAGTTGATGCCGCCGTCCCGGTCGGCGATTTACAACGGCGCATCCCCAAGGTTTACTCCCCCCCAACGAACAGGAATCAGGGGGAAATGCATGATCCGATCGAGGACCTCGTTGATCGCGGGCGTCGGCCTTGTCTGCGCTGCCGCCATGGGCTCGGCCCGCGCGGACGACGCCGGCTGCAGCAGGGTGACGGCGGAGGCGCTGAAGGTCCCCGGGCTCACCTTGACCGGATCGAAGCTTCAGGAAGCCGGCGACGGGCTGCCGCGGCACTGCATCCTCTCCGGCAAGGTCAACGAGCGGACCGGAGTCGATGGCCGGGCCTATGCCATCCAGTTCGAGATCAGGCTGCCGGAGACCTGGAACGGCCGCTTCCTGCATCAGGTGAACGGCGGCAATGACGGCGTCGTGGTGCCTGCGCTCGGCGACAAGGCCGACGGCCTTGTCAGTGGCGGCACCACGCCGCTGGCGCGCGGCTTCGCCGTGCTGTCGTCGGACAGCGGCCATTCCGGCAGCGATCCCGCCAACAAGCCGCGAGGGCTCGCGGCGGGCTCGGCCTTCGGGCTCGACCCGCAGGCGCGCCGCGATTACGGCTATTCCGCCGACATCACGCTGGCGCCGATCGCCAAGGCGATCATTGCCGCGCATTACGGCAAGAAGCCGGATTACTCCTACATCGCCGGCTGCTCCAATGGCGGCCGTCACACGATGGTCGCGGCCGAGCGCATGCCCGAGCAGTATGACGGCTTCCTGGTCGGCAATCCCGGCTTCAACCTGCCGCGCGCGGCCGTGCAGCATGCCTGGGATGTGCAGGCACTGACCAAGGCCGATGCCGACATCCGTAAGTCGATCACCCGCGAGGACGCCAAGCTGATCTCGTCCAAGATCATCGAGCTCTGCGACGGTCTCGATGGCGCCAAGGACGGGCTGACGGCCAACCTGAAGGCGTGCCAGAAGACGTTCAGCTTCGACAGCCTGCGCTGCGCTGCCGGGGCGACCGACGCCTGCCTGCCGGCCGCGAAGGTCGATGCGCTGAAGACGATCTTCGCCGGCCCGCGCAATTCGAAGGGCGAGGCGCTGTATTCGGATTGGCCGGCCGATGGCGGCGTCGGCACCGGCAACTGGCGCGCCTGGAAGGTCGAAAGCCCGGTGGCGCCGTGGAACAACCTTCCGATCATCGCCACCATGGGCGGTGCCTCGCTGAACTACATCTTCTCGACGCCGCCGGTGGAGGTCGAAGGCTCGCCGGACAAGCTCGTGGAGAAGCTGCAAGCCTACGACTTCGACAAGGACGCGCCGAAGATCTACGCCAAGGAGGGGCCGTTCACGGAGTCCGCGATGGACTTCATGACGCCGCCCGCGGTCGACAATCCGACCTTGCCGGCGTTCCAGAACGGCGCGCGCAAGATGCTGATCTATCACGGCCAGGCCGATCCGGTGTTTTCGGTCAACGACACCATCCGCTGGTACGAGAAGCTCGATGCCAATGTGCAGGGCAAGGCCGATACGTTCGCTCGCCTGTTCGCATTGCCCGGCGAGACGCATTGTGGCGGCGGCGTCACGCTCGAAAAGTTCGATGCGCTGGGCGCGCTGATGGACTGGGTCGAGAAGGGCAAGGCACCTGAGGCGATCACGGCTTCGGTCAATCCAGCCAACAAGGAGCTGCCGTCCGCGTGGAGCCCGCAGCGGTCGCGGCCGCTGTGCCCGTGGCCGAAGTTTGCCAAATATGTCAGCGGCGACATCGAACAGGCGTCATCCTTCACCTGCGCCGCGGAGTAGCGGCCTAGACCTGGGGCGCGACGAGGTTCTCCACCCGGACCTTGTCGCGCTCCTCGATGATCTCGGCGATCCATTGCCGGTGGCAGTGCGCGTGATCACGCTCGTAGCAGAGCAGGCAGACGGGGCCGGCGGTCTTGACCAGCGACGCCAACTCGTCCATCTGCTCCCTGGCCTGCGGCGTCTTCAGATGCGCGCTGTAGATCTTGTGCAGCGTATCGTAATGGCCGCTACGCGCCGCCTCGCGACCTTCCTTCGGCGTACCGAGCCCGCGCAGATGGACATAGGCGATGCCGCGCTCGTCGAGCCCGGCGGCGAGCTGGCTCTTGGCGAAGCCCGGCCGCCGTGACGCCGCCACCGCGCGGACGTCGACCAGAAGCTTCACGCCCGCTGACTGCAGTTCGTCGAGCACCGCCTTGGCCGGCGTGTGCTCATAGCCGATGGTGAACAACGTTGTCTTGGCCATCGTAGCCTCGTCAGCTCACGCGTTCGATCAATTCCATTGCGCCGGCCGGCGCGCGCACCTTGCCCTCGTGGATCACGTAGGCGAACACGTCGCGCGCTTTTTTCTTCGCCGGCTTATCGTCAACCCGCCGCAGGTCATCCGGTTCGCCACCCTCGGCCCACAGCTGCAAGCGCTTCGCCCAGGCATCGAGCTGCTTCGGCGGATAGCACGTCTTGAGCTCGTCATTGCCCTTCTGCAGCCGCGCATAGACGAAGTCGCCGGTGACATCGGCGATCGCCGGATATTTGCCGTGCTCGGCGAAAACCACGGGCGTCTCGAACTCGCGCAGCAGCGCGACGAACTCGGGCACGCAGAAGCTGTCGTGCCGGACCTCGACGACGTGCCGCAGCTTGCGGTTGTCGATCTCGCGCGGCAGCACTTCGAGAAACTTGCCGAAGTCCACCGCATCGAATTTCTTGGTCGGCGCGAACTGCCACAGCACCGGACCGAGCCGGTCGCCGAGCTCGAGCACGCCGGTGTCGTAGAAGCGTTTCACCGAGTCGCCGGCCTCCGCCAGCACCTTGCGGTTGGTCGCGAAGCGCGGACCCTTCAGCGAGAAGATGAAGCCGTCGGGCACCTCGCGGGCCCATTTGCGAAAGCTCTCCGGCTTCTGCGATCCGTAATAGGTGCCGTTGATCTCGATCGAGGTCAGCTTGGACGCGGCATATTCGAGCTCCTTCGCTTGCGGCAGCTTGTCCGGATAGAACACGCCGCGCCAGGGCGCGAAGGTCCAGCCGCCGATGCCGATATAGATCTGGCTCTTGGAGTGCGAGGCGCGTGCAGGAGCTTTGCTCACTGGATGTTCCGTTGCTGGCGGGAGGGAGGTTTGGCCTGTGGCAGAGTAGTCAACTGCGGCGCGTCTGACCAGTTTCGGCGGTGTTGCGTTGCCGCTCTTCCAGCCGTGCTGAGCCTCGTGTATCGAGGGGGCGGCTGGGAAGGGGAGATGTGACCATGAAAGCGGAATCGGTCGGCGGCCTGCTGGGCGCGATCGTCGGGGCGGCCGCGCTGGCGGCGGCGTTCTATTACGTTCCCGTCGGGCCGATGGCCCGTCCGGTGCAGCCGGCCAAGGTCGAGGTGCCGCCCACGCCCGTGCAGACCGTTCCGGTCGCGCCGGCCGTCCGTGGGCCGGTCGTGCGCGAGGTTCCGAACTAGGCAAAACTCCGGGCGGCCCTTGCATCTTCGCGGGGGCACCCCATCTAGGTAGGGACGGTGACGTCGAGCTCTCTGGGCTCCGGCACCGAGACGACCACGGCAGAGCGGTTGCGCCGGATGTACGCGCGCCCTTTGTTTGTGGTCGTTGGCATTTTGGGGCCTTGCCGGAACGGTGCAGGCCGGCACCACCGGCCGGGTTTTCTGCGCCATCCCCCAGCGGCCGTGCTTGGCAGTGCTGAAAGCGGCAGATATACGCATCGGCACCATGACCGAAGCCATCCGAACGGCCCCGCCAGTGTCCCTGCAAACCGCTGATATTCCGATCGTTTCGGTGGTCGTCCCGACCTTCAACGAGCGTGACAATGTCACCACGCTGTACCGGCGGCTGGAGGCGGCGTTCAAGGACGTGCCGTGGGAGGTGGTGTTCGTCGACGACAACTCCCCCGATGGCACCTGGCAGGTTGTGCGCGAATTGTCGCGTGGCGACAATCGCGTTCGCTGTATCCGCCGCATCGGCCGCCGCGGCCTTTCCGGCGCCTGCATCGAGGGCATCCTCGCCGCCAGCGCTCCTTTTGCGGCCGTGATCGACGCGGATTTGCAGCATGACGAGACCCAGCTGCCGAAGATGCTGGCGCTGCTGCAGAGCGGGGCGGCCGAGCTCGTCGTCGGCAGCCGCTACATCGAGGGCGGAAGTGCCGCGAGCTTCGACAGCAAGCGGGCAGGGGCCAGCGCCTTCGCCACCGAGATCGCGCGCCGCGCGCTCAAGGTCGAGGTCAACGACCCCATGAGCGGCTTCTTCATGATCCGCCGCGACCGTTTCGAGCAGATCGCGCCAAAGCTGTCGACGCAGGGCTTCAAGATCCTGCTCGACATCATCGCCAGCGCCGAGGGCGGGCTGAAGACCGTCGAGGTGCCCTATACATTCGGCTCGCGCCTGCATGGCGAGAGCAAGCTCGATTCGATGGTCGCGCTCGACTTCCTCGGCCTCGTGCTGGCCAAGATGACCAACGACGTCGTCTCGCTGCGCTTCCTCTTGTTCGCCATGGTCGGCGGCACCGGCCTGGTCGTGCATCTCGCCACGCTCTTTCTCGGTCTCAACCTGTTCGACCTGCCATTCGCCGAGGCGCAGGCGCTCGGCGCCTTCGTGGCGATGACCTCGAACTTCATCCTCAACAACTTCCTCACCTATCGCGACCAGCGCCTGAAGGGCTTTGGCATCCTGCGCGGCCTGCTTGCGTTCTATCTGGTCTGTTCTGTTGGCCTGCTCGCCAATGTCGGCGTCGCCTTCTCGGTCTATGACCAGGAGCCGATCTGGTGGCTGGCGGGCGCAGCGGGCGCGCTGATGGGCGTGGTGTGGAATTACGCGATCTCCGGATTGTTCGTCTGGCGCAAGCGATGATCCCTGCCACTGCTGGCGACGACACGCGGCTGGCGCGCAACGCCTGGCTGACCATTGCGGGCCTCGTCGTTGTCCGGCTGATCGCGGCCGCGGTCACGCCGATCACCTTCGACGAAGCCTATTACTGGATGTGGTCGAAGCATCTCGCCGGCGGCTACTACGACCATCCGCCGATGGTCGCGGTCGTGATCCGCCTGGGCACGATGATCGCCGGCGACAGCGAGCTCGGCGTGCGCTGCGTTTCGATCCTGCTCGGCTTGCCCATGAGCTACGCAGTCTATCGCACCGCCCAGATCCTGTTCGGCAGCGTGCGCGTGGCAGCCACGGCGGCGATGTTGCTCAACCTCACCCTGATGGCCGCAGTGGGCACGCTGATCGTGACGCCCGATGCGCCGCTGCTGGTGGCGTCGAGCTTCGTACTGTTCTTCTGCGCCAAGCTCGTGGAAACGGGCAGGGGCGTATGGTGGCTCGCGCTCGGCGCGGCCGTCGGCGCAGCGCTGCTGTCGAAATACACCGCGATGTTCTTCGGCGCGGCGATCCTGATCTGGCTGCTCGCCGTCCCAAAGATGCGGCCCTGGCTGGCTTCGCCCTGGCCCTATCTCGGCGGCGCCGTGGCGTTTGCGATCTTCTCGCCGGTGATCCTGTGGAATGCCGATCACCAATGGGTGTCGTTCATCAAGCAGCTCGGCCGCGCCAAAATCGAGGATTTCCGGCCCGTCTTCATCGCCGAGCTGATCCCTACCCAATTCGTCTTTGCGACGCCCCTGATCTTCATCCTCGGGGTGATGGGTCTCTACGGTCTGGCGCGGCGCCGGGCAGGGGATGCGGCGGGACGCGTCCTGATCGAGGCGATGGTCTGGGTCATCGTCGCCTACTTCTTCTGGCATGCGCTGCACGCCCGGGTCGAAGCCAACTGGTTCGCGCCGATCTATCCGGCCTTCGTGCTGGCTGCCGCGGCGGCCGCCCATGCTATGACCTGGTCCCCGCGTGAGCAGCGCACCGCAGCGTTCTGCCTGCGCTGGGCGCTGCCGGCCGGCATCGTCATGTTCGTCGCCCTGATCGTGCAGGCCGACACCGGCGTGCTGTCCGGCTACAAGCGCGACGCCACCGTGCGCAGCGTCGGCGTCGGCTGGCGTCCCCTGGCCGCCGAGATCGAGGCGGCGCGCCGGCGTGCCGGTGCGACCTGCGTGCTCGCCATGGACTACGGCACTACCGCGTGGCTTTCGTTCTATCTGCCGCGCGGCACCTGCGTGCTGCAGCCGATCCAGCGCATCCGCTGGGTCAATTTCCCGGAGCCGGATCCGGCGCAACTGGCGGGCACGCAGCTGTTGGTGGATGAGGCGCAGATCGGGCCGCGGTTCTATGTCACGAACACATTCGGCCGGGCCGAAAAGATCGGCGAGGCCGAGCGCAAGCGCGGGCCCTTGACCATCGAGACCTATGCCTTCTACGCGCTCAGCGAGCCCAAGCGCGACGTGCTCGACCGCACGCCGCCGCCGGAGTTGCAGCGCTGACGCTCGCGTCAGGATTGCTGTGGAATGATATCCGCCAGCGACGGGTCCTGCGCATGGATCCCCACCATGTTGATGCCGGCGTCCACTGTCTTGTAGCCGCGGCGCTCCAGCCATTGCCGTAACTGGTCGGCATCGGTCTTGATCTTCTCGATCAGCATGATCGGCGTGCAGCGCTCGATCATCGCCGCGGCCCCTTCCAGCGCCTCCAGCTCCATGCCCTCGACATCGAGCTTGATCAGGTCGCAACGCGGCAGGTTGAAATCGTCGAGCGGAAGCTTGCGCACCTCGACCGTGTTGTTTCCATAGTCGATCGGCTGGCCGATGAACTCGGTGTTTGGCCGCTGGCGCAGCTCCAGGCTGCCGAAGCTGGACGGGGTCAGATAGTCCGGACACGGGATGTTCAGCACGCCGCGTTCGGACGACACCGCGGCATGGATGGCGATCGCATTGAAGCAGTTGTTGATCGCGACGTTGCCGGCGAGCGCGTAGTAGATTCGCTCCTGCGCCTCGATCGACAGCACCGATCCCCAGCCGGTCATCGCCTTGGCCCATTCGATCGTATGGACGCCGATATTGGCGCCGCAATCGATCGCGACCGCGCCGTCGCCATGATGCTTGCGGCGGATGGCGAGCATGCGCACGGCCAGCTGGACCTCGGAGGGGTCGAAGGCGCCGGTCTGCAGGAGCTGGTAGCCGACGCCGTAGCCTCGGTTGGCGTCGACCATCCGATAGTCGAGCCGGTTCACGATCATCGTGCCGTGGTTGCTGGAGGCGAGAACGAAGGCCAGCTTCCGGTCGGGAATCTGCATGGGTGTCCTTATCGTGTCGTCGCGGCAGGAAGCGGACGCGGTACGATGTGCCGACGAGGCGTTGCGGAGAATCGGTCGCTACCATACTGCCGTCGTGGCCCTGGCGGCGCAAAATCCGGAAGGTTACGGGGGCGGGCAGGGTTCTCAAACCTTGGAAAACCGCGCATTGCTTGCGGCGAGTTGGTGAAAGACCGAGATGATCGGCCGCACAGCGGCGCCGCAGCCCAATCGTTAACGCCGCGTGCGATGTTTTACTGATCCGCACCGAGTAAAACCGCACCGTCTCCGGAGTTGTGCGGGGCTGATTTCCCGGCCCGGAGCGCAATTTTGCCCTGTTTCCGCCCTGTTTGGCGGCAAAACAGAGCTCCATGGTTAACCCGCCCTTAATCCGCCAAAACTTAATCAGCATTTAACTAAAAGTCGCCTTAATGAAGCTCTGTGCTTCTGCGAGATGCAAAGCGGGTGTCCGTGGCGCATCGAGCGAGAGTTTCAAGTCTTCGTTCGGGCGTGAGTAAATGAGTAACAGTCGAGCTGCGTTGGCCGCACGAAATCGCAGGAAGTCCTCCCTGATCGCTCTCTCTCACAAATTGATCGGTGGCGCGGCAATCGCATGCCTGATCGGGGGCTGCGCGGTGACGGTCTATACCAAGATCATCGCGGCCGACGCCTATCCGACCCTTGGCCCCTCTGTTGGCAGCATCGAGCAGGATGAGCCCGTCGCGCGCCCGGCGCCGCGGATCGCGACCCGCAGCGCCGCGGAGGCCGTCGGCGACGCGTTCTCGGCGCTCCCGGAATCGCCGCCGGTGACGACCGTCGCCGCGATCACGCCGCAGATGTTCAATGACCGCTTCGGCGCAGCCGTGCCCCAGGGCGTCGCCTCCAACGCGGCCGCCGGCGCACCGCCGCTGCCCAGGCTCGCCGACACTGCGCCCAAGCTGCCCGACCTGAAGCTGGCCGATGCCAAACCGGCCGAGACCGCCAAGGTCGCCGACGCGCCGAAGAAGGACGCCCGGCCGCCGATGCAGCTGGCGCTCGCCAATCCCAATCCGAAGCAGGCGCCGAAGCCGCAGGCCGACGCGCCGGCGCAGGCGACTGATGCCAATGCTTCGAAGTCCGGCGGCTTCTCGCTGCGCGCCATGACCGAACGCGCCAAGGCTGCCGTGATGTCGATCGCCGGCGAGCGCCACTCGATCCAGGAGAAGCTCTGGGGCAAGCCGGAGAGCCAGGAGGGCGGGCTCCTGGCCTACGCCTCGGCCGACTCCAACATCACCGCCTCGATCGCCAAGGATCCGACCCGGGGCGGCCGGCCGCCTTACGATTTGAGCACGGCGGTATACGACATCTCGGCCAAGGCGGTGTATCTGCCTGACGGCACCAAGCTCGAGGCGCATTCCGGCCTCGGCGAGAACCTGGACAAGCCGAGTTCGGAGAAGATCAAGATGCGCGGCGTCACGCCGCCGCACATCTACGAGCTCAAGCCGCGCGAGGCGCTGTTCCACGGGGTGCCGGCGCTGCGCCTCAACCCGATCGGCGGCGAGGATGCGATTCACGGCCGCAACGGCCTGCTGGCGCACACCTTCATGCTCGGACCGAACGGCGACTCCAACGGCTGCGTGTCGTTCCGCGACTACTACGCCTTCCTCGATGCCTACAAGAACAAGGGCATCCGCAAGCTCGCCGTGCTCGCCCGCATCGATTGAGGCGGGCAGGGGACGACGCGGCGTCGTCGTCATTGTCGTCCTCACAATCAATCGTCGTAGGGCGAGCCGCTCCAAATCCGGAACGTCGTTATCAATATGCTGCGCGATACAGCGCCCTCTCCCCTTGTGGGAGAGGGCGCATTCACGGGCAGAGCCGTAGGGTGGGCAAAGGCGCGGCACGCCTCGCTCCTCGCGAATGCTGTTAGTTGACGCCGTGCCCACCATCTTTTGATAAAGCCTGCTGCTCGACGGTGGGCACGCTGCCGCCTTCGGCGGCTGCTTTGCCCACCCTACGATTTCCGTCTTTTGCAGCCGCGACATCGCGTTCTCGCGGCGGATGACGCCCGAGTCTTGCTGATCACATCGCCCTCGACAATTGTGAGAGGGCGCGGGGAATGCCGGGTGAAGGCCTCACCCATGGCCCGCCTGCGGAAAAAAAGCAGGCGGCAGTCACCACAGGTGCAGCCGGACACGCCGGCATTCCCCGCGCGATGGCGTTACGGCTTATACGTGGTCTCCCTGGTGCGCCGGGCTTTCTGGCCACCATCGGTCGGAGCATGTCGGGCCCCGAACCTTGACACCAGCATCGGGGTGTCAGGACATCACGACTTCACCGTGCGCACCGGATCGTTCGTCCGCATGATCAGATCACGCTGCGACCGGCGCGCCCACCGCATCCCGCCCTCCACGTTCGTGACGATCGCGAGGCGCCCCCCTCATGAGAGCAGGACGGGCCCAGATTGCACGATTTCTGATTTTTGGAAAGTAAAAAATTGGCGCGTTTCGGCTGATCGGCGCGATCGCCTTGGCGGCATTGATCAAATGAGCTTCATCGCGCACGCGTTTTTCTGACGATTGGAGCGCGGCCTGCGTCGCGTGCGGTTCGGACTGCGCAACTGATTTGCCCGTCGAGCAGGGTTCGGCGGAGGGCAACCAGGCGCGGGAACATGCGTCACCGACCGTCAGCGCCATCGGGTGAGACACGTGATCGCGACGACGCAACCGATCCGTGCGGGGCGCGTTGCTCCTCACGAGTCGAGGATCGAGAACCGTGATGGACAATCCACCCTTCAGAATGAATCGCCGCGACCTGATGGTCGGCGGCGCCGTGTCGGTGGCCGGGCTGGCGATGCCGTTCTCGCCCGGCGCCTTTGCAGCCGAGCCCCGCGAGGCGGTGCCGCCTGCGACAACCAGAGTCTCCCTCGCGGTCAATGGCAGCATCAGGGAACTCGAGCTCGACACACGCACCACCTTGCTCGATGCGCTGCGCGAGCATCTCCAGCTGACCGGAACCAAGAAGGGCTGCGATCACGGCCAGTGCGGCGCGTGCACCGTGCATGTCGACGGCCGGCGCATCAATTCCTGTCTGACCTTGGCGGTGATGCACGAGGGCGATGCGATCACCACGATCGAGGGGATCGGCACGCCCGACCACCTCGCGCCGATGCAGGCCGCCTTCGTCAAGCATGACGGTTTTCAATGCGGCTATTGCACGCCCGGACAGATCTGCTCGGCCACCGCCGTGCTCGACGAGATCAAGGCCGGCATTCCGAGCCACGTCACCGGCAGCCTGACCGAGCCGCCGCAACTCACCCGTGATGAACTGCGCGAGCGCATGAGCGGCAACATCTGTCGTTGCGGCGCCTATTCCAACATCGCCGAGGCTATCCTCGAGGTCGCGGAGAACAAGGCATGAAGCCCTTCACCTATGAGCGCGCCCAATCGCCGGCGCAGGCGGCCGCTGCCCTCGCGACCAAGACCGGCGCCAAGTTCATCGCCGGCGGCACCAATCTGCTCGACCTCATGAAGCTGCAGATCGAGGCGCCCACGCATCTCATCGATGTCAATGGCTTGGCGCTGGACAGGATCGAGGATACCGGCGACGGCGGCGTGCGGATCGGCGCGCTGGTGCGCAACACCGATCTCGCGTCCGACGCCCGCATCCGGCGCGACTACGGCCTGCTGTCGCGGGCGCTCGTCGCCGGTGCCTCGGGGCAGTTGCGCAACAAGGCGACCACGGCAGGCAATCTGCTCCAGCGCACGCGCTGTCCGTATTTCTATGACACCAACATGCCCTGCAACAAGCGCCGGCCCGGCAGCGGCTGCTCGGCGATCGACGGCTACAGCCGCCAGCTTGCGGTGATCGGCGCCAGCGAGGCGTGCATCGCCACGCATCCGAGCGACATGGCGGTCGCGATGCGCGCGCTCGACGCCAGTATCGAGACCGTGAAGCCGGATGGTGCGACGCGCAGCATCCCGATCGCGGCGTTCTATCGCGAGCCGGGCACGACGCCGCATCTCGAGACCGCCTTGGCGGCGGACGAACTGATCACCGCGGTGACCTTGCCGAAGCCGATCGGTGGCACACAGATCTACCGCAAGGTCCGCGATCGCGCATCCTACGCCTTCGCGCTGGTCTCCGTGGCCGCCGTGGTTCTGCGCGACGGCTCGGGACGCGTGGCGCTGGGTGGCGTCGCGCACAAGCCGTGGCGGCTGGATGAGGCCGATGCGCAACTCGGCCAAGGCGCCAAGGCTGTCACGGCACGGCTGTTGGCCGATGCCAAGCCGACCAACGACAACAGCTTCAAGATCCGTCTGGCCGAGCGAACTCTCGGTGCCGTCATCGCCGAAGCACGAGGCTGAGCCATGAAGTTCGACACTCCCGCCACCGCCAATCCGATCGATCAGCAGAAGGTCGTGGGCCGGCCGACCGATCGCGTCGATGGCCGCTTCAAGGTCACCGGCACCGCGCCCTATGCTTATGAGCGCCACGACGTCGCGCCGAACCAGGCCTATGGCTACGTGCTCGGCGCCGGCATCGCCAAGGGCCGGATCCGATCGATGGATCTGGGCAAGGCCAAGGCGGCGCCCGGCGTGATCGCGATCGTCAGCACGCTCGACATGGACAGGCTCGAACTCGGCCGCATGAACACCGCCTCGCTGTTCGGCGGGCCGGAGGTTCAGCACTATCACCAGGCCATCGCGCTGGTCGTGGCGAAGACGTTCGAGCAGGCGCGGGCTGCGGCTTCGCTGATCGACGTCGACTATCAGAAGCAGGAGGGCCGGTTCGATCTCGGCGCCCTGGCCGGCAGCGCGCCGCCGGTCACCGGCGACAGCGGCGAGGGCAGCGGTGCGAAGCCGGTCAACGGCATCGGCGATTTCGAGGGCGCGTTCGCGGCCGCCCCGGTCAAGCTCGATGCGATCTACACGACGCCCGACGAGAGCCACGCGATGATGGAGCCGCACGCCAGCATCGCGGCGTGGGATGGCGACAAGGTGACGATCTGGACCTCGAACCAGATGATCGCCTGGGGTAAGGGCAGCATCGCCAAGATTCTCGGCATCCGCCCTGAGAACGTGCGTCTCGACTCGCCCTTCATCGGCGGCGGCTTCGGCGGCAAGCTGTTCATTCGCGCCGACGCCGTACTGGCGGCACTGGGCAGCCGGGCTGCCAAGCGCCCGGTGAAGGTCGCGCTGCAGCGGCCGCTCGTCATCAACAACACGACGCACCGTCCGGCAACGATCCAGCGCATCCGCATCGGCGCGTCGCAAGACGGCAAGATCACCGCGATCGCGCATGAAAGCACGTCCGGCAATCTGCCCGGCGGCCGGCCCGAGACGGCGGTCGATCAGACCAAGTTGCTCTACGCGGGCGCCAACCGGCTGACCGCCATGAAGCTCGCCGAGCTCGATCTGCCCGAAGGCAACGCCATGCGCGCGCCCGGCGAGGCGCCGGGCATGATGGCGCTGGAGATCGCGATGGACGAGATGGCCGAGAAGCTCGGCCTCGACCCGGTCGACTTCCGCATCCGCAATGACACGCAAGTCGATCCGGAGAATGCCGAGCGGCCGTTCTCACAGCGCAATCTGATCGGTTGCCTGCAGCTCGGAGCGGAGCGCTTCGGCTGGGACAAGCGCGCTGCACGGCCTGCGCAGGTCCGCGTCGGCCGCTGGCTGGTCGGCATGGGCATGGCGGCGGGTTTTCGCAACAACCTGCTGCAGAAATCCGCGGCGCGCGTGAAGCTCGGCCGCGACGGCATCGTCACGGTCGAGACCGACATGACCGACATCGGCACCGGCAGCTACACGATCATCGCGCAGACTGCGGCCGAGATGATGGGTGTGGCACTCGACCGCGTCGTGGTGAAGCTCGGCGACTCCGACTTTCCTGTATCCGCCGGCTCGGGTGGACAATGGGGCGGCAACAATTCGACAGCGGGCGTCTATGCGGCATGCGTGAAGCTGCGCGAGGCCGCCGCGGCGCGGCTCGGCTTCAACTCATCGGAGATCGTGTTCGCCGACGGCGAGGTCCGCGCCGGCAATCGCAGCGCGCCGCTGACGCAGGCGGCGGCCGATGGCGAGCTCGTGGCCGAAGATGCGATCGAATATGGCGATCTCGCCAAGACGCATCAGCAATCGACCTTCGCGGCGCACTTCGTCGAGGTGGGCGTCGATGCCGCGACCGCTGAAGTGCGGGTGCGGCGCATGCTGGCGGTCTGTGCGGCGGGGCGCATCCTCAATCCGAAATCGGCGCGCAGCCAGGTGATCGGCGCGATGACCATGGGCGTCGGCGCCGCGCTGATGGAGGAGCTTGCTGTCGATCGCCGCTACGGCTTCTTCGTCAATCATGATCTCGCCAGCTACGAAGTCCCGGTCCATGCCGACATTCCGCATCAGGAGGTCATCTTCCTCGACGAGACCGATCCGATGTCCTCGCCGATGAAAGCCAAGGGTGTGGCCGAGCTCGGCATCTGTGGCGTCGGCGCAGCCGTGGCCAATGCCGTCTACAATGCCACCGGCATTCGCGTGCGCAACTATCCGGTGACGCTCGACAAGCTCATCGGTGGCTTGCCGGAGGTTGCGTAAGCCGCGCCATGTTGCTCCGCCTTGCTCCGACGCGCAGCGGGGCGAAGGCCGCTGCTCTTGACGATCCCGGCAAAATCTGCGCATAGGACTGCCCCATCGCAACTGGGCCGCCGATCATCTCCGGCCTGCTGCTCTCGAGGATCACGACCGTGTCGAGCCTAGGCTCACATTTTGCGAACGCCACCACCAGCGAACGACCCTTCAATCGGTCGGGCGGCTGGTCGGGTCTGCGCGTCGCCTGTCAAGGTCCGCGCTATCTGGTGATGGCCCCGAAATGGTCGGGCCTGCGGATGTCAGCAAGATCATAACAGCGGCGGGATCTCACCCTCCGCACATTGAGCGGAGGGTCTGATGACCCGGACAATCAGCGAAGAGACCGATATCTGCGATATGTCACGTGTGCTGGCCTCGCCGGTCGCGACGGCCTTCGTGCGCATCGCGATGGCGTGCCGCGGCGTCACCGAGGCGCGCGCCCGGCAGCTCTATCTCGATTACATCAACCGCGCCCAGCCCAACGGCGCGCCGGCGGCGCGCGACTGATTGCGCTTGGCGTCAAGGCGCGGATATCGCGTCTAGCCTGTCTGATCGGCGTGTCATGGGCGCGCCAACGAATCTCGATACGGTCGACACGGAAAGGAGGTCGACGATGTCCGCAACTCATCCCGCACTCGTTCTCAACGCCGACTTCCAGCCGCTGAGCTACTTTCCGCTGTCGGTGTTCAGCTGGGAAGATGCGATCAAGGCCGTGGTCAGCGAGTCCCACGTCGTCGTCGCCGAGTACGACCGGGTCGTTCGCAGCCCGAGCGTCACCATGCGGCTGCCGTCGGTGATCGCGCTGCGCGACTATGTGAGGCCGGCGATGCGCGTGCCGTTCACGCGCTTCAACGTCTTCCTGCGCGACCGCTTCGAATGTCAGTATTGCGGTGGCCGTTATCTCCACGGCGAGCTGACGTTCGATCACGTCGTGCCGCGCGCCGATGGCGGCGAGACGTCGTGGACCAACATCGTCGCGGCCTGCAGTCCCTGCAATGTGCGCAAGGACCGGCGTTACCTCAAGCCGCGGCGGCCGCCGTTCGAGCCGACACGGCACGAGCTGATGGCCTCCCAGCGCCTGTTCCCGCCGCGTTTCCTGCATGTGACATGGCAGGACTATCTGTATTGGGACGTGGAGCTGGAGCGATGATGAAAAGCGTGTAGTCCGGATGAGCCTGCGTCGAGGCCCGAAGGGCGTCGGCGTAGGCGATATCCGGGTTCTCGTCGGCTGCGCTTGTGAACCCGGATGTCGCTTCGCTCATCCGGGCTTCTGTAACGGGCCTTGGTTTGTCAATCCCAATTGCATGTCCTATCGCCGGGCCCTTGCTTCTGTACGGGGTCGGCGCATGGCCGCCACCTGTTGGGCTGCGTAAGAGGATCCGGCCGGCCAATCTACGGAGAGCGTGGTTGTGAACCGACTACCCGGATGGCGGCCTGACCGGATCCATCGTCCCGGCGAAGGGACCCTGCTCGGGGAGAGCCTGGTGTTGTGGCCCGCCCAGAACTCGATCGATGCTCCCTTACTTAGGCTGCGGCAGGCTTAGCCTTGGCGGCCGGCTGGGCCGTGACAGGCTTGGCCGCGGGGTTGAAGGGCATGTTGTCGGCGAGCATGCGGTGAAGGATCACGGCAAGCTTGCGCGCCAGAGCCACCTTGGCCTTGCGCGGACCGGCGCGCCTGGCGACCCGCATTGCCCAGCTCTTTAGCTCTGAGCAATTTTTCACCGGCTTGGTCAGCATGATGTGCGCCGCCTGATAGAGCGCCTCGCGCACCGATGCGTCGCCGACCTTCGTGATGCGGCCGCTATAATCGGTCTCGCCGGACTGGTATCGTCGCGGCGTCAGGCCAAAATGTGCGCCGGTCGCCTTGGAGGATCGGAAGCGTTTGGGGTCGTCAATCGCGAACACGTAGGTGAGCGCGACGATCGGACCGACCGCCGGCGTGCTCATCAACAGCTTGGCCTGGGGATGGGCCTTCGCGAGCTGCTGCACCTGCCTGTCCAGCTTCTTGAACTCGCGCAGCAGCACCGCATGAGCCTCGAGCAGCGCCTGCACGACCAGCGTCAATCCCGGATGGCCATCCACCAGCTCCTCGACGCGCTTTGCGAAGCTGCGCTCGGTGGTCTTGCCGACCTTCAAGCCGAAGCCTCGTAGCACGCCGCGCAAGCAGTTATCGATATCGTGCAGCTTCGATTGCAGCAGCTTGCGGGCCGTGAGAACCGCACGCGTCTCCTGCGCCTCGATCGATTTGCAATGGACGGGCCGGAACCAGCCGAGTCGCATCAACTGGGCAATGCCCCTGGCATCGTTGCGGTCCGACTTCACCGACATCGCCCTGAAGGCGTCACGCACGTGCCGCGTCTCCAGCAATTCGACCTGCAGGCCCGCCTCCCGCATCGCCGCATACAGCCATTGCGACAGCGGCCCTGCCTCCAAGCCGATCCGCTCAATCTCGAGGCCGAGCTGCTTGAACCAACCGATCAAGGCCGCTGGCTCACTCTCGACGGGAGCCTCCCGAACGATATTGCCTCCTCCATCGACGATGCAGACCGCAGAGGATTTCAAAGACACGTCAATTCCGGCATAGTGGCTCATGGTCGTCCCCGAATGATGCGAGGAGCGGGCTTGCCCGACTCCGTTTTGAACACCATCAATTTGAGGGACGACCACCTCTCCGCCAACCGAGCGTCTCGCGAGCGCGCTTATAAATCGCGCCGTAGCGAGCGAGACGCTCGGGTGGTCGGCCCGTTACCCCATCTACGAAACGGTTTGCATATAAGCGGCCGTCATTCCTGGGCGCGCATAGCGCGAGCCCGGAATCCATAGTCACATCTGGTCATGTGGCGCGAGATGCGAGTGGCCAAAGTCTTCGACCAGCTGCCGTTCGTGGTTATGGATTCCGGGCTCGCGCTGCGCGCGCCCCGGAATGACGATGTGGATGTAGTTGAACCAGTCACGATCGACCGATCCAGAATATTCGACGAAGCGACAAACTAACACTTGCATCGACATATTAGTTGATCTATGTGCACCGTCCTTCGCTTCGGACATGGGTTCGGGCTCGCTGAGATCCCGACTGGTGCGCGCCGGTTTCCGGTGGCGTATTCCGCTGAAGAGAGGATGTGCTTCGAAGCTCATGGTGAGCATCGGGTGTGAACCCGACGGCATCGGTTCGAATCCGATCGACGCAACCAAGGATAGCTCAGTTGGTTAGAGCAGATGATCATGAATCATCCTGTCGCGGGTTCGACTCCCGCTCCAGCGCTCCGCGCATTAGCCTTGCAAGCTAATTTCCTCTGACGAGGACCGGACGCGCGCTTCAGTCGCGGTCCGGCCGTTTTGCTCGAAAGAGCAGTTCGACCTGATCAGGACACTGCAGAGCCGGCTCTGTGCCGCGGTGGATACCGCGTCGCGTATGGCCGGGACAGCCCGCGCATCGCCACGTCCGCTTCGGCGGCTGTGAGGTGTGCAGGCGCCCGGTCGCACCCGACGCTCAAGCCGTGGCCCGCTCGGTTCAGGCAGGAAGCGCCGTCCGGTCCTCACGTCCTTTGAATTTCAAACTGCTGCAGGCAGAGGCCGGCAGCCAACAGAGCAGGGCCCGGCATCCGGCCGGACCTTGCGTGACAGGAGAGTGCCATGAGCTGGCATGTGATGATGAAGACGCAGACGGTGGCGGATGGGGAGCGGGCGCTGGTCTGGCGCAACGGCCAGCTCGTGCGCGTGCTCGGCCCCGGCCGTCATGCGCTGCTCGATCCGCTGCACCGGCTGACCGTGCAGGTGTTCGACGTGGTCAAGGCCGAATACCCGGCTGATCGTTACGCGGTGCTGAAGGCGGCGCGGCCCGATCTCGCGGCCGAGCTGTTCGAGGCGGTGGAGACTGGCGCGAACGAGATCGCGATCGTGAGCCTCGACGGCCGGCCGGCGCACCTGCTGACGCCGTGGCAGACCCGCGTCTACTGGAAGGTGGCGACGCGGGTCGAGGTCGAGCGGATCGACGTCACCAGCGACGTGCGCGTGAGCGCGCGCCACCTGGCGATGATCGAGCGCAACCGCCCGGGCATCGTGACCGAGGCCGTGGTCGAGAACCACGAGGCCGGTCTGCTCCACGTCGACGGCAAGCTGACGGAGCGGCTGGCGCCGGGCCGGCATGCGTTCTGGGCGATCGGTCGCAAGATCGAGATCAAGCGCCTCGATCTCAGGCCGACCGCGCTCGAGATCACCGCGCAGGAGATGCTGACCAAGGACCGCATCGCGTTGCGGGTGACCTTGACGGCGTTCCGACGGATCGTTGATCCGGAGGCGGCGGTGGCGACGACGCCGGACGTGGATGCGTGGCTGTACCGGCTGGTGCAGTTCGCGATCCGCGAGGCGGTGGCGTCACGCACGCTCGACGAGGTGCTGGCGGCGAAGGCCTCGCTCGATGCCGAGCTGCGTGACTACGTGCGCGCGCGGCTCGATGGCTCGGGTGTTGAGGTGACGGAGCTCGGCGTGAAGGACGTGATCCTGCCCGGCGAGATCCGCGAGCTCGTCAACAAGGTGGTGGAAGCGGAGCGGCTGGCGAAGGCCAATCTGATCCGCCGCCAGGAGGAGACCGCGGCGACGCGCTCGCTCCTGAACACCGCCAGGTTGATGGAGGAGAACCCGCTGCTGCTGCGGCTCAAGGAGCTGGAGTCGCTGGAGCGCCTCGTCGAGAAGGTCGGCCGTATCGACCTGCACGCCGGTGAGGGTGCGGGCCTGGATGCGCTGCTGACAAGGCTGGTGCGGCTGAAGGCGCCGGATGCTGCGTGAGCGGCCGTGCAGGTCGGAGGTTGATAAGAAAGGCCGCCCACGGGCGGCCTTTTGTTTGTTAGGAGTTGTCTTAACGAGGAGTTGTAATCCCAACTCGGTTTTGGGAGTATGGATTCCGGGCTCTCGCTGCGCGAGCCCCGGAATGACAAGTGGATAGAGGTCGCGCTCTCTCCGCTCGTCATTCCGGGGCGCCCGAAGGGCGAGCCCGGAATCCATAACCACGGCTGTCCGATGGCGTATTACGTCTATCTGCTTGCTAGCAAGAAGCACGGCACGCTTTATCTCGGTGCGACGAATGATCCCGTCCGGCGGGTGTACGAGCATCGTACCAAGGCCACGCCGGGGTTCACCTCACGCTACGACGTCGGCAAGCTCGTCTGGTTTGAAGTCTATGATGATCCCGGCACCGCCATCACCCGCGAGAAGGAGCTGAAGAAATGGCGGCGAGATTGGAAGATCAGGCTGATCGAGGAGCAGAACCCGAACTGGGATGATCTGTATCCGGGGATCTGTAGATGAGCAGCAGGGCTCAAATGCTCATAATGCGTATGGATTCCGGGCTCGCGCTTCGCGCGCCCCGGAATGACGAGTGGAAGGACCGCGTGCTATCTGCTCCCGTCATTCCGGGGCAGCCGCGCAGCGGCTGAGCCCGGAATCCATAGCCACGAAACTCCATGATGTGCTTCGGCGGTCCCACATCGTCAAGATTGCTCATCATTAGTAGACTCCTCGCTTTACAAAGCCGAAATCACCCTGTATCTCCACGCGCCAAGTTCAATGCGGATGATCCGCAGCGAGAGACCCATGTCGTATCCGACCCCACGCCACATCAAGGACAGCGCGCTGCCGCAATCGCGGCGCCGTGAGCTGGTCCTGCGCGTGCTGGCGGTCTCCGCAGCAAACGCACTACCCGTCAATATCAGACTGATAGCCTAACGCGGCAGCGGGATCGTCCCTCTGCCGACCCGGCCAGAGCGACGATCATCCCGAGACTGGACCCCCTTTAGGGAGTCCTCCCTCAACTCAGATCCACCTCCTGGCCTGCACCACCCGCTTGCGCGACGGTTCGCGCGAGCGTCGATCGCGGAGCGCGTTCGGGCGCTCCGTGTCCTGATGCGAGCAAGAGAGGAGGATCCGATGCGAGCCGATCCCTACAAAGACCGAGCGCGAGAGCTGGCTGTCGAGGCCGGGCTCGATCCCGATGCGCGCATCGAACGGCCGGGACAGCGCTCGATGCCGTTGTGGTGCACGTTCCGTGACGCCGCGCGCAAGGAGCAGCTCGCGCGTGAGGCCGAGGCGCTGGCCGATACGGTGGCGAGCCGGCCGCAGGCGGCGCAGTACCAGAACAGCCCGCTGAAGGTGTTCGGGACTCATGAGGACGCGACGATCGCGCAGATGCGCAACTGCATGGCGGTCGGCAATGCCGTGGCCGGCGTGATCTGCGCCGACGGCCATCTCGGCTATGCGCAGCCGGTCGGCGGCGTGATCGCCTATGAGAAGCAGATCAGCATCTCAGGCGTCGGCTTCGACATCGGCTGCGGCAACATGGCGGTGCGGCTCGACACGCCGTTCAGCGCGATCGAGGACAAGGTCGGCGCGATCATCAAGGACGTGTCGAAGGTGATCTCGTTCGGCGTTGGCCGCAAGAATGCCGAGCGCGTCGAGCATGAGCTGTTCGACGATGCCGATGCCTGGCGGGAGTCCGACATGGACGCCTACCGGCAGAAGGCGGTCGGGCAGCTCGGCACGGTCGGGTCGGGCAACCACTATGTCGATTTGATGCGCGACGAGGACGGCTTCGTCTGGATCGGCGTGCATTTCGGCAGCCGTGGTCTTGGCCATACCTCGGCGACGCGCTACCTCAAGGCCGCCGGTGGCAAGGACGGCATGAACGTGCCGCCCGCCGTGGTCGACGAGGACTCGGAGCTCGGGCAGCGCTACATCGCCGCGATGCAGCTCGCCGGGCGCTATGCCTATGCGGGCCGCGAGTGGGTGGTGGAGCGCGTGCGCCAGATCATCGGCGGCGCGGTCACCGACAGCGTGCACAACCACCACAACTACGCTTGGCGTGAGACCCACGATGGGCGCGATCTGTGGGTGGTGCGCAAGGGCGCCACGCCAGCCTTTCCGGGCCAGCGTGGCTTCGTCGGCGGCTCGATGGGCGACGACGCCGTCATCATCGAGGGCGTCGAGTCGGAAGAGGCCAAGGCCTCGCTGTACTCGACGGTGCACGGCGCCGGGCGAATGTTCGGACGGCGCGAGGCGAAGCGCCGCTTCACCCGCGTCGAGATGGACGAATGGCTGCAGAGCCGCGGCGTCACCTTGATCGGCGCCGATCTCGACGAGAGCCCGATGGCCTATCGGCGTCTGCCTGAGGTGCTGGCCGAACACGCCGGCTCGGTGAAGGTCGTGCATACGCTGCGGCCGTTTGCCGTGGTGATGGCCGGCGAGGGCGAGTTCGATCCGTTCAAGGATTGAGCGAACGTAGCCCGCATGAGCGCAAGCGACATGCGGGTTCACATTTGCAGCTCGCGAGACCCCGGATGGCGCATCCGCTCGCGCTCTGGTGGGCGCGGTCGGATGCGCATCCGGGCACCGCGGCTCGATCATGCGAGAACGGAGGCTTCGATGAGTACGATTAGCTGGAGAGCGAAGAACGTCGGAACCATTGCTGGATTCCTCTCGGCGGCCGAGTGCGCCGACTACGTCAGGCTGGGCGAGGAGATCGGATTTTCCGAGGCGCCGATCTCGACGCTGGACGGGATGGTGATGATGAAGGACGTCCGCAACAACGACCGTGTCATGGTCGATGACGCAGGGCTCGCCTCGGCGCTCTACAACCGGCTCTCCGGCTATCTGGCCCCGCTGTTCCTGAAGAAATGGACCCCCTGTGCGCGGAACGAGCGGCTGCGGCTGTATCGCTACGACGTCGGGCAAACCTTCGACTGGCATCTGGACGGATATTTCGAACGTCGGAATGGCGAGCGGAGCCACTTCACCTTCATGGTCTATCTCAATGACGACTTCGAAGGCGGGGCAACGTCGTTCAAGGACGGCTATGGCGCAGCAGCGGTCGGTGATCCCTTCCGGATCACCCCGCAGCAGGGCATGGCACTGCTGTTCCATCACCCGATCATGCATCGTGGCGATCGGGTGACGCGGGGACGCAAATACGTGCTCCGGACCGACGTGATGTACCGGCGGACGAGGTGAGAGGGCAAACTCTCTCCTCGTCATTCCGGGGCAGCCGCGCAGCGGCTGAGCCCGGAATCCATAACCACGAGCTTTGGTGGGGCGAAGACAAGCGCCACGGCCATCTCGCGTCTCATAGACCCCTGGGGCTATGGATTCCGGGCTCTCGCTGCGCGAGCCCCGGAATGACGATTGGAGAGAGCATCGGCTGTGAACGCACGCGTCGCCAGCGGCGACAAACGACTCTGTTCAAGCACGAGAACCGCCATGATCGACGGAAACACTCTGATCGCCTGGGGCTTCAAGCCGGGCCGCTGGTTCAAGGACGGGCTGGCGACGGCGAACGCGATGCGCGCGAATGGAGCGGATGATGACGCGATCTTCGTCGCGCTGCAGGCGCTGCAGCCGGCGGAGGCGTTGATGCGCACCAATGGCGTGCCGTTCGCGATGCTGATCGAGGCCGAGAACGAAGTCGAGCGAGCCAATGTCGCGGCGGTGGCGCAGCATATGGACGCGTTGATGCGGGTACCGACCATCGTCGCCGGCGCCGTGATGCCCGACGCATGCCCGTCGGGCACGGCGCTCGGCACCATCCCGGTCGGCGGCGTGGTCGCCTGCGAGGATGCCATCCATCCCGGCTTCCATTCGTCCGACATCTGCTGCTCGGTGGCGGTGACCGTGTTCGCGCGCAAGGACGATCCCAAGCGCATCCTCGATGCTGTCAGCGCCGTCACTCATTTCGGCCCCGGCGGACGCGACCGGCTGCACCAGCCGCCGGACGAGGTGATGCAGGGCTTTGACGGCAACCCGTTCCTGAAGGGGCTGGAGCGCTTCGCGATCGGCCATTTCGCCACGCAGGGCGACGGCAATCACTTCGCCTTCGTCGGTCATCTCAAATCGACCGGGCAGGCGGCGCTGGTGACGCATCACGGCTCGCGCGGCTTCGGCGCGCAGCTCTACAAGCGCGGCATGGCCGTGGCAAAGCGGCACGCGGCGATCCATGCGCCGAAGGTCCCGGAGCACTCAGCCTGGATCAAGGCGTCGAGCGACGACGGCCGCGCCTATTGGGACGCGCTGCAGGTCGCGCGACTGTGGACGCGCGCCAACCACCACGCGATCCACGATCTCACGGCGGCCAGGCTCGGCAATGCCGTCGCCGACCGCTTCTGGAACGAGCACAATTTCGTCTTCCGCAAAAGCGATGGCCTGTATTACCACGGCAAGGGCGCAACGCCGAACTGGTCCGGCTTCTCGGCCGACGATGACGGCCGCACCATCGTGCCGCTCAACATGGCCGAGCCGGTGCTGATCATCAGGCATCGCGACAACAAGGAGGCGCTCGGCTTCGCGCCGCATGGCGCCGGCCGCAACCTCGGCCGCAAGGCGTTCTTGCGCGAGCATCGCCCCGAACTGCCTGATGGCATCGATGCGCGGTTCTATTGCGGCAAGCCCGATTTGTCGGAGCTGCCGCAGGCCTACAAGAACGCAGCGTCGGTGCGGGCGCAGATCGCCCGCTTCGGGCTAGGCCAGGTCGTCGACGAGGTTGTGCCTTACGGCTCGATCATGGCCGGCGATTGGGAGGACGATGCGCCGTGGCGGAAGAAGCGTTGAGCACGGCGCGCGGGTGATTGCGCAGCGCGCGGTGTTCGGTCATCCTGGCGATGCGATTGCAAGGGGGACATCGTGACGAGCGTGGATGCGGGAGAGATCAGGCCGAAGCGGGAGCCGTGGTGGGCGATCCTGGGCATCTTCATCGCCGGCTTCGTGGCGCTGTGCCTGCTGCTGGCCTCGCCGATGCTGATCCGCAACTTCCTGTATCAGCCGTTCAATGCGCCGTCGGGCTCGATGAAGCCGACCATCCTGGTCGGCGACTACTTCTTCGTGTCGAAATATCCCTATGGCTACAGCCGTCTCACCTGGCCATTTCCGTGGCCAACAGGCTTGCCGCCGTCCGCTCGCATCTGGGGAGCGACACCGGCACGCGGCGACGTGGTCGCGTTCTTTCTGCCCAAGGACAATGCCACCGTCTACATCAAGCGCGTCGTCGGCCTGCCCGGCGACCGCATCCAGATGAAGGGCGGGGTGCTCCACATCAACGGCGCGGCCGTGCCGCGCGAGCGGCTGGAGGATGTGATCGGAATAGAGGCCTGCGGCGACGACGAGGACGAGCGTGTCAAGCGCTGGCGCGAGACGCTGCCGGACGGACGGAGCTACGAGACGCTCGATTGCGTCGATAACGGCTATTTCGACAACACCAACGTCTACGTCGTTCCGCCGGGGCATCTTTTCATGCTCGGCGACAACCGCGACAACTCCAACGACAGCCGCGCGATGTCACAGATAGGGTACGTTCCCGTCGAGAACGTCATCGGCCGCGCTGCGATGATCTTCTTCTCCCTCGCGGCCGGGGACGAGGACCAGGCCGGCCGCCTTCGCCCCGGGCGCATCGGGAGCGTGATCCGCTAGACGAGCGCCGCGCCGTCGCGCGCGATGATCGCGAAGCGGTCGGCCAGCTCGGCCAGCGCCACCTCATGGATCAAGGCGGCCGATAAGGCGCCGCCCTTGCTGTCGGGCAGGTCGCGCGTCGCGCAGCTCCCGGCATCGATGGTGACGCGCCAGCCGAGATCGAGCGCGGCACGCGCGGTCGACGACACGCACATGTGGGTCATGAAGCCGGCGAGCACGATGTTCTTGTGGCCGGCGGCCGTCAGGCGCGCCTGCAGATCGGTGCCGGCGAAGGCGTTCGGCAGCGTCTTCTCGATCACGGCTTCGCCGGCCAGCGGCCTCACGGCCTCGACGATGGCGCCGCGCGGCGCGGTCCGGTCGAACAGGCTGCCCTCCTTGCCGCGATGGGCGACGTGGATGATCACGCCGCCGGCGGCTCGCGCCCGCGTCAGCAGGCGAGCGGCCTGCGCGATCGCCGCCTCCGCGCCCGGCAACGCCAGCGGGCCGTCACGATATTCGTTCTGGATGTCGATCAGCACCAGGCTGGACCCGGCGAGCGCGGGAAGGCTGAGGTCGGCGCCGGAAAGCTCCAGCAAGGTCTTGGGCGTCGGCATGGCGGTCAATGCTCCGTCGTGAGATCGCAGCAGACTAGCCGGACGATGGCCTGCGGCAACGCAGGAGTGCGCAGCCAATGGCTGCAGATTTGCAGGCAAGGCGCGCGCCGTGATACGCCCGCAGGATGAACTGGGACGACCTGCGGATCATTACGGCCGTGCGCGACGCCGGCAGCTATGCCGAAGCCGGCAAGCGGCTGCGCATCGACGAGACCACCGTCGGCCGGCGGCTGGGGCGCATCGAGGCGGCGCTCGGCGTACGCCTGTTCGAGGCGGCCGATGGCGTGCGCCGGCCGACGGCGGCCTGCGAGACGGTGCTGGCGCATGTCGAGGCGATGGCGCAACACGCCGCCGACATCACGCGCATCGGAGCCGCGCAGGCCGGCGTGAGTGGCCGCTTCCGCATCGCCGCCACCCCGGCGGTCGCCGAAACCATCCTGGCGCCGCGCCTTGCGCCGATTTTGACCGCGCATCCCGGACTGCGGCTGCAGCTTCTCACCGCGAGCCACAATGTCAGCTTCTCGCGATGGCAGGCCGATTTCGCGATCCGGCTGCGCAAGCCGGAGAAGGGCGACTTCACCATCACGCGCCTCGGCAGTCTCGGGCTCTATCTGATCGAGCCGGCAGGCGCGGCGCCGAGCTTTGTCTGCGGCTACCCCGACGAGCTCGATGGAATTCCCGAGCAGCAGATCCTGAAGCAGCGCAAGCTGATCGACGCCGCGCGCTGTATCACGGACAATGTGCGCGTGATGTCGGAGGTGCTGCGGAGCGGACAGGCCGTTGCCGTGCTGCCCGAACATTCCTGCCGTGATCTGCTTGGCGATGCGTCGCTGCGAGTCACGCAATTGCCCAGGCGGCGCGATGTCTGGCTGCTGGTGCAGACTCATCTGAAGCGCGATCCCGCCGCGCGGGTCGTGATCGATTGGCTGCGCAGTTGTTTTGTGGACTACCAAGCGCAGGCGTGACCTGGGGTCGGTGGGGTGGGCAAAGCGGCCGCCGTCAGGCGGCGGCGTGCCCACCGTCGTGAAGCGAACACAAGGCAAGACGGTGGGCACGGCGCGCAACAACGTGCCACGAATGCACGGCGTCCCAGGCGCCTTTGCCCACCCTACACACCAAAACAAAAGGGCGCGGCTTGCGCCGCGCCCTTCGTGTGTCTCGCGAGGAAGCCGGACTTAGAAGTCCATGCCGCCCATGCCGCCGCCCGGAGGCATCGCGGGGCCGCCGGCGTTCTTCTTCGGCAGCTCGGCGACCATCGCCTCGGTGGTGATCAAGAGGCTCGCCACGGAGGCGGCGTTCTGGATCGCGGTGCGCACGACCTTGGTCGGGTCGATGATGCCCTTGGACACCATGTTCACGTAGTCGCCGGACTGCGAGTCGAAGCCGTACGCATACTGCTCCTTCTCGAGGATCTTGCCGACGATGACCGAGCCGTCCTCGCCCGCGTTGATGGCGATCTGGCGGGCCGGAGCGGAGAGCGCCTTGCGGACGATCTCGACGCCGGTCTTCTGGTCCTCGTTCTTGGTGCGGACACCCTTGAGCTGCTCGGAGGCACGGAGCAGGGCGACGCCGCCGCCCGGCAGGATGCCTTCCTCGACAGCCGCGCGGGTCGCATGCATCGCGTCATCCACGCGATCCTTGCGCTCCTTCACCTCGACCTCCGTCGCGCCGCCGACGCGGATCACCGCGACGCCGCCGGCGAGCTTGGCCAGACGCTCCTGCAGCTTCTCACGGTCGTAGTCCGAGGTGGTCTCCTCGATCTGCGCCTTGATCTGCGCCACGCGCGCCTCGATGTCGGCCTTCTTGCCGGCGCCGTTGACGATCGTGGTGTTCTCCTTGTCGATCATCACCTTCTTGGCGCGGCCGAGCATCGAGAGGTTGACGTTCTCGAGCTTGATGCCGAGGTCTTCCGAGATCGCCTGGCCGCCGGTCAGGATCGCGATGTCCTGCAGCATGGCCTTGCGGCGATCGCCGAAGCCCGGCGCCTTGACGGCGGCGACCTTCAGGCCGCCACGCAGACGGTTGACGACCAGGGTGGCCAGAGCCTCGCCCTCGACGTCCTCGGCGACGATCACCAGCGGCTTGCCGGTCTGCACCACGGCCTCGAGCAGCGGCAGCAGCTCGTTCAGCGACGACAGCTTCTTCTCGTTGATGAGGATGTAGGCGTCGTCCATCTCAACGCGCATCTTGTCGGCGTTGGTGACGAAGTACGGCGAGATGTAGCCGCGATCGAACTGCATGCCCTCGACGACGTCGAGCTCGGTCTCGAGCGATTTGGCTTCCTCGACCGTGATCACGCCCTCGTTGCCGACCTTCTTCATGGCGTCGGCGAGGAACTTGCCGATCTCGGAGTCGCCGTTGGCGGAGATCGTGCCGACCTGGGCGATCTCGTCGTTCGACGTGACCTTCTTGGAGTTCTTGACGAGATCGGCGACGACCGCCTCGACCGCGAGGTCGATGCCGCGCTTCAGATCCATCGGGTTCATGCCGGCGGCAACCGCCTTGGCGCCCTCGCGCACGATGGCCTGGGCCAACACGGTCGCGGTGGTGGTGCCGTCGCCGGCCGCGTCAGCGGACTTCGAGGCGACTTCGCGCACCATCTGCGCGCCCATGTTCTCGAACTTGTCGTCGAGCTCGATCTCCTTGGCGACGGTGACGCCGTCCTTGGTGATGCGCGGCGCGCCGAACGACTTGTCGAGGACGACGTTGCGGCCCTTCGGACCGAGCGTGACCTTCACGGCATTGGCGAGAATGTCCACGCCGCGCAGCATGCGGTCGCGGGCTTCGACGCCGAACTTTACGTCTTTCGCTGACATATTGGGTTTCCCTGAGTTTTGATCGAGGTCCTCGTCCTGAGGAGCCCGCGCACGTCGCGGGCGTCTCGAAGGACGAGATGAGGAGGTGGTTGGGGCCTCATCCTTCGAGACGCCGGCTGCGCCGGCTCCTCAGGATGAGGGTCGACAGCGCTTAAGCGGCCTTCTTCTTGGCGCCGGCGTCGGTGATGACGCCCATGATGTCGCTTTCCTTCATGATCAGCAGCTCCTGGCCGTCGATCTTGACCTCGGTGCCCGACCACTTGCCGAACAGCACGCGATCACCGACCTGGACGTCGAGCGGGACCAGCTTGCCGCTCTCGTCGCGAGCGCCGGGGCCCACCGCGATCACTTCGCCCTGCGAGGGCTTTTCCTTGGCCGAGTCGGGGATGATGATGCCGCCAGCGGTCTTCTCTTCGGCGTCGATGCGCTTGACCACGACGCGGTCGTGAAGCGGACGGAAAGCCATACAGTCCTCCTAAGCAATTGAAGCGATTGTCAGTTTCTGGAGATTTGGCAGTCGATGCCGGCGAGTGCCAGCACGCGGGCTGGATTTAGGGGAGAGTTTCCAGCCGGGCAAGGCCTTGTAGCAGAAAAATTAGCAGTCAACTGCGCGCTCTGCCAAAGCGTTCCGATAGCGTTAACACGGGCGGAACGAAACGCGAAACACCGTATTAGCACCTGGGCTAAGTGGCTGCTAATGCGGCATTTTTCAACATGCCGTTAAACATTTAAGCTTGAGATGGGTTGAGGACATGCGTCACATTTCTTTTGCAGTGAGCGCATCTTTGCCGGGTGGCTCCATCCCGGTTGGCCACGCGGACATGCGCTCCAGAAACGGAGGGTTGGCATGGTGTCGAGGGGTGAGGTTTCCGAGGACTTTCGGAAACAGGTGCTGGGTTATGGGCTGACGACCGCGCAGATCCTGTATCGGATGCCGGACCATCGCTCGCTGCTGCAGACCTACGTCTGGCAGAACTACGACCTGTTCCCGAAATTTCCGGCGCTGCAGGATTTCCTGGCGTTCTGGCAGGAGAAGATCGAGGGCCCGCTGCACTCGGTCACCGTGGCGCATTCGAAGCTGATCAAGCCGGCCGAGCTGCGCGCCGTCGACGGCGTGTTCCGGCTGCATTGAGCTGAAGGTCACTGCAGGATCTACACCCACCGCTGTCATTCCGGGGCGCGCGTCGCGCGAGCCCGGAATCCATTGGGCGGCAGAACGCGCGGAGGAATGGATTCCGGGCTCGTGCTTCGCACGCCCCGGAATGACGGCCTTTGTCGGATAAGCTGCTGAGTCTCTCCAATCCGTATCCCCCCTTGCGACGAGGTTCGCAGTTCGTAGCCCTGCATGAGCCGTGGTCGCCGCCCCATCACCGCTGTCATTCCGGGGCGCGCGCAGCGCGAGCCCGGAATCCATCGGGCTGCACCACGTGCGGAGGAATGGATTCCGGCCTCGTGCTGCGCACGCCCCGGAATGACGACCTTTGTGGGAGAAGCTGCTGAGGTTCGACAACATGTGCTACCCTCGCTGCGAGGACTCGCAGGGAGAGCACCATGGCCAGCAAGAGCCGTACGACGAAATCAGTAACACGCGCCGCTGCCAAGGCTGCGGCGCTGAAGATCAGCAAGGGCAGCAAGGCGACGGTGAAGATGTCCGCCAAGACCGGTGCGAAGACCGTCGCGAAGACGCCCGCCAAGCCGGGCAGGGCGGCTGCGCCATCGGCGCGCAAGGCGCTCGTGAGCCAGGGCAGGTCGGCGCCCGCGCCGCGGCGGCCGAAGCAGAAGGTCGCGATCTCTCACCACCGCGAGGAAGACTTCAAGGCCGACGGCCTGCGCGCCTATGCGCATTACCGCGATCTCGGCATCGCGGACGCGACGCATGGCCTCGCCCGCGCGCATGTCATCCGCATGCTGCCGCCGTGCAACCCGCAGGAGGTGTCGAAGCTGCACACCCATGCCGTCGACTTCCAGATGGTCTATGTTCTCAAGGGGTGGGTGAAGAGCTATCTCGAAGGCGTCGGCGAGACCTTGATGAAAGCTGGCAGCTGCTGGACCCAGCCGCCGAAGATCCGGCACATGATCCTCGACTATTCCGATGACGTCGAGCTGCTCGAGGTGATCCTGCCGGCCGATTTCAAAACGGTCGAACTCTCGACCTAAAGCCGACAGAAACGGATGGAAACATTCGCGCGCGGTGGACGGCGGTCGCATCGCGCGTGTGTGTTGACGTCCAGTCTCGCGTCATCGGGGTTGGACGGGCCGGCGACCGGTCGGAGTGCCGTGTTCAGCGCCGGCTTGCGGAAGGCGTATCTGTTCCGTTGCCGTCCTATGTCGTCCAGTTTCGTCCGACCGCAACGTTTGCGCCGCGCAGGCTCGTCGCGCTGCGGCCCGGCATGGGCGAGGCGAGCGCGAGCTCGGCTGTCGCGCATCGCGAGGACATCGACTGGCTGCGCGCGATCGCGGTGCTCGCCGTCATCGGCTTCCATTTCGAGGCGCCGGGCATCTTCGGTGGCTTCGTCGGCGTCGACATCTTCTTCGTCATCTCGGGCTATCTGATCACCGGCATCATCACCGCGGAGATCGCGCAGGGACGTTTCTCGTTTGCGCGCTTCTACGAGCGGCGGATTCGTCGGCTGCTGCCGGCGCTCTATGCGATGGTGGCGTTTGCAGCGCTCCCGGCCGCGGACATGCTGAGTTCGGAGCGGGCCGAGTTCTTCCGCGCCGCCGCTGCCGTCGTCACCTTCGCATCGAACATCTTCTTCTGGCTGCAGTCGGGCTATTTCGACCACGCGGCGATCGAGAAGCCGCTGCTCCATACCTGGTCGCTGGCGGTCGAGGAGCAGTTCTATCTGGTGCTGCCTGTCGTCGTCTGGTCGGTGCTGATGATGGCGCGGAGACGCCGATACGTTCTGCCCCTCATTCTGGCGCTGCTCGCGGCCGCGTCTTTCACGCTCAGTCTGATGCTGATGCGCGACAACGCACCGGCCGCCGCGTTCTTCCTCAGCCCGTTCAGGGCCTGGGAATTTCTGCTCGGCAGCCTCGTGGCTGTCGCGGGGCTGCCGGCGCCGCGGCCCGGCGCGATGCGGATGGCGGCACGCGGGCTGGCACTGCTGCTGATGGCGATCCCGATCCTGTCGCTGCGGCCCGGTCCAGGCTTTCCAGGTTTGAACGCGCTAGCGCCGTGCCTCGGCGCCGCGCTGTTCCTGTGGAGCGGGACGGGGAGCGTCGCCGTTGCGCGCAGCCCGCTGTCGCCGCTGATCGTGCTGTCCTTCATCGGCCGCATCTCGTACTCGCTGTACCTCTGGCACTGGCCGCTGTTCGTGTTCGCGCGCCTCGCCAAGCCGGGACTTGCGCTGGACGGCTGGGAGCGGGCGGCCTTGTTCGTGCTGACGCTCGGTGTCTCCGCGCTGTCGTGGCGCTTCATCGAGCAGCCGTTTCGCACGCGGCAGTTCGCGCCGACGCCGCGCGCGGCCTTCGGCTTTGCGGCGCTCGCCAGCGTGCTGCTGCTCGCCGGCAGCGGCATGGGGTTGATGCGGAGCGGATCGGCGTCGGATGCGGATCGCAAGGCGCAGCGCCTCGATGCCTACAACGCCTATGACATGAAGCCGGTCTATCGCTACGGCTCCTGCTTCACGACGCCCGATGCCCGGGTGCCCGAGGAGTGCCTGCGCGTGGTGCCGGGCAAGATCAACGTCCTGCTGTGGGGCGACAGTTTTGCGGCGCATGCCTATCACGGACTGGCGGCCAGCGTCGATCCGCTTGAGGTCAATATCATGCAGGCGAGCCAGCCGACCTGCATGCCGACGTTCAGCGCCGAGACGCAAGGAGCCCCGGCCTGCCGCGCGTTCGCGCGCCAGATGCGCGACAGCATTGCCTCGCTTCGGCCAGATCTCGTGGTGATGGCGGCGGATTGGCTCGAGGATGCCCGCCCGCCGCGCTTCGCCGGCATGGTGCGCGACCTCCGGCTGACCTTGGCCCGCCTCAGCGAGGCCGGCATTCCCGTGGTGCTGCTCGGCCCGCCCGTGCAGTTTCGCGCCCGGCTGCCGGCGATGCTGGCGCGAGCGGTTTTGCGCGGCGTCACGCCTGATCCTGCGACGTTCGTTCGCCCGGATGTCTTCGTCCTGGACCAGGCGATGCAGGCGGCCCTGCCGAGCGGCGAGGGCCTGTCCTACGTCTCGATCCTCTCCGCGGTCTGCGAGCAGCGTGGTTGTCCGCTCACCGCTGGCGACGTGCCGCTGTCGTTCGACCATGCGCATTTGACCGCTGAGGGATCGGTGCACGTGATGGCCAGGGTCGCGCCGCTCTTTCTGCCGCGGACGATGCTGTCGGGCTCAATTCAGCAGGCCGACGATCGCGCCCATCAGGCAGGTGGTGAGGGTGCCCGAAACGATTGATTTCAGCCCGAGCGCGTTGATCTCGTCGCGCCGTGTCGGCGCCATCGTGCCGAGGCCGCCGATCATGATGCCGAGGCTTGCGAAGTTGGCGAAGCCGCACATCGCATACAGCATGATCAATCGCGCGCGCGGATCGAGCGCCGTGGCATCGAGCTTGGCCAGCTCGACATAGGCGATCAGCTCGTTGAGCACCGTCTTGGTGCCCATCAGGCTGCCGGCGGTGACGGCTTCTGACCACGGCAGACCCATCAGCCAGCACACCGGCGCCATCACCAGCCCGAGCAGCCGTTGCAGAGAGATCGGCGCACCGCCGATCGCGGGGAGCAGCGACAGGATGGCGTTGGCGAGAGATACCAGCGCGACCAGCACCAGCAGCAGTGCGACGATGTTCATCAAGAGCTCGAGCCCGGCACTGGTGCCTTTGACGATGGCATCCATGGTCGATGATGCCTGCATGTCGGGATCGGCGAGCGCGCCGCCGGTGAGCTGCTTGGAGGTCTCCGGCACCATGATCAGGCTGATCAAGATCGACGCCGGCGCGCCGAGCACCGAGGCGATGACGAAATGCGCGGCGGCATCCGGGATGAGCGGCGCGAGCAATGTGGCGTACAGCACCAGCACGGTGCCGGCGATGCCGGCCATGCCGCCGGTCATCACCAGGAACAATTCGCTGCGCGTCATCTGCGCCAGGTACGGCCGGATGAACAGCGGCGCTTCGACCATGCCGAGGAAGACGTTGGCCGCCGTGGAGAGCCCGACTGCGCCGCCGACGCCAAGCGTGCGCTCCAGCAGCCAGGCCATGCCGCGCACCAGCGGCGGCAACACCCGCCAATAGAACAGCAGCGTGGTCAGAACGCTCATCACCAGCACGATCGGCAGCGCCTGGAACGCGAGCACGAAGTCGGCCCCGGGCGCCTTGAGGTCGAAGGGCAGGGCGCCGCCGCCGACATAGCCGAACACGAAGGACGTGCCGGCGCGGGAGGCCTGAGAGATCGCGCCGACCGCGTCGTTGATGGCGCCGAAGGCGCGGGCCACCACGGGCACCTTGAGCAGGATCAGCGCCGTCAGCAGCGTCACCACCAGTCCCAGCGCCGCCTGCTTCAGCGAGACCGCGCGCCGGTTCTCAGCCAGCGCCCATGCGATCGCGAGCAGCGCGATGATCCCGAACGCCGATTGCAATTGCAGCATCAGATCCCCCAAACCCCGCGCAAGTATGAGCGCAGGGCACGGTCCCGCGCAATGCGCTGCGGCCATGCGGGGCTTGCGATTGACAAGCAGTGGGGCCTGCGCCACCCAGGCCCCACCATGTCGACCACCGTCCCGATCGGCGCGCGCGATCTCCTGAAGCAAAGCGCGTTCCTGTTCTTCCTGTCGTCCCGCAGCCTGTCGCGCTTTGCCAGCCAGATCGCGGCGGTGGCGATCGGCTGGCAGATCTATGACCTGACCGGGAGGGCGTTCGATCTCGGCATGGTCGGGCTGATCCAGTTCCTGCCGACGGCGCTGCTGGTGTTCGTGGCCGGCAATGCCGCCGACCGCTTCCCGCGCAAGCGCGTGGTGCAGCTCTGCCAGCTCGCCGAGGCGCTCACGGCGCTGTATCTGGGCTGGGGCGCCTCTACCGGGCAGCTCGGCGAAGTGCAGCTGTTCGCGGCGGTGTTCGTGCTCGGCATCGCCGGCGCCTTCGAGAGCCCTGCCACGGCCGCGCTGCTGCCGCTGATCGCGCCGGAGGGCACGTTGCAGCGGGCGAGTGCGCTGTCGAGCGGCGCGGCGCAGCTCGCGACCATCGCTGGCCCTGCGATCGGCGGCTTTGCCTATGCCGTCGCGCCGGGTCTGCCCTATGGCATCATGATGCTGTTCTGGATCGCCGGCATGGCGCTGACGGGACTGATGCAAGTGCCGGACGACGTGCCGGCGGAGCGGCTCGACGGCAGCAAGGACGATCTGTTCGCCGGCGTCCGCTTCATCCGCGCGAATCCCGCCATCCTCGGCACGATCTCGCTCGATCTGTTCGCGGTGCTGCTCGGCGGGGTCACGGCGCTGCTGCCGATCTATGCGCGCGACGTGCTCGACACCGGACCGTTCGGCCTCGGCGTGCTGCGCGCGGCGCCTGCGGTCGGTGCCCTCGCGATGACCGCCGTGCTGGCGCGCTACACGATCCAGCGACGGGTGGGCCTGCGGATGTTTCAGGCGGTGATCGTGTTCGGCGCGGCGACCGTGGTGTTCGCCGTGTCGAACGTGATGTGGATCTCGGTCGCCGCGCTCGCGATCCTCGGCGCCGCCGATACGATCAGCGTCGTGATCCGTTTCTCACTGGTGCAGCTCGCCACCCCGAACGAGATGCGCGGCCGCGTCGGCGCGGTGAACTTCCTCTTCATCAACGCCTCCAACCAGCTCGGCCAGTTCGAAAGCGGCGTCACCGCCGCGCTGCTCGGCGCCATGCCCGCCGCCATCCTCGGCGGTGTCGGCACGATCGCAATCGCGCTGTTGTGGATGAAGCTGTTTCCGACGCTGCGGAAGGTGGAGCGGTTAGAGTAGGGCGTTTCGCTCTCCCCGTCTTACCGGAACGTACAAATCTTTCCGTCGTCATTCCGGGGCATCGCGCAGCGATGAGCCCGGAATCCATAACCACGACACGCCGTGTGGCGAGACGATCGCCACAGCCGTCCCGGACAACATGACCGCTTGTGGCTATGGATTCCGGGCTCGCGCTTCGCGCGCCCCGGAATGACGAGCGGAGAGAATTGGAAAGGCGACTAGCCCCGGCCGACGAACGGCATCTTGGTCGCCATCACCGTAATGAACAGCACGTTGGCGCTGAGCGGCAGGCCGGACATGTAGACCACGGCATCGGCGACGGCCTGCACGTCCATGCGCGGCTCCGGCATCATGCGGCCGTCGGGCTGCAGCACGCCGCCGACCATGCGCTCGGTCATCGGGGTCTCGGCATTGCCGATGTCGATCTGGCCGACCGCGATGTCATAGGCGCGGCCGTCGAGGTTCGAGGCTTTCGTCAGGCCGGTGATGGCGTGCTTGGTGGAGGTGTAGGGCGAGGACAACGGCCGCGGCGCATGCGCCGAGATCGAGCCGTTGTTGATGATGCGGCCGCCGCGCGGGCTTTGGTCCTTCATGATGCGGAAGGCGTGCTGGGTGCACAGGAACGGCGCGGTGAGGTTGGTCGCGACCACCGACTGCCACTGCTCCATGGTCAGGTCTTCGAACGGCACCGGCGGCGCGCCCATGCCGGCATTGTTGAAGAGAACGTCGAGACGCCCGTAGGTCTTCTTTACGGTGTCGAACAGCGCTGCGATCGAGGCGGGGTCCATCATGTCGGCGGGCACGGGAAGGCTCATGCCGGCAGGGCCGAGCTTGGCGGTCTCCTCCAGCATCTCCTTGCGGCGGCCGGCGAGCACCACGGTGAAGCCCGCGTTCATCAGCGCCAGCGATGTGGCGCGGCCGACACCCGTGCCTGCGCCCGTCACCAGCGCGATCTTCTTAGCTTCAGCCATGTTTCCTCACCTTTTCACGTTTGCCGTTTTGAGCAGAGTGCAGCGTCAGTGCTTCACGTCGCTCTGAGTCTTATAGGGCGGCCGCGGGATGTTGTTATGCGCCGCGCGCAGGGCCGCCGACCAGCGCGAGCGGAGGTCGTGGAAATAGGGCTCGCCGGCCTCGATGCGGTGGTTGAGATCGGCCTCGCAGGCGTCGGCGCGCACCACCAGCACGTCGATCGGCAGGCCGACGCCGAGATTGGAGCGCATCGTCGAATCCATCGAGATCAGGCCGGTCTTGAGCGCCTCATAGAGCTCGACGTCGTAATGCATCGCGCGGTCGAGCACCGGCTTGCCGTATTTGTGCTCGCCGATCTGCAAATACGGCGTGTCGGTGGTGCATTCGATGAAATTGCCGGCGGTGTAGACCATGAACAGCCGCATCCGCGATCCCTTGATCTGGCCGCCGAACAGGAAGGAGACGTCGAACGAAATGTCCTCGGCCTTGAGCGCCGGCCCCTCGGTGGCGTGCACCATGCGGATGGCCTTGCCGATGCGCTGCGCCGCCTGGAACATGGTCGGCGCGTTCATCAGGGTCTCGACCTCGCCGGTCTCGGGGTCCTCGATGCCTTCGGTCAGGGTCGAGAGCACGGACTGGCTGATGGCGAGATTGCCGGCGCTGGCGACCGCGACGATGCGCTCGCCGGGGTTGGAGAAGATGTGCAGCTTGCGGAAGGTCGAGACGTTGTCGAGGCCCGCATTGGTCCGGGTGTCCGCGATCATGACGAGTCCGTCACGCACCAGAATTCCGCAGCAATAGGTCATCGTCGTCCCCTCGAGCCAGAGCGCGAATTAGTAGCGAAAATCGGTGGCGCGTCCAACCCTGCAGAGAAGGCTGGGGCTTAGGCAAGACGCCGCTCCACAGCAGGTCGTCATTCCGGGGCGGCGCGAAGCGACGAGCCCGGAATCCATTATTCCGCGTGCTCTGCCGCCCGATGGATTCCGGGCTTGCGCTGCGCGCGCCCCGGAATGACACCGCTGGTGGGGTTACGGGCGCGTTCCGGAATTCAGGACTGGCGCTGGGACTGCGATTGCGACTGGCCGCCGCGGCCGACCTGCTCGACCTTGACCTTCACGGTCAGCGTCTCCGAACCGCCGCCATAGCGCGTGCCGCGCACCGGCGCGGCGCCGAGATAGTCGAGCCCGATGGCGACCCGGACGTGGGCGTCGGTCGAGCAGATGCAGTTGGCGGCATCGAAGCCGACCCAGCCGAGGTCCGGCACATAGGCCTCGGCCCAGGCATGGCCGGCTTCCTGGTGCACTGCACCATCCGAGCGCAGGAAATGGCCGGAGATGAAGCGCGCGGGGATGCCGGCGGCGCGGGCGCTGGCGATGAAGATGTGCGCGTAATCCTGGCAGACCCCGCGCTTGAGCGCGAACGCCTCCGCCGCCGAGGTGCCGCTGTGGGTCGGATCCTCGTCGAAGGTCATGTGCTCGTAGACTTGCGTCATCAGCGTGTGCAGGAAGCCGAGCACGTCGGTCTCGGATTCCGCGCGCAGGTCGCGCACGATGGCGGCCATCGCCGCGTTGGCCGTGGTCAGCGGGGTCGTGCGCAGGAAAAAGCCGGGCGGAAAGCGCTCGTCGGCGCCCTTGAGGACGCCGCCGGTATCGTGGGTCTCGACCAGGCCCTCGGCGGTGATCGTGAGATCCTCCAGGGCGCCGTGGGTGATGACGTGGGTGACGTTGCCGAACGCGTCCTCGTGCATGTCGAGGCGGGAATCCGTCGAGACGTCGATCTGCCATTCCGCCACATATTGGCCGTCATGGCTGCCGGGCGTCATGCGGATGATCTGGATGACGCCGGTGGCCGCCGGCTCGTAGCGGTAGGTGGTGGAATGGGAGATACGCAGGCGCATGGTCGTGTCCGATGGAATGCCGGTCTTTCGATCGTCATGCCCGGGCTCGACCCGGGCATCCACGCGTGTTCCACCAGGAGAACCAGCAAGGCGTGGATGGCCGGGTCAAGCCCGGCCATGACGACGGTCGAGGACTTTTCAGCTTACTCGATCAGATCAGATATTGCTTGGTGATGATCTCTCCGAGCCGCGAATTGTCGGTGATGAACTCCTGGATGAACTCGTGGACGCCGCGCTGGAAGATGTCGTCCATGTTGGAATGCTCGAGCCGGTTGCGCACGCCGCGGGCGTGGCGCTGCGACGGCCCCTGGCGGCCATAGGCGACGCCGATCTGGTCGAGATTGCGGACGAGGTTGCCGTAGCAACTGGCGAGCGAACGCGGCAGCGTGTCGTTGAGGATCAGGAGGTCGGCGATCAGCCAGGGTTTCAGCGTCTCGCGATACACCCAGTGATAGGCCGTCAGCGCCGACACCGAGCGCAGGATCGAGGTCCACTGGTAGTAGTCCAGCGGGCCGCCGACATGCTCCTCCTCGGGCAGCAGCACGTGATATTTCACGTCGAGAATGCGCGCGGTGTTGTCGGCGCGCTCCAGATGCAGGCCGAGCCGCGAGAACCAGTAGGCGTCGTTGCGCAGCATGGTGCGGTAGGCCGAGCCGTCGAAGCGCAGCGAGGTCTCCTGCACGAAGCGCAGGAAGCGGGCGAGTTCCTCGCGAGTCTTGGTGCCTTTGCTCCAGACTTCCTGCAGTTCGATCCAGGAGCCGTTGAGGGTGTCCCACATTTCCGAGGTCAGCGCGGTGCGGACCGAGCGCGCATTGAGACGCGCGGCCTCGATGCAGTTCTTGATCGAGGACGGATTGGACTGGTTGAACGAGAGATATTCGATGACGTTCTGCTCGTTGGCCTCGGAATAGTGCTCGTAGAAGCTGACATTGACGCCCGCGGTCATCAGCGCCGATTCCCACTCGTTGGTCTTGCCGATATAGGCCGCGGGAAGGGCGGTGACGCGCAAGGTCGCGTCGATGGTGCGGGCGAGATACTCGGCGCGCTCGACGTAGCGGGCCAGCCAGTACAGGTTTTCGGCGGTGCGCGACAGCATGGGCAATCTATGAGGTGCGGAGGGAGCCGGCCCCGGCGGGGCAGGTGTGCACGGCTAGAGAGAAGTTTGTTGGCGAGCTGATGCCGCGAGCACGGTGCGCTCCCTCTCCCCGTCCTTCACGGGGAGAGGGCTGGGGTGAAAGGCAGCCACGAGCGCCGGCCGTGCGGAGAGCCCCCCTCACCCGGATCGCATCTGACGATGCGATCCGACCTCTCCCCGCGCGCGGGGAGAGGTTAGAGCGAGCGAGCTGCGCGGCCGGCGCAAAGCAACAGCTACTCATCCAGCACCCATGTATCCTTCGTGCCGCCGCCCTGGCTGGAATTGACCACCAGCGACCCTTCCTTCAGCGCGACACGGGTGAGGCCGCCGGGCACGATGGTGGTGCGGTCGCGTCCCGTCAGCACGAACGGCCGGAGATCGACATGCCGCGGCGCCAGCCCTGAGGCGACGCAGGTCGGGCAGGTCGAGAGCGCCAAGGTCGGTTGCGCGATGAAGCCCTCGGGCTCGCGCTTCAGCTTGTCGCGGAACGCCTCGATCGTCGCCTTGGTCGCGGCCGGGCCGATCAGCATGCCGTAGCCGCCGGAGCCGTGCACCTCCTTGACGACCAGTTCGCCGAGATGGTCGAGCACGTAGGACAGGTCCTGCGGCTCGCGGCAGCGCCAGGTCTGCACGTTCTTCAGGATCGGCTCCTCGCCGAGATAGAACTTCACGACATCGGGCATGTAGGAATAGATCGCCTTGTCGTCGGCGATCCCGGTGCCGACCGCGTTGGCGAGCGTGACGTTGCCGGCGGCATAGGCCGACATCAGGCCGGGCACGCCGAGCGCGGAATCCGGGCGGAAGGTGAGGGGATCGAGGAAGTCGTCGTCGACGCGGCGATAGATCACGTCGACGCGCTTCAGGCCCTCCGTCGTCCGCATGAAGACCTCCTCGTTCTTGACGATGAGGTCGCGGCCCTCGACCAGCTCGATGCCGAGCTTGTCGGCCAGGAACGAGTGTTCGTAATAGGCGGAATTGTAGATGCCGGGCGTCATCAGCGCCACCGTCGGCTCGGCCGAGGCGCTGAGCGGCGCCACCGAGCGCAGGCACGACAGCAGCTCGTCCGGATAGCGCTCCACGGGCGCGACGCGATGGCGCGCGAACAGGTCCGGAAACAGCCGCATCATGATCTCGCGGTTTTCCAGCATGTAGGACACGCCCGAGGGCGTGCGCGCATTGTCCTCGAGCACGATGAAGTCGTTGGCGTCGACGCGGACGATGTCGATGCCGGCGATGTGGACATAGACGTCGTGCGGCACGTCCTGGCCGTTCATCTCCGGGCGGAACACCGGGTTCTGGAAGATCAAATCATCCGGCACGACGTTGGCGCGCAGGATGTCGCGGCCGTGATAGATGTCGCGGAGGAACATGTTCAGCGCCTTGACGCGCTGCTTCAGCCCCTTCTCCAGCAGGGTCCATTCCTTGCCCGAGAGGATGCGCGGGATCACGTCGAACGGAATCAGCCGCTCCTGAGCCTCGGCCTCGCCATACACCGCGAAGGTGATGCCGATTCGCCGGAACAGCAGCTCCGCCTCATGGCGGCGATATTCCAGAGCTTCCGGCGGCGTTTCCTTCAGCCACCGCGACAGCTCCTGATAAGCCTGACGGACGTCGCCGCCCGGCTCGTTCATTTCGTCGAACGCAACTGCCATAGATGCCCGTGTGTCCCAGCCTCGCCATACACTGCATGACTCCACGTGATGGTAGCAAGGGCCGGGCCAGCGCGATATGCATTCTCCTGCGGCATTTCGTGGGAGACGCGGAAAAGCCTGCCCGAAAAACCGGCTGCACGATGCTCAAATCCGCGGCATAGACTGCGACGTTCCGGATGACATTGGCGCCGAGGCGGGCCAAAAGAGACGGGGAATGCGAGGAGATATCATGAGCGAGATCGTCACCGCGGGGTTGCTGGTCATCGGCGACGAAATCCTGTCCGGCCGGACCAAGGACAAGAACATCGGCTTCATCGCCGAATACCTGACCAATCTCGGCATCGACCTCAAGGAGGTCCGGGTGGTCTCGGACGATGAGGGCGACATCATCGCGGCGCTGGACGCGCTGCGGCACCGCTACACCTATGTGTTCACCACCGGCGGCATCGGGCCGACCCATGACGACATCACGGCCGACTCGATCGCCAAGGCGTTCGGCGTCGGCATCGACCATCATCCCGAGGTCGTCGCGCGCTTCCGCGAGCGCTGGAGCGAGCAGGAGCTCAACGAGGCCCGTCTGCGCATGGCGCGCATCCCCGATGGCGCCGAACTGATCCAGAGCGCAACCATCCTGGCGCCGGGCTTCAAGCTCGGCAACGTCATCGTCATGGCCGGCGTGCCCTCGATCATGCAGGCGATGATGGACATCGTCGCGCCGAAGCTGAAATCCGGCGTGCGCATGCTGTCGGAGACCGTGCGCGCCAACGCCCGCGAGGGCGACATCGGCGGCCCCTTGCGCGAGATCGCCAAGACGCATCCGGACACCATCATCGGCAGCTATCCCTTTATCGACGAGGACCAGAAGCCGAACACGCATCTGGTGGTCCGCTCGCGCGACCAGGAGAAACTGTCGGCGGCGATGGGAGCCGTGAAGGAGATGCTCGCCGGGCTCAACGGCAAGGCGTAGGGCGCAGCCCCGGCCATGGCGCCCTCGGGCCGCGACCTTCTGTATGTTGTGGCCCTTGGCGGACCGTGGATCTGTCTGATGCCGGTTGCGATCTGGCTCCAACTCAAGGGGTGGCAGATCTATCATCGGATCGGGAATTATTCGATCGGAGTGAGCACGTTCTTCTGGCAGCTCGCTCGACCCGGACTTAATTTTCCCGGTCCCAATGTACTAGAGGACGTGATCGCGAGGCAGCCAAGCGAGGTGCAGGCGACCATCCTGAGGCACCGCCGTCGGCTGGGCGTCTTCAGGCGCGTCTTCTTGGGGTATCTCGTTTATTTTGTCCTGTTTCTGCTGGCGGTTTCCCTTGGCCGCAAGCTATCCTCCTAGGACAACGGGCTTGATTGCAGATGGTTGAGAAAAATCCTGATCTCATTGCGCAGGAGCGGGCAGGCCGGGCTTTTCCCGTGTCCTGGGACCAATTTCATCGCGACTGCCGGGCGCTGACCTGGCGGCTCAACGAGATCGGACCGTTTCACGCCGTCGTGGCCATCACCCGCGGCGGACTCGTTCCGGCGGCGATCGTGGCCCGCGAGCTTGGCGTGCGGGTCATCGATACGATCTGCATCGCAAGCTATGACCACACCAAGCAGGGCGAGCTTCAGGTCCTGAAGGGCATTTCGCCCGACACCGCCAAACTCGGCGGCGGCACCGGCAAGGGGCTCCTGATCGTCGATGACCTCGTCGACACCGGCAAGACTGGACGGATGGTCCGCGAGCTGCTCCCGGACGCCCATTTCGCGACCGTCTATGCCAAGCCCAAGGGACGGCCGCTGGTCGATACGTTCATCACCGAGGTGTCGCAGGACACCTGGATCTTCTTCCCCTGGGACACCGCGCTGTCCTTCGCGCCGCCGCTGCGCGACGGGGCGGCGTAGCTCAACGTCGTCATTGCGAGCGCAGCGACGTGTCCGCCATGGCCCGAAAGGCGACGGCGGAAGCAGTCCAGAGCTGTGGACGGGACTCTGGATTGCCTCGTCGCTTCGTTCCTCGCAATGACGGCTGATGCGGAGTGCCGCCGTGCCGCTGCAGAACCGCGTCACGCCCTTGGGCGACATCGTCGCCACGCCGCATCGCGGGCTGTTCACCGGCAATCGCGGCATCATCCATGATCCCGCGACCAGGACGCTGCTGAGCAAGCGCTGGTCGAGCCCGGCCTGGCTGGTCTGCCTGTGCGAGTTCCGCGGCAAGCGCCGCGAGGTCATGGCGAGGCGGAGCTGGACCGAGCTGTTCTTCCTCGACGAGGCCACCGCGCTCGCCGCCGGCCACCGTCCCTGCTTCTATTGCCGCCGCGACGACGCCGAGCGCTTTCGCGCCGCCTGGGAGACGGGCAACGGCGTCAGCGCTATCCGTGCGTCCGAGATCGACAAGGTGCTGCATCGCGAGCGGCTGGAGCGCGGCAAGAAGCGTTTGCACTCATTGTCGGGGCCGGTGGCCGAGTTGCCGGACGGCGCGATGGTGCAGTCGGGTGAAGAGAGCTTCGCGATTCTGCGGGGCAGGGCGCTACCGTGGTCCTTCGCCGGCTACGGCGTGGCGCGCGATGACCTTGCTGCTCCACTGTTGCTGACGCCCCCGTCGACGCTGCGCGCGCTCCGGGCCGGTTATCGGCCGGTGTTGCACCCAAGCGCGCAGGCCGCGCAGGCCGGATGAGCGCAGCGGTATCCGGCGTCTCACGCGCCGCTGTGTCGAACCCGCATGTCGCTTTCGCTCATGCGGGCTACGGCATCGTGATGACCTTGCGGACAGGCACCCATCACCACGAATAGCGCACGACCGCCTTGCCGCCGTAGCTGCGGGTGTCGTTGGAGAACTCGCCCTCGAACGTTCCTGCGGCCGACCAGCCATTGGTCCACTTCATTTCCGCCGACGCCGAGGTCAGCGCGGAGTCGCTGGCTTGCCGCGCGCCATTGACGACGAAGGCAGCACCCGGAAGCGCCTGGAAGGTCGCTGCGATCGAGCGGTCCGGGTTGAAGTCGTGCGCCCAGGCGAAACGGCCGCGCAGTGTGAAGATGCCGTCCGACAGCGCGAAGGATTTGTCGGTGCGCAGACCGAGTTCGCTGCGCGTCGCCGTGATGTTCCTGGCGCCGTAGGCAAGCGCGAAGGTGTTGTTGCCGACGACCGCCCGCTCGCCGTAGCCCGGCAGGGCGAAGGTGGTGAACTGAGCGGCCGCGTAGGGCGTGATGCCCACGGTCGTCCAGGGGGTGAGGAAGCGATGGCCGCCCTCGATCCGGCCTGAATAGGTGTTGGCGTTGAAGTTGGCGCGCAGCTGATCGATGCCCGCGACCGTCACGGTCCGGTTCGTGGTGATATCCTGCCAGCCATAGGCCAGCGCGCCGGTGATATAGCCCGCGCCGATATTGTGCCGCACGAAGCCGCCGGCCTGGAACAGATCGGACCGGCCCCCGCCGCCATTGAAGACGTTGAAGTTCGTGCCGCCGCCCGCCAGTGCGAAGCCCGCGACAGTGTAGGGCGAGAAGCGATAGTCGGCGCCGACCGCGGTCGCGTAGAGATTGCTGGTGGCGGTGTTGGAGCCGAGCGCGGCGTTGCCGTCGGTGGTCTGGGCTCCGCCGAACGCGGCCGCCCATACGCTCCAGCCGGCCCTCGCCATCACTGCGGGAGGGGCCTTGGTGTAGATCGCCGCCAGCGCATCGCTCGGATTGCGCTTCTGCGCATAGGCGAGCTCCTGTCCGGCATAGGCCGTCGGACCGGTCGGCGGCGTCGACGGCTCGCCGCGGCCGCCGACGAAGGGATCGGTCATGACGCCCATGAACTGCGTCATCGCATTGAAGGTCGCCTGCTGGCTGCCAGTGGCGGTCTCGCCCGAGATCTGCGTCAGGCCGGCGGGCGTCAGCCCGGTGAAGACGACGGGAATGCTGCCGTTCCTGGTGAAATAGTTGCTCAGCGCCGTGTTGACGTTGATCTGGTTGGTGTTGTTGCCGAGGACGGCGAGATCGAGGTTGAGGAAGGCGTTATTGGCGTCATAGCTCAACGATGACGTGAAGCCCGCCGGCGCGCTGGTCGCGGTCACGCCGCTGAAAGTGCCGCTGACGCCGCCCGTCGCGGTGAGGATCGTGTATTTCTTCGCGACATAGGTCCCGGCGGCATAGACCGCATTGACCGTGCCGGCGAGCGTCGCGGTGCCGGTCACGCTGGCGCGCGAGGCGGTGGTCGGATCGACCTGGACCAGGTAGATCGCGCCCGACTGGAAGGCGAGATTACCGCTGACCGTCATCGTGCTGGCCGGCGTGCCGTTGCCGGGAGCGAAGGTGCCGCCCGCATTGATCTGCGTGCCCCTGACGGTGCCGACACCCGCCAGCGTGCCGCCGGAATTCACCGTGGTCAGGGTCGAGCTTGCGGCCGATCCGTTCACCTCCAGCGTTCCGCCATTCACGACGGTGTTGCCGATGTAGGTGTTGGCGGCCGTCAGCACCAGCGTGCCGCTGCCGGTCTTGACGAGAGCGGTGTTGATGCCGCCGGTGACCAGGCCGCTGCCGCCGATGGTGTTGGCATAGGTCACGGTGCCGCCGCTGACCGCGATGTTGGCGGTGACGCCGCCGAGATAGATCGCGGCGCCGGCGCCGACGCCGGCTGCGCCATTGGTGCCGTTGAACGAGCTAGGGCCCTGGCCGACGCCGGCGCTGCCGCCGGTGCCGCCGGTGACGGCCGCGCCCGAGATCGGCGAATCGAGGATCGTGAGCGTCGCGCCGGCATCGACATAGATCGCGCCGCCGCGCGCGGCGCCGCCGGCGCCGCCATAGCCGCCGTCGGCACCCGGACCCTGGCTGCCCTGGTTGTTGGTGACGCCGTCGCCGCCGCGGCCGCCGGTGCCGCCGCCGGCGTTGCCGGTGCCGCCATTGTTGTTGATGGTGTAGAAGTTGCTGTTGGTGGTGCCCGAGCCGCCGCCGCCACCGCCGCCGTCGCCGAACGAGGCGCCCGCGGTGCCCGCGGTGCCCTGCGTGCCGGTATTGCCGCCGGAGCCGCCGGCGCCGCCGCCGCCAGAGGCGCCGCCATTATTGCCGGCACCGCCTGTGCCGCCGTCGCCGCCATTGCCGGCCGGGGCCGTGTTCTGGGCGCTGCCGCCAGCGCCGCCGTTGCCGCCGGTCGCGGTGGTGCCGGTGAAGGTCACTCCGGCCAGCGTCACATTGGCGCCGCCGAGCACCAGCAGGCCGCCGCCGGCTCCGAGGCCGCCGGCGCCGCCGCCGCCGGCGCCATAGGACAGGCTGCTGTTGTAATAGCCGGCCTGGCCGTTGGTGCCGTTGCCGCCGATCGCGGCGGTGTTGGTGATCGCCAGATTCGAGATGTTGACGGTCGGCCCGTTGGCGCCGTTGACCACGATGCCCTGATAGGTCGACGAGCCGTTGATGATCTGGCCGTTGCCGGTGATGTTCACCGTGACGTTGGCATTGGCGGCTTGCAGCTGTGCCAGAGAGCTCGACAGCGTGAAGCCGCTGGTGATGTTGATGCTGACGGTGGAGTTGGCGCCGGCAGCCGCGACCGCCGCGACGGCCGTATTCCAGTCGGCCTGGTTGGCGACGTCGATCGCCAATGCCTGGGTGCTGAGCATGGTGCCCGCAAGGAGAAGCGACATGGCCAGCCAGCGCCGCGTCGCTGACCTCGGCGCAGCACCCGTCGTTCTCGCAAAGCAAGCCATCTCAATCCCCAGCAATGAAGGCAAGTGTCAGACTCGAACTAATTTAGGCGGCAGAAATTTCACGCCAAACTTGTGTTCCGAAATGAAATGTCAGGACGCATCTTGTCAAGAACAGCAAAGACACACCCGGAAACGAATGATGTTCCATAGGTGCTAAAATACCCTGGGGCCGATTGAACTGTGGACCGGCGTGTGCGGCGGATGCCGGCGGCAGCCCGCACGGCATCTGGTGCGGACGAGGTGATGGCCGCAACGCAACGTATGATGCGCAAGCGATGCCGTGTGTCGCATCGCTTCCGCGTCATTGTCGCCGGTGAGGTCGCAGGTGAGCCTGCGGATCGGTGATTCCCTTACGCGAACCGCTGCCGCGCCAGCTTCGCGCCGGTGCCGAGCGCCATCAGCTTCGCCTCTGCGACTTCGCGCCGCATCGGGGCCATGCCGCAATTGGTGGTCGCGATGATGTTCTCTTTCGGCACCACCTTCATGACGTCCTCGAGCGTCTTGCAGACGTCCTCGGCGGTCTCGATCTCGTCACTGGCGACATCGATGACGCCAGCCTGGACGATCTTGTTCTTGAGCAGGCCGAGCAGCTCGATCGGCACCTTCGAATTGCGGCATTCGACCGCGACCTGCTGAATGCTGCTGGCGTCGATGACCGGGAAGGTCTCCTCATATTGCCGCCACTCGCTGCCGAGCGTTTCCTTCCAGTCGGTGTTGGCCTTGATGCCGTAGCCGTAGCAAATGTGGACCGCGGTCGGGCACGTCAGGCCTTCGGCGGCGCGCTCCAGCGCCTTGATGCCCCAGTCGCGCACCTCGTCCATGTAGACGTTGAAGGCCGGCTCGTCGAACTGGATCATGTCGATGCCGTCGTCGTGCAGCGCCTTGGCCTCCTGGTTCAACAGCTCGGCGAAGGCGAACGCCATCTTGACGCGGTCGCCATAGTAGTTGTCGGCGATGGTGTCGATGATCGTCATCGGCCCGGGCAGCGTGAACTTCACGGCGCGCGTGGTGTGCGTGCGCGCGATCCGCGCCTCGTCGCCATGGACGCGGCCCTTCAGCGACAGCGGCGCCACGACTTGCGGCACCATCGCCTTGTAGCGGTCCTTGCGGATGCCCATCTCGACCTTGTGCGCGAAGTCGATGCCCTCGACGCGCTCGAGAAAGCCGTGCACGAAATGCTGCCGCGACTGCTCGCCCTCGGTGAGGATGTCGATGCCGGAATCCTCCTGCAGCTTCAGCGCCAGGATGGTGGCATCGCGCTTGGCGCGCGCAAGCTCGTCGCCCTTCGACTTCCACGGCGCCCACAGCACGTTCGGCTCGGCCAGCCACTCCGGCTTCGGCAGCGAGCCCGCGATGGTCGATGCAAACAGCATGGTCGTATTCTCCGGCGTAGGGGCAGTCAGGCTTGAGCGCCTGTCTGCCATGGCTTACCCTTCCCGTACAGAAGAACGAAGCCGCGTCATGCGTTCCGCAGCGCGGCATAATGGGTCGGGGACGAAGCTCGGGGAAGGCATGATCGACCTCTATTATGCGCCGACGCCGAACGGCTGGAAGATCTCGATCATGCTCGAGGAACTCGGGCTGCCTTATACGGTCATTCCCGTCGACATCCGGGCCGGCGACCAGTTCAAGCCGGAGTTCCTCGCGATCAGCCCGAATAACCGCATTCCCGCGATCGTCGATCGCGCGCCGGCTGACGGAGACGAGCCTTTCTCGGTGTTCGAGACCGGCGCGATCCTGATCTACCTCGCCGACAAGACCGGGCGTTTTCTGCCGCAGGAGATTCGGGCGCGTTCGCGCGTGATCCAATGGGTGATGTGGCAGATGGCGGGTCTCGGGCCGATGATGGGGCAACATGGCCATTTCGCGCTGTATGCGGCGGAGAAGATCCCTTACGCGATCCAGCGCTACCGCGACGAGGTCGCGCGTCTTTTCCACGTGCTCGACGTCCAGCTCGGCAAGACCGGCGCCCACGTCGCCGGCGACGACTACACCATCGCCGACATCGCCTGCTTCCCGTGGATCATGACGCACAAGGCGCAGGGTTTTACGCTCGACGATTATCCGAACGTCAAGCGCTGGTACGCGGAGTTGCGCGCGCGGCCGAAGCTGCAAGCGGGGCTCGCAATTGGCAAGTTCGTCAAGGAGCCGTTCAACGACCAGACGCGCCACGTGATGTTCGGCGCGCGGGCGAAGGAAATGACGGGGAGATCGTGAGCGGACTCCACGGCGTCGCGAGGAGAGTGGTGGCAAACTGTCCAGACTGTGCCTCGTAGCCCCTGGATTGCTTCGTCGCTTCGCTCCTCGCAATGACGCAGAGAACGGGGACGCCAGCTCTCTCCACCGTCATTGCGAGCGGAGCGAAGCAATCCAGGGGCCATGACCAACTCTCTAGATTTGTGCGCGCCCCATCGAACACATTGAGACCTTGAGGAAACACGATGATCGAATTCTTCTTCGACTGCTCCAGCCCCTGGACCTATCTCGCCTTCCACAACATCCAGCCGCTGGCAAAGGAGTTCGGCGTCGACATCGTCTGGCGGCCGATCCTCGTGGGCGGCATCTTCAACACCATCAATCCCAGCGTCTATGCGCAGCGTGAGAAGCCGGTGCCGGCCAAGGCGGCCTATATGCTGAAGGACCTGAACGACTGGTCGCGCTCGGCCGGGCTCAAGATCAAGATGCCGCCGACGGTGTTTCCGGTGAACAGCGTCAAGGCGATGCGCGCCTGCATCTGGCTCGGCAACGAGGCCATGGTGCCGTTCGCGCGAGCCGTGTTCGAGATCTATTGGGGCGAGGACCAGGACATCTCGCAGGATGCGGTACTGACCGAGGTGTGCCGGCGTGTCGGCGTCGATGCCAAGGCATTGTTCGACGGCATCGCGCAGCAGGGGATCAAGGATCAGCTGCGCATCAACACCGAGGAGGTCGTCAAGCGCGGCGGCTTCGGTTCGCCGACGATTTTCGTCGATGTCAACGACATGTATTTCGGCAACGACCGCCTGCCGCTGATCCGCGAAGCGCTGGCGAAGCGGAAGGCGGCCTGATGCCGCGGGCGATCGTCTGCCGCGAGCTCGGTCCGCCGGAGAAATTGCGGCTCGAAGAGCTGCCGCCGCGCGCGCTGGGACAAGGCGAGGTGCGGGTGAAGATCCGCGCTGCCGGGATCAATTTTCCTGACATTCTGATGGCGGCCGGCGAGTATCAGTTGAAGCCGGAGCTGCCGTTCACGCCCGGCGTCGAGGCGTCGGGCGCCATCATGGAGCTCGGGCCCGATGTCAACGGCTACGCCGTCGGCGACCGCGTCATCGTGCGCATGCGCTTCGGCGCCTATGCCGAGGAGGCGGTGGTCGCGTCGAGCCAGCTCACGCCGCTGCCGTCGCCCTTCGACTATGCGGAGGGCGCGACCTATCTGGCCGGCCACGGCACCGCGCATCACGCGCTGGTCGATCGCGGCCAGCTCAAGCCGGGCGAGACGCTGCTGGTGCATGGCGCCGGCGGCGGCGTTGGCCTCGCCGCCGTCGAGCTCGGCAAGCTGCTGGGCGCCACCGTGATCGCGGCGGCGTCATCGGAGGAGAAGCTCGCGGTGGCCCGTGCGCGCGGTGCCGATCATCTCGTGCTGTATGCGCGCGAGCCGTTCCGCGACGCCGTCAAGCGCATCACGGATGGACGCGGCGTCGATGTGGTGTTCGATCCGGTCGGCGGCGAGGTGTTCGAGAACAGCGTCCGCTGCATCGCCTGGGGCGCACGGCTGCTGGTGATCGGCTTCACCGGCGGCATCGGCCTGGCGCGCACCAATCTCATCCTGATGAAGGGCGCCAGCGTGCTCGGCGTCCGCGCGGGCGAGGCCGTGCGCAAGGATCCTGAATTGGGCGAGCGAAGGATGGCGGCGCTGCTGGACCTCGCGGAGCAGGGCAAGCTGCGCCCCAACGTGTCACATCGCGTGCCGTTCGAGGATTATGCTGCAGCAATGCGGCTGCTAATCGACCGCAAGGCCATCGGCCGGGTCGCGCTGGTGATGGAGTGAAGCAAGGCGCCGCCACACCCCCGGTGTCGTCCCGGCCTTGAGCCGGGACCCATACCGCGTGATCCATCTTGTGGCACCCTGAGCGTCGTTCTTCGCCAAACTCAAGACGGTGGCTATGGGTCCCGGCTCAAGGCCGGGACGACAGCGGGATATGTGGCGCGTGCGCGACTGATGACTACTTGTATTCCCGCTCGTCCCACCACGGGAAATAGTCCGGCATGTCGGCCGTCACCGTATTCTTGAACTGCGCCGGGCGCTTCTCCAGGAACGACACCACGCCTTCCTTGACGTCGTCGGAACGACCGCGGGCGTAGATGCCGCGGCTATCGACCTTGTGCGCCTCCATCGGATCGTCGGCGCCCATCATGCGCCACATCATCTGGCGGATCAGCGCGACCGACACCGGCGCGGTCTTGTCCGCGATCTCGCGCGCCAGCGCGCGGGCGGTCGGCAGCAGCTCGTCCGGCGGCACCACCTTGCTGACGAGACGGCCGGCGAGCGCCTCCTGCGCCGGGAAGACGCGGCCGGTGTAGCACCATTCCAGCGCCTGCGAGATGCCGACGATGCGCGGCAGGAACCAGCTCGATGCCGCCTCCGGCACGATGCCGCGCTGGGAGAACACGAAGCCGAACCGCGCGGCCTCCGAGGCGATGCGGATGTCCATCGCGAGCTGCATGGTGACGCCGATGCCGACCGCGGGGCCGTTCACCGCGGCGATCACCGGCTTCAGCGACTTGAAGATCCGCAGCGTGACCTGGCCGCCGCCGTCGCGCACCTGCGGATCGGAATAGTCGACGCGGCCGTCGGCATGCCGCTTCACCGGCCCGCGCTTGGCATCGCGGTCGAACGTGTCGGCGCCGGAGGAGAGATCGGCGCCGGCGCAGAACGCGCGGCCCGACCCGGTGACGATGATCGCCCTGACACCATCGTCCTTGTCGGCGCGGTCGAAGGCGTCGATCAGCTCTTCCATCATCGTGCCGGTGAAGGCGTTCAGCTTCTCCGGCCGGTTCAAGGTGATGGTGAGGATCTTGTCGGCGACGTCATAGAGGATGGTCTGGTAGGCCATGAGCGTTTCCTGATGTTGTTGTCGTGGCGTTTGTTAGTTGGTTGCTCGTGCCACAATCTCCGCCGTCATTCCGGGATGCGCCCTCTTGGGCGCAGGCCCGGAACCCATAACCACGATCGTGAGTATGGATTCCGGGCTCGTGCTTCGCACGCCCCGGAATGACGACGAAATTGAGATCGGCGATGGGGATACAATAGTTCAGCACGAGGCCGCGTCAAATCGTGACGACATTCCGCATGGCGGGCAAAACGCTGCGCGCAGCGTTGCTCTCCCGGCAAGCGATGCAGCAGTGATCGGGTCCACACTCTCTCCATGTCATTGCGAGCGCAAGCGAAGCAATCCAGACTCGTGGGCGGGACACTGGATTGCTTCGCTTCGCTCGCAATGACGGAGGAGGGAGCAGTGGAGATGCTTCACTTTACCGGCGGTGTCGGCCAAGGCCGCTGCTCGCCGCGGAGGCTTTCGAACGTCTTGGCCATGCCGAGCACGCCGACATCGTCGAAGCGGCGGCCGACGATTTGCAGGCCGATCGGGAAGTCGTCGGAATCATAGCCGGCGTTGACGGAGATCGCCGGGTTCTCCGACATGTTCCACGGCACGGTGTAGGTGATGTGCTCGAACGGCTTCTCGGGGTCGTTGACCGGCGAGGCGAATTCGGCCGGGAATTTCACGCCCGGCGAGACCGGCGAGATGATGTAGTCGAATTCGGTGAACAGTTTTGCGGCGGCTGCGCGCAGCGCCATCGTGACGTTGAAGCCCCTGACGACCTCGACGCCGGACAGGTCAGCACCGCGCTCGGCCCATTGGAGGATGTAGGGCAGGGTCTTCGCGCGCACTTCCGGCGCGAGCCGGGCGAGATCGTCCCACAGCCGCGCGCGCCAGAAATTGTCGAGGCCATCGAGCATCTCGCGGGTGAGAAAGCCCTTGGTCTCGGTCACGACCGCGCCGGCCTCCTCGAACGCTTTGGCCGCCGCCAGCGTCGTCGCGCGCACCGGCTCTTCCAGCGCTTGGCCGACGCCGCCGAGATCGAGCATCAGCCCGATGCGCAGCTTGCGCACCGGTTTCTCCGCGACCTTCCAGTGCAGGTCGGACGGCGGCAGCGCGGTGCCGTCGCGGCGGTCGGGTTTCGACAGCACGCTCATCATCAGCGCGGCATCGTCGACGATGCGCGTCATCGGGCCGGCGACGCGGCCGACATAGGGGGGATCGATCGGTACGCGGCCGAAGCTCGGCTTGAGGCCGACCAAGCCGCACCACGACGCCGGCAGCCGGATCGAGCCGCCGATGTCGGTCCCGACATGCAGTGGGCCATAGCCGGCAGCGGCCGCGGCGCCCGCACCGGCGCTGGAGCCGCCGGGGTTCATGCGCAGATCCCACGGATTGCGCGTCAGCGGGTGGAAGCTCGACAGGCCCGACGACAGCATGCCGTAGTCGGGCATCGTGGTCTTGGCGAAGATGATCGCGCCGGCTTCGCGCAACCGCGCCACCGGCGGCGCGTCGGCCGCGAGCGGCGCCCGCGCGACGCTGGCCGCGCCGAGCGGCATCGGCTGGCCCTTGGTCGCGATGTTGTCTTTCACCGTCGCCGGCACGCCGTCGAGCACGCCGGCCGGCTCGTCATTGGCCCAGCGTTCCGTCGAGGCCTTCGCCGCGGCGCGCGCCGCGTCGACGTCGAGCAGATACAGTGCCTTGATCTCAGGCTCCCATGCCGCGACATGCGCCAGCACGTCGTCCATCACTTCGGATGGCGAGAACTGGCGCGCGCGGTAGCCGGCGATCAGGTCGACGGCGGAGAGATCGTGCAACGAGGTGACGTCGTCTGAAACGGGCTTGTGCATGCTGGTCCTCCGTCGCCGAAGTTCGTCTCAATTCCGAGCCCGCTCATTGACATACGTCAGGCGGCGCTAGGCTGCCGCCAGACGGGTCTCGATGATCCGGGCGAACATGCTGGCGCCGATCGGCAGGATCTTGTCGTCGAGCACATAGCCGGGATTGTGCACCGGCACCGAGCCGTCATGGCCGACCCAGAAATAGGCGCCCGGGATGGTCTGCAGCATGTCCGCGAAATCCTCGCTGCCCATCTTCGGCGTCGAGCGCGTCAGCACCTTGGACGGCTCGACGACGGTGCGCGCGACCTCCTCGACGACCTTCGACTGCTCTTCCTGGTTGACCAGGACGCTGAACGTGTCGCGGATGTCGACGTCGATCTCGCAGTTGAACGCCGCCGCCATGCCCGCGCAGATCGCGCGCATGCGCTCGCGTACCAGCGCGCGGACGCTGTCCGAGAAGGCGCGCACGGTGCCGCACAGCCAGGCATCGCCGGGAATGACGTTGTAGGCCGAGCCGGCATGGATCTGGGTGATCGAGACCACGGCGGCCTGCAGCGGTTCGACGTTGCGGCTCACGATGGTCTGGATCGCCTGCGCGACGCTGGTCGCGATCACCACCGCGTCCTTGGAGCGCTCGGGCATCGCGCCATGGGCGCCGTAGCCGGAGATGCGGATGTCGAAGAAGTCGGCGCCGGCCATCGCCGGGCCGGGAAGGATCGCGATCTCGCCATGCTCCAGGTCGGGCGCGTTGTGCAGGCCGTAGAGCTCGTCGCAGGGGAATTTCTGGAACAGGCCGTCCTTGATCATCGCGCGCGCGCCGCCGAGGCCTTCCTCGGCCGGCTGGAAGATGAAATGCACGGTGCCGTCGAAGTTGCGCGTCTCGGCGAGATAGCGCGCGGTGCCGAGCAGCATCGTGGTGTGGCCGTCATGACCGCAGCCGTGGAAGCGGCCGGGAATGGTCGAGCGCCACGGCAGGTTGGTGTTCTCCTCCATCGGCAGCGCGTCCATGTCGGCGCGCAGGCCGATCTTTTTGGTGCCGTCGCCCTTGCCCTTGAGCACGCCGATCACGCCGGTGCCGCCGAGGCCGCGATGCACCTCGATGCCCCATTGCGCGAGCTTCTCGGCGACGATGCCGGAGGTGCGAGTCTCCTCGAAGCCGATCTCCGGATGCGCGTGCAGGTCGCGGCGGATGGCGGTGAGTTCGTCGGCGTAGCCTTGGATGCGATCGATCGTGGGCATGGGTGTGTTTCCGTTGATGAGGTTTAAGCGTTGAACGCCGGGCCGTTCGGCTTGAGGCGAATGCCCGGACGCAGGCGCGCCCAGGGCAGGGTGGAGGGATCGGCGGGCATCGCGCCGGGCGCGGCGCATATCAAAAGCTGCTCTGCGATCGGCTCGAAATCGGCGCGGAAATGCACCGAGCTCTTGTTGACCAGGATCGCCTGCTCGGTCGGTTCGATGCCGACGAAGCGATACATCTCCTGGTCGGCGAGCTGCGACTTGTGCGAGGCCACGACCACGCGGACGTCGCCGATGCGCAGGCAGGCGGAGGGTCCCATCTCCATCTTGCGGCCGCCGTAGAACGGGCCGGGCGCGATGAAGCGGCCGTCGGAGATCTTTTCGATGATGAAACTCTCCTCGAACGGCGCATCGCCGGGAATGCCGCTCTTGCCGCCCAGCGACAGCGTGATGGTCGCGCCTTCGCCGGCGGCATGCGCGGCGAGCGCGGCTTGCGGATCGTAGATCATGCCGATCGCCGCGCGGCTGGCGCGGTTGCGCACCAGCGCGCGGAGCATGCCGGTGGTGTCGGAATCGCCGCCGGCGCCGGGGTTGTCCTGGGTATCGGCGATCACGATCGGGCGTGTCGCAGTCTTCGCCAGCGTCATCGCATGGCGTACGCCCTCGTCGGGCGTGTAGATGCGGCCGTCGAAATCATCCTCGTGGCCGGTGACAATGGCCGCGATCGCATCTGCGGCGGCGTCCGCATCGGCCTGCGTGCGGCCATAGGCGAACACGCTGGGGCCGCAATGCACGAAGTCGGCCGCGGGAAAACCGGGCGCGAAGGACAGCGTCGGCACGGCCTCGCTCTGCAGCGCGGCGAGCTTCTCGTAGATGCCTTTGGTCGGTTGGTCGTTGGTGCACTGCCAGCTGATCGGGATCAGGAACGGCAGCTGCCGGAACGCCTTCGCCAGCGGCTGCTTGGTCCGCAGCAGCAGCGCGAGATGCTCGGCGCAGGCGCGGCCGGTGTCGGCCATGTCGGTGTGCGGATATTTGCGATAGGCGATCAGCGCGTCCGCATGCGCCATCATCTCGGGCGTGACGTTGGCGTGCAGATCGAGGCTCGCCACCAGCGGCACATCGGGGCCGATCGCCTGGCGCACGCGGGCGAGGATCTCGCCTTCGCCGTCGTCGAAATGCTCCGGCACCATCGCGCCGTGCAGGTCGAGATAGACGCCGTCGAGCGGCAGGGCCGCCTTGATGCGGTCGACCATCACGGTCGTGATGCGCTCGAACGCATCCTTGGTGACATGGGCCGAAGGGCTTGCCGCGCAGGCGATGGTCGGCACGATCTCCCAGCCGTTGGCTTCCGCAACCGCGATGAAGCCCGACTGGCCGGCATTGATGCCGCGCATCGTCGTCATGACGCTCGCTGCGTCAGCGATGGAGGCGCGGCCGCCGCCATGCATGAAGTCGTCGTAATCCGCTTTCGTCGGTGCGAAGGTGTTGGTTTCGTGCAGAAAGCCGCCGATCGCGACGCGCGTCATTACTTCGCCTCTGGCCGTGAAATGGAGTGGCGACGTTAGACTGTGCCCTGCGGCCCGCGCAAGCGACGGAGCGATGCCGTTTTGCATGCCGCTTGAGCGGCCATCGATCGGCATCCCCGCAAACAGGGTGATGGAGACGAACTATCCCTCCCTCGTCATTCCGGGGCGGCCTCGTCCGCCGCAGGCGGAGGAGGGCGAGCCCGGAATCCATAACCCCAGGGAGTTCTTCGGGGCACGCCGGTGTCCACCAGCTGTCGTAACCATATCCGCCCGTGGGTATGGATTCCGGGCTCGCGCTTGCCGCCGACATGGCTGCGCCATGCCGTCGGCAAGCACGCCCCGGAATGACGGGAGGAGGGATTTGGCCTCCCGTCTCCCTCCGGCGTTCGCTGATCGACTACGCCACCGCCTCCGAGACCGGACGGAAGTTGGCAAAATCCCAGTTCCGGCCCGGAGCGGCTTCGAGCAGGGACTTGGTGTAGGCTTCCTTCGGATGCGTCAGGATCTGGCCGGCAGGGCCCTGTTCGACGATGCGGCCCTTCTGCATCACCACGACCTCGTCGCAGATCTGCGCGGCGACGCGCAGATCGTGGGTGATGAACAGGATGGCGATGCCGAGGCGGCGCTGGATCTCGTCGAGCAGCTCCAGCACCTGGGCCTGCACCGACACGTCGAGCGCGGACACGGCTTCGTCGGCCACCAGCACGTCCGGATCGAGCGCGAGCGCGCGCGCGATCGCGATGCGCTGGCGCTGGCCGCCGGAGAACTGGTGCGGATAGCGCGAGATCGCATCCGCCGGCAGGCCGACCAGCTCGAGCAGCTCGCGCGCCCGGGCCATCGCCTTGTCGTGCGAGGTGCCGTAGTTGATGGGGCCCTCGGCGATGCTTTCGCCGACCGTGAGGCGCGGGTTGAGCGAACGGTAGGGATCCTGGAACACGATCTGGATGCGCTTGCGGTGCGGCTGCAGCAGCCGACGCGTCAGGATCGAGATCTCGTGGCCGGCGAGGCGGACGCCGCCGGAGGTCGGATCGATCAGGCGCACGATGCAGCGCGCCACCGTCGACTTGCCGGAGCCGCTCTCGCCGACGATGCCGAGCGTACGGCCCTTGCGCAAGGTCAGCGAGACGTTCTGCGCGGCGACGACCTCGCGCGGCTTCCCGAGGAAGGAGCGCTCACGATAGACCTTGCCGAGATCGTTGGTCTCAAGCACCACCGGCTCGGTGCTGTCCGGGCGCGGCGGCCGCGGAATGAGGCTCGGCACCGAGGACAGCAGGTTGCGCGTGTAGTCCATCTCGGGCGCGCGCAGGATCTTGTCGAGCGCGCCGGTCTCGACCAGGCGGCCCTGGCGCATGACCGCGACGCGGTCGGCGATCTCGGCGACGACGCCCATGTCGTGGGTGATGAACAGCACCGCGGTGCCGTGATCGCGCTGCAACTCGCGGATCAAGGAGAGGATCTGCTTCTGCGTGGTGACGTCGAGCGCGGTGGTCGGCTCGTCGGCGATCAGGAGCTTGGGCTCGAGCACCAGTGCCATCGCGATCATGATGCGCTGGCGCTGGCCGCCGGAAAGGCGGTGCGGATAGGAGCCGAAGATGCGCTCGACGTCGGGCAGGTGGACCTGCTCCATCATGTCGAGGATGCGCTTGCGGCGCGCGCGCGCATCCAGCGAGGTGTGGGCGCGCAAGACTTCGTCGATCTGACGACCGACCGGAACGACCGGATTGAGCGCGGTCATCGGCTCCTGGAAGATCATCGCCATCCGCGTGGCGCGCAGCTCGCGCAGCCGGCGATCACTGGCGGTCAGCAGCTCCTCGCCGACGAGCTTCACGCTGCCGCCGACGGCATGCAGCGCGTTCTTCGGCAACAGGCCCATCGTAGTCAGCGACGTCACCGACTTGCCGGAGCCGCTCTCGCCGACGACGCAGAGCGTCTCGCCCTTCTCGACCTTGATCGAGACGCCGTCGATGATGCGCGGGCCGTTCGGGTTCTTGGTCTTGCCGACGGTGACGACGAGATTGTCGATGTCGAGGATGGTATCGGTCATGCGTTCATTTCTCCACCGTCATTGCGAGGAGCGTCAGCGACGAAGCAATCCAGAGCTCCGGGCGCGGCCCCTGGATCGCGTCGCTTCGCTCGCGATGACGAAAAAACCAATGTCACTTGCCGGCCTCGCGCTGCTTCATGCGCGGGTCGAGCGCGTCGCGGGCGGCGTCGCCGATCAGGTTGATCGACAGAATCGCGATCGACAGCAACAGGCCCGGCCAGAAGATGAGCGACGGCTTGACCTGGAAGTAGGAGCGGCCCTCGGCCATGATGTTGCCCCAGGTCGGCGTCTCCGGGCTGATGCCGGCGCCGAGGAACGACAGGATCGCCTCGGTGAGAATCGCGGCGGCGCAGATATAGGTGCCTTGGACGATCAGCGGCGCGATCGTGTTCGGCATCAAATGCCGCCACATGATCTTGGGCATCGAGGTGCCCAGCGAAATCGCGGCCTCGACGTAGGGCTCCTCGCGTGCGGTCAGAACGACCGAGCGGACGAGGCGCGCGACGCGCGGAATCTCGACGATGGTGATCGCGATCATCACCGTGCCGACGCTGGCGCCGGACAGCGACACCACGGCGATGGCGAGCAGGATGCTCGGGATCGCCATCAGGCCGTCCATCACGCGCATCATGATGGCGTCGACCCAGCGGAAGAAGCCGGAGACGAGGCCGATGACGAGGCCGATTGCGATCGAGATGATCGCAGCGCCGACGCCGACCAGGAGCGAGATGCGGCCGCCATAGATGGTGCGCGACAACAGGTCGCGGCCGTAGGCGTCGGTGCCGAGCAGGAATTGCGCGCTCGACGGCTTCAGCCGTTGCGACGGTGCGAGCAGCACCGGATCATGCGGCGCCAACAGCGGCGCCAAGACCGAGACGATCACGATCAGCGACAGGCACACGGTGGCCACCGCGATGATCGGGGTCGAGGTGAGGAAGCCGAACCGGGGCCCCAGTCGCGTGGTGACCGGAATCGACGGCTCGGGAGTGGTAACGATCGCCATCGGGTTGGCCTCAGTAGCGGATGCGTGGATCGAGGATGGTATAGGCGAGGTCGATCAGGAGATTGACCGCGAGATAGATGAAGGAGGTCAGCAGGATCATGCCTTGGATCACCGGATAGTCGCGCGCCAGCACGGCATCGACCGTGAGCCGCCCGATGCCGGGCAGGTTGAACACGCTCTCGGTGACGACGACGCCGGAGATCAGCAGCGCAAAGCCGGAGCCGATCACGGTGATGACGGGCACGGCGGCATTGCGCAGCGCATGGCGCAGCAGCACCGCGACTTCGCTGACGCCCTTGGCGCGCGCGGTGCGCACGAAGTCCTCGCCGAGCACGTCGAGCATGGCGGCGCGCGTCATGCGCGCGATCAGCGCGACGTAGATGAAGGACAGTGCGCAGGTCGGCAGGATGATGCGTTCGAAGAACGGTCCGAAGCCGACGCTGATGCTGCGGAAGCCCTGCACGGGCACCCAGCGCAGGTTGATCGCGAACACCTGGATCAGGATGTAGCCGATCACGAACACCGGCACCGAGAAGCCGAGCACCGAGAGCGCCATCACGAAGCGGTCGATCCAGGTGCCGTGCTTCCACGCCGCGATGACGCCGAGCGGGACGGCGACGAGGATCGAGAGGACGATCGTCGTCAGCGCGACCGAGATCGACGGCTCGATGCGCTGGCCGATCATCTGCAGCACCGGCACCTTGGAGATCAGCGACACGCCGAGATCGCCGTGCAGCAGCTGATTGATCCAGGTGAAGAACTGGATGTAGAGCGGCTCGTTCAGTCCGAGCGTGGTGCGAATGCGCTCGAGCTGCTCGGGCGTGGCGTTGTCGCCGGCGAGAATCGCGGCGGGGTCGCCGGGCGTCAGCCGCAGCAGGAGAAAGACGAACAGCGCCACCACGCCCATCACGGGGATGGATGCGAGGATTCGGCGAAGCAGGTAACCGATCATCTTGAGAGAACCGCCTTCATGGTGCTGGGACGACGCTCACGACGTAACAGAGTTCTTGCGTGAGCGAGTTTGCATGTCACCGATATCAATCGCTTTCAAGGTCTCCGACGGCATCGCTGATGACGCGGCATTCGCGTTCATCGCAACTCGTCGCAATTGCGAACAATGTCGCAGGAACTTTGCAAGGCGCATGCCATCATGCGCGCGCCGTTGCGCGAAAGTCCATCGTTTTGGTCCCGGAAAATGAAACCTTGCTGCTACGCAGCAGGAATTGTCCCGAGGCAGGAGCTGGCCGGTGGCAGAAACGCGGCGATCCTATGTACACAAACGAAATCGCCGTGGCGGCGTACCGTCGAAAGCACCGCTGAGCGCGCCCAGCGATGCCTGGCCTTAGCCGCCGCTCTGCCCATGCCGCGGGCTCATGCCAGCGTCGCGAGCAGGCCGGCCATGAGCCGGCCGCGCTCGGCGAGGCTGTCGATCTCGATATACTCGTTCAACGTGTGCATGTCGGCGCCGCGCACACCCAGGCCGTCGAGCGTGGGGATACCGAGCGCGCCGGTGAAATTGCCGTCCGAGCCGCCGCCCGCGGAGCCGTGGGGCAGGGACATGCCGAGCCGCTCGGCAATGCCGCGCGCCTGCTCGTAGAGCGCCATGGTTCCGGAATCCGGCTCCCATACGGGGCGCGTCACGCCGCGTGTGACCTTGAACGCGACGTCATCATTGGTGCCGGACAGCGCCAGCATGCGCTCGACGCCGCGATCGAGATCGGCCTGGCGCTTGGCCATGCTGAGCGCTTCGCCGGTGCAGGTGGTGGCGACACAGTTGACCCATTGGCCGCCATGCACGATGCCGACCGAGAAGGTGCAGTCCTCCGTGGTCATCGCATCGATCGCGAGAACCTGCCGCGCCATTTCCCGGATTGCGGAACGGCCGGCGCCGAGCCGCGCACCGGCATGGCTCGGGCGCCCTGTGGCTTCGAGATTGAAGCGGGCGATGGCGTAGCGGCCGGTGACGACGCCGTTGTCGACGCGGCCCGGCTCGGGCACCAGCACGTATTTGTTGCGCTTCGCCTCGGCCTCGATGATGTCGCGTGTCGACGGCGTGCCGACTTCCTCGTCCGGCGTGAACAGGACGGTGATCGGCAGCGGCGTCGCGATCGAGGCCTGCATCAGCTGGCGGATGGCTTCGAGCGACAGGTAGTTGCCGCCCTTCATGTCGCAGATCCCGGGGCCATGACAGCGGCTGCCGTCGCGTCGCCACGGCAGCTTCGCCAAGGTGCCGACGGGGTGCACGGTATCCATGTGGCCGGCGATCAGGATGCCGGGCTCGCCCTGGCGCGGGTGGGGGAAGCGGGCGCGGACGCAGCCGGCGAAGCCGTCGCGGCCGGCGATGCGTTCGATCGTCGCACCCATGATCGCCATGTCGCGTGCGGCGAGGCCGAGCATGCGCTCGACCGCCGCAGCGTCCCAGGTTGGACTCTCGCACTCCACCCAGCCGCGCAAGCCCTGCAGCATGGCGTCGGTATCGAAGGGAAGATCGGCTGGATTCATGGTGGCTCTCTTTTGGCGGCGCTCTTCGAGCTTGTCGTTGTCTTGTCACACGAGACGGAGTCGGGCGCTTTGTAAAGCGAAAGCTGTGCGAGCGTTAACGCCGTTCTCGGCTGCAACGGGCATGCGCGGAATGCGGATTGACGTGAAAGGCGACCTCTGCAACTGTCAAAATCTCACGTCCTGCAGCGTGTTAGTTCGCACAAGGATTGATCTGCACGCACAACGAATGATCTGAATCTGATCGATTTCAGGTCACCCTTCCCTTCAGGAGACCTCGTAATGTTCCACACCCCGCGCTGGAAAGGCCTGATGCTCGCCACGAGCGTCGCCGTTTCCATGCTCTCGATCTCGACGGCGCTGACTACACAGGCGATCGCAGCGGGCAAGAAGACCATCACGGCGGTGATGCATTCGGATCTGCGCGTCATCGACCCCGGATTCACGACGGCCTACATCACGCGTGACCATGGCTACATGGTCTACGACACGCTGCTGGCGACCGATTCGAACTTCAAGATCCAGCCGCAGATGGCGGACTGGAAGGTCTCCGACGACAAGCTGACCTACACCTTCACCCTGCGCGACGGCCTGAAGTGGCACGACGGCACGCCGGTGACGGCGGAGGACTGCGTCGCCTCGCTGAAGCGCTGGGGCCGCAACGACGGCATGGGCCAGAAGCTGATGGACTTCACGGCGAGCCTCGAGGCGCCGGATGCCAAGACCATCGTGCTCAAGCTGAAGGAGCCCTACGGCCTCGTGCTGGAGTCGATCGGCAAGCCGTCGTCGCTGGTGCCGTTCATGATGCCGAAGCGTCTCGCCGAGACGCCGCAGGGGCAGCAGATTCCCGAGCAGATCGGCTCCGGCCCGTTCAAGTTCGTCAAGGCTGAATTCCAGCCCGGCGTGAAGGCGGTCTACGAAAAGAACACCGACTACGTGCCGCGCAAGGAGCCCGCAAGCTGGGTTGCCGGCGGCAAGGTCGTGAAGGTCGACCGCGTCGAGTGGATCACGATGCCGGACGCGCAGACTGCGGTGAACGCGCTGCAGTCGGGCGACATCGACTTCATGGAAAACCTCCCTTACGACATGCTGTCGGTGCTGGAGTCGAATCCTGAGCTCAAGATCGATGTGCTCAACAAGTTCGGCTATCAGACCCTCGGCCGCATGAACTTCCTGAACTCTCCGTTCGATAACGTGAAGGTTCGTCGCGCGGCGTTCCTGGCGCTGAACCAGAAGGACGTGCTCGACGCGCTGGTCGGCAATCCGAAGTACCAGAAGGTCTGCGGCGCGGTGTTCGTCTGCGGCACGCCGCTGGAGACCGATATCGGCGCGGAGACGCTGATCAAGGGCAACGGCATGGCGGAGGCCAAGAAGGCGCTCGCGGAATCCGGCTATGACGGCACCCCGATCGCGATCATGGCGCCGGGCGACGTCACCACCCTGAAGGCGCAGCCGGTCGTTGCGGCGCAGCTGCTGCGCGAGGCCGGCTTCAAGGTCGACCTGCAGGCGACGGACTGGCAGACCGTGGTGACGCGGCGCGCCAGCCAGAAGCCGGTCAAGGAAGGCGGCTGGAACATGTTCTTCACCAACTGGGTCGGCGCCGACGTCGCCAACCCCGTGGCGAACGTGTCGGTCGGCGGCCGTGGCACCAAGGGCGGCTGGTTCGGCTGGGCTGAGGACGCCGAGATCGAGAAGCTGCGCGACGCCTTCGCGCGCTCGTCGTCGGCCGACGAGCAGAAGAAGATCGCGACCGAGATCCAGAAGCTCAACTACGAGCGCGTGATCTACGTGCCGCTTGGCCAGTATCTGGTTCCGAGCGGCTGGCGCAAGTCGCTGACCGGCATTCTCGATGGTCCGGCGACGCCGCTGTTCTGGAACGTCGACAAGAGCGAGTAGCTCGCGGCGTTCGATCGATCGACGTCACCAAGCGGCGGAGGCAACTCCGCCGCTTTTGTTTGCGGGGAGGCGGGGTGCCGTGGGGTGGGCGAAGCAGCCGCCGAGAGGCGGCAGCGTGCCCACCATCAGGCGGCATGTTCCGTGGTGATATGGTGGGCACGGCGCTTCTGCGATCTCGCAAGTACAAATAGCACTGCCGCGCCTTTGCCCACCCTACGGGAGCGGGACTGGTAATTGGATGCACGGCGGCCGGCGAAGGGCGCCAGCAATGCCGATTGACGTCCGCGAGAACTGTTGCAAGTCTTTCGCCCGCGGAACGAACGCTGGGCGGAGACCCTAAGAACGATGCTGCGACGCCCCAGCGGTCGCCGTGTCTCGATGAGTTTCGAGGCCGTCGTTCACCCCGTCACGTCAAGAGAGATCGCATGTCACCTCATCCGCGCCGGGCCCGTTCCGTGCTCGCGTCTTGGCTTGTTGCGTCCGCCGTCCTGCTCACACCGTGCCTCGTGCCCCAGGCCCTCGCCGCCGGTAAGAAGACCATCACCGCGGTGATGCATTCCGACCTGCGCGTCATCGACCCCGGGTTCACCACGGCCTACATCACCCGCGACCACGGCTACATGGTCTATGACACGCTGGTCGCCACGGATTCCAACTTCAAGATCCAGCCGCAGATGGCGGACTGGAAGGTCTCCGACGACAAGCTGACCTACACATTCACCTTGCGCGACGGCCTGAAATGGCATGACGGCACGCCGGTGACGGCCGAGGACTGCGTCGCCTCGTTGAAGCGCTGGGGCCGCAACGACGGCATGGGCCAGAAGCTGATGGACTTCACGGCGAGTCTGGAGGCGCCGGATGCCAAGACCATCGTGCTCAAGCTGAAGGAGCCTTACGGCCTGGTGCTGGAGTCGATCGGCAAGCCGTCCTCCTACGTGCCTTTCATGATGCCGAAGCGTCTCGCGGAGACGCCGCAGGGCCAGCAGATTCCCGAGCAGATCGGCTCCGGCCCGTTCAAATTCGTCAAGGCGGAATTCCAGCCCGGCGTGAAGGCCGTCTACGAGAAGAACACCGACTACGTGCCGCGCAAGGAGCCGGCAAGCTGGACCTCCGGCGGCAAGGTGGTGAAGGTCGATCGCGTCGAGTGGATCACGATGCCCGACGCGCAGACCGCGGTGAACGCGCTGCAGTCGGGCGACATCGATTTCATGGAGGCGCCGCCTTACGAGATGCTGCCGGCGCTGGAGGCGAACGCCGAGCTCAAGGTCGATGTGCTGAACAAGTTCGGCTTCCAGACACTCGGCCGCATGAACTTCCTCAACCCGCCGTTCGACAATGTGAAGGTGCGCCGCGCGGCCTTCCTGGCGCTGAACCAGAAGGATGTGCTCGACGCGCTCGTCGGCAATCCGAAGTATCAGAAGATCTGCGGCGCGGTGTTCGTCTGCGGCACGCCGCTGGAGACTGACGTCGGCGCGGAGACGCTGATCAAGGGCAACGGCATGGCGGAGGCCAAGAAGGCGCTCGCCGAATCCGGCTATGACGGCACGCCGATCGCGGTGATGGCGCCGGGCGATGTGGTCGCACTCAAGGCGCAGCCGATCGTCGCGGCGCAGCTGCTGCGCGAGGCCGGCTTCAAGGTCGACCTGCAGGCGACGGACTGGCAGACCGTGGTGACGCGGCGCGCCAGCCAGAAGCCGGTGAAGGAGGGCGGCTGGAACATGTTCTTCACCAACTGGGTCGGCGCCGACGTCGCCAATCCCGTGGCGAACGTGTCGGTCGGCGGCCGTGGCACCAAAGGCGGCTGGTTCGGCTGGGCCGAGGACGCCGACATCGAGAAGCTGCGCGACGCCTTCGCGCGCTCGTCGTCGCCCGAGGAGCAGAAGAAGATCGCCGCCGAGATCCAGAAGCTCAACTACGAGCGGGTGATCTATGTCCCGCTCGGCCAGTATCTGGCGCCGAGCGCGTGGCGCAAGACGCTGTCCGGCGTGCTGGACGGTCCGGCCACGCCGGTGTTCTGGAACATCGACAAGAAGGAGTAGGGGGCGTCGGGCGCCTCAACTCAGGCGCGCTCGAAACAGAGCACGCGGCGGGGCTGAGCCTCGCCGCGCGCAGGACCACAGGGCTGAACAGTCTCAGCAATGTGTGTCGCGGACGGCTTCCAGCCCTTCCACCATCAGCGGGGGCGTCAGCTGATCCTGCGACGGCGTCTTGCTCGCAGGAATCGGCGCGGCGGCGCGGGTCTTGTGCTGGGGCTTGACGGCGGCTTCGGTCGGCATCTCGTGCTCCCTGGTTGCGCTCATAACGGGCCAGCGTGTGCTGGGTTCCACGCGGCGGGACCGCTTCCGACTGTGCGTGCGCGGGAGGCGATCCTTGCCATGCATCCAAGCCGATTGACCTCGGATGGAACTGCTGCAAGTCTGTGTTCCGCAAGCTTGTTTGCTCCGCGCTTTCATACGCTTGCCGGGCCTTGATCGCGGTCGGGACCGTCGGATGAAAGCTCACATCAAGAGATATTGCATGTCACATCCTTTGCGGCGGACCTCATCCGCGCTGATGTCCTGTCTGATTGCCGCGGCGATAGCGCTGTCGATGGGGCCAACGAGCACGGCCCTGGCTGCCGGCAAGAAGACGATCACGGCGGTGATGCATTCCGATCTGCGCGTGATCGATCCCGTGTTCACGCCGGCCTACATCACCCGCGACCACGGCTACATGGTCTATGACACGCTGCTCGGGACGGACGCGAAGTTTCAAGTCCAGCCGCAGATGGCGGAGTGGAAAGTCTCCGACGACAAGCTGACCTACACCTTCACGCTGCGCGACGGCCTGAAGTGGCATGACGGCACACCCGTGACCGCCGAGGACTGCGTCGCCTCGCTGAAGCGCTGGAGCCGCAACGACAGCATGGGCCAGAAGCTCATGGAGGCCACGGCCTCGCTCGAGGCCACCGATGCAAAGACGATCACCCTGAAGTTGAAGGAGCCCTACGGCCTGGTGCTGGAGTCGATCGGCAAGCCGTCCTCCTACGTGCCGTTCATGATGCCGAAGCGCCTCGCCGAGACGCCGCCCAACGCGCAGATCTCGGAGCAGATCGGCTCGGGGCCGTTCAAGTTCGTCAAGGCGGAATTCCAGCCGGGCGTGAAGGCGGTCTATGAGAAGAACGCCGACTACGTGCCGCGCAAGGAGCCGCCGAGCTGGACGGCCGGCGGCAAGGTGGTGAAGGTCGATCGCGTCGAGTGGATCTCGATGCCCGACGCGCAGACCGCGGTCAACGCGCTGCAGTCCGGCGACATCGACTTCATGGAGTTTCCGCCGCTCGATCTCGAGCCGGTGCTGTCCGCCAGCCCCGATCTGACGATGAACGTGCTGAACAAGTTCGGCTACCAGACGCTCGGCCGGATGAACTTCCTGTTTCCGCCGTTCGACAATGTGAAGATCCGCCGCGCGGCCTTCCTGGCGCTGAACCAGAAGGACGTGCTCGACGCGCTCACCGGCAATCCGAAATACTACACGATCTGCGGCGCCGTGTTCGGCTGCGGCACGCCGCTCGAGAGCGACGTCGGCTCGGAGACGCTGGTCAAGGGCAACGGCATGGAGCAGGCCAAGAAGCTGCTCGCCGAGGCCGGCTATGACGGCACGCCGGTCGTCATTCTCGCGCCCGGCGATGCGATCACGCTGAAGGCGCAGCCGGTGGTCGCCGCGCAATTGTTGCGCGCGGCCGGCTTCAAGGTCGATCTGCAGACGACGGACTGGCAGACCGTGGTGACGCGGCGCGCCAGCCAGAAGCCGCCGAAGGAGGGCGGCTGGAACATGTTCTTCACCAACTCGGTGATCGCCGACTCGGGCAACCCGATCGGCAGCACCTTCGTCAGCGCGCGCGGCCAGAAGAGCCCGTTCGGCTGGCCCGACGATCCGAAGATGGAGGAGCTGCGCGACGCCTTCGCGAAAGCCGGCACGCCGGAGGACCAGAAGCGCATCGCCGCCGAGATCCAGAAGGAAATCTACGACCAGGTGATCTACGTGCCGCTCGGCCAATGGTTCATGCCGAGCGCCTGGCGCAAGTCCATCACCGGCGTTCTCGAAGGGCAGGCGGTGCCCGTGTTCTGGAACGTCGACAAGAGCGAGTAGCTGACAGCGTGTGTAGCCCGCATGAGCATAGCGACATGCGGGTTCACCACCACCGTGCCCGAGACCCCGGATGTCGCTGCGCTCGTCCGGGCTACGCGCTCATCAGACTAATTGCTGATGAGTTGTCTAAGGGAAGATGGGCAAGCGGCCGCATTGCCCAGCCCATCGCGCGACATCATCCGCGCGCTCTGGCCAATGTGTCAGCGAATGCGCCAATCATCGAACGCAGTGCTACTCATCCGTGCAATCACGCGCCAAAGTTGTAACGTATAGTTAACTCTTGGTTAGATCGAGTTGTCCTAGATTCGCGTTCCATCAGCGGAGCGCATGCACCAGATGGCGCGTTTCTTCAGACCGCATCGCGGTCACGGCCTGGCGGCGACATCTATCATCATGGGAGCGGTCCTGGCGCAGACGACGCCAGCCATTGCCGTCGACTGGACCGGTCTGGTGTCGACGGACTGGTTCAGCGCCGGCAACTGGACGGGCGCCGTCCCTGACAATACGACGAGTGTGGCGATCGACACCATCACCCCGAATACGGCGTTGGTCGGCGCGCCCGGCGCGACGGCGGCCGATCTGAGGATCGGCGTGTCCGCAACCGGCGCGTTGATGGTTCAGAGCGGTGGCACTCTCAACGCCACCCTCGGCGTCATCGGCGACACAGCGGGTGCGATTGGCACAGCGACTGTGGATGGCACAGGTTCAAGCTGGATCAACAGCGCCGATGTGATGGTCGGGAGCGCGGGCCAAGGCACGCTGATCATTCGCAATGGCGGCGCGGTGAGCAATGACTACGGTTATGTCGGCAACGATCATGGTGCGACCGGCGTTGTGACCGTGAATGGCGCCCATTCGACCTGGAGCAACATCTCCGATCTGCTCGTCGGCTCCAGCGGCAACGGCACGCTGACCATCCGCAACGGCGGCGCCGTGAGCAATGAATTCGGCTTTGTCGGCAATGACAGCGGCGCGACCGGCGTCGTCACGGTCGATGGCGTCGGGTCGACGTGGACCAGCCGGGGGGAAGTGTATCTCGGCTCGTCCGGCAATGGATCTCTGAGTATCCAGAACGGCGGAACAGCCACCAGCGGGACAGGCCTTGCTGCCATCAATCCCGGCTCGACCAGCGCTGTGACGGTGAGCGGCGCCGGCTCGCGCTGGACGGCTGCCGGCGATCTGTATTTCGGCAGCCGCGGCAGCGCGACGCTGACGATTCAGAACGGTGGTGTCGTGAACATTGGCGGCGGCAGCTATCTTGGCGTCGCATCGGGCGCAGTCGGCGGCGCGACCGTCGACGGCAGCGGCTCGCGCTGGATCAGCAGCGGCAATCTCGGCATCGGCTACCAAGGCAGCGGCGCGGTGACCATCCGCAACGGCGCAGCCGTGAGCAACGTCTTCGGCTCGCTCGCTGTCCAGGCCAATTCGACCGGCAATGTGACGGTGGATGGGACCGGCTCGACCTGGACGAATAGCGCGGATCTCCACGTCGGCTATGGCGGCAGCGGAGCGTTGACGATCGGCAATGGCGGCAGCGTGTCTGCCTCGACCATGTTCATCGCCTATCAGCCCGGCTCGAGCGGCAAGCTGATCATCGGCGCAGACGTCGGCCAGGCGGCCACCGCGCCGGGAACGCTCAGCGCCGCTTCGGTCAACCTGGGGAACGGCAACGGCGAGATCGTGTTCAACCACACCGGCACGAACTACACCTTCGCGCCTCTCATCACAGGCAGCGGCGCAGGCACGCGAATGGTGCGCGTCGAGGCCGGCAAGACGATTCTCAGCGCCGCCAGCACCTACACGGGACCCACGATCATCAATGGCGGCACGCTGTCGGTGAACGGCTCGATCGCCGGTTCGGCTGTGACGGTGAATGCCGGCGGCACGCTTGGCGGCAACGGCACGGTCGGCAACACCATGATCAATGGCGGCAGGCTCGCGCCTGGCAATTCGATCGGCCTGTTGACCGTGAATGGCAGCCTGTCATTCACCACGGCGGCGTCCTACATGCTCGAGATATCTCCGGCGAGCGCCGACCGCGTCAATGTGAGGGGAGCAGCGACTCTCTCTGGCGCCACGGTGAACGCGTCGTTTGCGACCGGAAGCTACGTCGCCAAGCGGTACACCATCATCAGCGCCGATGGCGGCATCCGCGGCACGTTCGGTCCGGTGGTGAACAGCAATCTGCCGTCGAATTTCACATCGAGCCTGAACTACGATGCGAAAAATGCCTATCTCGATCTGGCCCTGGCCTTCATCCCACCGGCCAGGACCGGCCTCTCCATCAATCAGACCAACGTCGCCAACGCGCTGGTCAACTCCTTCAACAGCCATGGCGGCATTCCGCTGGTCTATGGCGGGATGACCGCGCCGGCGCTGACACAAGCCGCAGGCGAGATTGCAACCTCGGTGCAGCCGACCATGGTGCGCGCCATCACGCAGTTTACCACGGCGATGACCGATGTCGGCGCCGCCGACCGCAGCCGCAACCAGGCGACAGCAACAGGCGCGCCCGATCAGGCCGATCTCGCGAACGCCTATGCCAGCGTCCCGCTCCGCGGCACCTTGGGTGACACCTTCGGCACAAGTGCCAAAGCTGCGCCGCATGCACCACCATTCGACGCGCGCTGGCGAACCTGGGCCGCAGGTTTCGGCGGTGGACAGACCACCGATGGCCAACCAGTGGTCGGATCAAGCAGCGCCTCCAGCCGCATGTTCGGTATCGCAGCGGGGGCCGACTACTGGCTGTCGCCGTCAACGGTCGCCGGCTTTGCGTTGGCGGGCGGCGGCACGAATTTCGGTGTCGCCGCGGGCGGCAGCGGACACAGCGACGCCTTCCAGGCCGGCGCATACGTCAACCACAGGACTGGCTCTGCCTATGTCAGCGCCGCCGCAGCCTATGGCTGGCACGACGTCACGACGGATCGGACGCTCACTATCTCCGGCATCGACCAGCTGCGCGCTCGCTTCAGCACCAGCAGTTTCGCAGGCCGTCTCGAAGGCGGCAGCCGCTTTGTGACACCCTGGTTCGAAGCCGTTGGCCTGACGCCCTATGCCGCCGCGCAGGTGACCACCACCCGGCTTCCTGCCTATGCCGAAACCGTAACCGCCGGCGGCAACGCCTTTGCACTGTCCTATCTCGCGAAAACCGTGACGGCGGGGCGGAGCGAACTTGGCGTGCGCAGCGATGCGTCATTCGCCGTGAACGATGCGCTGCTCACCTTGCGCGGTCGTGCCGCATGGGCCCGTGATTTCAACGCCACCACATCCGCTTCGGCCAGCTTCCAGGCATTGCCCGGCGCAGGCTTTGTGGTGAACGGCGCTGCGGGAGCGCGTGATGCGGCACTGACGACGGTCTCTGCCGAAATGTACTGGCGCAAGGGCATCGCGCTCGCCGCGACCTTCGAAGGTGAGTTTTCCGCCGTGACCCGCTCCTACACCGGCAGGAGCGTTGCGAGTTACCGGTGGTGAACGGAGCGCGTTGCGCCGTTACTCCTTGATCTGATCGAGCGCCGCGAGCACCTCGCTGGAGGCCACCTCGACCTTGCCGATCTCGTTGAGCGCCTCGTCGATACGTCCAGAGCTGAACAGGCGCGCGGCCTCCTTGCCGTGGCGATGCACGGCTTCGTGCGGCCGCTCGAGCCGGCGAAACGCGGGATCGCCGGCGAGACGCTGGCCGCCTTCGCCGTAGTACCATTTGCCCAGCCGGCAATTGTGATGGTCCGAGAGCTCGTCGGCCCGCAGCTGCAGCCGTCCGACGGACATGTCGACCAGCCGCTTCTTCCAGATCACGTGATCGGCCTTGGCCAGTCGCACGACCTGGTTGTCGAGCGAGAGCTTGGACATCTCGGCCAGCATCTTGCCGACCTTCGCGTCGGTCTTGCCCATGGTGTCCGCGAGCGACATCACCTCGTTCGCGTTGGCCGTCGCCAGATCGGCGATGATGGTGATGCCCTGCGCGACCTCGTCGGTGGCCGCGGTCTGCTCGGTGAGAATGCCGGAGATCTCGTCCATCTTGCTGCTGACCATGGCCGTGCGGCTGCCGGCCTGATCGATCGTCTGTGCGAGGTCGTTCATCTCGGACATGCCGGTCGCGACCGCCTTGGCGCCGCCCGCCATGGCCTCGACGATGCCGCTCATCTCCGCCTGCAGCCGTTCGATGCGGCCCTTGATGTCCTCGGTCGCCTTGGTGGTCTGCTGCGACAGGTTCTTCACCTCTGCGGCGACGACGGCGAAGCCCTTGCCGAACTCGCCGGCGCGCGCCGCCTCGATGGTGGCATTGAGCGCCAGCAGATTGGTCTGGTTGGCGATGGCATCAATGGTGCCGACGATCGAGCCGATCTCGGCGGAGGCTGCGCTGAGGTCGGCGATCTTTGCCGAGGTGTCACGCACCGAGTTCGCAATGCCGTTCATGGTCTGCAGCGTCCGGCGTACCGCGGTCACACTGTTCTCGACCGCCTGGCGCGTGGCGGCGGCCTCGGCTGCGGCTTCGGCGGATGTCGAGCGGATGGTGTGCACGGAGGCCTGCATCTGCACCGACGCCGAGGCGAGGCTCTGGCAGCGCTCCGACTGATTGTTGGAGGCGCCGATCAGGCGGGCGGCGCTGATCGAGGCCTCGTTGCTGTTGATGCAGAGGTCGACCACCGCGTCGAGATCTTGCGATGCGCGACCGGCGAGGGTGGTGCTGAGGCGATGGATGGCCTCGATCAGGTCCGGCTTGAGTTTGGCGCGCAGCGCGGCGGCATCGACGTCCGCCACGTCGCGGTCGAGCTTTCCCGCGGCCCAGTCGCCGAGGCATTGCGCCAGTGCGGCTTGAAACGCCTCGTGTGCGACCACGTCGAAAGCGGGCGGGGCGTCCCGATGTTCGGTCTTGCGGTTGCGGAATCCAAGCATCGTGCCCCTCACATGGCGCCGGCCAGCCCGAGCCATGTCGCCGAGTCGAATGGTGGCAGCCGCTGTTCCAGCTTTGGGCAGTCATGGTTAACAGGCGGTTTCTTCTGCAACCGGCGGTAGCGAGATGCGTCGCGTGGAGACGTCCCTTGACCCATTCGTAAGTTTTGGCTTACGGTAAGTCATGGCTTACGAAACGGCATTGGCAGTCCTGGCTGATCCGACGCGGCGGCAGGTGTTCGAGCGCCTGCGCGGCGGACCGTCGCCCGTCAATGTCATCGCGGCGGGTCTGCCGGTGTCGCGGCCCGCGGTGTCGCAGCATCTGAAGGTGTTGCGTGACGCCGGCCTCGTCGAGGAGCGCAGCGAGGGTGTGCGCCGGATCTATTCGCTGCGGCGGGAAGGGCTGAGCGAGCTGCGCGACTGGCTCGACGGCTTCTGGGATGACGCGCTGCTCGCCTTCAAGATCGAGGCGGAGCGCTCGCATCGAAAGATGAAAGGGAAGGCGGATGAATGAGCGGGGCGTGATCGCGGCGGTCGAGAAGCAGGTTCGCGTGCGCGTGCCGATTGATCATGCCTTCGCCGTCTTCACCAGCGGGCTCACGCGCTGGTGGCCGCATACGCATGGCGTCGGCGGCAAGCCGATCGCAAAGGTCCTGCTGGAGCCGAAGCTTGGCGGTCGCTGGCGCGAGATCGCCGAGGACGGCACGGAGGTCTCGGTCGCCACCATCATTCTGTGGGAGCCGCCGCATCGTTTCGTGATGCTGTGGCAGGTCGATGCGCAATGGCGGCCTGACGTTGCGATGCGCTCCGAAGTCGACGTGCAGTTCTTCGCCGAGGGACCGGACATGACGCGCGTCGAGCTGCTGCACCACAAGTTCGAGACCATGGGCGAGGCGGCCGGCGCGTCGATGCGGCGGGATGTCGATGGCGGCTGGCCCGGCCTGCTGCAACGCTTTTTGGCCGAGGCCGAGAGCGAGCGCCCATAAGCTCGATCATCATCAGGGGAGAGTCGTCATGTCCGAGTTCGTTGTTCATTCCGTGCCGGGAAGCCCGTTCGGGCGCAGCGTGCTGGCGACGCTGGAAGAGAAAGGCGCACCGTATCGTCTCGTCCCTCTCGGACCTGGCGACTCCAAGTCGGCAGCCCATCTCGCGCGTCATCCGTTCGGCCGTGTGCCGGCGATCGAGCATGACGGCTTCGCGCTGTATGAGACGCAGGCGATCCTGCGCTATCTCGACCGCGTGCTGCCCGAGCCTGTGCTGACGCCGGCCGACGCGAAGCGCGCGGCGCGCATGGACCAGGTGATGAATATCAGCGACTGGTACCTGTTCCAGGGCGTCTGCAACGTCATCATCTTCCAGCGCATCGTCGGCCCGCAGTTCTTCGGTACGGCCACCGACGAGGCCGCGATCGAGCGGGCGATGCCGCAGGCGAGGGCGGTGATGTCCGAGCTGTCGCGTCTGCTCGGCGACCAGCCGTTCATGGTGGGCGAGCAGCTCTCGCTCGCCGATCTGCAAGCAGGACCGCAGGCGAGTTTCCTGGCGCTGACCCCGGAATGGGCGGAGCTGACCGAGCCCCATGCCAACCTCGCCGCCTGGGTTGAACGGCTGGAGGCACGGCCGAGCTTCAAGGCCACGACGTGGGCCCGGCTGATGGAGCAGGCGAAGGTGGCGTAGTCAGACCGTCCGCTTCGGTCGCGACTACCAGCCGAGCGGCTGGCCGTCGCGGAAGAAGCCGCCGGTCGGTCCGTCGTCGCCGAGCAGGGCCGCCCAGACCACGCCGGCTGCGCCCTCGGCCACGGGGCGTGCGCCCATCGCCGCGCCGACCTCGAACGTCGCGGTGAACCCCGGACACACCGCGTTGACGCGGAGCAACGGGTTCTCCCTTGCGAGCTTCACCGTCAGCGCGTTCAGGGCTGCCTTGGCGATGCCATAGGACGCGGGCATCGGCGCCGGCGTCGCCAGGCCGAACTCCGGATCGGCGTGCGAGCCGGCACCGCTCGAGACGTTGACGAGCCGGCCGTGGGCGCTGCTCCGCAAGAGCGGCAGGAAGATCTGCGCGACCGACCAGGCGCCGAACAGCGTGCTCTCGAAGTTGGCACGGACCTCCGTGAGGTCAGCGGACGAGGCGGTCTCGTCGTAGCTCCCCAGGGTCGCGGCGTTGTTGATCAGAATGTCGAGCCGGCCGAACCGCTCATCCAGCAGCGCCGCAACCTTGCCCACGGCATCGGTGTCGGTGATGTCCATGCCGTGCCCCTCGGCCGCGATGCCCGCCGCGGTCAGTTCGGCCGCACGGGCCTGGGCATCCTCGGCCTTGCGCGCCGTCAGGACGATATGATGGCCGCGCTGCCCGAGCTGCCGCGCCACCTCGAACCCGATCCCCGTCGCGCGCCCGGCACCCGTGATCAGGGCAATGGAAGTTGCTGCGCTCATCATCACCTCGCTGTCGGATGCGTGGGGGGACACTCGCAAAGCGGAACGCTGCCGACGTCGGCTCGGATCGATGTTTGGGCCGCTGAGCTTTTTGATCGACGGCGAGATTTTGTCGCCAAGGACTGTCGCGCCTTGGTGCGGACGGTGGGACTCGAACCCACACGACGTTGCCATCGAGGGATTTTAAGTCCCTTGCGTCTACCGATTCCGCCACGTCCGCGTTTGACATCAGAGACTTGGCGCAGGATCCGGCGAGGCGGAACGAGCTCTGCGGGGGGCTCTGACGTTCATGCTCTGCTTAAGCCAGGGCAACCGCCTTGGTAAAGCCTCAATCCGGCCGTCACCACCTGCTTGAACTGCGTCCGAGTTCAAGCGAGCTGCCAGCTCCGAGGCATGACGTCCTGCAAGACATGGACGAGGTGGCTGTTGTAAGGCACGGATGCATCACGGGAAACGATTCTGGCCCAGCGCCGCCGGTCAGGGACATTCTCGGCGCGTGAGCGCGGCGATGTCTTGAAACCACTGCATGATCGAGGCTGCATGACCACCGACTGCCACCGTTCACGCCTTCAACGTCTCGCCGTCCTCGCGGGACTGCTCGCCGGCGGATCGCTGCTCTCGGGCTGCGCGGGCATGAGCGACAGCGTCTCCACGGCGTTCGCGGACCCGGCCAAATACGAGCTCTACGATTGCAAGCAGCTCGAAGCCGAGCGCAAATCCCTGGCCACCCGCACCGCCGAGCTGCAGGGGCTGATGGCCAAGGCCGAGACCGGGGCCGGCGGCGCCGTCGTCGCCGAGGTCGCCTATCGCAACGACTACATCGCCGTGCGCGGCCAGTCGCAGTTTGCCGAGGAGGCCTGGCGCAAGAACAAATGCGTGGAAACGCCGCCGCAGCCGGTTGCCGCCAAGCCCGGCAAGCCGGCGAAGCCCGCGCGCGCGATGCGGCCGATGGCCTCGTCGAATTCGGCCGCCCCCTCGACGCTGCCGCGGGACGGCTCGGTCTACTGAACCTCCGCCGTCACGGACGCCAGCCGTAGATCCAGTTCTGCCGGGCCGACAGCCGCTGCGGCCCGAGCGCCTGGATGCTGATATCGCGGGCGAGCGCCAGCGGCCCGGTCATGTGATAGATCCGGCCCTGTTGACGGGCGGTGCGCTGGACGCGGCCGACGCGCGGCCGGCGCAGCTTGGCGTAGCGCTTCAGCGCCGCGGGGATCGCGCCGGGTCCGTCGGAGCGCGCCTCGGCCAGGCTGTTCGCGAGCACCACCGCATCCTCGATCGCCATGCCCGCGCCCTGCGCCGCGAACGGCAGCATGGCGTGGGCCGCATCACCGAGCAGGGCGACGCTGCCCTCGGTCCATTCGATGCCCTCGGGCACCGCGAACAGCGCCCATTTGCGCCAGCCGTCCACGGCATTGAGCAGCAGCCGCGCCGTCGAAGGCCAGCGCGGCGACCCGAACACTGCCTTCAACTCGGCCGGATCGCCCTCGGAACTCCAACCCGGCCGGTTCCAGGTGCCCGGCACCACCGCGACGACGTTCACCTGGCGGCCCGCGGCAATCGGATAGGCGACAAGATGCGCGCCCGGGCCCATCCAGAGCTGGACCCGCGCCGCGGTGAACTCGCGCGGCAGCTGCCGGGCGTCGAGCGTTCCGCGCCAGGCGATCAGCCCGGAGAATTCGGCGCCGATGTTGGGAAACAGATGATGGCGGACCGCCGACCAGACACCGTCGGCGCCGATCAGCGCCAGCGCGACGTCCTGGCGGCGCTCATTGCCGCGGCGATGGACGACCGTCAGGCCGCGGGTATGCGCGGTGACATCCTCGAACTGGCATCCGAGGCGCAGTTCGACGTCCGGATGCGCCATGACCTCGGCCGCGAGCGCAGCCTGCAGATCGGCGCGGTGGATCACCCAATAGGGCGCACCGGCCGCCTGGCTTGCGGCCTCGCCGAGCGGCAGGCGCGCGACTTCGCCGCCGGCGCGCGCGCTCATGATGCTCACGGCCTCCGGCACCACGGCGCGCGCGGTGAGCCGCGGCTCCAGGCCGAGATCGATCAGGATGCGGCTGGCATTCGGCGACAGCTGCAGGCCCGCGCCGACCTCTTCGAGCCGCTCGGCCTTTTCCAGCACGACGACGCGGAAGCCCTTCGCGGCGAGCGCGAGCGCGGCCGTCAGGCCGCCGATCCCGGCTCCCGCCACATAGACGGTACGCAGTGTCACGTTACGCCGATCAGGCGACGTCCTTCAGCACGCATTCCGGCGGCCGCGCCTCGCCGGCGGCGAGATCCGGCGCATGGCGGTACAGCGTCGAGCAATAGGGGCAGATGATCTCTTTGTCGTTGCCGAGATCGAGGAACACATGCGGGTGATCGAACGGCGGATTGGCGCCCACGCACATGAACTCATGCGAGCCGATCTCGATGACGGGGACACCGGCATCGTTGTGGAAATGCGGGACGATGTTATCGGCCATCGGGTTCACCTCGAGGGGCAGCGGGAGTGTAGACGGTCAGCACGACGGCGTAGCACCAGCGGCGGTCGCACGGCCGCGCGCGTCGAAAACGGCGCGACCATACTGAGCCTTAAGGCCAATTCCTAGTGTTGGGAACCCGCGTCTGGTGCAACGCACGCCGTTATGTTCTGGCCTGTGGATTCGACACAAAGCGGGGCCTTCCGAGAAGCCCTTCTTTCGTCGGGGCCGTTGTGTCCCGGACCGGGCATCCTATGTTTGTCGGCAGTGTCGGCGCGCGAAAACGTGAAGGCGACGTGATCCCTCAGCGAATCAAACCGGGAATCGTCCTGGCCGTGGCCGGGCTGCTCGCCAGTGCCGCGGTCGGCGCGGCGTGGTGGCCGCATGCCTATCGTGCCGGCGCCGTGATTGCGGCGCAGGAGGATCCGGCACGGCTGTCGGACCTGCAGATCGCAGTACTGCTCAAAAGCGATTCGGCGCTCGTTGCGCGCCAGATCGAGGAGGCGCTCGCGGCCGGCGATCCCGATCTCGCGGAAAGTTTCGTCGCGCTGGCGCGTGAGCATCGAGTTGCGCTCGATGCGGCGCTGGTCCAGCGGGTGAGCGACGCGGTGGCCGCCGAGAAGGCTCCGACCGCGGTCGCGATGCGGTTCGCGACCGGCCTCGTCACGGGCCAGGCGGATGACGTGGCGAGCCTGTCGGGCACGGTAGCCGGCGATCTGTTCGTGTTCGGCGACATCCGCGACGCCGTCCGCGAAGGCAAGCATCTGGTGATGGGCGAGGAGACCGACCGGCTCGTGCTCGGGCTTGCGACCGCAGGTCTTGCCGTGACCGCGGCGACCTATGTCTCCGCCGGTGGCGCGGCGCCGGTCCGGGCCGGTCTGACCCTGGTCAAGGATGCGCGGAAGGTCGGCCGGCTCGGCGAGGGACTCGCCGCGTGGGCCGGGCGGTCGGCGCGCGAGGTGGTCGACGCGCCGCTGCTGCAGCAGGCCGTCGCATCAGGCTCGGTGCTGCGGCCGGGCGAGACCGCGACCGCGATCCGAGCCGCGTTCCGCGCCGAGAAGGCCGGTGCGCTGATCCGGCTCGGCAAGGATGTCGGCCGCATCACCGAGAAGGCCGGCACCCGCGGCGCACTTGATTCGCTCAAGCTCGCCGAAGGCCCAAAGGACGTCGCGCGCGCCGCCCGTCTGGCCGAGGCCAAGGGTGGACAGACCCGCGCCATCCTGAAGCTGCTCGGGCGCGGCGCGCTGCTGCTGACCGCCGGCGCGTTCAATCTTGCACTGTGGCTGTTCGGCGCGCTGATGTCGCTGTTCGGCTTCGTCGCGTCCTTGAAGGCGACAACGGAGCGCGCGACGCAGGCCTGGATCGACCGCGGCAAGCGACGCCGTCTGCGCCGGATGCAGGCGGCCGCGGCACGCCCCGAACTGGTGGCGCCGGTGGCCTGCGGCTAGACTGCGGTCGCACCGACCCTCATTGCACATTCCGGGATAAGCGATGCCGAGCTTCCACAACGGCGCAGTTGAAATCGCCTTCATCGACGAGGGGGAGGGCGATCCGATCGTGCTCGTTCACGGCTTCGCCTCGACCAAGAACGTCAACTGGATCTATCCGGGCTGGACCACCGAGCTGCGCAAGGCCGGCCGCCGCGTCATCGCGCTCGACAATCGCGGCCATGGCGAATCCGCCAAGCTGTACGATCCGAAGCAGTATGCGATCGCCGAGATGGCAAGCGACGTCACCGCGCTGATGGATCATCTGGGCCTCTCCAGCGCCGATGTGATGGGTTATTCGCTCGGCGGCCGCATCGCCGCGCATATCGCGCTGACCACGCCGCAGCGGCTGCGCTCGGCGATCTTCGGCGGCATCGGCATGGCGATGATCGAGGGCGGCGGTCCCGGCGAGAACGTCGCGGCCGCGCTCGAGGCGGCCTCGATCGACGAGGTCACCGATCCCGTCGGCCGCACCTTCCGCGCCTTTGCCGACCAGACACGCTCGGACCGGCTCGCGCTCGCCGCCTGCATGCGCGGCTCGCGCGGCTTGATCACCCGGCAGGACGCCGGCCGGATCGCGGTGCCGGTGCTGGTCGCGGTCGGCACGACCGACGAGGTTTCGGGCTCGGGGCCAGCTCTCGGTGCGCTGATTCCCGGCGCCGAGGTGCTCGACATTCCCAACCGCGACCACATGCGCGCCGTCGGCGACAAGGTCTACAAGGCCGGCGTGATCGATTTTCTCGCGCGTCGGTGACCACGTAGCCCGGGCGAGTGCCGCGACCCCGGGGTCTCCGACAGAGTTCGTGTGACACCGCGTGCCGCTTTCGCCGTCGCCTCGCGGCGCCGGTTGCCGCTCATGCGGGCTACGTCATCGCCGCCGCTGTTGCGTCGGTTCGCTCGCCGCTCAACCAGCGCGCCACGGCAATCAGCGCCGTGAACGTGGCGATCCACACCAGCCGGGCGCCATAGCGGTCGTGCGGGCCGGAGATGACGCCGCAGATCACGGCATTGCCGAGCAGGGCGATCGTCACCGTGACGGCAAGCAGGGTGATGTCGTCGCGCCGCCGGCGCCAGATCGCGTGTCCGGCGATCGCCACCACCACCAGCATCGAGCCGAGCGCGACCGGGACGTGCAGCCAGTTCACGACGGCGAAATTGATCTCCCAATGCTGCTGATGCGCGGCGCGCATCTGCTTCACCTGCGAGGGGATGTAGCGTTCGATGATCCCATAGGTGTGCGGCACCCAGCCGCTGGTGCCTTCGCCGGTCGCCACATGCACCAGCTGATCGGCCGTGGCCAACGCCGCCGCCTTCGCCTGCCACAGCGGGTAGGCGGCGAGCGACCGCTTCACGATGAAGCCCATCTCCTCGTTCATGCCCTCGAAGCGGCCGAGCTTGTTGAACATGCTGTTGCCCCACAGGAAGTCATCGGCGGTGGGCGGCAGCTCGTTGCGATAGGGACAGAGCTTGAGCTTCTCCTGCGCGCAATGGTCCTTCAGATATTGCGCGACGATGCCATCCTGCAGCATGCGGCCGAAGGCGACGCCGGTGCCGCCGGGCGTCCACGCGAACTGGCCGGACAAGGCAAAATTGGCCGCCAGCAGCATGGCCGCGCCGGCCACGATGGTCATGCTGGCCTGCATCAGGCCGGAGAGCGCGATCTGCCGCCGCATCCAGGGATAGGCGATCCAGCCGACGCAGCAGAGCCCGAACAGCACGCCCAGCGTGGCGCTATGCGTGGCCGAGGCGAAGGCGACGAAGCCGAACAGCGCCGCCTTTTCCAGCACCGTGGTCCGGCGCGCCTGGGTGACCATGATGTACAGCGCCAGCACCGAGAGGCCGGCGAAGATGTCCGTCAGCAGCATGCTGGCGAGCCAGGGCAGGGCCGTGGTCAGGATCAAGAGCAGGCCGATCCACAACAGCCGCAGCGGCTGCGCCAGTCCGAGCACGCGCAAAGTGAGCTGCAGGATCCACAAGGTCGCCAGCGCCTGCAGGCCGAGATTGAGCCAGAAGCTCGAGCCTTCGCCCCAATGCAAATAGAGGCCGAACACGGTCGAGCGGCTCGGGACCAGATAGCCTTCGTACCAGCGCGCAAGATAGCCTCCGGTGTCCCACTGCAGCAGCGGGTATCCGTTCCACAGCGCGGGCGCGACCAGGAAGAGGGGGATGACGATGACCGGGAGCCAGGCCGTTCCGGCCTCGGCAGCGCGTTCGTCCAGGATCTGAGCGTTACTGATGCCTGCGTCCCCCGTTCGGAGCACCATGGCCAAAACATGGTCAAGGCGATATTCATCAATAGACGCAGCGTGATGGATGGTAAAGCCGAACCCGTGATCGCGCGGGGGACAGCCGGCTTTCGACGCCGTGTGGTTCCTTTTTGCCGCGCTCCCGGTACCCCGCGGCCGATCGACCTGATTTTTCGTCCGGATCGGCGCGGTTCATTCCGAGCGATGGCGCTTGATTTCCGGTTCCTGCTGCCCACCTTGATCCGGCCGGGCCACAGGGGGGCGGGCGGCGGAACCGTCGCGTAACGGAAATGTCTCAATCCCGTGCTCTCTGGGACCAAGGCTGGATGGAATGGACGATCGAGCTCACGCAGCCTGCAGAGGACATCATTCCATGCCCCGTGCTATAATGCCTGCCCAGTGAACGTGCGAGAAGCAGCCATGGTGATGCATCAGACCAGTCCGCAGGGCGGAAAGCTGGCGACGCTCGATCCGATCTGGGATCGGATCCGCCACGAAGCGGAGGAAATCGTCCGCCGCGAGCCCGAACTCGCGACCTTCATCTATTCGACGGTATTGCATCACAGCCGGCTCGAGGACTCGGTCGTCCACCGCGTCGCCGATCGCCTCGATCATTCCGCGCTGTCGGGCGACCTGATCCGCCAGACCTTCAATGACGCGTTGCGCGACGAGCCGGATCTCGGCCACGCGTTCCGCGCCGATCTCGTGGCGGTCTACGACCGCGATCCCGCGACCTCGCGCTTCATCGATCCCTTGCTCTATTTCAAGGGCTTCCATGCGCTGCAGACGCACCGCCTCGCGCATTGGCTGCATCGCAAGAGCCGCAAGGACTTCGCGTTCTACCTGCAGAGTCGATCGTCGGCGGTGTTCCAGACCGACATCAATCCGGCGGCGCGTATCGGCCGCGGCATCTTCCTCGATCATGCCACCGGCTTCGTCTGCGGTGAGACCGCCATCATCGAGGACAATGTCTCCATCCTGCACGGCGTCACGCTCGGTGGCACCGGCAAGGAGAACGAGGATCGTCACCCGAAGATTCGTCACGGCGTCCTGATCGGCGCCGGCGCCAAGGTGCTCGGCAACATCGAGGTCGGTCACTGCGCGCGCATCGCAGCGGGATCGGTGGTCGTGAAGCCGGTGCCGAACAACGTCACCGTCGCGGGCGTGCCGGCGAAGATCGTCGGCGAGGCCGGCTGCGCCGAGCCGTCGCGCACCATGGACCAGATGATCAACGCCATCGGCATCTGAACGCGGACGCCGTCCGGCGATCGCGAAGTCAAGACCTTCTCATCCAGGGAATTTCGTGCCAACACATGGCGGTCTGTGGATTTGACGATCCGGCATTTGTGTTGGCGGAATGAATGTGAGATCCACGGCGTCCCTTTTCAGGTCGTTCGACATCGCCGGTCCATGTTGCCTCGATCAATGGACCGACGCGCCGAACTCATAACGGCACGGACGTTCGCGCTTGCGACGTCCGCATCATCTGCAAACCTCGCTGTCGATTGGAGATCACCGTGGACGTTCAGGAAGTCAGGAAGCTCGACGCGTATCTGAAGCGCGTGTTCGGCAATCCCAAGATCCGCGTCGTGCCGCGGCCGAAGAAGGAAGACTCCGCCGAGGTCTATATCGGCGAGGAGTTCATCGGCGTGCTGTTCGTCGACGACGAGGACGATGATCGCTCGTTCCAGTTCCAGATGGCCATCCTGGAAGACGACCTCGTCGAGTAACGCGTGCTCAGTTCACGCGCGTGATCTCTTCGTCATTCCGGGGCGCGCGCAGCGCGAGCCCGGAATCCATAACCACCAGCGGTTATTTGTCGAAGACATGTGCGGCGTACTGCCCGCGATACGATGCGGCCTGTGGTTATGGATTCCGGGCTCATCGCTATGCGATGCCCCGGAATGACTCGTGGGAATAGTTTCCGCTTTAACCAGCGCACGTGGTCGTTGCGCGAGCTACTCGCCCGACTACTTCACCGCATGCATCTGTGCGGTCAGTCGCTCCATGGCCGCGGCGACGTCCTGCCAGTTTGACAGCCAGCTGCGCGGAAAGCGGAAGACGAGATCGGCACTCTCGATGCGTCGTTCGCTGAGGCACATGCCGGGCGTGGCGGCGTCACGGGTGCAGCGGGCGACCAGCGCGGGCTGCTCACCCACGAACAGGTCCTCGACATCGTAAGGCGTGCCTGCGCGAAAGCCGCGCATGGTGAGACCGTCCTGCACCGCGATCCCCGACGGATTCAGATAGCGCGGATAGATCGTCTTCAGCCGCGTCTCCGGCGACATCGCATCGTGATGCGCCGAGATCGATACGAAGATGCGATCGATCGGATGCGGCGCCTGATCGATCTGGTCGGCGCTGACGTGATGCGGGGCCTCCGGCGGCGTCAGCGACGGATAGTCGAAGCCGAGATCGACACGCTCCTGTGGCCCGGTATGGCGCTGGATCTTGACCCGGATGGCTGCGGACGGAACGTTGAAGATCGTGCCGCCGATGCTGACGGGCAGACGCTCGGGGCCCTTGAAGGCCGCGGCCCGCCAGGTCGGCCACAGCAGATAGGCCACGACCGCTACGGCCGACGCCGCCAACATGCACCCCACGACGATCGGCACGGCATGGCCATGTCCGTTCGAAGGGCGGGCACTGCGAACCGAAAACATCGTCATGGCGGGCAGGGGGATCTCACGGCCGAATCACCGGCGACTATGCCACGCCGATGCCGCTTGTCTTCAAAATCTTACCGGTGGGCACATGCGAGCCACGCGGCCATCATTAACCGTTTCTTAAGGATAATGTGGCGCGCCGAGCCGGATTTTGCCAAACCGACGTTGGGCAGTGCTGCAAGTGTGTGTGGGTGCGTTCGATGTCGGCAGAAGCGTTCAATTCCCTGTTCTCGCTCCTGATCGGATTTGCCTTGGCCGGTGCCCTGGCGAGCGGTTATCAGGTCTATGCCGAACGTCCGCCCGGGTTCGAGCTGCTGCAGGAGGGCGTCACGCCCCGGCGCTTTGCCGCGGTGCCGTTCCTGGTGTTCGCCGCGCCCTTCATCATCATGCGCAACACGTTGCGCGGCGCGCGCATCGAGCGCCGGCGGTTCGAGTTCGTGATGCTGGCGACCGTGATCGCCGGCTTCTGGAGCATGATGTGCGGCACCTTCGTGGTGATGACCCTGCGCGCCGCAGGCGTGCTGGCCTAGTTCCATCGCCGCGGCCCGCTTGCTTGAATTCGCGCTGCTGCCTGTGCCAAGGTCTCTCGCGAATGGGAGATCGCGATGGCCATCTACGAACTCGACGGGCAGGCGCCCGAGTTGCCGGCGGACGGAAATTACTACATCGCCGACAATGCGACGGTGATCGGCCGCGTGAAGCTCGCGAAGGAAGTCACGGTCTGGTTCGGCGCGGTCATTCGCGGCGACAATGACTGGATCGAGATCGGCGAGAGCTCGAACATCCAGGACAATGCCACCTGTCACGTCGATCCCGGGTTTCCCTTGCGCGTCGGCCGCAACGTCACGGTGGGCCACAACGTCATCCTGCACGGCTGCACCGTCGAGGATGACGCGCTGATCGGCATGGGCTCGATCATCATGAATGGCGCCCATATCCGCCGTGGCAGCGTCGTCGGCGCCGGCGCCATCATCACCGAAGGCAAGGACTTTCCGGAGTACTCGCTGATCATCGGCGCTCCCGCGCGCGTCGTGCGTACGCTGGAGCCGGCGCAAGTGGAGCGCATGGGGATCGCAGCCAAGGCCTACGTGGCCAAGGGGCCGCGCTACACCAAGGGCCTGAAGAAGATCGGCTGACCGCTCAGGTCCCCTCGGACTCGCCTGCTTCGGCCGCGCTCGCCACGCGCTCATGGCCGCTCGCCCACAAGGCGTGCTGGTCGGAGCCGTCCTGATACGGATTGGCCTCGGCCGGGATGTTCTCCCGCGCGGCGCGCTGGCCCTGTTCGAACGGATCGGGGTCGGTGGTCATGCTGAAATCCTGCTCCTCTTGTTCGGCTTGGTCTTTGCTCTGCGCTCGACTTCGCTGCCGCTCGTTTTGCCGCCGTTGATTTTTCTCTTCGGCTTCCGCTCAGGCTTGCTGGCGCCGCCGCCTTCCTCCGCAGCGCTCTTGCGCAGCGCGTCCTTCAAATCCGCCGGCACGCCGTGCTTCTCCAGCAGATCCATGAACGCCTCGTCGGCGAGATCCTGCAGGCTCAGCATCTGATCGCGGCCGAGCTGCTTCAGCTTGTCGAAAGTATCCTCGTCGAAGGCGATCAGCTTGCGCACGGCCCCTTGCTCTCCTCGCGCCATCAATCCGCTCCGCGTCCGTTTCGTTCCGGAACACGGTCTGTCCGCTCGGGTTGAGGTGTAAAGGGAGATCGTCCGATGGCGAGATTTTCACTGGGTACGTTGATCGTGATCGCAGGCCTCACCACGGCGACGGCCGCGTTCGCCCAGGGCGGCGGCGGAGGAGGTGGCGGTGGTAGCGGCGGAGGCGCGGGTGGAGGAGCCAGCACCGGCGGTGCTGCGAGCGGCGGTGCCGCAGGCGGCGCAACGACGGGCAGCACGAGTGGAGCGGGCGCAACGAGCGGAACGGCATCCGGGACCGGCAACGTCGGCGCGCCAAGCGCCGGCACGACGGGGATCGGAAGCGGCGGCGTCAATGGCGCGTCCTCGGGCAGCGCGGCCGGCCTCGGCAACACGCAGGGCAATCCCAACGCCGCCGGTAATGGCGCGCAGCTGTCTCAGCCGGGGGCGACCGATGCGAACGGCACCAACAGCCTCGGCACGGCGCAATCCTCCGGCTCCGGCGCGAGCGGGTCATCGGGCGTGACGACCGGTTCAGGTCGCGGCGCAGCCGGCGGCACGTCGGCTACCGGACCGAACCGAACCGGGGACTCCACTGACGATGCCGCGATCCAGCAGGAGAACCGGAAGGTCGATCAGAAGGTCAAGAGCATCTGCCGCGGTTGCTGATTGTTGCCAGCCAAGCTGTGGGCATTGGCAGACACGACATCGCGCAGATGTGAGCAGACGTGTCCGCGAGCTGTTCCAAATCAGGCTTTAAGCATCGGCCTGCAATGATGGCCTCATTGCAGGCTGTTTGTTTGGCCGGTTTGAATTTGGAGACAGATCGATGCGCAGGACATGGATGGGATTGCTGGCAGGTGGCGTGATGGCGCTGGGGATGGTCCCCGGCGTGGCATCGGCACATGGGCCCGGCGGTTTCCACGGCGGCGGATTCTACCACGGCGGATTTCACCGCGGGTTTGGTCCGGGCTTCGGCTTCGGTCTGGGGTTCGGCTATCCCTATTACTACGGCGGCGGATATCCTTACTACTACCCCTACACCTACGAGGACCTCGGCGGCTGCTATGTCGCCCGCAAGCGCGTGCGGACAGCGCACGGCTGGCGGACTCGCCCCATCGAAGTTTGCGAGTGAGCCCTCGCACGGTGAAACCGGCGCGGGAGTGATGAGTTAGCTGATCACTTCACGTTAACGACAACTCGTCACCATCATTGTCGCTGCGCTGGACGAGCGGCGACGGAGAGAGAGCTGGCGCAACGCTTGCATGGAAACAGGCATGATGAACTCACTTACATCCCCCGAACTCACGCTGGTTTTCATGGGCGTCGTCGTCAGCCTCGGCGCCGCGCTGGTCTGGATGGCCTGGGAGCTCGAGCGAGGCGCTCGGCAGCCGGCAAAGATCCGCCGCGGCGATCGCCGGCTGCGCTGAGCTGATCAGCTCGCGTGCAGGGCGCGGGTCCACGGGCGCTCGACTGGCCCGAGGACGACGGCCTTGGTGCGCTGCTTAGCCCAGCACGCCGTAGGTCTTGAACCACGCCTGCATCTGTGCCCAGCCATCTTCCGCTGCGTCCTTGCGATAGCTCGGACGGTAGTCGGCGTGGAAGCCATGCGGCGCGCCGGGATAGATCTTTAACTCCGCGGTCTTCTTGTTCTCCGCGAGCGCGGCTTTCATCGCCTCGACGCTGGCGACCGGAATGCCGGTATCGGCTTCGCCATAGAGACCGAGAACAGGGGCCTTCATCTCGGGCGCGAGCTGCGTCGGGCTCTTCGGCCATGCCGGATTGGGCGGATCGATCAGCGGGCCGTAGAACGCGACGCCGGCCTTCAGCGCGGCGCTTTTCGCGGCATACTCCCACACGGTCCGGCCGCCGCGGCAGAAGCCGACGATACCCAGGCGTGAGGTGTCGCCGCCCTGCGATTTTGCCCAGGCGACGGTGGCGTCGAGATCGGACAACAGCTCGGCATCCGGCTTGGCATTCACGATCGGCAGCAGGTCCTTGATCTCGGTGATCTTGGTGAGGTCGGTGCCGGCGCGGAAGTAGTAGTCCGGGGCCACGGCGAACGCGCCGAGCTTGGCCAGACGCCGCGTGACGTCCTTGATGTACTGGTGCAGGCCGAAGATCTCCATCGCCACCAGCACGACCGGCGGGTTGCTGGCGCTTGCGGGGCGGGCGAAATAGGCGGGCATCTCGCCATCTCCCACCTTGATCCTGGCGTCTCCCGCGTTGAGGCCGTTGCTATCCGTCGTGATGGCCTCGGCTCGGACCGGGCCAGCAGCCAGCGTGTAGCCCGCCGTCACGGCCGCGGAGGCGGTCATGAAGCCGCGCCGGGAGAAGGGGGCGACCTTGGTCAGCCCGATGATATCGGAGGTCAGCGCGGGATCGACGGACATGAAGGCTCCTCTGCGGATTGCGAGGTGCATTGAGCCGGGAATGGCAGCCGAAAAGCAAGTCACCAGCTGGAGAGCCGTCCAGGAACTGCGAGCGCGCGCGGATGGCGCGCCGCGTTCATGCATCCTGACAAAGAACAAGGCCGTCGGCGCAGTATGGCGCCAACGGCCTTGCCAGCCCCGGATATTGAAATTGGCCCTGCGCCATCCTGAAATTGGCTCGCCATCCGGTGACCACAGGATGGCCTGAATCCGTGTCCGGCTTTGTGAAGCACTTCACAAGACCCCGGGAAAATTCGGCAGGATTTGTACTGTCAGAGCGACGCGACGTCGCGTTCAGGATCGGCTGCGACGCCCCCGATGTGCGCTGCGGCTGGCGTGAGACCGGGCGCGGATGCTGCGGTTACGCGGAGCGGGAGCGGCCTGCTCCGAGCTCTGGGTGCTGGCGAAGGATTGGCGAAGGCCGTCGATGGACTCCTTCAGCGTCGAGACCTGGTCCGAGAGGCGCTTGGTGTCGGCCTGCTGGGCGGCGAGCAGGCGGCGCATGCTCTGCAACTGCTCCTGCATCAGCTGCAACTGATCGATCGATTCCTGCTGGGTGGCTTCGAGCCCCTTGGTCTTCTCGACCAACTGCTCGGAGGCCTGCACCGTGCGGGCCTGCAGTTGCCGCGTGACCGCACCGCGGTCGACCTCGACCGGAGCGCCGCCATAGGCTCGCCAGAGAACAATGCCGCCGATACCGGCGATGATCACCGCGAGCGTTGCGGCGGCGAGGGCGATCGGTTGGCCCCGCGTTGGACCCGGCCGGGTCGTGTCAGCATAGCGACTGGTGTCGCGCGTCACAGGATTCATCACGAAACCACCCAATCGAAAAGACTTCGCAGTCCTCTCCGCAGAAAATGCGGGAGGCGGGGACATTCGAGAAATCAAACGCGGACCGTTCGGCGCAGGCGTGCGCTGAACGGACAAACCTCATCGTAAAGATTTGGTGAGCAAATCGGACAAAAGCGAGGCCCGCAACCCCGAAAGAGTGCGGCGCGGCCATGCCGCGGCAAGCTTCCGGCCGCCGATCGGCCGCGGCGACGCTCCGCAAAAGGGTCAACTGATCAGGAGCTTACTGGCCCGAATTGCAGTTCCGGCAGATCGTGAGCTTCTGCTTCAGACGGGCCTCGTCGGCGAGGTCGGCAGCCTGTTCCTCCTCCCAGCTCATGCGGCCGCGTGAGCCGGAGCTGGACTGCGCGGACATGACGTCGACCCGGGAATCGCCTCGGCGCCTGGCCGGCTTGCGGGCGGTTCCGATGTCCGGCTCCATCACCATGTCGGTGTCGGTCTCGGAGGCGACCCGGCCATCCCAGTCGGCCGCCTGCGGCTGCGGGCCGGCCGCAACCGGCGTCGCCGCCATGGCGGGCGTCGCCGCGGGCGTGTTGGCCGAGGCCATCGGCCCGGAGCAGCCGGTCCCGGACATGCAGCAGTTCGCCAGGGTCAGGGCCGCCGCCAGCACGGTCGCGCTTCGCAGGATCATCATCATGCCGACAACCTAAACCCGACCATCGAGGGAAAACAAGGTTGGCGGCCCACGCCGCGCCCCGACTGCGACATATCTGCCGAGCAAGGCCAAAAAAAGTTGCGGCCAGGCCTTGGTGGCCTAGCCGCGACCGAGGGCGTTGACAAATTTCAGTCGTCCGACCCTTTTCGCCTGCGCTGGTCGCAAGTTGCGTACCGATGCCGTGGTCGAGAATCGCACATCCATTAAGGTCGCAGCGGCTGCATTGCGCTCGCGGTTTTGGCCGCGCGCACCAGCTGAAGGAACTCGGCGCGATAGGCGTAAGGATCGTCTCCGCGTGCTGCCGAGGCGATACGCAGCACGTCGTCGTAGCCGAACTGTCCGGTGTGCTTTCCACCACGTAGAATCTCGCCGAACGCGGCCACGCCGGTCGCAAAGCGGGCATCGAGCGGCGCGTCCTCGAACCGAGCGCTTTCGGATCCGCGATCGACGGGTGTGCTGATCAGCGTGCTTCGATCGGATCGCGGCAGCTTGTAACGGATCTTGACGAAGGCATATTCGGTCGGCGACGGCGAGCCGCTCGCGGGGGCAGGCGCCCCGTATCTGAGATCGTCGACCGTCCGAGGCCCGCCGACGGGCACGATGTCGTAGAGCGCCGTCACGGTTTGCCCCGAGCCGACGTCGCCAGCGTCGACCTTGTCGTTTGTGAAATCGGCACGATTGAGAAGTCGAGTCTCGTAGCCGATGAGCCGATATTCGGCGACGGCTGCTGGATTGAACTCGACCTGAATCTTTACATCCTTGCCGATCGGAAACAGCGTCGAACTTGCCTCTTGGACCAGGACCTTGCGCGCCTCGTTGATCGTATCGATGTAGGCGGCGACGCCGTTTCCGTTCTGCGCGAGCGTCTGGGCCAGCGCGTCATTGTAATTGCCGGCACCAACGCCGAGCACGGACAGGAAAATGCCCTTTTCGCGCTGACGCTCGACGAAACCCTTCAATTCATCCTTGTTGGTGATCCCGACATTGAAATCGCCGTCGGTCGCGAGGATGACGCGGTTGACGCCGCTTGCGTCAAAGTTCTGCTCGGCGAGCGCATACGCCCGCCTGATGCCCTCGGCGCCCGCCGTGCTGCCGCCGGCCTCCAGCCGGTCGATCGTCGCCAGGATCTTTGCTTTCTCGGATACCGAAGTGGATTCAAGCGCCGTTCCGGCATTCCCTGCATAGGTGACGATCGCGATGCGGTCCTCCGGTTGCAACTGGGTCACGAGCATGGCGAGCGACTGCTTCACGAGCGGCAACCGGTTCGGCGGCTGCATCGAACCCGATGTATCGATCAGGAAAACCAGATTCGCGCGCGGCCGGTTTGTCTGTTGCAGCGCATAGCCCTTGATGCCAATGCGAACGAGCTTGCGGCCTTCCGCCCAAGGGTTCGGAAACACGGCCACATTGGCCCGGAACGGCTCGTCCGGCGATGCGGGCGCTTCATAGTCATAGGGAAAGTAATTGATCAGCTCCTCGGTCCGAACGGACGCGGCCGGCGGCAGGACATTGCGGTTGAGCTGTGCGCGGACGAATGCGTATGACGCCGTGTCGACGTCGATGGAGAATGTCGAGACCGGTGCATCGCGCGCGACCTTGAAGGCGTTTTCCGGCGCATTGGCAAACTGGTCGCGGCCGACAGGCTCGGACACGCCAGGAACGCGCTCGCGCTGTGTGTGGTCGCGCAGGCTTTCGGCCGGCGCCATCTGCTGGGCATAGGCTGGCGGCGAAACGCGGTTGAATCCGTCATCGATCATGTAGTCCGCGCGGCTCCGAGCGGAATAAGGCGACGGTGTCCCCTGCAGGGGACCCTGCACCCGGCCCGTCGCGAAAGGCGCCTGCGGAACCAACAGGCGGGCGGCCTGATTTTCCACATGCGGCTTGGCGGGAGGCGGCGCCGCGGCTGCCGAAGGGGCAGCGGCTTCCAGATTGGGCTTTGCGGCCGGAGTGACGGTTTGGACTCGCGTTTGTGGCCGGTCCTGGTTTTCGCTTTCCTTCTTTGCTTGGACCGTCGGCTCAGCCTGAGCAACCTCGTTGCTCGCCACCTTCTGTTCGACGGGCGCAGCGAAGTGCGCCAACTGCGGTGACCGCGCCAGATGGAGATAGGCGCCCGATCCGGCAACAACACAGGCCAGGCTGGCAGCCAGGAGATATCGCGTTCGCTTCATGACAGGTCTCTCGCGTGACGGCCGCGGGGACGCGGCGGTTCGCTCGATGAGACGGATGTCGGTCGCGATTCCTTGGACGTTCCCCGCGCTTTTTCGATCGAAGCGCAGCAGCGCCTGTTGCACAGCCGCATCACGTGCGTCCGGCGTAGGCGGCGGGGGAGAGGGCAAACGATTCATGTCGTGATCAGAGCTCATCGCTGATGTCCTTCGCGAGACCTGCTCGTCGCCTCACCTCGTGCATGCGGCCGGAGATCGTCGACTCGGAGACACCGAGGGCCGTGGCCGCCTCCGCGTGCGTCATGCCTTCGCCGACCACGAGCACGACCGTCTCGCGTAGCAGCGGCGACAGCTGCGCCAGCTCGCTCGCGAGCCAGCTGCGACGGAAGAGATCCCTGCCATCGGGCAGCGCCGCCATTCTCGCAAGCACGGCGAGGTGGCCTTTCAGGCGCGCCAATGTCGAATGGCGCCGAGGGTGGTCATGACAGGCGTTGCGCACGATTCCGATCAGCCAGGTCGTGAACCTGGCCTCGCCCCTGAAGGACGCGATCCGTTCCACCAGCGCGCAGCAGACGTCCTGGCAGATGTCCTGCGCGTCGGTCCGGGAGCCGGTCATGCGCCAGGCGACGCGGTGCATGAGGTCGTAATGACGCCGCAGCAAGGCTTCGAACGCGGCGCGGTTGCCCTGCGTGGCCAGACGGACGAGGTCGTCATCCGTGGCCTCGCCGCTCGACGGCTCAGTCGCCCCTGCTGTCGCACGCTGAATGACGCCCCCCATGTCGTTTCCTCAGGGCCGACAGGATCGAGCATGACAATTCGGACCGTCACCCGGCCCTTCGGCCCGTCCCGTCCAGGACCGCGCTCGCATGTGACCTATCCCTGCCATGGTCGTTCCACCCCATACACCGGACACTGGGAAAGGGATTTTCCCGGCATTCACCCAGTGAGACGCATGGAACGGCGGACTCCTTGGGTCAGGTCAGGAAAAATTTTGGACCTCGCGACGCCGCCAGAGCTTGAGGCCAGCATCGGGGCATCCAGGGCAGCCGATCGGTCCGCATGAATCCGGCTCCCGCGCCAACGCAATGGGGCGGCTTTCTAACGGGTGAAGAGAATCGGCCCCGCGGATTGTCGGGCCACCCGCCCAAAAAAGTTGCGGCCAGGCCTTGGGGGAGGCCTGGCCGCGCGCGAACCGGTCTGGGACGGGGAGGGGTGGGGATGTGACCGGGTCGCGTAACTCGAAACTGTTGTCCTCTTAGCGCTCCCTTGCGCTGGCGGTGGCCACCGCCGGGCGGGCGTCGCCGAGCGAGACCCAGACGTTCGGGTCGCTCTGCGACTGCCGCTTGACGAAGCGGTAGCCGGTGTCGGTCCAGGCGACGACGTTCTCGTTCTGATTGTCGAGCACGTATTCGCCCTTGTCGGTCTTCACGGTGAGGACGGCGTGTCCCTCACCCTTCTTGTCGCGCACCACCGTGATCAGCAGCGCCTCGCGGGGCCAGCCGGCATCGATCAGCAGCTTGCGCTTCAGCAGCACGTAATCTTCGCAGTCGCCGTAGCCGTCGGTCGGCAGCGACCATTTCTCGACCACGCCCCAATGGTCCATGTCGGTGATGGGCTTCACATTCTCATTGACCCAGCGATTGACCTTTAGCAGATCGCGCCAGGCGGTCTGGGACAGCACGATGTCGCGGGGCTGCGACGCGCCGCCGCGGCATTCCTCAGGGGTCTCGGTGCAGAACTCGATCCAGCCGATCGGGGCCCGCGTGGTGTCGCCAAGGCTCGCATAGAGCACGCGGTCATCACCGGCATGCGCCATCGTCCCCATCGCCATCAGGATGGCTGCGACCGCCAATCCCTTCGCCTGTCCCGTCCGCTTGACCATTTTGGCCCCCGTTTTCGTTGGGACCATGTGTCTCACAAAGATTTTTCGCTGCCGCTAAATCGCCACGATGGATTTGACGAAAACCCAATTCAAACAAGGCGCTAATTAGAAGATCTGTTGAATCGAATACGCATAAAATTTGAATCGATCGCAGTTAGTTCAAATGCAGCGCATTAAGCCGCAAACCGCTGTGATTGCAGTCATGCCGACGCGTTTCAGGCTGCGTATTAACTGCGCCGGGCACAGCGTGCGGTCGCCGAACGGCACACGGCGCCCGCGGTGGCGGACGCCGTGTGCCCCGGAGAGTTGCGGGATTTGCAGGAGTTGCGGCTTTACCGCGCGGTAACGCTCTCTTCGAGCGTTTCGGCGAGCTGGGCGTGGATGAACTCGATGGCGAAGCCGCCTTCGAGATTTCGCACCACGCGCGCCTGGACGCGGCCGAGCATGACCTGCGATTTCATCGGCGGCTTGGTCTCCGCCGCGATGGCCGCGCCCGACAGCGACATGTCGATGATGCGGCAGGTCATCTTGGTGCCGTCTTCGAGCGTGAGCACCGCGATCGGGTTGCGCGGGATGATACGGTCGTGGCGGCGATCCTCGGGCAGGTTGAGGATGTCGCGGTTGGCGAGCCAGGTCAGCTGCGCGGCGAGCTTGTCGCGCTTGCGGGCGGTGGCGCCGATCGTCATCGCAAAGCCGTTGTCGATGATCCGGGTGATCTTGCCCTCGACGCGGCCGATATGGTCGAGATAGGCGATCACGCGGTCGCCGACATTGCCGATCCCCGGCGCGAGCAGCGCGAGGCCACCGGGCGACATGTTGATCACCTGGCAGGGAAACTCACGGCGGTCCGGCAGCATGTAGCGGCCGAGCAGATGGACCTTGACCCGCTGGAAGCGGCGGCGCTCCTCGGCGGCCGGAAGAGTCAGTTTTTTGTTCGGCAACGCCATGTTTCGCCACTTCAAAGCCGGCTCTTAGCAGCGCCGGACGGTCCAGCAACGAAACTAAATCCTACAGGGTTAATTCAGCGTTATCGCAGCACCGCAAGCGTTCATGTTGCGCACGCGTTGCGGGAAGGATCGGGCGACGTGCTATCAGCGCAGGCCCTCATACACCATCAGGCCGCGGGCAAGCGCGAGCTTGCGCAGGGCGCGCGGCACGATCGGCTCGACGGGGGGATGGATGTAGCGCCAGGAGACGACCTCGAGCGGGCCCAGCGCGCCCTTCGGGGTCTCGAACGGGGCGAGCAGGCCGGTCAGGCTGATCGGCTCGTGTGCACGCGTGGCGAACGGCAGCAGCAGGAGCTCGAAATGGGCAATCGTGCGGTCCGGCGCGCCGGCCTTCACGCCGGCGATCGCCGGCAGCGTCTCCTCGCAGACCACGGTCGTGATCTCCTCGATCTCGCGGCGGCTTTCGGACGTGAAGTGCGACGGGAAACTCTTGTCCTTCACGTCACCGCCGAGCAGGGCGCACAGCCGCGTGCCGGCCATGCGGAACGGGAAGCCGCTCCCGGCGTCGCAGGACAGCACGAAGATGTCGCCGAGCAGCTCGCGCACGGCCTGTGGCTCGAAGTCGCTGCGCTCCGGCGCCTTGGCATAGCCGCGTCTGGCGTTCCAATAGGCGAAGAGCTCGCGATTGGACGGATGTTTCATCTGAAGACCCCTCGCGCACTGGATGTCGTCGGGACATCGCTGTCCCGCTTTCGTCCAGGCGCCTCCCTGGATTGTTGTCGCAGGAGGGGCGGTGCAGCGTCCATGCCGATGGTGCGATCGTGCCGGCTTTCCCCCGGCCTTCCGCGCGTTAAGGTTAAATTAACGATGTGCTTGGCAGCGGCGGCGTGATCGTTAAAAATTCGTTTCATCAGACCGCGGCCGGGCGATGAAAGCTCCGCCGCGATCGGTCCAGGACACGAAGGCGGCGTCAAACAAGTCCGGTCGTCGCGACGGGGAGGGGTGGGGATATAACCCCGGGCTCCCCGGATGCCAACAAGGCCGGCGCTCTTGCGAGGGAGGGTTTTCTCAGGACCCTCCCTCTTTTCTTTCCAAGTCCTTCCAGATCCGGCCCGCGCCGCAACGCGCCGCTGCGCCGCACATCAACTCTGCGCCGGTGCGCTTGCGTAACCGCACCAAAGCCGCCTATCTGACGGGTCTGTTCCTCTCGTCGAAGGCGTGCGTTCCGTTGGATTCTTCGTCAGATCTCACGCAAGGGCAGCCGCTGCAGCAGGCCCGCGAGCCGATCCTCAATCTGCCGGGGGCGCTCACCGCCTACATCCTGCTGATCGCGGTGATCCACCTGCGCGTGCTGCTGCCGGAGGACTGGGACGACTTGATCATCAACCTGTTCGCCTTCGTCCCGAAACGATACGACCAGTCGCTGATGGATGGGCCGTTTCCCGGAGGCACGCCGGCCAAGATCTGGACCTTCGTCAGCTACTCGCTGCTGCACGCCAATCTCGCCCATATCGGCTTCAACGTGCTCTGGCTGCTGCCGTTCGGCAGCGCGCTGGCGCGACGCTTCGGCGCGCTCAGGTTCTATCTGTTCATGGCGGTCACGGCGGCCGCCGGCGCGCTCGCCCATCTCCTCACCCACGAGCACGCGCTGGCGCCGATGATCGGCGCCTCGGCCTCGGTGTCCGGCACCATGGCGGCGGCGATGCGCTTCGCCTTCGTCCGCGGCAGCTTCCTGTCGTTCAGCCGTGGCGACGCTGTCGCGGCCGCGAAGGTGCCGGCCTTGTCGCTCTCGCGTGCGCTGCGCAATCCGCGCGTGCTGGGCTTCCTGGCGGTCTGGTTCGGTGTGAACATCGTGTTCGGGATCGGCGGCATCACGCCGGGCGCCGAGGGCGCCGACGTCGCCTGGCAGGCCCATATCGGAGGCTTCGTCGCCGGGCTGATCCTGTTCGCGCTGTTCGATCCCGTTCCGCATGTGCGTGACGATGCTGCACCTGCGTTGCCGTCCGACGCTATCGACAGTTAGTTGCCGTTTTCCTGCGCTTGCGGGCGCGGCTGATTTCATCCATCATTTGCGTCCGCTGCAACCGGAGCACGATTCCGGAACAATGAGCAGTGCCGGTTTTTGCCGTGCAGATCCTGCGACGCAAAACGGCCTGCCAAGGGCACTGCAACCGGAACGCGATCGGTGCATTGCCAGACTGTTGATTGACCCTCGTGACTTAAGCGATCCGCTTGACGGACGACTGCAGGCATCGGCCGCAACGACGCCTCGCTCAAGAAGGCGCATCGGCCTCTCAAGGAGACGAGCAATGACAGTACGTGCGATCCTCGACACCAAGGGCCACAAGGTCGAGAGCGTCGAATCCCAGACCACACTTGCCGAAGCCGCCAAGCTGCTCGCCGACCGCAAGATCGGCGCGGTGCTGGTGATGTCGGGCACGCGGATGGAGGGCATCCTCTCCGAGCGCGACATCGTCCGCTCGCTCGGCGAGCGCGGCGCCGCGGCGCTCACCGAGCCGGTGGCGAACGTGATGACGCGCCGCGTCGTGAGCTGTCGGCCGCAGGACACGGTGGCCGAGATCATGGAGATGATGACGAACGGCAAGTTCCGTCATCTGCCGGTGATCGACGGCGGCCTCGTGGTCGGCCTGATCTCGATCGGCGACGTCGTGAAGTGGCGCGTCAACGAATACGAGACCGAGCAGGAAGCGCTGCGTCAGTACATCAAGACGGCGTAGCTCCGCCGCTGGCCGGCGAGCCCGCGCCCGCCGGCTGGCCGATCGCCTCCTGTATCGAATCCAGCGCGCGTTCGGCGGCCCTGGTGCCGAACGCGATGAGATCGGCTGCGCGATGAAAATCGAACCAGCCGATCTGGCCGACGCGCGGCGAGATCAGGAGGTCCGGCGGATCGCCGGCAAGGCGCGCACGGGTGATGCGGTCCTGCATGATGTTGAAGGCGTCGACCATGACCGAGGAGATTCCCGGCCGGCCGCCGCCGCCGAAGAACTGCCGCTTCACGGCCTTCTCCGGCGAGAACAGCTTGCCGAAGCGGCGCTTCGGCGGAGCGGTTTCCATCACCGTCTCCGGCACCTCGACGGGCTGGCCGTGCGAATAGATCGTGGTCGAATGCGTGAACACGTCGCTCGACAAATTGGCGGCGATGACGATCTCGGCGCCGAGCGCGCGGGCCGCCGACACCGGCACCGGATTGACCATCGCGCCGTCGACCAGCCAGCGGTCGCCGATCAGCACCGGCGCGAAAATGCCGGGCAGGGCGTAGGAGGCGCGCATCGCGTCGACCAGGCTGCCATGGGTCAGCCAGATTTCGTGGCCGGTGCGGATCTCGGTCGCGACGGTGGCGACCTTCATCGGCAGGTCCTCGATTCCGATGCGGCCGAGCGAGGCTTCAAGCTGGGCGGCCAGCTTCTCGCCGCCGATCAGGCCGGAGCCGTTGAGGCGGATATCGAGATAGCCGAGAATGTTGCGCATCTGCAGGCTGCGCGCCCATTCCTCGAGCGTGTCGAGCTGGCCGGCCGCATAGGCGCCGCCGACGACTGCGCCGATCGAGGTTCCGACCACGACGTCGGGCACGATGCCATGCGCCATCAAAGTGCGGATCACGCCGATATGGGCGAAGCCCCGCGCGGCGCCGCCGCCCAGCGCCAGCCCGATCACCGGTTTGCGAATGGTGCCCAGCCCGATATCGGCGCTTTCGGTTCCGCTGTGACGGCGTCCCTTCAACATGTCCAGCACTGTCATCTCCACGCTCACGCCATCGTGCCGCGAGTCGGTCAACGGCTCGTGACACCGGTCTCGAATGTACCAGAGGCATTCTTTATGCCGGCTGACGTGAGCAGCAGATGCCGCCGAATTGAAGTTCCCGCCGCCGCGTCTGTCCCGCTTCCTGCGACCAAGCCGCGCGCCACGCCGGCGCGGCGCGGGAAGGGGCTCAGTAGAGGCTTGAATTCGCCGCGTTTTCGGTCAAAAGCAGGATGATGACGAGAGGTCGCGGATCCCCAGGTTTCCGGCGCAGCGGGCAGCTATGGCTTGCGCTCGCCTGGTCATGCGCGCTGGCTTGCCTCGTTGCATCTCCCGCCGCAGCGCAGTTGTTCAGCGACAGGCCGCCGCCGGTGCCGCCGGCATCGGTGCCGGACCCCGGCAACGCCGTCAGCCTGGCGCCGCCATCAGGGCCGGGCGCGGGTCCGGTTCTGCCGCCGGCGCCGCAGGTCGTGCCCGGGCCGCCGGTCGCTGCGATCCCGCCGGGCGCACCGGCCGCCATTCCCCCGGTGGCACCGCCGCCCGCGGCCCCGAACCAGGGCGTGCTGTCGCTCTCGGCGCGCTACGGCAAGGATCTGCCCAATATCAATGGCGGGCTGGTCTGGCGCGTCTTCGCCGACCGGCCCGACGAGACCGGCGCCTTCAAGATGCTGCGCGAGGATCGTGGCGCCACGCCGAACATCGTGCTGCCGCCGGGCAACTACGTGGTGCACGTCGCGCTCGGCCTGGTCAGCTCGGTCCGCTCGGTCAATCTGAAGGCGGAGACCGATCGCGAATCCTTCGTGCTGCCGGCCGGCGGCCTGCGCCTGGAGGGCAAGGTCGGCTCCAGCAAGATCCCGCAGAACCAGATCTCGTTTGCGATCTACAAGGGCAGCCAGTTCGACGGCCGCGAACGCGCGCCGCTGGTGCCGAACGTTGCGGCGGGCGACATGCTGATGCTGCCCGAGGGAACCTATTACATCGTCTCGAACTATGGCGACGCCAACTCGGTGGTGCGCTCGGACATCCGCGTCCAGGCCAGCAAGCTCACCGATGTCACCGTGACGCATCGCGCCGCAGTGATCACGCTCAAGCTCGTCAGCGACCGCGGCGGCGAGGCGCTCGCCAACACCGCCTGGTCGGTCATCAACCCCGGCGGCGACGTGATCAAGGAATCGATCGGCGCCTTCCCGAAGGTCGTTCTCTCCGAAGGCGACTACCGCGCCATCGCCAAGAACGAAGGCAAGGTGTTCGAGCGCTCGTTCACGGTGGTCAACGGCGTCGACGGCGAGGTCGAGGTGCTCGCGCGCTGAGGCGCCTCCGCGGTTGCCGTAGCGGATGAGCGCAGCGACATCCGGATTCTCACGCGCAGCCTCTGTGAACCCGGATGTCGCTGAGCTCATGCGGGCTCCAAGGCTTCGGTGAGTGGCAAGCTCTTTCCACACGTCATTGCGAGCGCAGCGAAGCAATCCAGAGTCCCGCCCGCCAACCTGGATTGCTTCGCTGCGCTCGCAATGACGCGGAGAGAGCGTCGCCTGTCCTCATCTCGCGTCGGTCGAAGAGCCAGGGTCGCTTCCCATCGTTCTTTGCCGCATCAGTCCCGTTCCGGCCAGCGTCAGCACCCGGCGGATGACGTCCTCCAGGTCGCCGTCGCGCACGATCTGGCGGTCGACGAGCAACAGTCCCAGGCCATGCACGAGCGCCCAGAGAAACAGTGCGGCGATCGGCAGCTCCGCAGCCGGCAGTCGGGATTCGAGGCTCGTCTTCATGATCTCGTAGCTGCGTGCCCGCAAGCCGCGGATTGCTGCGCTGTGCTGCGAGACTTCCGGAAAACCCTCGCCGAACATCAGCCGATAGAGCGCCGGATTGGCGCGCACGAACGCGACATAGGCTTCGCCATAGGTCAGCAGCGAGCCGCCGGAGTGCGGTGGCGCGGCGGCAAGAGCCGCGGCGAGTCCGGCGGCGCCTTGTTCGGCGAGGCCGAGCGCGATCGCGTCGCGGCTTGGAAAATGATGATAGGCCGATGGAGCCGACACGCCGACCCTGCGCGAGATCTCACGCAGGCCGAGAAACGATGGCCCGCGCTCCTCCAGCACCTCTCGCGCCGCCGTCAGCAGGGCGTTGCGCAGATCACCGTGGTGATAGGTCTTGCGCGGCTTCTTCGCCGTCCTGGCCATGCGGTTGCTCTCCGATCCCTATCTTTACACTGTTAGAATTATGCGCTACCAGGTGATCACCTGCAACAGCGGGCATCGCGCGGGGAGAGACGATCGTCATGCAGACGGGACAGCCCAGCCGGACCGCTTTCGGAGCGGCCATTCTCCGTGCCGTTCATCAGACTGTCGACGGCGCCAGCATCTTCGCCGATCCGCTCGCCCATGTGCTGCTCGGCGATGATGCCGATGCATTGGTTGCGGCCGCCGCGGCCGATCCGAGCAGACAGCAGCTGCGGCTGTTCCTGGCGGCGCGCAGCCGCTTCGCCGAGGATGCGCTGGCCGCAGCCGTCGCGCGGGGCGTCCGCCAGGCCGTCATCATCGGCGCCGGTCTCGACACTTTCGCGCTCCGCAATCCGCACGAAGCGGGCGGGCTCCGCGTGTTCGAGGCCGATCATCCGGCCACGCAGGCCTGGAAACGGGAGCGCATCGTGGCTGCAGGCCGCGCCGTGCCGGACTTGCTCACCTTCGTGCCGGTCGATTTCGAACGGCAGCATCTCGGTGATGCCCTCGTTGCCGGCGGCTTCCGGTCCTCCGAGCCGGCCTTCTTTCACTGGCTCGGGGTCGTGCCCTATCTGCGACGCGAGGCGGTGCTCGCCGTGCTGTCATTCCTGGCGAGGCTCCCCGCGGCGGAGGTCGTGTTCGACTACACCGAACCACTCGCCAACTACGCGCCCGCGCGCCGCGTCAATGTCGCCGCGCTCGCGGCACGCACCGCCGCGATCGGCGAGCCCTGGCTGAGCTATTTCGACCCGTCGGATCTGGCCGCCGAGCTGCGCAAATGCGGCTTCGACGAACTGGTGGATGTCAGCCGCGACGACATTGTCGGACGCTATCTCGGTGTGCCCCAGGCCGAACGGGCGCGCGAGGCGGGAGCCCATGTGATGCAGGCGAGGCGGCTGACGTGAGACGGCGCGTCCATCTCATCGGCTGTCTCGGCAGTCTGGACCACGATTGGCATGTTGCCCTGCGTGCCGGGCTGGCGTCATCTCGCCGATGACCCGCCTTGCAGATAGCCGACGATCATGCGCGTCACCTCATTCACGAACTCGAGCGCGCGTGTGTCGAGAGGGTCGGGGTAGAGGATTGCGAGCTTGTGAGAGAGGTTGTCGATGGTCGAAACGCAGATAAGCGTTGCGGCGTCAATGTTCTCCACGCTGATCTCGCTACGACGCTGATCGAGATACGACCTGACGAGCGCCACGATCTGGCGATCGATTTGCTCGAGCTCGGCGAGTTGGCCCATGCGTGGGACCTCATCATTGAAGATACGGTGCAACTCGGCGTCGGCCTGATGAGCCGTCAAAATCGCGGTCATCATCGTGCGGACGCTGGCTGCAAGGCTGAGCTGAGCGGAATCTTCAATCTTGATACGAAGCAGCTCCAGCATGTCGCGATTGTGCCGGGCGACCAGCGCGCCGACCAACGCCTCCTTGTTGGGAAAGTACTGGTAGAGCGAACCGATGCTGACGCCGGCCGCCGCCGCGATCCGGTTCGTGGTCGCCCGCTCGTAACCCACCTGCTTGAGAACGTGGGCAGTGGCATCGAGCATGAAGTCCACCAACGCACGCGATCGGTCTTGAGAGGCAGATTTTCGCGGAAGCGACGCTCTGGCCATGAGCCCATCATCCTGATGATGCAGGCATCATAGGCGGTTTTGCAATTCGAGCACAAGAAAATCGGTCAACCGGTCCTGGTTCGGCGCGATGCCGTTCTTCTGCAGCAGCAGACCGACATTGCCACGATGATAGCAGCCATGCGCCGCGACGTGGAGCAGCATCTGGCCCGGTGTCATGGTCATCGGCTCGCCGTTGGTAAAGCTGAACATAATGGGCTCGTCGCGGTCTTGCGGTGACAGATGGTCCGCAAAGGTGACATACCACTCGGCAGAACTCCGCGCCGTTCGTTCGAGTATCTCAAAGGATGGCAATTTGGCCGAGCGCGCCGCGCTGTAGCCATGCGTCCGCCGTTCGAGATGGTGGATGAAGATCTCGTCAACCGCCTGAACGTGATCGAGCAGTCGGAGGACAAGTCCCTGGTCGGGCTCAGCCATGCTCCGCAGGGTGTCGCTGAGCACGGCATAGAGATCCAGCGTCGCCCACCTCTTGTAGTGCATCAGCGTGCGATAAGGACAATCAGCTATCTGTACGTCTCCGCGATACGTGGATCTTACGAAAGTCGTTTCGTCGCGGTTATCCAGCGCGCTGTGGCGCGCGGCCACGATAGATCGATATCGAGCCGCTCGGAGTCGCGAACAGGTCGGTCTCTACGACCTCGGTGAAGCCTGCCTCGCGCATCAGCTGCGGGAGAAGGCCGTCGGCATTTGGCTGTGTATCCACGAACCCGTCGACACATTGCACGAGCTTGAACAAGCTGCGCATCAGCATGGTGCGTTGCAGGCCATAGTCGGCGATCAGCACAGTCCCGCCCGGAGCCAGCGCCCTGACCATGGCTGCGAGCCCGGCGCGCTTTTCCTGCATTGGTACCTGGTGAAAGACGAGACTGCTTGTGATCTTGGAAGCCTGGCCCTCGCCGATCACCGCGCACACATCGCGCAGAAACCCATGCTTCAGATCAGCCTGAACGCTGGCGAGCGCGAGCTTGGCGGCCGCGCGATCAAGAATGCGGGCATCGGGATCGATGCCGATGAGACGCGCTCCGGAGGCCTTGACGCCTAGCAGCATCAGCAGGGAGCCGGTGCCGCAGCCAGCATCCACGATCAGCTCGCTGTCCCGAGCATCGAGCCTGTCGATCAGCGCCGACCGCCACGCTGTCTCGCGGCTGACCCATCTGACGATCAGATCGTACGCGCCAAGCACGGGGAATGCAGGGGTGAAGGCCGAACCGGGCGCCGGTGAGCGTTCGAGTTTTGGAGTCGAAGGTGATGTTTTCATGCTCCTCAAAATGAGCGTCGCCGCCAACTCTGTCCACTCGCGTTGGATGGAGATAAAGAGAGGCGTCAGCGGCCGCATGTTGATCGGGGAGAATGACCGCGTGTCGCTCGTCAATCCGGACGGTGCTCGCATTTTTGATCGCGTGAGTTTCGGCGGATCTCGGCCGCAATCAGGTACACGCCGCATGCGGGCGAAGCTCCGACTGCCCGTCGGGTTACTTTGCCGCACTTATGAGTTCTTGCGCCGTTGGGCAAATCAGGCCGATCCTCTCGGACATCCCGTCCCGAGATGAGGGGCGTATCGCGGTCGTCACGACACGCGGGGCGGGGAGCGGTGGGCGTGGTGGATTGCAGCGCGGGGGTGCTCGCGCCGACGAACAATTCGCTGCGCACGGTCAAGTCGCGCGGTCCTGATATCCCGATGCTGATATCAACTCACGTTGAGGCCCCTGAGCTTCGCGTGGGGATGGTGGCCAGAAAGCCCGGCGCACCAGGGAGAACGCGAAGCAGCCGCTAAAGCCATCGCGCTGGGAGGGCCGGGTCTGTCCGGCTGAACCTGTGGTACCTGCCGCCTGCATCTTTTTTCCGCAGGCGGGCCACGGGCCTCAGTCGAGGTCCGGTCCTCCTTGCGCCCTCACGTCACGAGGGTCCCGATCGACGCATCACCCGGACGGACATTCGCCGCGGGAGCGCGGCGCCATGGACGCCTGCGGCTGCGTTGCGCAATGGATCGCAGCCGCGCCGATGTCATAGTTGCTAATGAGCGATAACCATGAGGTGACTTAAAACCGTCACATGCGCGCGCGGCGGGACGAAGCTTCCGCGCCTTTACAACTCATTAGAACACGGCGACGCATGGGTAATGGGAGACCGCCTGTAGGCGGAGTATGGACGACGTAGGACATGCAATGAGTGCCGCCAAGACGACGCTGGATAAGGTCAGCAGCGATCTGTTCGACGATATCCCGGTGCTCAGGCGAAAATGGCAGGCGGCGCTCAAGCCCGGCCAGTCCCTGCCGCGCTATGAGGACGTGATGCTCGGCAGCCTCGGGCGTCTCGCCGACCACATCGCGGTGATCAGCAACGAGCGGGATCACCTGGAGATTTCACGCAGTGGCCGCTACATCCAGGAATGGCTGCAGGACGAGCGCTGGGACATTCCGGTCGACGCCGTCTCGCCGGATTGCGCCACCGTGCTGGCGGAGGCGGCGCATTGCGCGCTCGCGGGCCGCCAGCCTTATCTGGCCCATGCGCATTGCGTGCGCGACGGCATGGTGAGGACCTACGATGTCCTGGCGCTGCCGACCAGTTCGCGCTGGGGCAGCACGCTGGTCGGCGCCTACGTCAATGAGCGCGCGACCCAATACAATCTGCTCGATGCGATCTTCTCGACCACCGACGACGGCGTCGTCTCGCTCGCGACCATCCGCGACAGCGCCGGCACGCCCTGCGATTTCCAGGTCGTGCATCATAACCGGGCCGCCGCCGATCTGCTCCGGCTGCCTTCGCCAGACCTGCAATGGCGGCGGCTGAAGCAGGGCGGGCACATGCTCTGCACGCCCGAGGTGATGGCGCGGCTGTTCAAGGTGGTGATCCAGGGCGAGCGCGATCAGTTCGAGCTCGATTGCGACGACCGCAGCCTGCGGCTCGGTGCGCATGCCTTCGGCGACATCGTCTCGCTGACCATCGCCGACGTCACGGCGCTGAAGCGGCGCGAGCACTCGTTCCGCCTGCTGTTCGACGCCAATCCGGTGCCAATGTGCATCCTCGATAAGGCGACCGCGCAATTCCTCAACGTCAACGATGCGCTGGTCCGGCATTACGGTTATGGCCGGGCCGACTTCCTGCGCATGAGCGTGTGGAATCTGTGGCCGCCAGGGGAATGGGAGATCCTCGACGACGCGCTGCTCGGGCTCGCCGACGGCAATCTGTTTCACCGTGACTGGCGGCATCGCAAGGCGGATGGCAGCGAGATCGAGGTGCTGACCTACGGACGCGAGATCACGTTCGACGGGCGTGACGGGGTGCTGGTCGCGATCGTCGACATCACCGAGCGGCGGCGTGCCGAGGCCCGCATCGCCTACATGGCGCATCATGATGGCCTGACCGGCCTGCCGAACCGCGAGTTCTTCCAGCAACGGTTGACGCAGGCGCTCGACGGCGCCGTGTCCGGGGCCAACCGTATCGCGGTGATGTGCATCGATCTCGACCTGTTCAAGAACGTCAACGACTCCTTCGGCCATCCGATCGGCGACCGCCTGCTGCAGGCGGTGGCCGGCCGTCTGCGGCAGAACATGGATGGCGGCAGCCTCGCGGCGCGGCTCGGCGGCGACGAGTTCGCCGTGATCGTCTCGCAGACCGGAGCCGATGATGCCAGCGAATGCGCGACGCGCCTGATCGCCGCGCTCAGCGCGCCCTACGACATCGACGGCAACGAACTGGTGATCGGCGCCTCGATCGGGATCGCGCTATCGCCGTCCGACGGCACGAGCTGCGAAGAGCTGATGAAGAACGCCGACATGGCGCTGTATCGCTCGAAACAGGATGGCGGCCGCGTCCACCGTTTCTTCGAACGGGAGATGGACCTGCAGGCGCAGAAGCGCCGCGACATGGAGCAGGACCTCCGTCACGCCTTCGCGCAAGGCGAGTTCGAGCTGCACTACCAGCCCTTGATGGACGTCGCGACCAACACGGTGTCCGGCTTCGAATGCCTGCTGCGCTGGCGTCACCCCGACAAGGGCATGATTTCGCCCGCGGAGTTCGTTCCGGTCGCGGAGGACATCGGCCTGATCGTGCCGCTCGGCGAGTGGGTTTTGCGCGAGGCCTGTCACGAGGCCGCGAAATGGCCCGATGGCGTCGCAGTGGCGGTGAACCTGTCGCCCGTGCAGTTCCGCAGCCGTCATCTGGTGCAGGTCGTGGTGCAGGCGCTGGCGCAATCGGGGCTGGCGCCCGAGCGGCTCGAGCTCGAGATCACCGAGTCGATCCTGCTCGCCGAGACCGAGGCAAACCTCGCGACGCTGCACCAGTTGCGCCAGCTCGGCATCCGCATCTCGATGGACGATTTCGGCACCGGTTATTCCAGCCTCAGCTATCTCCGCAGCTTCCCGTTCGACAAGATCAAGATCGACCGTTCCTTCGTGAAGGATCTCGGGCTGCGCTCCGACTGTCTCGCCATCGTCCGCGCCATCGCCGGGCTCGGCCGCAGCCTGAACATCACGACCACGGCCGAGGGCGTCGAGACCTCGGACCAGCTCAATTGGCTGCGCGCCGAGGGCTGCAACCAGGTCCAGGGCTTCCTGTTCAGTCCGGCCAAGCCTGCGTCGGAAATTGCGGCGCTCCTGGCGCAGTTCGGGGCAAGAGCATCGAAGGCGGCGTGATGGGACGAGGAGAGGGTAGGGAGTGCCGAGCTGCGAGTGGCGTCCTCAGCTCTCTCCAAACGTCATTCCGGGGCTCGCGCAGCGAGAGCCCGGAATCCATAACCCCGGGCGCCGGTTTGGCGGTGACAGGCGCCACAGCCAGCTCGCGCTTCATGAATGCTCGTGGCTATGGATTCCGGGCTCATCGCAGCGCGATGCCCCGGAATGACAAGTGGAGAGAGCATGGCATGCTCCTCGCTAGTCGCGGTTCTCCATTCGACCCGTCAGAACCGTGTCACGATGTCGGCCAGCGCGGGGCGCGGGCGGTCCTCGCTCGGCTTGGTCGGCTTGCCGATGTGGATCAGTCCGGCGAGCTTCTCCTCCGGCTTCAGGCCGAGCCCGTCCATCACGTCGCGGTCGAACATGAACCAGCCGGACAGCCAGCAGCCGCCATAGCCGAGCGCGGTCGCCGCGGTCAGGATGTTCATCGCGCTGGCGCCGGCGGACAGCTCTTGCTCGTAGGCCGGCACCTTCGGATGCGGCCTGGTGAAGCTGACGAGACCGATCACCAGCGGCGCTTCCATGAAGCGGTTTGTCTCCACCTCGAGCTCGGCTGCGGTCGCCTGCGGATGCTTCCTGGCGAACACCGACGCGATCACCTCGCCGGCGCGGCGGCGGCCGTCGCCTTCGAACACGATGAAGCGCCAGGGCGCGAGCTTGCCGTGATCCGGCACGCGGGCGCCGATCGTCAGGATGGTGTCGAGCTCCGCGGCAGAGGGGCCGGGGCCGTTCATCTCGCGCGGCTTCACGGAGCGGCGGGTCTTCAGGAGTTCAATCGCGTCGGGCACGTCGTTCGATCTCGTTCGTTGCACACGCGACAGATAGCACGCGGCCTGGCCCGCAACGAGGCCATGGCACGCCGTTTTGATCGCTTCTACCGTTGTCGGCGGGATCGCACGGCCCGCCTGACAATCCCTGCAACTCGGCCACGTAGCGCTGAGGGGCCTCGCGCAATGCGACGCGCGGACGATGGGGTGGCTGCGGCCTTCTGTCCGGATCGCGAACGTCGGCCCGAATTGTCGAACCTTGCGCGGGCCGGTAAAAACATAGTGCTGAGAGATCTGCCGGGGGGCCGCTTCAATTGCACGTTCTGACATGCCGAGCACCGAACTGATGCCGACAGCCGACGCCATCACGCGGCTGCGCGGGTTGCCCGGCTTCGCCGAAGCCATGCGGGCATCGACCGCCGCGGCCGTCCGCTTGTACCGGGGCGACCGGATCCTCAATGCGCTGCTGAGCGATCGCGCCCGGGCGCTTTTTCCGCACGTCGCGCTGTACCTGCATTTCGCCGAGCACCGCGAGGGCGAGCTGGGCCTGACGGTCGGTGCCATGAAGGAGATGTGCGTGAGGCTTGGCCTGTGCAGCGGCGGCCGCTGCGAGGCGATGCTGGCGCTGATGCGCGCGACCGGTATGGTCGCCTCGGCGCCGCATCTCGACCGGCGGCGGCGGCCGCTGGTGCCGACGGACAAGCTGATCATGCTGCATCGTGAGCGCTGGGGCGCGCAGTTCGACGCGATGAGCGCGGTGCTGCCGGCCGCCGTGGCCTATCGCTCCGCGTTGAACGATCCGGCCTTCGTCAAGACCTTCGTGCTCGAACTCGGCGGCCGCTTCATCGCCGGGTTGCGGGTGCTCGACGGCGCCCCCGAGCTGGAGCCGTTCGCCGAACGCACCGCGGGCATGGTGATCCTGTTCAGCCTGGCGCAGAGCGCGGGCCCGAACGAGGCGTTTCCGCCGGCGAGTCCCGTGCCGCTCTCCATCAACGGCCTGGCGACCCGCTTCTCGGTGTCGCGCAAGCACGTGCTGACGCTGATCCGTGACGCCGAGGAGCGGGGCTTGCTCGCCCGCGGCGGTGCCGGCAACGACGCCATCACCATCCTGCCTCCAGGCCGCGAGGCGATCGAGCGGATGCTCGCGACGATGTTCCTCTACATGTCCGAATGCGCCGATGTGGCGCTGCAGGCGGCGGGCAGGGAAGGGCGTACGGTTGGTGCGGTGGCCAGCCTGTCAGCCTAGCCGCGTCGCCCGGATGAGCGCACGCCCGAGCCCGTCAGGGCTGAGGCGGGAGCGACATCCGGGCTCACGCATGCTCGTGGTGAACCCGCATGTCTCTGCGCTCATGCGGGCTACGGCGTCAGGCCGCCTCGCGCGCGCGGCGCCGCACATCCGGCGGCGTCGCCTCGTCGACGAGCGCGGCGATCGCCTCTGCGGTCGGCATCACCGTCTGGCCGTCGCGGCCGAGCCGACGGACGGAGACCGAATGCGTCTCGGCCTCCTTCTTGCCGACCACGAGCAGCGCCGGGATCTTCTGCAGCGAGTGCTCGCGGACCTTGTAGTTGATCTTCTCGTTGCGAAGATCGATCTCGGCCCGCAAGCCGGCCCGGCGCAGCGCCGCCAGCACCTGCTTGGCGTATTCGTCGCCTTCCGAGGTGATGGTGGTGACGACGACCTGCGTCGGCGCCAGCCACAGCGGGAAGCTGCCGGCATAGTGCTCGATGAGGATGCCGATATAGCGCTCCATCGAGCCACAGATCGCGCGATGCACCATGACCGGCGCCTTCTTGGCGCCGTCGGCGTCGATGTAGAACGCGCCGAACCGCTCCGGCAGGTTGAAGTCGACCTGCGTGGTGCCGCACTGCCAGTCGCGGCCGATGGCGTCGCGCAGAACGTATTCGAACTTCGGCCCGTAGAACGCGCCTTCGCCCGGATTGATCTCGGTGCGGATGTGGTTGTTCTGCGCCTTGATCTCGTTCAGCACGGTCGCCATCACGCGCTCGGCGTGATCCCACATCTCGTCGGTGCCTACGCGCTTCTCCGGCCGGGTCGAGAGCTTCACCGTCAGTTCGCCCTCGAAGCCGAAGTCGGAGTAGGTCGACAGGATCAGATCGTTGATCTTGAGACACTCCTCGGCGAGCTGATCCTCGGTGCAGAACACATGCGCGTCGTCCTGGGTGAAGCCGCGCACCCGCATGAGGCCGTGCATGGCGCCGGAGGCCTCGTAGCGGTGCACGACGCCGAACTCGGCGAGCCGCATCGGCAGGTCGCGGTAGCTCTTCAGGCCATGCTTGAAGATCTGCACGTGACCCGGGCAGTTCATCGGCTTCAGCGCGAACCAGCGCTTGTCCTCGGCCTCGTCGCCGGCGGACTGCGCCGCGAACATGTTCTCGCGGTACCAGTTCCAGTGGCCCGAGGTCTCCCACAGCGACTTGTCGAGGATCTGCGGCGCATTCACCTCGTCATAGTCGCCGGCCAGACGCCGCCGCATATAGGCGATCAGCGCCTGGAAGATGCTCCAGCCTTTCGGATGCCAGAACACCACGCCGGGGCCTTCCTCCTGGAAGTGGAACAGGTCGAGCTCGCGGCCGAGCTTACGATGGTCGCGCTTCTCAGCCTCCTCGATCTGCTTCAGGTAGGCGTCGAGCTGCTCCTGCTTGGCGAAGGCGGTGCCGTAGATGCGGGTCAGCATCGGGTTGTTGGAATCGCCGCGCCAATAGGCGCCCGCCACCTTCATCAGCTTGAAGGCGTTTCCAATTTTGCCCGTCGAGGTCATGTGCGGGCCGCGGCACAGGTCGAACCAGTCGCCCTGGTAGTAGATCTTGATCGGCTCGTTGCCGGGAATGGCGTCGACCAGCTCGACCTTGAACGCCTCGCCCTTGTCGCGGAACACCTGCTTGGTCTTCTCGCGGTCCCACACCTCCTTGGTGAAGGGTTTGTCGCGGCCGATGATCTCGCGCATCTTCTTCTCGATCGCGGCGAAGTCCTCGGGGGTGAAGGGCTCGTTGCGGAAGAAGTCGTAATAGAAGCCGTTCTCGATCACGGGACCGATCGTGACCTGGGTGCCCGGCCACAGCGACTGCACGGCTTCCGCGAGCACGTGCGCGCAATCGTGCCGGATCAATTCCAGCGCGCGCGGATCGTCGCGGTCGACGAGCTCGAGCTTGGCATCCTCTTCGATCGGATCGGTGAGGTCGACGACGTCGCCGTTCAGCGCCATCGCGACCGTGCGCTTGGCGAGCGAGGGCGAGATGCCCTTGGCGATGTCGAAGCCGGTGGTGCCCTTGGGATATTCGCGCTTGGCGCCGTCGGGGAAGCTGATGGTGATCTTCTCGACCGGGGCGGCGGGCTTCAGATTGCTGAGGCTGTACTGGAAGCCGGCCTTGGACTGGTCGGATTTCGAGTCGGGGGATTTCGAGTCAGGCATTGTCTCTCTCCTGTGGCTCACTCCTGCGAACGAGCGCAGGTAAGCGGGAGCCAGGGGTATAGCAGGGGAATCGGAGGCTGCAACCGGGGGAAAGGCGGGAAAACCGCTCGATCGCGGGCCGCTGTTGCGGTGCGGACATTGCCGGAGAGGGGCGGTATGATACAACTTAAGGTCTTCGGGGACGTGGGGATGCGTGGGTGATGATGGCTGCAGGGGAGGCACCTGTTCCTCTGTATCGGCGCGGCGGCATGCGGATGATCGCCGTGGGCCTCGCCGTCGCGCTGTGGAGCGCGCCTGCGCTGGCAGCCGTTCCCGCCGCGACGCCGTCCGCGGACCGGGCGAAACTCTCGGTCCCGCAGAAGCCTGTGCCGCCGAAACCGCTGCCCCAGAGCTCCTCGCCGCAGAAGCCCGTCGCGCAGCCGAGGCTGGCTCCCGCGCAAAAGCCGGCGACATTGGCGAGGCCCGGGACGCCGATCATACCTGCGGCCGGCAACAAGCCGCCATCTCGCCGTGCGGCGTCGCCCCGCATCGGCGAAGGCGTGGCGCCGATTGCGTTCGCGCTCGTGAAGGGGCCGGCCGACGCCTGCGGCCCCGGCTGCGACAGCTGGATCGCGGCCGAAGGCAAGATCGACAATGACGCCGCGGCGCGCTTTCGCAAGTTCATGAAGCTGGTCGGCGACCGCAAGCTGCCGATCTACTTCAACTCGCCCGGCGGCAATCTTCAGCAGGCGCTGGCGCTCGGCAACATGCTGCGCGAGCGCAAGGCTGTGGTCCGGGTCGGGCGGACGACCGTGCGCGAATGCGGTTTCGAGCCCCAGGAGGGCGACGTCTGCACCAGATTGAAGCTGTCCGGCCGCGAGCTGCATGGCGAGGTGTGGACGCGCGGGGCGATCTGCAACTCGGCCTGTCCCTATGTGATCCTCGCCGCGCCGACCCGCGAGATCGCCGCCGACGCCACGCTTGCTGTGCATTCGCCGCGCGTGATCCTCAATTTCACCGGCGGCGTGCCGACCCGTGAGATGCGCGCGCAGGCGATGCAGCAGGCGATGGCGCGCGCCGACAAGATGGTGCTCGACTACATCGTCAAGCTCGGTGCCGACCCGGGCCTGCTGACGGTGGCGCGCTCGGTCCCGTTCGAGAGCATGCGCATCCTGACCCGCGAGGAGATCGTGCGCTTCGCGCTCGACCGGCGCCAGCGGGTGGAGAGCCCGTGGATGTTCGAGACTGCCAGCCGCGGCATCGCCTACAAGACCATTCTTGCTCGCAAGGACGGCGAAGGCCCGTTCCAGACCACGCGCATCCAGCTCGTCTGCTTCGATCAGGACCGCTTCGAGCTCGACGTCGAGCGCAGCGCGCCGGCCGGCTCGTCCGGGCTGCTCGCGCTGGCGAGCGGCGGCATTCGGCTCAATTTCCTGTCGCCGCCGCGGAGGTCTGGAGACCGTGAGACGTGGGGCGTGTTCTTGAACGCAAGCCAGGTCAAGACGCTGGCGGCGATGCCTGCGGCCGAATTGAGCGATGCCGTGCTGAACGTCGCGCGCCCGAACCTCGCGACATTCGCTGTGAGCAGCGAGGGCCTGCCGAACGCCGTGAAGATGCTGACCGAGAGCTGTCCGCCCCCGAAGGTCGTCGCCCGTTCATCCGGCTCGCCGGTCTCGCCGCAGGCCTCTGCGGCGCCATCGGCGCCGGCGCGCTGAACGGAGGAGGAGAGCAATGGACAAGAGAAACTCATGCAGCGCATGAGAGAATTTCATGCAGATGCATGAAATTCTCTGCTATTGAGACGCGATGACATCCGCCTTCGCGTCCCCGCGCCTCGCCCCGACCGCGCTCATGCTCGGCAATCTCGTCACCGGCTGCTCGGTGCTGGCGCCGGCGGGCATGATTCCCGAACTCGCCGCGGGTCTCGGCGTCGAGATTCCCACGGTCGGACTGCTGATCACCTTCGGCGCGGTCGTGCTCTGCATCGGCTCGCCGCTGACGGCGTGGCTGACCAGCCGCTTCGACCGCCGCAGCCTGCTGACGGTCACGCTGCTGGTGCTGGCGTTCGGCAATCTCGCGTCGGCCTTCGCGCCCGACTATGCGACCCTGCTGGCGCTGCGCCTGGTCATGCTCGCCGTCGGCGCGCTCTACACGCCGCAGGCGGCGGGCACCGCAGCCCTGATCAGCCCCGTGGAGAAGCGCGGCAGCACCATCGCCTATGTCTTCCTCGGCTGGTCGCTGGCCGCGGCAGTGGGCCTGCCGCTGATCACCTTCATCGGCAGCCATTCCGGCTGGCGGACATCCTATCTCGCCGTCGGCGCCGTGGGAGCGCTGAGCTTCCTGCTGCTGACCTGGCGGCTCCCGTCGGGCCTGAAGGGAGCTCCGGTCGAGCTGAAGACATGGACGGAACTCGGCCGCAACCGGATGGTCGTGCTGCTGCTGCTGATCACCACCCTGCAGATGTCCGGGCAGTTCGTGATCTTCACCTTCATGGGGCCGCTGCTGAAGCGCCTGACAGGCGCCGACGCCAACCAGATCGGTCTTGTCTTCGCAGTCTACGGCGCCTGCGGGTTCCTCGGCGTCGTCGTCGCCACCCGAATCGTCGACGGCTGGGGTGCGTACCGGACCTCGCTGCTGTTCACCTGTCTGATGCTGGCCGGTGTGGTGGCCTGGACCATGTCGGCCGGCGTGTATCCCCTGATGGCGGTGGCCGTCGCCATCTGGGGCCTCGGCTTCGCCTCGACCAATTCAATGCAGCAGGTCCGCCTGGTCACGGCCGCGCCGCCGCTCGCCTCGGCCTCGGTGTCGCTCAACACCTCGGTCCTCTATATCGGCCAGGCCATCGGTTCCGCCGTCGGCGGCAGCCTGTTCGCGCGGGATCTGCTCGGCGTCACCGGCTACGTCGCGACGGCCTTCGTGGTGCTTGCCCTGCTGGTCATCCTGGCAACCCGCCCCCGCGAACGAATCGCAGTCCCCGCCTGAATAGCGCGTTCAAGCTTGGCAAAACCCGCCTGACCGGATTAAAGGCCGGTATTGTGGGGGGCTGCCGGACATGGATTCCGCCACAGCCGGCGAGTAGCATCGACGGCCCGTCCGCGCGTGCCCATGGAGCAGATTGGGTCGGATGAAAGAGATATTGGCATGAAGAAAATGATGTTGAGCCTGGCCGCAGTGCTGCTTTGCACCTCTGCGCTGGCCCAGAGCAACCCGCCGATGGTCGGCGACCGCCCGCTGGTGCAGGTCAAGCCGAAGGGGACGAAGACGGCAGCCGCCGCGCCCGCCAAGCCGCAGTCCGCGGCCGCCAAGCTCCAGGCCTGCCTGGAGATCGACGACGGCACCAAGGAGCGGCTGGACTGTTACGACGCGGTTATTCCGCCGGCCGCCAAGCCGAAGGCGATGAAGGCGAAGGCTGTGGCCGACTGCAAGTTCACCAAGGAGCAGGACGAGCGGCTGGCCTGCTTCAACGGCTTCGTCGAGAACATGCCGAAGCTGCCCAAGAGCTGACAGATGGCTGACTGCGAGCGGACGGCGTCAGCGGCTCGATGAGCCGGACACCCCGGCGGCGATCCGGATCGGCGGCTGCGCGGCCGCCATCTTGACCAGCACGTCCTTGATCGGATGGCGGGTCCAGGCCTGGGTCACGTAGTCCCGATGCGTGATGCCCTCATCGGTCTCGACGAACACGACGCTGCCCGGCCGCAGCGGCCGGTCCATGTCCTCCGACACCTCGATGCCGCGGTTGCGCAGCATCGTCATCAGCTCCTGATCATGCCGCGCGGTGTAGCGCGTGTAGGAGCTGATGAAGAAGCCCGAGCGGTTGCGCTCGATCCAGTTGGCGAACTTGTCGAGCTGGCCATAGACCGCATCGAGCAGCACGACGCCGCGCACGCGGTCGCTGATGCCGCCGACCTCAAGGCTCCAGGCGGTCGGCAGGAAGCCGCCGCTGTAGCCGACGATCACGATCGGCATGCCCGCGAACGTCTTGGCGGTGGCGGGATCGCCGGTCAGGCGAGCAAGGTTTAGCGCGGCCTCATCCATGAAGCGCTTGAACCCACCGGGCTGCCAGAACTTGCCGGCGCTCGAATCGGCAGCGTCCACCGCCATCTGCGGCGCGAGCAGCACCGCATTGACCCCTGATGCGGTGATCTGCTGCGGTACCAGCTGGCGGTCGCGCACGTCCCGCTCCAGCGTCGCGCCATTGCCGTGGAAGAACACCACGATCACGCCGGGCTTGCGCGCATCGAACTGCTCGGGAACGTGCACCAGCACGCGGCTGTCATTGTAGGTCTGGTCCTGCCAATAGACTCGGCCCGAGAAGCTGCGGTGGCCGCGGCGTTCGCCATTGCTGACGTTCAGGAACGGCGCATCCGATGCCGGATTGTTGCCGAAATAGGGGAAGGCGGACGACTTCATGCTGACGAGCGTCGTCAGATTGTCCCGTGTCCGCTGCGCCGGGACCTGCGGCTCGAGCGACGCGACCTGATAGGGCGGCGGCTTGGGCGCGAAATCGGCGGGAGTGTGAAGCCGGAAGCTCTCTTGCGCCGAGGGAAAGCGCTCGCTGAACTCGGGCGCGGGAAAGCGTTCGTCGAAGGTCAGCCCATGAGCCGCGGAGGCATTGGCGGCCAGGGTTTCGGGAGCCGGTGCTTTGCCGCACTGCGCAAGGAGGACGCAGATCGCCATGGCCGCCGTGGCCCGCGCCAAGCGGAGCGCAGCCGCGGGCGCGCGTCGACCGCGCCAAACCGAGCGGCGCGTCGCTGGACCTCCTGCGACTATCTGATCTCCCCTGATCATCCGTCCCCAAAAGACGAGCTGGAGCCGCAGCGCAGCCCTCCAACCATCGGATCTCGGTTCAACTTGCGCCACCCGCATTGAGGGCGCGTTAAGCATCGTGTCCGGCCGACTCCGGTCCAGCGGGACACACCATGCGATCGTGTCGCCAGTGTGGGACGCCTTGCGGCCCGAGGCAATCCCGCGGGCTCTCCCGAGCGGAATCGGTTTCAAAATACCGTTTCAGAAGGACATATTTAACGCGCGTTAACTATGTTTGAATGCTTCTGCGGGAACCTGGGCTGAGCAGAGGAGGGGGCGCCAAGCGTCCCTCGGCGTGATGGCTGCATCCGAGGCGGACTATCCCAGCCGGGCGGGCCGGTCAGGCGGCGCGGTGGCATCCGTGTCGCTGCCGGTCGCAACCGCGATCGTGATCGCCGACATGATCGGCGTCGGCGTGTTCACCAGCCTCGGTTTCCAGGTGAAGGACATCCCGTCCGGCTTCTCCATCCTGATGCTGTGGGCGGTCGGCGGCCTGGTCTCGGTTTGCGGGGCCCTTTCCTATGCCGAACTCGGCGCGATGTTTCCGCGCTCGAGCGGCGAATACAATTTCCTGACCCGGGCGTTCCATCCGGCGATCGGCTTCATGGCCGGCTGGGTTTCGGCAACCGTCGGCTTCGCGGCCCCGGTGGCGCTCGCGGCCATGGCGTTCGGCGAATATGGCCGCGCCGTGCTTCCCAACGCGCCGCCGATGCTGCTTGCGGTCGGCGCCATCTGGCTGGTGACACTGGTGCAGCTCGGCGGCATCCGGCAGTCGAGTCGCTTCCAGCTGTTGTCGACCGTGCTGAAGCTCGGACTGATCGTTGCCTTCCTGATCGCCGGCTACACCATCGCTGCTCCGCAGCCGGTACGGTTCATGCCCGCATCGGCCGATCTCGGCTACATGACAAGCGCGGCGTTCGCGACCGGCCTGGTGTTCGTCATGTATGCCTTCTCCGGCTGGAACGCGGCGACCTACATCATCGGCGAGCTGCGTGCGCCGGAGAAGACGCTGCCGCGCGCGCTGCTGTTGGGCACGGTGATGGTGCTGGTGCTCTACATCGCGCTCAATGCGGTGTTCCTGCGCGCTGCCCCGATGGACGCGCTCGCGGGCCAGTTGCAGGTCGCAAGCATCGCGGGCGGTCACATCTTCGGCGAGACCGGCGGGCGGTTCGTGGCTGCGATGATCTGCATCGGGCTGGTGCCATCGATCGCGGCGATGATGTGGATCGGTCCGCGCGTGCTGATGACGATGGGCGAGGACATTCCGGCGCTCTCTGTGTTCGCGCGGCGGCTGCCGAATGGTGCGCCGGCCTATGCGGTGCTGTTCCAGCTCACCGTCGCCACCTTGATGCTGTTCACCGAGAGCTTCGAGGCCGTTCTGGACCTCGTGCAGTTCTCGCTCCTGTCGTGCTCGTTCCTGACCGTCCTCGGACTGTTCAAGCTGCGGATCGCGCAGCCGGACCTCGCGCGGCCCTACCGGGCCTGGGGCTATCCGGTCACGCCGTTGATCTTCCTCAGTGTGACGGCCTTCATGATGTACTACCTGATCACGACGCGGCCCCTGCAATCCGGGCTCGGCGCGGGCGCGATGGCGTCGGGATTGCTGATCTATTGGTTCGCTCACGCGCGGTCGCGCCGGATCGCCGCCACAGCCGTATCGGGTTCGGATTGACATGCTGCTGATCTCCAGAATCTGCTTCGCCCTCGCATGCCTGGTCCTTGCGACGAGCTCCGAGGCCTGGGCGCAGACCGTCACGCCGGACGATACGGCGCGCGTACTGGCCGGCCTGGCGCCGGCGCCGGCATCACCGCTTGCGCCTTTGGTGCAGGAGCCGGCGTGGCGACGTCATGCGGCGTTCTTCGACAACGCGTTCAACCAGCTCGAGCAGCGGCAATTGTCCAGGATCCGTGTCTGGGGAGATGCCAATCTGGCGGCGCCGCGGACGACGATGTTCTACTTCTTCTCGGGCCCCGACTTCCTGTACGCCGACGCCTTCTATCCGAAGGCGACGACCTATGTGCTGGCGGCGCTCGAGCCGACCGGCCCGATCCCTGATTTGACCAGACTGCCGCGCGGCGGCGTCGGCCCGGCGCTGTCGGATGTCGAGCGTTCGCTGCAGTCGATCCTCAGCTTCTCGTTCTTCATTACGAAGGACATGAAGTCGGATCTGCGCGAAGGCGAGTTCGAGGGAACCCTGCCGGTGCTGTACGTCTTCCTGGCGCGCACTGGCAAGACGATCCGGAGCGCCGGCCTGATCTGGCTCGACGAGAGCGGCGGTGTGCACGGGGCCAACGAGGCCCCGACGCGCAACGCCACCAAGGGAGCAAAGATCATTTTTGCCGGTACTGATGGCGTCGAGAAGACACTCTATTACTTCTCGACCGATCTTTCCGACTCCGGTGTCAGGGCGAGTGGCTTTCTGAAGTTCTGCGAGCCGCTCGCGCCCGGCAACAGCCTGTTGAAGAGCGCCTCCTATCTGCTGCATCAGGGCGGCTTCGGACAGGTGCGCAGCTGGCTGTTGAAGAACAGCGCGACCATCATCCAGGATGACTCGGGCATTCCGCTCGCGAGCTACGAAGCGAAGGCGTGGCGTTTCTTTCCGTTTGGGCGCTACCTTGGTCCGATCGACAAGTTTCCAGATATGTACCAGCGCAGCTATGCCAGATTGTTCGAGCGCGCGCAGCCGCTCGACTTCGGCATCGGCTATCGCTGGCGCACGCGCGAGTCCAATGTTCTTCTGTCCGTGAGATCTCCGTCAGCCGACGCAACCGTTTCAGCCGAGGCCAGTGCGCCCGCTGAGACGGACTATCAGCCTCCGCGCGTGAAACGTACGCCGCGGCCGCCGGAGCCGGTCTATAGCTATCCACCGCCGCCGCGTCGCGACGATTTCATCTTCTGGCCGCGGTGGTAGGGATCGAACCGTCGGCTCCTACCAATGCACGCTCTGGCTCGGCACGATGTAGGACGTCGTGGTCGGTGGCAGGGTTGTGCTGTCGGCAAGGTAGCGCCACGCACCGACGATGACGATCAGGAGCGCGATGATGCAGAGCAGGTCGATCTGCCGTACGTCGTGGCCGGGATGATCGGGGCCGATGGTCTTGCGTGATTGGCTCGTTCTCGGGCTGATTGTCCAGCGCATCGTTGTTTCCTCCCGAAGGAAGCGTCACATCAATGCAGGTCTTGGCGGCGAGGTTCCTTGTGAACGGCGCCGCTCATTGCATGAGACTAATCCTAATCAGAACCGGCGTCACGGCGATTTGCTGCAGATCAACGGATGCGGAGCCTGTTGCGCCGCACCCTAAGGCGCGCTGTTGACGCTCCGCCAGCGCGCGTAGCGCCAGGGCAGGTACCAGCGCGCCAGTGCCGGCGCGGCTCTGGGCACGTTGTCGATGCCGGACGTGCCCCAGGGCTGGCAGCGCAGCAGCCGTGCCAGCGTCATCCAGCCCCCGGCCCAAAGCCCAAATCGTTCGATGGCTTCGTCGGCGTAGACGGAGCAGGTCGGCAGATGCCGACAATTGTAGCCGACCAGGGGCGACAATGTGTGGCGATACAACCAGATCAGGGCATGAGCGGCGCGCCGTGGCAGCCGCTGAATCTGCGACATCATCGGCATGGTGCGACAGGCGGGATCAGAACATGAGTGCTTCATGGGCGCAGTGCCGGACGCATGTGCGAGTTGTGAACGGTTTCGCGGCAAGGAACCCGGCTCGCGTGCATGTGTGGTGACGTGATGCAACAATGACCGGATTTCAGCGGCGCCGCAGCACGCCGCAGCTGGACGGTAGGTGATTGCCCGGATACGTTTCCCGACAAGGATGTGACAGACTAATAACGGATTTGAGGCCAGCTTGTCAGGTCTTGCCGCGAGAAAACCGGGGAACTGCGTACCGAGCTTTACGAGGGGGACGGATTGCGCGTGAGATTGCTGCGGTCGCGTGAAATGCGCTGGATGCTTCTCGGTGTTGCAGCGCTTGGTATGGTGGTCGGAGGCGCGATCACCATCATGTCAAATACGGCGCGCGCCGGCGGCGCGCTCGAAGAGCGCAAGCTTCCCATGCGGTTCGGTTGGGTCGCCTGTGAGCCCAATTGCGGCTGGGTCAGCGCGGTCGGGATCGTGACCGCCGACACGCCGAAGGATTTCGAGGATTTCGCCAGGGATCGTGACCTCAACGGGGCCACGGTCGTGCTCGACTCCAGCGGCGGTTCCGTCAACGACGCCATCACGCTGGGCCGCCGGTTCCGTGGCCTGAAGATGCGCACGACAGTCGGGATGACGGTTCGCCCGAGCCGGGCCAGCGAGCGGCCGCGCGTTCTGCCGGAGGCCTATTGCGAGTCGATGTGCGTGTTCCTGCTGCTGGCGGGCACGACACGCTATGTTCCCGATACGGCGCATGTCCGCGTTCACCAGATCTGGATGGGCGATCGGGCTGACGACGCCAAGGCGGCGAGCTACACGGCGCAGGATCTGATGATCGTCGAGCGCGACATCGGCCGGCTCGCCAAATACACTTTCGACATGGGCGGAGCGGGGGACCTGCTGGCGCTGGCGCTGAATGTCCCGCCCTGGGAAGACCTGCATGAGCTGTCGCGCGCCGAGCTGCGTCTGACCAACGTCATGACGACGGAGCTGGTGGCGGACGTGCTGCCATCGAGAGGCGCGGTGCCCGTCGCTCTCGCGCCGAAAGGGCAAGAGAAGGGCCAGGATCGCTTCACGGCGGCGTCCGCCGAGCAGGACAAGGTGCAACCGTCCCGATCGACCCGGACCGCGGAAGCGCTGCCGCCGAACACGGTCGCGGCCACGCCGCAGCAGTAGCTCAAGCTTCCGGCCCGTGCATGACACGGGCCGCTGGCGCGGTGACCGCAAAAGGGGCCGAAAACCGGGGGCAGACCCAAGGCCCTCGATCAGCCCTGATTGGATCAGCCCTGATTGGATCAGCCCTTGGTTGAATTAGCCCTGAGCCGCGGCCGGTTGCTTCGGTGCCGGCGCAGCGGTGCCCCCGTCGGCAGCCTCAGCGCTCTTGGCGTTGGCCTCGATCTGGTTGATCGCATCGACCACGGCATCGAAGGTCAGCAGGGTCGATGCGTGGCGGGCCTTGTAATCCCGGACAGGCTCGAGCAGCGCGACATCGGCCCATTTTCCGTCCGGCGGCGCGCCGTTTTCCTTCAGCATCTTGCGGACGGTCTCGCGCAACGCGCGCAATTCGTCGGCGTTCGAGCCGACGACATGCCGGGCCATGATCGAGGACGAGGCTTGGCCAAGCGCACAGGCCTTCACGTCATGGGCGAAATCGGTCACCACGGGGCCGTCCATCTTCAGATCGACCTTCACAGTCGAGCCGCACAGCTTGGAATGGGCGGTGGCGGTGGCGTCCGGATGGTCCAGCCGTCCGAGCCGCGGAATGTTGCCGGCCAGCTCGATGATTCGCTTGTTGTAGATGTCGTTCAGCATGTGCGTGACGTCCCGGAATTACCGGCGGGTCGGCCTTGGCGGCCGGGTTTCATCGCCCTATATTGTGACTATATGGAAACGATTGGCAGGAATTCCAGCCACTTCCGCAGGCACCGGCGCCAAAAGCGCCAAGCGTGCGGATCACACCTCTGCAGGTGACGCCGTCCAAGGTGACGCTCTGCCGGTGACACTCCGGTCGGTCCGCCGACCGGTCGAACGGAGACGAGATGGACACTTTGATCAAGACGCTGCGCGCGACCAAGCCCGACGCCAAGCCCTCCGATGCCAAGCCGTCCGATCCCAAACTGGCTGCTGAGCGCCCGTCGGGGCTCGATCCGGCCGAGTTTCTCGCCGCCGCCGTGGGGCCTGACCGTCCGCGACCGTCGCGCGCCGAGGCCGAGGCGGCGGTCTATACGCTGCTGAATTACATCGGCGAGGACCCGACCCGCGAGGGGCTGATCGATACGCCGCGCCGCGTCGTCGAGGCCTATGACGAGCTGTTCCAGGGCTATCACCAGTGCCCGGCCGAGGTGCTCGACCGCACCTTCGGCGAGACCGCCGGCTATGACGACTTCGTGCTGATTCGCGACATCGAGTTCACGTCGCAATGCGAGCATCACATGATGCCCTTCTATGGCCGCGCGCATATCGCCTATACGCCGGTCGAGCGGGTCGTCGGCCTGTCCAAGCTCGCGCGCCTGACCGACATCTTCGCCCGCCGGCTGCAGACCCAGGAGCATCTCACCGCCCAGATCGCGGCGGCTATCGACGAGGTGCTGAAGCCGCGCGGCGTCGCCGTGATGATCGAGGCGGAGCATACCTGCATGTCGGTGCGCGGCGTCGCCAAGCACGGCGCGGTCACCTTCACCAGCCGCTTCACCGGCATGTTCCGCGACAATCCGGCGGAGCAGTCGCGCTTCCTCTCCATGGTGCGCTCGCCGCAACGGTGAGCCCCGCCCGGATATCGAGCAGAGAGAGTCGTGTCTTCATCCTCAGTTGAACGCGAGGAGGGCTCCGCCTTCCTGCCCAAATTCGACGCGGCCGGCCTGGTCACCTGCGTGACCACCGACGCTGCGAGCGGCGACGTTCTCATGGTCGCCCACATGAATGAAGAGGCGTTGCGCAAGACGGTTGCGACCGGCGAGGCCTGGTACTTCAGCCGCTCGCGCAACGCGCTGTGGCGCAAGGGCGAGAGTTCGGGGCAGACCCAGCGCGTCGTCGAGATGCGCACCGATTGCGACCAGGACGCGGTGTGGCTGCGGGTCGAGCAGCGAGGGGCCGCCTGCCACACCGGCCGCCATTCCTGCTTCTACCGCAAGGTCGAGCGCTCCGATGATCAAGGCGGCGCCAAGCTCGTCTTCGTGGATGCCGACCGGCTGTTCGATCCCGCCACGGTCTATCGCAAGTAGGTCAGAGACCTGCATCCCTGACATCCGCTGTCGTTCAATGGCCGCGTTGGCGGCGCGGAGTTAACGCGCCGTTAACCATACCGGTCGCATTTTGCCCGGCGTTTCCGGCGCGTTCGTTTGCCAGCGATTCTGCAAAAGGGCGGGTCATCATGTCGGTCGACGCATCCAATTCCTCGTCCCCAGGGCTGCTCGACGGCGTCCGGGCCAAGGTCGCCGGTGCGATCAAGCAGGCGGCCGACACGGTCGGCGCGAGCTTCGAATATCTGCTGTCGACCGCCAAGATGGAGTCGGACTTCAATCCGACGGCCGGCGCGTCGACGTCGTCGGCGCGCGGACTTTATCAATTCATCGACCAGACCTGGCTCGGCACGGTGAAGGAGGCCGGCCCCGATCTCGGCTACGGCCAGTATGCCGACGCGATCAGCCGCAACTCGTCCGGCGAATACACCGTCAGCGATCCCGCCATGCGGCAGGCGATCATGAAGCTGCGTGACGATCCGCAGGCGTCCTCCGCGATGGCCGCCGCGCTGACGCAGTCGAACAGCTTTCAGCTCACCGCCAAGCTCGGCCGGCGGCCGAGCGATGCCGAGCTCTATATGGCCCACTTCATGGGTGTCGGCGGCGCGGCCAAGCTGATCTCAGCCGCCCAGGACACGCCGAACGCCTCGGCCGCTCAGATCTTTCCGAATGCCGCGGCGGCCAACCGGTCGATCTTCTACGACCGCGACGGCCAGGCCCGCAGCGTCTCCCAGGTCTATTCGGTGCTGAACACTCGCTATGCTGGCGCCGCCAACTCTTCCACAACCCGAGGCGCGCTTGCGCTCTATGGCGGGGCGTCATCGCCGGCCAATGTTGCCGGCGGCGGCGCGCTGCCGACCACCGACACGGCGACGTTCCTGTCGATGTTCCCCGATGCCCGCGGCTCCGCGCAAACCGCATCGGCGAGCGTCGCAGCCGTAAGCCGGCCGTCCGATCCGATGTTCCGCTCGCTGTTCCAGGTCGACGGCGGGGCCGCTCCGGCGGTGTCTGCTGACGTCCGCCACCTGTGGGGACGCGCCGCCGTCGCCAGCGCGACCTCGGCCGAGAGCAGCGGCAGCAACGGCAATAACAGTAGCGGTCAGCGCCGGCTCGACCTGTTCAGCGATCCCAACGGGACGTTCTCAGGCTGACGTTTTGCTCGCGCGGCGGATTTCGGCCCGCTTGGCGCGTATCCTTCAATGAAAAATCTTGCACACCTGGAGATCAGGAGGCGATGCGCCTGCCTGCGCGCGTCGCATCTTCTCAGTTAAACTACGGCAAAAACCCGCGATTTTAGGTGCTGGAGTAGTGGTTTTCCCGGGCGTCTTAACAAAACATCAATAAAACCAGTCACTTATGGTGAACGCTTTGTTAAGCGTCGTGGTTTATTTTCGGTGCTGTTGAGGCCCTCGTGGCCTTGTTTGCAAGTTGCGTAAGCCGGAAAGACCATGATCGTTCGGCAGTTTCTCAGTTGGGTCAGAACCGCGCCCGCCGGTGAGCGGGCAGAGGCCACCAGGGCTCTTGCGCGGGCGTGGTTGTTGTCGGATCTCTCGGATGAGGATCGCGGCGCCGCCGAAGGTGCGCTGCTCATGCTCCTCGATGATCCCTCGCCGCTGGTGCGGCAGGCCATGGCGGAGGTGTTCGCCCGCACGGACGAGGCGCCGGCCGCCATCGTCCAGGCGCTGGCCACCGACCAGCCCTCGGTCGCCGCCATCATCCTCGAACATTCGCCGCTGCTGATCGATGCCGACCTCGTCGACATCGTCGCGACCGGCAATTGCGAGACGCAATGCGCGATCGCGCGGCGCATCGGCCTGCCGGCGCCGGTCTGCGCCGCGATCGCCGAGGTCGGCAGCGCCGCGGCCGCGCTCGAGTTGATCGAGAACGCCTATGCCGAGCTCCCGCCGTTCTCATGGGACCGCATCGTCGAGCGTCACGGCCATCTCGCCGCGATCCGCGAGGCCATGCTCGTGCTCGACGATCTGCCGGCGGCGACGCGCGCCGCGCTGGTCGACAAGCTCTCCGAAACACTCGCCCAGTTCGTCGTCGCCAGGAACTGGCTCAGTGCCGACCGGGCAGGGCGTATCACCAGCGAGGCGCGCGACCGCTCGACCATCACCATCGCGGCGCGCTCGCGCGGCGAGGAGCTGCGCGGTCTGGTGCAGCACCTGCGTCTCACCTCGCAGCTGACGGCGGGCCTGATCCTGCGCGCGCTGCTCTCGGGCAATGTCGAGTTGTTCGAAATTGCGCTGTCGGAGCTGTCCGACATGCCGCGGGCGCGGGTCTCGGCCCTTCTCAACGACCGCGGCCGCGCCAGCCTGCAAGGCTTGCTGCGCAAGGCGGGCATTCCGGACACGACCTTCGATGCGTTCCGCATCGCGCTCGAGGTCTGCCGCGAAAACGGCTTCGCCGACACGCTCAGTGGTGCCGCGATCCTGCGCCGCAAGATGGTCGAGCGCGTGCTCACCCATTGCGCCACCGATCGCGACGCCGCCGAGCCGCTGCTGATCCTGCTGCGCCGCTTCGCCACCGAATCCGCGCGCGATGAAGCCCGCGAGTTCTGCGATGAGGTGATGGCCGAGGATTTCGTCGCCGGGCTGGAGTTCGGACTGATGGCGGCGTAGTCCGCGCTTCCTCCAGCCGTCATTCCGGGGCGCGCGCAGCGCGAGCCCGGAATCCATAATCCCGAGTCGGGATGTGGCGAAGACAAGCGCCACAGCCATCGCGCCTCACATCGCGGCCTGTGGCTATGGATTCCGGGCTCGCGCTACGCGCGCCCCGGAATGACGAGGAGAGAGGGTTGCCCGAAGTCTTGCGTCGAATCCCGCAGGAAAGCGGTGCGCGGCGGCTCAGCGTCGCCTGTCCAATTACGGCTGATCGCTCGGCACCAGGCTCGGCGCCAGGATCGCTTCGAGGTGCTCGGGGCGATTGCGGTTGACCTGGATCAGATAGTCGTCCGCGACACGGCGCAGGCGGCGGCTTAGTTCGGCGGCCACCGTCGGGCTGTGATACTTGGTGTGATCGTGCACGATCGCCTGGATGGCGTTGACGTGATGCTCGAACAGCTCGGTCGGAACCTTCTCCAGATCCGGCGCATGCTCGATGATCCGGCACAGGCTGTCGGCCACTTCGGCCGCGGCGGGGTAGCCGAAGGTCGCGGCGTCGCCCTTGATGTCGTGGGCGGCGCGAAACATTTCCTCGCAGGCGTCGTCGTCGAAATGGGTCTTGAGCATCGCGGCGTAGCCCTTCGACAGGCGCTCCGCTTCGGTATCCATCCAGGATTTGAACTCGCCGGACAGTCCGGCCAGCGCGGCCTCGGCGCGCGCGATCGGATCGTCGAGATCCTTCTCGTCGGCCCGGCGCAGCACCTTCTTCAGCGGATTGGGCTGGGTGATGACGTGATGCGAGGCGTAGCTCTTGACCTGGATCGCCGGGGCCTTGTCCTTCGCCATCTCGATATCCTCAGGTGCTGCCGATCAACGCGAGCTGTTGATGTGAAGACTAGCCGAGCAACCGCATGTGCGATGCAGCGATTCCCGGACGGCGTTAACAGGGGCTCACTGCCGAGCCCCTAAACTGCGGAGCGCGCTTTATCCAGAAGTGACGGCTGCTGGAAGATCTCGGCCTCGCCGCCGACGCGGCGCTCCGGGCCGATGTAGGCGGTATTGGTGTTGCGGCGCCGGTCCGGGCCGAAATAGGTCTTGGTCTTGATGAAGGGCCGGGGATTGGCGACCACGTTGAGAATGCGCTGATACAGGCCCTTGGCCGAGATCGGCTTGGCGAGAAACTCGGTCACGCCGGCGTCGCGCGCCACGGTGACGCGACGCTTCTCGGAGTGGCCGGTCAGCATGATGATCGGCGCGTAGGGATTGCCCTTGGCCTCCGGCTGCCGGATCATCTGCGCGAGCTCGAGCCCGTCGAAGATCGGCATCGCCCAGTCGGTGATGACGATGTCGGGCGAGAAATGGGTGTACATTTCCAGCGCGGTCGCGCCGTCCTCGGCCTCGTTGACCTCGCGCGCGCCGAACGAATGCAGCAGCGTGCGCAGGATGCGGCGCATGTGCGGATTGTCGTCACAGACGAGAAAGCGAAGCTTGTTGAAGTCGATGCGGTACATCTGGCCGGCCTGAGGGCATCACCAATGAAGGTGGTCAACGCGCATTAACCATACGGAGCGCCGGGTTAACAAAGCGTTGCGGGCGGGCGTGTTTCGAGCAGAGGTGCCGCTGTCTCCGCACGTCATTCCGGGGCGCGCCGCGCAGCGGTGCGAGCCCGGAATCCATAACCCCGAGCGCAAGTGTGGCGAAGACGAGAGCGACCACTTTCTCGCGCCTCACACCATCCTGTGGCTATGGATTCCGGGCTCGCTCGCCGCCTTCGGCGGCGCGCGCCCCGGAATGACGAGGCAGGCGTTCTAATACCCGAACTGCTCGCTCAGGATCCGTTCTTCCAGGCTATGTCCCGCGTCGAACAGCATGCGCATCGAGATCGTCTTGTCCGACAGCACCTCGACGCGCTGGACGTTGCGGACCTCGTCGTGGTCGGCCACCGCGGCCACCGGGCGCTTGTCGCCTTCGAGCACCTCGATGATGACATAGGCGGTGTTCGGGAGGAGGGCGCCGCGCCAGCGCCGCGGCCGGAAGGCGCTGATCGGCGTCAGCGCCAGCAGCGCGGCGTTGATCGGCAGGATCGGGCCCTGCACCGAGAGATTATAGGCGGTGGAGCCTGCGGGCGTCGCCACCAGCACGCCGTCGGCGATCAGCTCCGGCATGCGCTCGCGCTCGTCAATCAGAATGCGCAGCCGCGCGGTCTGCGCGGTCTGGCGGAACAGATAGACCTCGTTGATCGCGTGGTGGATGTGAACGGTACCTTGTACATCGGTCGCCCGCATCAGCAGCGGGTGGATCACCGATTCCTGCGCAGCCGCGAGCCGTCCGTGCAGGTCGATGGTCGAGAACTCGTTCATCAGGAAGCCGACGGTGCCGCGATGCATGCCGTAGATCGGCTTGCCCGAGCGCATGTGGTCGTGCAGCGTCTGCAGCATCAACCCGTCGCCGCCGAGCGCGACCACGACGTCGGCCAGATCGGGATCCGAATTTCCATACAGCGAGGAAAGCTGCGTCAGCGCGGCCTGGGCCTCGGGACTTGGACTCGCGACGAAGGCGATCCGCTCATATCGCTTGGGCGTGGTCATGCGTCGCAAGGCTCGCTGGTCGTTGGCCGGTTGAAGGCGCCGTGTCGTCTACCCGACCTTGGCCGTGCTTGTCCATCGCGGCCGGTATTGCGGGGCAATGCGGCCGCGATGCGGGCCGATCTCGCCCGGAACTGGGCGCTCACCGCGGCAGCCTTGCGGGCTGTGACACCGTCATCCCGGCGTCATTTTTCCTGGAGCGTGCGCACGGGGTCCCAAGCCGCCGGGGGGCCCTCGCGCGCCGCGCTCACGCGTTCGGCGAACAGCGCGCTCGGCACATCCGCCGCCGCGGCGGATGCGAAGCATTCGGCCGCCTGCAACAGCTCGCCCGCGCGCCAGTGCGCGACACCGGCCGCATAGCCGTCGAGCACGGCGCGATCGTCCGGCGTCAGCTCGGCGGCGCGGCCATGGAGCTCGTAGATGGTCAGCGACTGCTCGCGACCCTTGACGCGGATGGTGTCGAGCTCGCGCCAGGCGAACTCCGAGCCGGCGAGCGCGACGGTGCTCTCCGAGGCGATGATCGTGGTGCCGTAGAATTTGTTGGCGCCTTCGAGCCGCGACGCCACGTTCACGGCGTCGCTCATCACGGAATAGTTGAAGCGGCGCTGCGAGCCGAAATTGCCGACCAGCGCGGCGCCGCTGTTGATCCCGATGCGCTGCGCCATCTTGATGCCCTGGAAGGCGGTGGACGAGCTGTTCAGCTCCGCGAGCCTCGCCTTGCAGTCGAGGGCCGCGCGCGCTGCGCTTCGGGCATGGTCGGGATCGTCGAGCGGCGCGCCGAACACTGCCACGACGGAGTCGCCGATATATTTGTCGACATAGCCGTCATGGGCCTCGATCACGTCCGTGATCGCCGAGAGATACTCATTGGTCAGCGCCATCAGTTGCTCCGGCGACATCTGCTCGGCGATGCGCGAGAAGCCTGCGATATCGGAGAAGAACACCGTGACCTCGCGGGTCTCGCCGCCGAGCTGAGGCAGACGCCGCGAGGCGAGCATGCGATCGATCTCGCGCGGTGCGAGATAGTAGGCGAAGCTCTTCTGCAGCAGGCGCCGGTCCTTGTCGGTGACCATGAACCGATAGCCGGTGGTCGCCGCCAGCGCGAGCACGCCGGCGGCAAGCGGCTCTGCCAGAGGCAAGGCATAGGCATGGTTGAAGAGAGCAGTGGCGAGCGCCGTGTAGAGAACGGCCAGCACCGCCAGCAGCGCCGCGGCCGTGGCCGGTCTCAGCAGCCGCGCGAATGCCGCGGCGAGCAGGGCCATGGCGGCGGCGATCGTGAAGATCGCTGGTCCGCTCATTTCGATCGCTGCGTCCTGCCGGACGAGGTTGTTGACCGCCGTCGCATGAATATAGACGCCGGCGATCGTGCTGCGGGCAAATGTCTCGGCCACCCGGCGCTCGCCGAGCACGCAGCGCGGCCGCCGCGCGCCCTCGGCACGGGTGGCGAAGCGTTTCGAGGTCACCCGCCGGTCCTCGATGCCGACCGTACCGATCAGGACGACCTTGCCGGCGAACTCGCGGCGGAAGTAGTCCTTGTCGCCCTTGAGCGCGCAGGCGCGCAGGTCGGCAAAGGAGTAGGTCGGGATGTCCTGCGCGCCGCCGGCGAAGTTCAAGGTCATCGTCCCCGGCACGCTGCCGGGTACGCGATAGTCGCCCAGCATCACCGCGTCCGGCGCAATCACCGGCGGCGTGCCGCGGGCGCGGGCTGCCAGTTCGAGCGCCATGCTGGGCACGGCCTTGCCCTCCGCCGACAGCGTCAGCGGATGGCGGCGGACGACATCGTCGCTGTCCGTATAGGTGTTGAGTGGCCGCAGGTTCTGCTGCTGGCGCACCGCGATGCGCTGGCCGGGGGCGGGCAGGATCGGCGGCTCGCCGAAGATCTCGCCCAGCACCACCTTGCCGCCCGCGGCCGCCGCGGCGAGCGCGCGCAGGAAATCACGGTCGAAGCCGCGGGTCTTCTCGCCGAGCGTGGAGTCGCCGAGGGGAATCTCGGACTGCTCGATCGAGGTCTGGAACACCATGTCGAGGCCGACTACCTTGGCGCCGCCATCGAGCACGGCCGACAGCACCCGGCCGATCTCACCGGTCCAGGTGAGCAGCGGCGCTCCCTTGAACGGCGGCGCCTGATAGCTCTCCTCGTCGATGGCGATGACGACGGCGGGACTCGTCGCAGCGTCATGGCGATTGCCGAAGGCTTCGAAGCGCAGCCAGGTCAATGCGTCGAGCGAAAGGCCGCGGAAGCGCTCGAACGCCGGCGAAGCGAACACGCCGGCACACGCCAGCGCGATGGCGATCACGGCAAGCGCGTCACGCGTCCGGCGTCCGATCGCCACCGCCAGCCGCTTTCAATCTCAGTTGAGTCGGATCAGTCGCCCGACCACGGGCCCTGGACCCGCCTTGGCCTGCGCATCGATCTTGAAGACAATCCGCGCAGGGCCGAACATCGCGACATAGGTGCCGCCCGGCGTCAGCGGATGGCTGGTGCCGGCGAAATCGTAGAACCGTCCCTTGTACTGCCGGCCGGACAGCTCGACCTCCTGGCGCTCGCCGGGCTGGTCGATCCGTTCGACGATCAGGGTGCCGCGCCCCTTGGCTTCGAAGATCGGTGAGGCGCCGTAGATGATGGCCTGCGCCACCGGCGCGCTGTCCGGTCCGACGCTGCGCACGATGGTCGCCGCCACCTCGCTGGTTTCGCGGGAGGTCGCCTGGGCGTGGCTGGCATCGCAATTGACGATGTCGCTCTTGAGCGCCGCGCCGTCGACCTTGCTCTCGCCGGGACCGACGGTGACGCTGCCGGCGCCGCTGACGGTCTCGCGGCGGCAGGATTTGAGGTAGCTCATCACCACGGCGCCGTCGGAGCCGAGCTTGATCACCTGGCCGGGCGCGACATAGTCCATCAGCTCGGCACCGGCGACGTCGCCCTGGACGTCCTCGACCAGCGCCGCCGGCGGCCCGGCCCAGGCCACTGACGGCCCGAACAGGGCCGAGGCGGCGAGCCCGGTCAGGGCTGCGACGATGAGCCTCGATGATGTCATGATGAACTCCGTGATCGCGCCGTGAGCGCGCCTTCTGTCCCATGATTGGGACGTTCGACGGGATCGAGAGGTTCGAGCCCATAACATACCTTACGGAGGACGGGCACTGGCATGGATGTGACCTGGATCACGGAAGCTTGGGTTGAGGTTGGTCCCCGGCCACGTTTCATGCGTTTGCAATGACAGAGCGAAAAGCTGCCGCGTTGCCCCAAGCCCATGGTCCAGGGAGTGAGTTGATGCCCGAATCGAGATCGCCCGCCGGTTGGCCCCGCCTGCTGGCCCTGGCCGTGACGGTCATTCTGGCCGGCCAGCCGGTGTGCGCGCAGGACACGCCGCCGGCGGCGGCGCCGACGCAGGACGCCGTTGCGCCCGGCGCGCATCGCTCCGGCTCCGCCGGCACCCGCGCCGCCAGCCCGCCGAGCTCGCCACCGACGGCGGATCAACACAAGCTTCCGGCGGATTCGACCACCACGCAGACGCTCGAATTGCCGGGTCGCACGCTGTCGTTCACGGCGACGGCGGGTTCGATCCGGCTGTTCGATGACAAGGGCGAACCTCAGGCCGATATCGCCTACACCTCCTACCAGCTCGACGGCGTCGACCGCGCCACCCGTCCGGTCACCTTCTTCTTCAACGGCGGTCCCGGCGCATCCTCCGCCTATCTGCAGCTCGGCAACGCCGGCCCGTGGCGGATCGGGATCGACGCGGCCAGCGTCACGCCGTCGTCGAAGCCGGAGCTGATGCCCAACGCCGACACCTGGCTCGACTTCACTGATCTCGTCTTCATCGATCCCGTGGGCACCGGCTACAGCCGCTTCGTCGCGACCGGCGACGAGGTCCGCAAGCGCTTCTTCTCGGTCGACGGCGATGTGCGCTCGCTGTCGCTGATGGTACGCCGCTGGCTCGAGAAACACGACCGGCTGGCCTCGCCGAAATTCGTCACGGCCGAGAGCTATGGCGGCATTCGCGGGCCGAAGATCGTCAACAACCTGCAACAGGACCAGGGCATCGGCGTGAGCGGCCTGATCCTGGTGTCGCCGCTGATGGACTTCCGGGAGTATTCGGGCTCCAGCCTGCTGCAATATGTTGCGAGCCTGCCGAGCTTTGCCGCCGTCGCCAAGCAGATGAAGGGGCCGGTGACGCGCGCCGATCTCGCCGATGTCGAGCGTTACGCCAGCGGTGACTTCCTGCTCGATCTCGTGCGCGGCGAGGCCGATACCGAGGCGACCAACCGGCTCGCGGACAAGGTCGCGAGCCTGACCGGTATCGACCAGGCGGTCAGCCGGCGGCTGTCGGGCCGCTTCGATGTCTCGGAGTTTCGCCGCGAGTTCGACCGCAAGAACGGCCGCATCACCGGCCGCTATGATGCCTCGGTGCTGGGCATCGATCCGTATCCGGATTCGAGCCACTCGCGCAGCTCCGATCCCTCCGGCGACGTGCTCACCGCGCCGCTGACCAGCGCCGCAGTCGAGCTGACGCGTAAGTTGAACTGGCGTCCCGACGGCTCCTACGAGCTGTTGAGCGGCGCGGTGAACCGGAGCTGGGATTTCGGCCGCGGCATCAGCCCGCCGGAATCGACCGGCGAGCTCAGGCAGATTCTCGCGCTCGATCCCAAGCTGAAGCTGCTCGTCGGTCACGGCCTGTTCGATCTGGCGACGCCGTACTACGGCTCGAAGATCCTGCTCGACCAGTTGCCCGCGTTCGCGCGGCCGCCCCGCGTCAAGCTCGTGGTCTATCCCGGCGGCCACATGTTCTATTCGCGCGACGATGCGCGCAAGGCGTTCCGCGGCGAAGCCGAGGCGATGATGAAGGAGGGCAGGTAGCTCGTTGTTTTGAGCCGCCACTCTGTCCACTCGTCATTGCGAGCGTAGCGGCGTAGCGAAGCAATCCAGAATCCTCGCGCCGTCCTGGATTGCTTCGCTGCGCTCGCAATGACGGCGTGGCAAGCACTCGGGCTAACTCTCCTTCTTCCGCCGACCCTTCGGGTACTTCTTCTCCATCTCCGCCTTCAGCACGCGCTCCGGCCGCAGCCGTGCGCCGCCGAGCCAGACTTCGCTGACACCGGACTTGGCGCGCACGCGCCGGACCGGCTCGCCATGGCTTGAATAGCCTGCGGCGTGCGCGATACGGCCTTGGTCGCGCCCCGTCACCTCGATGCGCGGCGCATCGATGAACGGGTTGATGAAGGACGGATTGGCCACCATCACCTGTTCGCCGAAGGGGACGAGGTCGAATGCGCTCCACAGCGTCCACAAGCGCCCGGTCCAGTCGCGTGTCTTGCGCGACGGTGCGCCATGGGTGGCAAAGGCCTGCAGGATGAACTTGACGCCGTTGGCCCAGGCCGGCGCCCAGCCATCGATCGCGTTGGTCAGCACGGTGATCGCGATCTCGCGCGAGGGGATGACGGAGGTGCGCGAGATGTAGCCCTGGAAGCCTCCGCCATGGCCGAACCAGTCGAAGCCGGCGGTGGTGCCGCTCATCAGCGCCAAGCCGTAATAGGCTTCCTCGATGTCCTGCGGCACGCGCCATTGCCGGCGCACCATCTCGCGGCGACTCGCGACCGAGAGCAGGCTCTTCTTCGCGTTGGGGGCAAGCTGGGCAAAGAAGCGGGCCGTGTCGGCGGCGGTGGCGACGATGCCGGCGGCCGCCATGATGGCGTGTGTCGGATTGTCGCCTGGAATCACGGCGCGCCGTCCCAATGGCACAATGCGGGAATGGCCGCGCGCGAACGGCACGGTCTTGCCCAGCAGCGTCACGTCCGGCGCGCTCTCGCGCAAGCCCAGCGGCGCCATGATCTCGCGCTGCAGCCAGCTGGGGTAGGGCTCGCCGGTGATCTGTTCGATGACGAGGCCGAGCAGGCCGTAGCCATGGTTGGAGTATTTGAAGCGGCTGTTCGGCTCGATCGCCGGCGGCAGCTTCAGCTCGGCCAGCAGCTCGTTCCAGTCGAGATACGGGCGGCCGTCGGTGAACTGGCCGGAATCCCTGCCGTCGCGAACGAGGCCAGCCGTATGCGAGAGCAATTGGCCGAGCGTGGCCGTGGCGACCTCCGGATGCAGGTCCTTGACGTAGTCGCCTACGGCATCGTCGAGCTTCAGCCGCTTCTGCTCGCGCAGCCGCATGATGCCGGCCGCCGTGAAAGCCTTGGTGTGAGAGGCGATCCGGAAGCGATGCCGCGGCGTCAGCTTCTCGCCACTGTCGAGATTGGCGTGCCCGAAGGCCGCTTCCAGCACGATCTCGCCGCGATGGGCGATCGCGATGATGCAGCCGGGCTGTCCGGAGAGTTCGACCTGATACGCCAGCCAATCCTTGATGTAACCGAGTGCCGCGCCAAGCCAGGGCTCCACGACCATGCCTCCTGTTCGAGCGCGCGAACCGTCGTGCGCCGGAAGCGGTATATTGATCGGAGGAACGGTGGGGGACAATGGGGGGCGCGTAGTCTGGATGAGCGTAAGCGACATCCGGGTCCAACACGACCGCCTGCGATGAACCCGGGTGTCGCTCCGCTTACCCGGGCTACAAGCTCCAAACGAAAATGGCGCAACCCTTTCGGGTTGCGCCACTGTCGAGATCGGATCAGGTCCGATCGCGTCTCAGTAGACGAGGCCGGTGCCCGGCTGCTTCTCGAGCGCGTCGGCCAGCGAGCGATATTCTGCGCTGTTGGTGCCGGCGAGCTGCGCGACCTTGTCGAGGTGGAACTTGGCCTGCTCGCGGTTGCCCTGTTCGAGCTGCCACAGGCCATAGTACTGCCAGGTGCGCACGTGGTTCGGATCATCCGCCAGGGCCTGCTCGTAGTACTGCTTGGAGGCCTGGTAGTTGCCGAGCTTGCGGTAGGAGTAGCCGATCAGGTTGGCGACGTCGGCGACGTCCTCACGGTTCAGCGCCTTGAGCTGCTCGATCGCGGTGGCGTAGTCGCCGCGGTCATAGATCGAGGTGTAGGCGGTACGGTAGGCCGCCAGGAACTTCGGATCTTCGATGCTCGAGCTCTTGTCCTTCTTCTTCTTGGACGAATCCGAGGCCGGCGGCGACGACGGGGTGTCGCTGCCCGCGGCATAGGCCTTCGACAGAAGCAGCGGCCCGGAGGCCACGGCCATGGAGAACAGCGCCAGCGTGGCGATCCTGATCGCAGACTTTTTCATTCGTATCTCCCGAGTTGTCGATCCAACAGGTGACTGCGCGAGCAGAAGAACTCCCGCAGCTGCGAAATATTCCCGGCCATTTGCGCGGATTTTGCGCCGCGATCGGTGCATTATACGGACGACAAGATGACAGGCCAGTCACTTCGATGACTATCCCTTCATGTGCATGAACTGAAAACCTCGCTTTACTTCAGGGTGGGTTCAGTGCCGGTTCCTTATCGTCGTCTCCATGATCGCGAGCCCATCCAGTCTGGATGGAGCCTCCAGATCATCACATCACGGAGACGACCATGCTGAAGTCCATGTCTGTTGCGCTGCTCGCCGCGTCGATCCTGGCTGCGCCCGCGTTCGCCGCAGGTCCCGCGAAAACCGATACGTCCGCCAAGCCCAATCAGACCACCGGCGTGACCACGGGGGCCGCGAAGACGGAAGCCGGGAAGACCGACGCGTCCAAGACCGTCACCACGACCAAGTCCGATACCAAGGCCGATGCCAAGACCGACTCCAAGTCCGAGTCCAAGTCCGGCCCGACGCAGGCGGGCGACAAGACCAACGAGATGAAGCCGGCCGTCGACAAGAAGGGCAAGCCGCACGCCTCGCTGCTCCGTCACACCCATCGCCATACGGCGCACCTCCGCCATCACAACAAGGTGAAGGTCTCGCATGCGGTCAGCCACACGAAGGTGAGCCTGAAGCGCGTCACCCCGGCGACCCGCCGCGGCTGAGGTGTCGAAGCCTCGATCAGCCCCAGCCGACGCCCTCAGGGCGTCGGCGGTGGCAAGACGATGAGGCACTTTCGGGCGATGCGCGCGGCGGCCTCGGCGTGGCCGGCGTTAGGGTGGCGCACCTCGGCGCTCCCGGCCGAATGCGCCGATTTCCTTCGCCACCCGCTTTCGGCTAGAAGCCGGTGACGCGGGTGGTGGCGAACGGATTGGTCGGCCGTGGGGAAGAGGATATCGGGCTGGTGGCCGGCAGCTGCGCTGGCCCTGTTGCTGGCGGGCTGCGCGAGCGGTGGTCCTGCCGCCTTTGTCAGCGAGGACAATCGCGGCATCGCCTATACCGGGGATCGCGGCGTCGACAGCCAGCCCTTTCCGGCGAACTACCGCGGCGAGATTCTGGCCTATCTGAGGACCTACCTGAACAATCCCGCCGGGGTGCGCGAGGGCGTGATGGCCGAGCCCGTTCAGCGGACGGTCGGCGGCCGGCTGCGCTATGTCAGCTGCCTGCGCTATGCGGCGCGCGAGTCCGACGGCAGCTATCGTCCGGCGCGGGAGCGGGCGGCGATCTATGTCGACGGCCGGTTCGATCGCCTGGTCGAGGACGCCGGCGAGCTTTGCGCCGGATCGAGCTACGCGCCGTTTCCCGAACTGGCCAGCCTGACGCGCTAGGCTGCAGCATTTCGTCTGCGGCATTTTCGACGGTCTGCCACGACGTCGCAGCGCCTTGCCGAGCCGCCGTCACGATCACAAGTCAGAGACGAGTTCAAACGCTTTGCCGCCGCGCTGCGACCAAATATCGGGCGAGGCGTCAGCTTCACGAAATATTCGGGAAGCCTATGGAACAAAAGGCCTTTGTTGCCCCCTGGTGACACGCGGTGAGTATTCACAGCTGCGTCACCGCCATTGGGCAACCCAAATGCGGCCATGATGTTCGATAGATGTCGCAAACGAATAACGGGGACGTCCCATGAAACGCTTTTTCTTGAGTGCAGTGGCTTTGACCGCTTTGGCTGCCCCGGCGTTCGCCGCCGACATGCCCGCGCGCACCTACACCAAGGCCCCCGCCTATACGCCGCCTCAGGCGATCTACAACTGGACCGGCTTCTACCTCGGCGGCCATCTCGGCGGTGTCTTCGCGGGCAACAACAGCCTGGAAGGCAACAATGGGCGCTTCCTCGGTGGCGTGCAGGGCGGTTTCGATTACCAGTTCGCGCCCAACTGGGTGCTGGGCATCGAGGCCCAGTACAGCTGGATGGACCGCAACACCACCAATTTCGGTTTCCCGGGCGCGACCGTCGTGAGTTCGACCGGCGCCAACCAGCTCGGCTCGGTCACTGGCCGACTGGGTTACACCTGGGGTCCGGCGCTGCTCTACGCCAAGGGCGGCTACGCTTGGCGTGACGGCAACAATCTCGGCGTCACCGTCGCCGGCGTCCCGGCGGGCTTCACCACCTCGGGCAACAGCAAGGACGGCTACACCGTCGGCGCCGGCCTGGAATACATGTTCGCGCCGAACTGGTCGGCCAAGGCCGAGTACCAGTACTACAATTTCGGCAATACCACTTTCACGGGCGGCCCGGCGCCGGTCGTCGGCAGCCGCTTCAACAGCGACGAGCATACGGTCAAGGTCGGCGTGAACTATCGCTTCGGCTGGGGCGGTCCGGTCGCCAGCAAATACTAGCCTTGTGACCGTCGTCGCCTGACGGCGGTCAAAAGCAGGCTAAAATGTGAGGACGCCCGCCATCGTGCGGGCGTCTTGCTGTTCGAGGTTGGGCCACCACGAGAAGGAGGCGTGCTCACGCACTGCAAAAAAATTTTCAAACCTCCGTGAAACTTTCATCATCAGTTGTTATTATGAGTCCGCCGGTTTGATGGATCATTCCCACATGCGTATCTTGGTGTCCGTGCTGTTGCTCTCGGCGGCTGCTTTGCCGTGCTCCGCCCAGACTATCCTGAAGTCTGAACCGTTGATGCTGGCGCCCTACGAGGTCGCGCTGGTGCAGACCGCGTCTTGCCCGTCCGGCAAGGTGCTCAAGGTCACCGGTGCGATCCGCGGCCTCAGCCGCAAGCGGGCCTGCGTCGCGCTGCCGTCTGAAACGGCTTCGCTCGCCACGGCGACGCCCTGAGGCGGGCTTCACGGCCAACCGCAGCGGCCAGCTCCGGCTGTCCGCTGATCGCCTTTTCGTCTTTGACGGAATCCTCCCATTCTTGATCGGCCATCCTCGATCGCAGGGTTCGATCGAGGCCGCTTTGCCGATAAGCGTTTGAGCGTTGGATGCCTGCGCGCATCGCGCGGGACACGTCCTCGGCCGATCTGGCATCCGTGGGCCCGGAGCCGTTTCGACGGCACGATGCGGCGAGCCGGCCGCTTGCTCAGGATGCGAACGGGATGTTGAACTCCTGCTCGGCCTCGACCCGGTTCTGCCAGGGATCTTCCTCCGGCTCCGCGGCGCAGGGCCGGATCTCGTAGTCATTGTCGAGCTGCAGATGGGCGGCCGCCTGGCGCGCGTTCACGGTCACGTCCACCACCAGCCCGCTCTGCCGCGCCAGTCGCCAGACATCCCCTTCGGTCGGGTAGGACTTGCTCAACTTGGCGTCGTTGCAAAACAGGGCGTAGGGCATTCCAAGCGGCTCCAGAGACGCGAACGATGAACCGAGGATGAACATCGGTTGTAGCGAGAGGCGGGCACCTTCGCGGCCGCAAGGCGGCCATTTCGGCGCGGCCGAGTCGTAAACGAGTCCTAAATTTTTGAAAAAAGAATCCGTGGGACTCCGGGGCTAGAATCGCCAGATGGTTAAGTCCATGGGAACCGATCTCCACATCTTTTGCGGGCGGATCCAGCTGACGCTCACCTTTGGGCTGCTGCTCGCCTTCGTCGCCAATGTGGCGCTGCTGTGCGCCTGGCTGTGAGCCGGCGCGTCACGATGCGAGGGACTATCCGGGATTTGCCACGCCGCGCCGCGCGCGCTCAATCCTCGGGGAGCGGGGTGCCGTCAGCCGACGCTTTGAGGCGCGCGATCGTTTCGCTGAAATACGCCTGGCGCTCGCGGTTGAAGCGCTCCTGATGAGCGCGAAATCGCGCCACCCGGGCGCGGATCTCGGTCTGCATGTCACGCTGCAACTGGAGCTGCGACGCGATGCTGGTGAAGCGCTCGGGCGCGACCGTGGCTTGGCGGGTTGCGGCCGCGTCCTGGGCCGCAGCCTCTCGCGGACGTCCCGCCTGTAACGGGGAGGGCGCCGACCGCATGGTCATTGAAGCGGCATTTTCAGGATTGCTGATGACGGGCTGTGACACCAGCGGCAAGCCGGTCGTGTGCGAGGCGAGAGGCTGAGATTCAAGCGGCGGAGAGACAAGCGGCGGAGATGCAAGTGGCTGCGAGACAATCGGGGCCGTCGCAGGAGCGGCTGCGTCGAACTGGGCGAAATCAGCCGGCTTGCCGGTGACCGACTGGACAAAGGCCATCGTCTGCGCGATCAGCGCATCACGCTCTTCCTTCCATGTCATGCCAGTCGTCCCCCAGAAGGTCGCAATTGCAACAAAATAACGTCGCGGAATCAAGCTGGAACACCAGTGACTTCTGGGGATAAGCGCGAGTCTTGCATGAGTTGTGGCAACATTGTTGCCGCAGTCTGTGCTTCTTCCGTCCCACCCGCAGAAGGCGATACCGCCAATGCGGTCACTTGCAGATGGTTCCTGTCGTCCAGATGGTTTCGATCGACCTTGGCAGGCGCGGCTTGACAGAAGAGGGTGGCTCTCGCCTATCACCGGTACGGGCATAGCGGCCATCCGCAGCTCTCCTTGGTCTGAAACCCATTTCAGCCTTTCCGACGAACCCGGCTTTTCTCGATGGACAACCCCTCGCGTTCAGAGCGCTCGCGCAAGGCCGCGCTGACCGCCGCCCTCACCATTATCGCCCGCGACGGTCCCGGACGGCTGACCCTTGATGCGATTGCGCGCGAGAGCGGCCTCAGCAAAGGCGGGCTCATGCACCAGTTTCCCAACAAGGAGGCTGTGCTCAAGGCGCTGCTCGAACAGCAGTTCAGGCATTTCGACGACTTCGCCAATGATTTCAGGGCCAAGGCCGGCGAAGCAGGGGGGCAGCCTGAACTCGCCACCCAGATTGCGATCTCCCGCGAGCTGATCGCGCAGCAATATTCGGTCGCTCAGGCCATGCTCGGTGCGCTGGCCCAGGAGCCCAGCCTGCTGGCCGACGCCCGCGCCAAGGATGCGGAGCGCCTCGCCGAGATTCGTGGCGAAGCGCACGACCCCGATCTCGCCGTGTTGCGTTGGGCCGCGGCGAGGGGACTTGCGCTCATGGCACTGCTGCGCGTGTCCCCACTCGAGGCGAGCGAGCTCGACCGCCTGTTCGAGCGGCTGCGCGACAACCGCCAATGGCCCGGTGTCACAGCGGATAGTCGTCCAAGCCCTGAACCGTCCAAGCCCTGAACCGCCCAAGCCCTGAACCGGCCAAGTACTGACCGCCCAAGTACTGACCGCTCAAGTACTGACCGCTCAAGTACTGACCGCTCAAGTCCTGACGCGTTCAAGTCCTGATCGTCAGGTCCTGACGGCGGTCTCCTCCCTGTCGGCCGCGGGTCACGATTAACCAGAACTTCAGCAAATCCCTTTACAAACCGACTAGTCGGTTTATAAAGATTTGGCCGATTTTGCATCGCAGCAGTGACAAGAGGGTAAAGGCATGAGCGGTTGGTCTCGAACGGCCGGTATCGTCGCGGTGGCGGCAACCGGCTTCTGCGCCGGGTGCAACACCGTGACGCCGGTGGCCTATTCCGAAGTAGCATCGTCGCGATATCTGGCTCCCAATCCTTCTGATGCGTCGGGGCGGATCCCTTATCGTTACGCGGCCGCCACCGATTGGCGCGGCTATGACAAGGCGATCCTCGAGCCGGTCGTGATCTATCGTGGCCGCGATCATCAGTTCGGCGACATGTCCGAGCAGGACAAGGCGAAGCTCGCCACCTATATGCACACGCGTTTTCAGGAAAGCCTCGCGACGCGCTTCCAACTCGTCGGTCAGCGCGGCCCAAACACGCTGCGCTTACGGCTGACCTTGACCGGAGCCGTGACCACGACGCCGGTCCTCGGCACCGCCTCGCGCTTCGATCTTGCCGGTGCTGTCTACAACGGGGTGCAGAGCGCGCGCGACGGCGAGGGGCTGCTGACCGGCTCGGTGTTCTACGCGGCAGAGATCTTCGATGCCGCAAACGGCAGGCTGCTGAACGCCTTTGTCAGCAAGCAGTATCCGGCGCCCTATGACATTCCGGCCAGCGTCGGTGCGCTCGCGGCCGCACAGGCAGGGATCGACAAGGGCGCCGATGCGCTGGTCGCCCAGCTCCGATGAGTGGCCAAAGGGCTCCGGAGGCACGAGACGACCGATCAGCTGATGGCCGGATGTGCTCGCTCGGAAACAGCGTGCGCGGACAGCTCGATCCGACGTCGCGTGCATCCCCCCGACATGGACCATCCGCATCACCGCTCTCTCAACAGCCCGCCCGCCGCGTCAGCGCGTGGATCGAGGCGATGGAAACAACGAGGTTCTTCGACATGAAATTAAGATTTCTTGTTCGCGTCAGCTTGCGCATCGTGGTCAGCCTGATGGTGTCGATGGCAGAAGGTCGCGGCAACGCCGCACCGGTGAGCGATCCGATCGGCACTTGGCTGACAGAGGACGGCCGCGCCCGCATCCGCATCGAGCGCTGCGGCGCGGCGTTGGATCGCATCTGCGGCTATGTCGTGTGGATGAACGAGACTGCCGATGCCAAGGGGCAGCCGTTCCGGGATCGCCTCAATCCCGATCCGGCCAAGCGCGGCCGCCTGCTGCTCGGCCACCAGATGCTGCTCGGTCTGAAACTGAATGCCGACGGCCGCTACACCGGCGACGTCTACAATGCCGAGGATGGTAAGACCTATAACGTCTCGATCTGGTTGGAGAGACCGAGAATTCTGGCCGTGAAAGGCTGCCTCCTGGGCCTGTTCTGCGCGACTCAGGGCTGGGCGCAGGTGACCGATCTGGTGCCGGGTCAGCTCTTAGCCGCAACAGGGGACGGCGGCGGGCCGGTCCCAGATCAGGATTGGGCCCCGACGAGACCTGCCCAGCCGGCGGCGAAAGCCTCTGCTTCGGCCAAGATCAAGACAGGGGGGAATTGAGCGATATCTGGCAAATGGTGCCGGCTGAGGGGATTGAACCCCCGACCTTCGGTTTACAAAACCGCTGCTCTACCGCTGAGCTAAGCCGGCAAGCGCCTCGACGAGAGGTCTCGTCCGGTCGCGTGACGAGGCCCTCCAGCGCGCGGTGTTCCTACCAGAGATGATCCGGTCCGGCTACTGCCTTGCGCCGGACGCAGGGATGGATCCCTGCACGCAGAAGGGGCGGCCGTGAGGCCGCCCCCAACGAGACGAACGGGGCCTCGTTCTTACTGGCAGATGTGCATCGCGCCGTCGGCGCCCTTGAACATGGTGCCGGGGCGGCAGACCAGGCCGTTGCGGGTCGCGTAGCTGTTCCAGTCGCCGTAATAGCCGAGCTGGCCGCGGTCATAGCTCGGCTGCGAATAGCGGTACGGGCCGGGATCGTAGGCATAGGCGTCGGCCGTGCGGAACGGCGCCGTGGCGATTGCGCCGGCTGTGCCGATCGCCGCGCCCGCGACGCCGGCGGCAGCGCCGACCGCGCCCGCTGCAACGTCGGCCGGCCAGAAGCCGGTGCCGCGGCGATTCCAGTCGTTGTTCCAGCCGTTATTGTTCCAGCCATTGTTGGACCAGTTGGCGTCCGCGCGCTGCTGCATCATCGCGCCGTCCTGGCGGGCCATGTGGTGCCGGTGGTGCATGTCGCGCGCCATGGCCGGGCCGGCGAGCGCCGTCGCGAGAACAGCAGCCCCGAGAAGTGCAGATCGAATCATGGGTAACTCCGTCGTTGCGCCCCATCTGCTAAGTTGATGCGGCCTCAGCCGTTCCGCATCCTCAGATGTTTTTGACCGCGCCCCGATCAAGCGGCGCCCCGATGCTTCGCAGGCGACGGCTGAACATCCGCCATTAACCCTCGCGCCTGAACGGGTCCCGGGCCTTAACTCCGAAAGAATGGCTCGCGCGTTAGGCTTACCGGCAGATTGACCCGCGCGCTTAACCCATGGAGGGGCGCGTTGCGGTATTGGTAGGGTAGCAACCGGGGCGTGAGTTCATGCGTTTTGCAACAGCTCTTCTGATTTTCATCGGGACGGCATCGGCCGCAGCCGCCAGCGAAGGATTCGAAATCGTCATCCCGCAGCGGCCCGGCGTGCCCGTCGTCATCAACGGCATCGACGCCTCCTATGCGGTGGTCGAAGGCCAGTACGGTCTCGGCCGCGGCAATTACATGCAGCCGACGATCTATGGCGGCCGGCCGGTCGAGCCCGAACCCTATGTCGGCCATTATTACCCGACCCTCGGTGCGAAGCCGGGCTATGGCCGGATGGAGATCGAGCCGCCGGCCGATCGCAAGCTGCCCAAGCCCGCCGAGAGCTATTCCCGTTCGTGGGGCGCTCAGTCCCAGATGCAGCCGGCCCAACCCGAGCCGCCGATGTATCCACCGGCCGTCATCCTCGCGCCACGAGACGGCGGCCCGTTTTACGATTCACCGCCAGCCTACCGGCGTTAGCCCGGCGACACCCTCGATCATCAAATCAAGCAAGAAACATCAACAGGAGCGAGTTATGCGTACAGCAATTTCAGGACTTGTGGCCATTGCCGGCCTTGCCATCGCCGGCAGCGCGCCGGCGTCGGCGTGCGGTGTCTCCGGCTGCTCGCCGTGCGGCTATGCCAGCCCGTGCGCGCCGCAGGTCTCCTACCAGCCGCAGGTCTCTTATCAGCCGAGGGTCACGTATCAGCCGACCGTGACCTACCAGCCCACGGTGACCTATCAGCCGCAATACGTCTATCAGCCCGGCTACACCTATGGCTCGGGCTGCGGCAGCTGCGGCGCCAGCTACGAGCGGCTGCCCGAGCCGACGCGGCAGTACTACTACGTCAACCAGGGCCCGACCTATAGCGGTCCCGGCGCCTTCGCGCCGTATCCGGCCTATGAAGAGCAGGCGCTCCCGGTCTACCGCTATCACCACCGTCGTCACGCCTATGAGGCGACCCGGGTCGCGCCGGAAGTGGTGTACGCCCAGCCGCGTCATTCCTATCGCTGGGGCGCCTCGCCTTATTATCACGGCCAGCGCGTGCTGCGCCGCTACTACTGATCTGACGCCCGACGTCAGGCGCGAACGCCCGCAACGAGGTTGCGGGCGTTTTGCTATGCGCGCATCAGTCCGAGCCGGCTGGCGCCGACATAGAGCGCGAGCACGGCGGCGTTGGAGACGTTGAGGCTCTTGATCGCGCCGGGCATGTCGAGCCGCGCCACCACGCTGCAGGTCTCCCGCGTCAGCTGCCGCAAGCCCTTGCCTTCGGCGCCGAGCACGAGCGCAAGCGGCGCGCGCAAGGTGACGGCGGCGATGTCCTGCTCGCCGGCGCTGTCGAGCCCCACCGTCTGGAAGCCGCGCTCGTTGAGCCGCGTCAGCGCGCGGGCGAGATTCTGCACCGTGATGATCGGCACCAGCTCCAGCGCGCCGGAGGCGGACTTGGCGAGCACGCCGGTGGCTTCGGGGCTGTGCCGCGCGGTGGTCACGATCGCCTTGACGTCGAACGCGGCGGCCGAGCGCAGGATGGCACCGACATTGTGTGGATCGGTGATCTGATCGAGCACCAGAATCAGCCCCTCGGCGTCCAGCGTGTCGATGTCGGGCGAGGGCAGGGGATCGGCCTCGGCGAGCAGGCCCTGATGCACGGCATCCGGGCCGAGCCGCCGATCGATATCGCCGGGACGGACGATCTCGGGCGTGACCCGCGTTTCGATTTGCTCGTCAGCCAGCCGCCGCGCGGCATTTTCGGTGAGGTAGAGCTTGCGAATTTTCCGTTTGGGGTTGGCCAGCGCCAGGCTCACGGTGTGCCAGCCATAGAGAATGACGGGACCGTCTGCGCCGGATTCACGCTCCCGCCAGGGCTGCGGACGCTCGAATCCGCGCGGTTTGCCGGAGAATTTGCCGCCCTGGCGGCGAAACGGGGGCTTTCGGTCGCGATCGCTCATGGCATGAGCTTCTGTCACGGCGAGCGGATTCTGGCAATTTGGCACCGCCGCCTTGGGAAAATTCGTCGTCGCTTGGTTGACTTTGAGGCCCCGGTTCGATCATAAGGGCCCCGGCCGCGCGCGCCCCTTACCGGGCCCCGCGGTCTTACCGTCTCCATGGCGCTGATGGTCCGATGCCGCTGTTCCGCGGCCGGGGCCGGATTGCCATCGATGCGGGGGAGTGTCCCGAGTGGCAAAGGGAGCTGACTGTAAATCAGCCGCCTCATGGCTTCGCAGGTTCGAGTCCTGCCTCCCCCACCATCCCTGAGCATCGCCAACATCGACCGCCAAGACCGACGCTGGCTGACACGCGACCGCCGCGCCGTCGCGCGCTGATCGCGCGAATTCCGCCATGCAGCCGCCCGCGCGGCGTCATCGGATGGGTCCGATGACGTCATGAGTGTTTCCCGCTGTTGCCATCCGCGTCTGTCCCTCTCGTCCGCCCATCAGACAGCGCGGAGCGGACGACAGTGGAACGCAGTCATCGGGCTGACATCGATGGCCTCCGGGCGATCGCCGTCATCATCGTCATTCTCTTCCACCTCAAGATCTCCGGCTTCGAGGCGGGCTTTGCCGGCGTCGACATCTTCTTCGTCATCTCCGGCTATCTGATCACCGGGCAGATCCTGCGCGATCTCGCCGCGCGGCGCTTCTCATTGTCGGACTTCTATCTGCGCCGGGCGCGGCGCATCCTGCCGGCGCTGGTGGCGACCATCGCGGCGACCTTCGCGGTCGGCTGGCTGTTCCTGTCGCCCGAGGCGATGCGGCAGTTGGCGAAGGAGGCGACCCATGGCCTGCTCTCGATCTCTAATGTCCAGTATTGGCGCGAGGCCAACGATTACTTCAATCCCGGCGCCGACCGGCTGCCGCTGCTGCACATGTGGTCGTTGTCGCTGGAGGTGCAGTTCTATGCGGTGGCGCCGCTGCTTCTGATGGCCTGGGCGGCCGCCGGGCGGCCGGTCTTCCGCGCCATCGCGGCGATCGGGCTGGTGTCGTTCGTACTCGCCGCGGTCTGGCTCGCGCGCGATCCCGAGGCGGTGTTCTTCCTGACGCCGTTCCGGGTGTTCGAATTCGCGCTCGGCGCACTCGCGATTCCGCTCGAGGCGCGGCTGGCCGCGTCGCCGCGCGCCCGCGTCGCGGTCGCCGCCTGCGGCGACATCGTGCTGCTCTTGAGCCTGGCGGTGATCGGCCGCATGCAGGCCCAGGCCGGCATTGTCGCCTTGGTGCCGTGCCTCGCCACGGCCGTGATCATCGCCGCCAATGCGCCGACATCGCTGATGATGGCAGGGCCGGTCCGCGCCATCGGCCGCGCGTCCTATTCGCTCTATCTCGTCCACTGGCCGGTGATCTTCTTCGTCCGCTTCATCTTCGGCGACGACGCGCAGACGCCGGCCGGACTCGCGGTCCAGCTCGGGATGACGGCCACGCTGGGGGCGCTGCTGTTCGCCGCCGTCGAACAGCCGATGCGACGGCTGGCCTGGCCGCGCTGGACGCAGGTCGCGGGCTTTGCCACCGCGCTCGTCGTCTGTGCCGCGCTGACGCACGCGACCTTCCGCGCCAATGGCGTGGTCTCGCGGCTGCCGGAGGATCAGCTCGCGCTGTTCAAGCTGCAGGGCTTCGGCCTCAACAAATGCAGCCGCACCGTCGACCGCATGTGCACCTTCGGCGATCCCGGCGGCACGCGCGGCGTCGAGCTGCTCGGCGACTCCTACGTCCAGCAATATGTCGCGGCGCTCGACACGACGCTGAAGGCGCGCGGCATGATCGGGCACGTCTCGACCATGAGCGGCTGCCCGACCCTGGCAGGCCTGACCGCCGAGGGGCCGCGAGCCGGTGTTTGCGCGGAGCTGCGCGACCGCGAGCTGCCGCGGATCAAGCAGTCGCAGGCCGATTTCGTCGTGATCGGGCAGGCCTGGCAGCATTATCTCGATCTCGGCGACGGACCCGGAGCCGAGGCGCGCAACGCTGACGTCGCCGCCAAGCTCGCCGACACGATCCGTCTGCTCGATCGGCCCGGCCGCCACTTCCTCGTCATCGGCGGACAGGTGCGGCCGGTGAATTGCGGCTTCGATCAGCTGCGCATGCTGCCCGGGCCGCTCTGGCACGCGCCGCCGAAGCCCTGCGCGCCAATGCCGCGGGCCGAGGCCCTCGCGGCCAATCACACCATCGACACCGTGCTGGCGCAGGCGATCCGGCCGTTGGCGAAGGTCGCACTGCTGCGGCCGACCGAGGTGTATTGCGACCAGCATTGCCCGGTCGTCGAGAACGGCCTGTGGCTGTTCCAGGACGCCGGACATTTCACGGTGGCGGGGGCGCAGCGCATGGGCGAGCGCGCGGCGCCGATCTTCGCGACCTTCCTGGCGGACGATTGAACCGCGGCGGGGCTACTCGCGGGCGCGTGAGCCGGCGAGCGTCGGTGACGCCGCGGCGATGCGCGTGGCGGCCAGCTCCGATCCCTGCGCAGTGAAGTGTCCGTCGTCCCACGCGATCGGGGTGCCGTCGGCGGCCTGGAGCACGCAATCGGCGCCGGGACAGAGCAGGGACAGCAGCGATACATATTCGGTGTTCGCCACATCCTGCAGCAGCTTGCGCAGGAAGACGTCGACGTCGTTGAACAGCTCGCGCATGTGCCCGTCGGGCGTGATGCCGAAGCGTGACGCTGCGATCAGGATGTCGGGCAACGGGCGATCGAACTGCAGGCTCGGCCCGATCACCACGACGCGGCTGCCGGCCGCCGTGATCGACGCGATGGTGGCGAGCAGACTCGCGCGCGCGGCGGGCGCCATCACGGTACGCGTCCAATTGCCGGAGAGGATCACGATGTCGGGCGCGAGGTCGCGCATGAGGCCCGCAAGCCGCCCGCGGAAGTCGGCGCAATCGGGCGTCTGTCCGGGCTCGTCATAGGGCGCGCATTGCGCCAGCGCTGCGCGCAGCAGCGTCGCCTGGGGCAGGGCGCGTTTCAGCCCGTGGACCAGATGCGCGGCATGGCTGTCGCCCCAGACCAGAATGTTCGGGCGAGGGCCCTTGGCAAGACAGGCCGGCTGAATCGCGGCGAAGCTCTGGCCCGGGGTCAGGAAGCAGGTCCCTTCCTCATAGAGATCCTTGTGATCGTAGCGGTTGAAGTTCGCCAGCGCCTGCTGCTCGGGCGAGAAGCGGGTAGGGAAACCGGCAGCCCCGATCACCACGAGGCTTGCGGCGAGAACCACCGTGCCCGACACGGCGACAGCACGCGCGGTCACCGTCCACGCGGCGTGCCGCGCCGGCTGCTCGATCAGATAGTAGCTCGCCAGCGCCAGCGTGGTGCAGGCGCCGAGCAGCGCGAGCTTGTCCATGGCCGAACTGGGCGGTCCCCAGATCGCGCTGGCCAGCGAGACGACGGGCCAGTGCCACAGATACAGCGAGTAGGACCACAGCCCGACCACGACCATCGGCCGCGTGATCGCGAGCGCCGTCCTGCTCAGCGCCGGCTGCCCCCAGATCACGGCGGCAGTACCGAGGCAGGGCAGCAGCGCGGCAACGCCGGGATACGGCGTGCGCGGCGAGAAGATGTTGGTCGAGGCGCCGAGCGCGATCCAGCCCAAGGCCGTCACGCCAATTCTCACCGACTGCCTGTTGAGCGACGGCACGGCGTCGACGGCGAGCAGCGCGCCGAGCGCGAGCTGCCAGGCCCGCGCCGGCAGCAGATAGAAGGCGGCCGCCGGCTGGATCCGCGTCTGGATCACGCAGAGCAGGAACGACACCGCGCAGATCGCGCCCAGGATGGCGAGCATGCGTGAGCGCCGCAGGCCAAAGACAGCCAGCGCCAGCGCGGGAAACAGCAGATAGTACTGCTCCTCGACACCGAGCGACCAGGTGTGCAGCAGCGGCTTGGTGATCGCGGCGGCGTCGAAATAGCCCTGCTGCCACCAGAACAGGAAATTGGAGCAGAAGGCGAGGACGGATATCGCCTGCTGCCCGGCCGACACAACGGCCGATGGCGACAGGATCACGCTCGCGCCCAGCAGGGTGGCGCAGACCATCGCCAGGGCCGCCGGCAGGATGCGGCGGGCGCGACGCCGATAGAACGCCGCGAACGAAAACGTGCCTGTGCGTATCTCGGCGTGGATGATCCGCGTGATCAGGAAACCCGAGATGACGAAGAAGACGTCCACGCCCACATAGCCGCTGCGGAACGGCGGAATGTCGTAGTGGAACGCGATCACCGACAAGACCGCGAAGGCGCGCAGGCAATCGATGTCGGGACGATAGTCGGTCGAACTCAAGATGGCTGTCCGGAAGGCTTGCTGGCGGCGGCTAAGTTGATTTTTGATCGCCGCGTGCGGCGCGACCCTGGCACGTACCGGTTGAGACCGCAATGCGGAGGACGAAGGGAGCCGCTGACCTGTGCAGATAGGACACAACGCCATCGAATTGACATCCGCTCGCGGCTTTGCAGCCTGCGCTTCACAGACTTGCCTCAATGGCGTGGTCGCCTGACGGCAGTGGGTGCGTTGAGCGAGCGTGTCATGCGTGTATCGGGGCGGAAGGCCGGCCAGGCCGGTTTGCTGTGCGGCGTTGTTCTATTTCAGGTTGCTTTCGGCTTTCCGCTTGCGCAAGGCGCGGAGTCCGGTGGCGCGGCATCATCGGGTGAGCTGGCCAAGGAAGCCGGCAAGGACAGCGGACCCTTCGGCGGCTGCGAGCCGATCGGACTGACGGCGTCAGGCGAGCTGGTGTTCCCGCTCGATTGCAAGAAGCTGATCAAGAAACCAGCCGAGACGCCCGTGGCCAAGGACAAGCCGGCCGCGGATGACAAGACCGCGTCGACCAACGCCGCCTCGACGATATCGCAGCCGGCCGGCACCGAGGCGAAGCCTGTCACGGCCGAGGCCGCTGCACCGCCATCCGCGGCGCCCGCAGAGACCCGGCCGGCCGCAGAGGCCGACAAGCCGGAGCCCGGCCACAAGACGGCTGCTGCGGAGCCGGCCGCCGCTGCGCCGGCACCGATCAAATCCGCGCCGAAATCAACGGCTGCGGGCAAGCCGGCCAAGCTCTCGGCCGCGAGCCCATCGGTGGCAGCCCCTGCCGCCAAATCGTCGGGCAAGGCCGTGCCGAGCTCGGCTGTGACGATCGCCGCCAAGGAGTCTGGGGGCAAGGAGCCAGCGATCAGGACTCCGGCCGTCAAGGATGCGGCCGTGGCGAAACCCTCAGCTGCCAAGCCGGCCGCAAAGACCGGGCAGGCCGACGCGTCGAAGACCGAAGGCAACGACTCGGGCAAGGTGGCGCGGACGGCTGGCAGCCGTCCGATGATCGTGCTGGCGCGGCCTGCCGCGACCACCGTGGCCGCCAAGCTGCAGGCGGAGGACAAGCCCCGTTTGCGCACCGCGGGGCTGCCGGCCTGCGTCCAGTTTCGCAGCTACAACCCCGCGACCCGGAGCTATCGCGGCTTCGATGGCCGTCTCTATGCCTGCCGCTGAAGACGGATGTTGAGGCCAAGCGGGGAGGGAGTGTGACGCCGCGCCGTCCGCGTGCGGCGTCGATAGCGGGCAGCGCGGCGCGAGACCTGCTATAGAGCGCGTCAGCCGCTCATTCTGGTCCCTTCTGCCGCTGCCTCCGTGTGACATGACCGAACCTCAATCCGACCTGTTCGAGATGCGCCGACTGGAGTCGCTCTCCAACACCATCTTCGGCGTGGCGATGACCTTGCTCGCCTATGACCTTCCGAAGCCAAATTTCGCGCAGATGCCGGGCTGGGACGACCTGGCCCACATCTATTCGGGCCGCCTGGCCGGGCTCGTGCTCAGCTTCATCATCGCCGGCGTGTTCTGGATCAGCCATCACCGGCGGCTGGCGCGGCAGCCGTTCGGCAGCCGCTTCGTCGTCATCCTCAATCTGTTCTTCCTGCTGTCGATCGTGCTCCTGCCGGTCACCAACGGGCTCTACAGCAGCTACCGGCTGTCCAGCGCGGTCGCCGTGCTCTACGGCCTGCATCTGACCATCATCGCCGCGTTGAACGCCGCGCTCTGGTGGCTGGCCCTGGCGGGGGGGCGCCATGCCGAGATCGCCGGCGCCGTCTTTCCGGTCGTCGTGTTCTTGCCGGGGATCGTGCTCGCGGCCTACGCGCCCGAATATGTGCAGTATTTCTGGATGCTCGGCTTCGGCGGCTTCCTGGCGCGCCGGTTCGTCGGCAGCAAGCCGGTGAAACCGGCCGGCGAGGGCGGCTGACGCCCTAGAATCAGGCTCATAAAAAACGCGGCGGGCCACAAGACCCGCCGCGCTTCCGATCTTGAACTCGCTGGTCCAGGGCCGAGACCGCCCCGTTGCCGAGCTTGCGATGGCGCAAGAGCGCTGACGAGCCGTACGCGCATCGACCGTTGCTCACGAAGAGCTGCTCAGCGGGCGATCCCAGCGAGGTGACAGCGCTTGGTAAAAGACACTGGATCACCTCCTTTCGTTGTTGATGGTTCGATCAATATAGGACGCCCCGGGCCGGGCGGATAGGGGGGCCGATTACGGAACCCGCCCGCTCTGATGCGGTGCACGCGCCCACCGGCGAACCCGCTTGGAACGCTCGAAAATCGGCCCCGAAAGGGAGGTTGAGACCCGCGACGGACCATGTTAGGGAACGCCCCGATGCGGGTGTAGCTCAATGGTAGAGCAGCAGCCTTCCAAGCTGAATACGAGGGTTCGATTCCCTTCACCCGCTCCAGCTTGCTCCCAAATCCACTGACAGATCAATCGATTGCACATTTGATTCGTGCAGGTGTGGCTTCTCAGCCGGCTTGTTCACGGGCGGTTCGCATTTGGTCCTCCCGCTCACGCGTCTGATAAGCCGGCCTGCCATGCCGAAAGCCGCATGCAGTGCTCATCTAAGGCTCACGCCGTATTTCATAAACCACCGTTACGGCGCCGGCGACCTCAATCATGCCCGGGTCGATGAATCCGGCTTCACCCTCGTCGTCTCTCTGCGGGCCGCGCGCGCCATGTCCGCCGCCACCTGCAAGGAAGTCTGGATTCATATCCATGATGCTGATGACAGGGCCGAGCAAAACTCCAGCCGCTTTGCAGTAGTTGGTCGCCTTCTCGAACGCGGCCGTGACGGCCAAGCGACGTGCTCTTTGACGAAATTCGCGCAGGCTACTTGTTCCGAACGAAAGCTGCTCGATCTGACTCGCACCAAATTTGATGATAGAGTCTGTAATTTCATCAACGAGATCAAGTTCGGAGACGATGATCCGAAATGCAATGGTCGCTCGGTACCCAACGAACTTCGGCGGAGCTCCAACAATAGGTTGTAATTCCCGAGTGAGGGAAGCTCGCGACATTCCAAATTCTTTGACACGCGCCGAGCGCAAATAATCGGTCACGCTCCGGGCGCGTTGTTTAGCCTTCGAAAATGCGTCGGCAGGTTTTTGCTCAATGCAAGAGACGGAAGCTTTGATGGAAGCAAAATCCGGACTTATGCGCTCAATCGCGGATCCGAAAACTGTAATGTTAAACGGACTAGCGATCGTTTCATGTGGCATATCGTTCTCCGATCGGAAAGCCGACGCCCGCTGCGAATACCAGGGCGATCGAGCCTATGCAGGTTACTCGCCCTTTTACAACCGCTCCGTCGGCTCACGCGATTTTCGGAGCGACTGACGCTAGCTTAAGAGCTGCCCGCGCGAGTCCTGGCCTTGCGGTCTCCCGTCGCGATTTGGAACGCCCGCATCTGGCCGCTGAGGAAGCGCAGCAGTTGGCTGGCGGCCGGCGGCAGTTCGCGGCCGCGTCGTGTGATCACGCAGGCCTCGCTCGATGACAGCAGGCGATTCTCGATCGTGATGGCAGCGAGCGAGCCGTCGGCGAGATCGGCGGCGATGGAGAAGGCCGGGAGGAGCGTCAGGCCGAGGCCGCTCTTGACGAAATGGCGGAGCACGTTGATCGAGCTCGTCGTCAGCTTCGGCGCGAGCGCGATGTGCTCGGCGGCCTCCGCCATCGCCAGGATCTGTCGCGTGCCGTAGCTCGGATGCATCAGGCCGAGCGGATGGTCGGCGAGCTCGCGCAGCCTCAACGGGCGGCCGAGCCGCGCCAGCGCATGATCCGGCGGCACGATCGCGCAGAGCGGCTGGCGGCTCGCGGTGGCGACGCGGATGCGTGGATCGGCCGACGGGTTGAACACCAGGCCGATGTGACAGCGGTCCTCGGCCACGGCGTTGACGACCTCATTGGTGCCGGCGAGATCGAACGACATCGTCAGGTCCGGATGGCGCTGCCAGAAGCGGCCGAGCGGGCCGGACATGAGGTCGCTGACGAAGCCTTCGCCGAGCACGATGTCGACATGGCCGCGCTTGAGCCCCTGCAGCTCGCGCAGCTTGGCCACGGTGTCGGCCTGGTCGGCCTGCCATTGCCGGAAGCGCTCGGCCAGCAGCGCGCCGGCCGCGGTGGCGCGGATGCCACGGCTGAGCCGCTCGACCAGCGTGAGCCCGAGCTCCTTCTCCAGCAGCGCGATCTGCCGGCTGATCACGGAGGCGTTGATGTCGAGGGCCTCGGCCGCCGCGCGGACCGAGCCGAGTCTGATCGCTTCGTGAAGATAATGGAGCCGGTGGTGGTCGAGCAGGGCGGACATGGGCTTCGGACGAGTGTTGACCAGAGGTCAACACTAGCGCGGGGCCTCGCTGATGTCTGCCCTGAAATCAGGCGGCTAGATTTTTGGGGCAGTTTTCGCAGGAGGCGTCGTGACCGCGGTCGGGATCATCGGACTTGGCAATATGGGGCGCGGCATGGCGCTGACGCTGAAGGGCGCGGGCTTCGCCGTCACCGGCTATGACGCATCCGAGGCAACCCGCGCGGCGCTGGCCGCCGGGGGCCTTGCCGTCGCGGAGAGCATTGGCGCGGTGGTCGCCGCCGCCGACACCATCATCCTGTCGCTGCCGACGGCCGAGATCGTTGCGCGCGTGGTGGAAGGCGCCGACGGCATCCTCGCGCATGCGCGGGCCGGCGTCGTCATCGTCGACACCTCCACCTCGCATCCCGAAACCTCGCGCCGGCTCGCTGCTCTGCTCGAGGCGCGCGGCATGGGCTTCGTCGATGCGCCGGTCAGCGGTGGACCGAAGGGTGCGGCGACGGGCACCATGACCATGGTGATCGGTGCCGAGGACGATGATCTCGCGCGCGTGCTGCCGGTGCTGGAGAAGATGAGCGCCAAGCGGGTGCATGTCGGCGGCGTCGGCGCCGGCAACGTCGCCAAGATCGTCAACAATCTGCTCTGCGCCGCGCATCTGCTCACCGCCGCCGAAGCGCTGCGCATTGCCGATGCCGCGGGCGTCGATGCCGTGAGGCTGCTCGACGGCCTCAATGCCGGCTCCGGCCGCTCCGGCGTCACCCAGGTCAACGTGCCCAACTGGATCCTCAACGGCGCCTTCGATTCCGGCTTCACGATGCAGCTGATGCGCAAGGATGTGAGACTCGCGGCGCAGTTCATCGGCGAACTCGGGCTCGCGCTGCCGATGGCGGCCGACACCGCGCGCATCTGGGCGGAGAGTGCAGGCAGCATCGCCGATCCCGAAGATTTCAACCGTATCGTCGAGCTGCAGCTCGGCCCGATCTCGAAGACATGAGTGCCACCATGACACATTTCATCGACCCGCGTCTGCGCGAGGCCGTCAGGCCGTTCTGGCCCGAGTTCGCGAGCATCGGCTCGCATGTCGGCGGCCAGCTCGTCATCGGCGATGGCGCGACCGTCTCGGTGAACGATCCCGCGACCGGGCAATTGCTGTTCAGCTATGCGGATGCGGGTGCCGACGTCGCGGCGCGTGCTGCAAAGGCGGCCGTCGCGGGGCAGGCGGAATGGGCGCGCGTGACGGCCGCGGGCCGCGGCCGCGTGATGCAGGCGGTCGCGCGCGCGATCCTGGCTTCAGCCGAACAGCTGGCCCAATTGGAATCGCTCTCCGCTGGCAAGCCGATCCGCGACACGAGAGGCGAAGTCGCCAAGGTCGCGGAGATGTTCGAGTACTACGCCGGCTGGGCGGACAAATTCCACGGCGACGTCATTCCGGTGCCGACGAGCCATCTCAACTACACGCGCCGCGAGCCGATGGGCGTGGTGCTGCAGATTACGCCGTGGAACGCGCCGGTCTTCACCGCCGGCTGGCAGATCGCGCCGGCGATCAGCATGGGCAATGCCGTGATCCTCAAGCCGTCCGAGCTGACGCCGCTGACCTCGCTAGCCCTCGCGGTGATCGCGGAATCCGCGGGCCTGCCTAAGGGCGTCGTCAACGTGCTCGCGGGCTTCGGCCACACCACGGGGCAGGCGGCGCTCGCGCAGCCCGCGGTGAAGAAGGTCGTGTTCGTCGGCTCGGTGCCGACGGGGCGGCTGATCGGCGAGGCCGCGGCGCGGCGGCTCGTTCCCTCCGTGCTCGAGCTCGGCGGCAAGTCCGCCAACATCGTATTCGCTGATGCCGATCTCGAACGCGCAGCGATCGGCGCGCAGGCCGCGATCTTTGGCGGTGCGGGACAGAGCTGCGTCGCGGGCTCGCGGCTGCTGGTGCAGAGCGCGGTGTATGACCGATTCGTCGATCTGGTCGCGAAAGGCGCGGCGAAGATCAAATGCGGCAATCCGCTTTCGGCGGAGACCGAGATCGGTCCGATCAACAACGCCAAGCAATATGATCACGTGCTGTCGCTCATCCGCGAGGGCGCGGCGGAGGGAGCCGAGATCGTCGCCGGCAGCCATGGTGAGCGCGCGGACAGCGGCTACTACGTCAAGCCGACCGTGCTCAAGAACGTCACCAACGCCATGGGCATCGCGCGCAAGGAGGTGTTCGGTCCCGTTGTCGCCGCGATCCGCTTCGAGACCGAGGAGGAGGCAATCGCGATCGCCAATGACAGCGAGTTCGGTCTTGCCGGCGCGGTGTGGACCCGTGACGTCGCGCGCGCGCATCGCGTCGCAGCAAGCGTGAAGGCCGGCACGTTCTGGATCAACTCCTACAAGACGATCAATGTCGCCTCGCCCTTCGGTGGTTTCAACAACAGCGGTCACGGCCGCTCCTCCGGCGTCGAGGCGCTCTACGAATACACCCAGGTGAAGAGCGTGTGGGTCGAGACCGCCGCCGAGCCGGCGATCGCCTTCGGCTACGCACCCGGCTTGCGCGATTGAAGGCGCATGGCATGATGAGTGCAGGAGCAGCGCACCCCGCGAACTCAATAGTTCCGGAATAAGGAACAGGAAACATGCCGCGCTTCGTCAACGTCGCCATCGGCCAGCTCGGCCCCATCGCCAAGAGCGAGCCGCGCAGCGCGGTCGTCGCGCGGCTCGGCGCCTTGATGCGGCAGGCGCACGCCAATGGCTGCGATCTCATCGTCTATCCTGAGCTCGCGCTCACGACCTTCTTCCCGCGCTGGTACATGGCCGATCAGGCCGAGATCGATACGTATTTCGAGCGCGAGATGCCGGGGCCGGAGACGCAGCCGCTGTTCGCGCTTGCGAAGGAGCTGCGCGTCGGCTTCTGCCTGGGATATGCCGAGCTCGCGGTCGAAGACGGCGTCGTGCACCGCTACAACACCGCCATTCTCGTCGACAAGGAAGGCCGCATTGTCTCGAAATACCGCAAGGTGCATCTGCCGGGGCATGCCGAGCATGAGCCGTGGCGCGAGTTCCAGCATCTGGAAAAGCGTTACTTCGAGCCGGGCAAGAATTTCGGCGTGACCGATGCATTCGGCGGCGTCATCGGCATGGCGATCTGCAACGACCGCCGCTGGCCCGAGACCTATCGCGTCATGGGCCTGCAGGGCGTCGAGATGGTGCTGATCGGCTACAACACGCCGGTGCACAATCCGCCCGCGCCGGAGCACAATGATCTCTCGCTGTTCCACAACCGCCTCGTGATGCAGTCCGGTGCCTATCAGAACGGCACCTGGGTGATCGGAGTGGCGAAGGGCGGCATCGAGGAGGGCGTCGACCACATCGCCGGCAGCTGCATCATCGCGCCGTCGGGTGAGATCGTCGCCGCCTGCGCCACCAAGGGCGACGAGATCGCGCTGGCGCGCTGCGACCTCGATCTGTGCAAGTCCTACAAGCAGACGATCTTCAATTTCGACGTCCATCGCCAGCCCGGCGCTTACGGCATGATCGTCGAGCGCAAGGGCGAGCGGCTCATGGCCGATGGATCGCCGGTGAAGACGCGATGATCGGCCCTCATCTCTCCCCACGTCATTCCGGGGCATCGCGCAGCGATGAGCCCGGAATCCATAACCACGGGCAAATGTGCGGGGCACGCGGGTGGCCACATCTCGCTTCTCCAACGCCCGCCTGTGGCTATGGATTCCGGGCTCGCGCCGCTGCGCGGCACGCCCCGGAATGACGCGCGGAGACAGGCGGGCTCTTGCGCTCCATGCCTCATTTGCGTTCAAATGAATGCACTCCACGCTCATGGCATGGGCCTTGCTTACAAATTCGGCAATTGATCTCAGGCACGTTGCATCAGGAGAGAACATGGATCGCAGAACGGTATTGAAGGGACTGGCGGGCGCGGGTGGTCTGGCGCTGACGGGCGGCTTTGCGGCGCCGGCGATCGCCCAAGGCGCAAATGCACGGACCCTGCGTTTTGTGCCGCAAGCCAATCTCGCCAATTTCGATCCGATCTGGGGCACGCAATATGTCGTGCGCAATGCGGCGGCGATGGTGTGGGACACGCTGTACGGCATCGACGACAAGTTCGTGCCGCAGCGCCAGATGGTGGAGTCCGAAGAGGTTTCCTCCGACGGCCTGACCTGGACCTTCAAGCTGCGTTCGGGCCTGAAATTCCATGACGGCGAGCCGGTGCTCGCCAAGGACGTCGTCGCCAGCCTGACGCGCTGGTCGGCGCGCGATCCGATGGGCCTGATGCTCAAGGCGATCCAGAACGAGCTCACCGCGGTCGACGACAAGACCTTCAAATGGGTGCTGAAGCAGCCTTATCCGAAGATGCTGTTCGCGCTCGGCAAGGGCAACGCGCCGTGCGCCTTCATCATGCCCGAGCGCATCGCGCAGACCGATCCGTTCAAGCAGATGTCCGAATATGTCGGCTCCGGTCCGTTCAAGTTCGCCAAGGGCGAATGGGTGCCGGGCGCCAAGGCGGTGTTCGAGAAGTTCACCGACTACGTGCCGCGCCAGGAGAAGCCGGTGTGGCTCGCCGGCGGCAAGCAGGTGCTGGTCGATCGCGTGGAGTGGGTGATCATGCCGGACCCTGCGACGGCCGCCGCCGCGCTGCAGAACGGCGAGGTCGACTGGTGGGAGAACCCGATCACCGATCTCGTGCCGGTCTTGAAGGGCAACAAGAACATCGGCGTCGATATCGGCGATCCCCTCGGCAATGTCGGCGCATTCCGCATCAACCATCTGCATGCGCCGTTCAACAATCCGAAGGCGCGCCAGGCCATCCTGATGGCGATGAGCCAGGAGGACTACATGCGCGCGCTGGTCGGCGACGACAACGCGCTGTGGAAGCCGCTGCCGGGCTTCTTCACCCCGGGCACGCCGCTCTACACCGAGGAAGGCGGCGACATCCTCAAGGGCAAGCGCGATTTCACCGCGGCCAAGAAGCTGCTCGAGGAAGCCGGCTACAAGGGCGAGCCGATCACCTGCGTGGTCGCGCAGGACCAGCCGATCACCAAGGCGTTCGGCGACGTCACCGCCGATCTGCTCAAGAAGCTCGGCATGAATGTCGATTTCGTCGCCACCGATTGGGGCACGGTCGGCGCCCGCCGCGCGCAGAAGACGCCGCCGTCTCAGGGGGGCTGGCACATGTTCCACACCTGGCATGCCGGCGCCGACTGCATCAATCCGGCCGCCTATAATGCGCTGCGCGCCAATGGCGACAAGGCGTGGTTCGGCTGGCCGAGCAGCGAGAAGGTGGAGACCGAGATCACCAACTGGTTCAACGCCAAGTCGCTCGACGAGGAGAAGGCGGTTGCCGGGCGCATCAACAAGGCGGCGATCGATGACGTCGTGTTCGCGCCGACCGGATTCTTCCTCGGCTACACCGCCTGGCGCAAGAACGTCTCCGGCGTGACCAAGGGGCCGATCCCGCTGTTCTGGGGCGTGTCGAAGACCGCGTGAGGCACTGACCAAACATGCTCGCTTATGCGCTTCGACGCGTGCTGTCGACCCTGCCGGTGATGGCGATCGTCGCGCTGTTCGTCTTCAGCCTGCTGTACATCGCGCCGGGTGATCCGGCCGTTGTCATCGCGGGTGATCAGGCGAGCCCGGCCGACGTCGAGCGCATCCGCGCCAATCTCGGACTGGACCAGCCCTTCCTGGTCCAGTTCGGCAGCTGGGTATGGCGCCTGCTGCACTTTGACTTGGGCACCTCGATCTTCACCAATCTTCCGGTGGCGTCGATGATCGCCCAGCGCATCGAGCCGACCCTGTCGCTGATGATGGTGACCCTGGTGCTCACCATCCTCATTGCGGTGCCGCTCGGCGTGATCGCGGCGTGGAAGGCGGGCACCTGGATCGATCGAGTCATCATGGCGTTCGCCGTGTTCGGCTTCTCGGTGCCGGTGTTCGTCGTCGGCTACATCCTCGCTTATGTGTTCGCGCTGAAGTTCGACCTGTTGCCGGTGCAGGGCTACACGCCGCTGTCGCAAGGCTTCTGGCCGTGGCTGCAGAACCTGATCCTGCCGGCGGTGGCGCTCGGCTGCGTCTATATCGCGCTGATCGCGCGCATCACCCGCGCCGCGATGCTCGAGGTGCTGCAGCAGGACTACATCCGCACCGCGCGCGCCAAGGGCCTCGGGCAGGGCGGCATCCTGTTCATCCATGCGCTGAAGAACGCGGCGGTGCCGATCGTCACCGTGGTCGGCATCGGCATCGCGCTGCTGATCGGCGGCGCCGTGGTCACCGAGAGCGTGTTCGCCATTCCCGGCCTCGGCCGCCTCACCATCGATGCCATCCTGCGCCGTGACTATCCCGTCATCCAGGGCATCGTGCTGCTGTTCAGCTTCGTCTATGTGCTCGTCAATCTCCTGATCGACATCACCTACACCCTGGTCGACCCGAGGATCCGCTATTGACCGCCACAACCACCACATCTCCGCCGCCGGGCCTCGTCGTCGCGCCTCGCCTGCCGGACCTGATGGCGGCGCCGAAGATCCGGCGCGGCGCCATCGGCTTCCTGCGCAATCATCCGACGGTCGCGATCGGCGGCGCGTTGCTGCTGGTGCTCGTCATCATCGGCGTATTCGCGCCGTTCCTGTTCACCGTCGATCCCACCGCGATCGCGCCGGCCAAGCGCACGCGGCTGCCGTCGGCGGATTTCTGGTTCGGCACCGATGCGCTGGGACGCGACATCTATTCGCGCGTGCTCTACGGCACCCGCGTCTCGCTGACGGTCGGCTTGTCGGTCGCGCTCGCCGCGTCGCTGATAGGGCTCGCGATCGGCCTCGTCGCCGGCTTCCTGCGCTGGGCCGACGGCGTCCTGATGCGCTGCATGGACGGGTTGATGTCGATCCCGCCGATCCTGCTGGCCGTCGCGCTGATGGCGCTGACGCGCGGCAGCGTCGGCAACGTCATCCTCGCCATCACCATCGCCGAGATCCCGCGCGTCGCGCGCCTCATCCGCGGCGTCGTGCTCAGCTTGCGCGAGCAGCCCTATGTCGACGGCGCCGTCGCCTCGGGCACGCGCACGCCGATGGTGATCCTGCGCCACATCCTGCCCAACACCATGGCGCCTATGCTGGTGCAGGCGACCTACATCTGCGCCAGCGCCATGATCACCGAGGCGATCCTGTCCTTCATCGGCGCCGGCACGCCGCCGACCATTCCGTCCTGGGGCAACATCATGGCCGAGGGCCGCGCGCTGTGGCAGGTCAAGCCCTACATCGTGTTCTTCCCGGCGGCGTTCCTGTCGATCACGGTGCTCGCCGTGAACCTCGTCGGCGACGGATTGCGCGACGCGCTCGACCCGCGCATGGCGAAATCACCATGAGCGGTCTTATGTCAAAACTTGACGGCCGAGTCGGGGCCTCGCCCTTCGAGACGCTCGCCTCCGGCGAGCTCCTCAGGGTGAGGGTTGAGAGTGCTGCACGTGGCGGCGCTGCTTATCGCCGATGTGCCGCTCCTGATGCAAACCCAAACCCTCATGGTGAGGAGCGCCGCGCGCCGCGGCTGGTCGAAGGGTGGCTAATGTTGAGCGCGCGGCGCGTCTCGAACCATGAGGCCCCGATCTCTCGCCAGGAGCACCTATAAATGCCGCTGCTCGAGGTCGAGAATCTCCAGGTCCATTTCCGCACTCCCACCGGCATCAACCGTGCCGTCGACGGTGTGTCGTTCCACGTCAACCCCGGCGAGACGCTCGCCATCGTCGGCGAGTCCGGCTGCGGCAAGTCGGTCACCTCGATGTCGATGATGCGCCTGATCCCGGAGCCGCCCGGCAAGATCGCGGGGTCGATCAAGCTCGAGGGCAGGGACATCCTGACGCTCAGCGATCGCGAGATGCGTGCGCTCCGCGGCAACGACATCTCGATGATCTTCCAGGAGCCGATGACCAGCCTCAACCCAGTGCTGACCGTCGGCCGCCAGATCGGCGAGACCCTGCGGCTGCATCAGGGACTCGACCAGGCGCAGGCCGAGGCGCGCGCGGTTGAGATGCTGACATTGGTCGGCATCCCCGAGCCCGCGCGCCGCGTGCGCGAATATCCGCACCAGCTGTCGGGCGGCATGCGCCAGCGCGTGATGATCGCGATGGCGCTGGCCTGCAATCCAAAACTCCTGATCGCGGACGAGCCGACCACCGCGCTCGACGTCACCATCCAGGCGCAGATTCTCAAGCTGATGCTGGAGCTGAAGCAGCGCGTCGGCGCCGCGATCATCCTGATCACGCACGATCTCGGCGTCGTCGCCGAGGTCGCCGAGCGGGTGATGGTGATGTATGCGGGCCGCAAGGTCGAGGAAGCCCCGGTGAAGGAGTTGTTCCGCAGCCCGCGCCATCCCTATACGCAGGGCCTGCTCGGCGCGCTGCCGAAGCTCGGCTCGTCGCTGTCGGGTGAGACCAAGCGCCTCGCGGAAATTCCCGGCCAGGTGCCCGACCTCAAGCAGCGCATCGACGGCTGCGTGTTCGCCGGCCGCTGTGCGCTTGCAACTGACCTGTGCCGTCAATACGCGCCGGGCCTGGAGCAGAAAGCTGCGCATCATATCGCCGCCTGTCATTTCGCTGCCAAGGAGCAGGCCGCCGCATGACCATGCCGCTGCTCCAGGTCAACGACCTCAAGAAACATTTCCCGATCTCGGGCGGCCTGTTCGGCCGCACCAAGAGCAAGGTGCACGCCGTCGACGGCGTGTCGTTCGAGATCGCGCGCGGCGAGACGTTGTCGCTGGTCGGCGAATCCGGCTGCGGCAAGTCGACCGTCGGCCGCGCGATCCTGCGGCTGTTCGACATCACCGGCGGCCAGATCGTGCTCGACGGCCAGCGTATCGACGATCTTGGCCCGCATCGCCTGCGCGAGATGCGCCGCCGCGTCCAGGTCGTGTTCCAGGATCCGTTCTCCAGCCTCAATCCGCGCATGCGCATCCGCGACATCCTCGCCGAGCCGATCAACAATTTCGGCCTCGCCAAGGACAAGGCCGAGCTCGACGCGCGCATTGCCGAATTGATGGAGATCGTCCGCCTGCCGCGCGACGCCGTGAACCGCCGCCCGCACGAATTCTCCGGCGGCCAGCGCCAGCGCATCGGCATCGCCCGCGCGCTCGCCGCCAAGCCGGAGCTGATCGTCTGCGATGAGGCAGTGTCCGCGCTCGACGTCTCGGTCAAGGCGCAGATCGTCAATTTGCTGCAGGATTTGCAGCGCGAGTTCGGCCTCGCGCTCCTCTTCATCAGCCACGACCTCGCCATCGTCGAGCACATGACGCACCGCGTCGCCGTGATGTATCTCGGCAAGATCGTCGAGATCGCGCCGAGGCGGCAGATCTTTGCAAGCCCCGGCCATCCCTACACCAAGGCGTTGCTGTCAGCCGTGCCCGTCCCGGAGCCCGGCGCCGAGCGCTCGCCGATCATCCTCAAGGGCGACGTCCCGAGCCCGGTCAACCCGCCGAAAGGCTGCCGCTTCCACACCCGATGCCCCCTGGCCTTCGACCGCTGCCGCAGCGAAGTGCCGGAGCTGCGGCTCAAGGGCGAGGACCAGTGGGTGGCGTGTCACCTGGAGAATGTCGCATAGTTGGCGTCGCGCTGGGGTTCTGATCCTCCGCTGCCACGCCCCCCTCCGCTGTCGTCCCGGGCAAGCCTGCCGACGCGAAGCCGCGGCGGGCGCTGACCCGGGACCCATACTCCGTGACGGTCGTTGCCTTGCGCAAGTGGGGCCATCTCGTGTCGCGACATCATCCTGTGGTTATGGATCCCGGCGTGCGCCGGGATGACGGCGGAGGCTGTGGAGGCAGCGCGGCTTTGCCGAGGGCAGGGTCCGGGGTGCATGCCGTGCGTCCTGCGACCCATCCGCCACACCGAACCGGCCAACCGTCCCTGCCAGCGCGCCATCCCCAGGCCCATGCATTGTCACCGCCCGACCCGGCGACTAGAAATTGATCCGGTTCAGGAATCTCCAATTCGCGCCGCGCCGGGAACCACGATGCCCGCCGGCCTGTCCCGCGTTCGAAGAGGCCGCCCATGCATCTCGCCCATGATCCGACAGCACCCGCGGCGGCTCAGATCAGCTTCGACGAGTTCCTCGCCGTCGACATCCGCGTAGGCACCATCGTCGCCGCCGAGCCGTATCCGGAGGCGCGCAAGCCGTCGCTGAAGCTGACGATCGATTTCGGCCCCGCCATCGGCACCAGGCGCTCGAGCGCGCAGATCGCCTCGCTCTATGATCCGGCCACGCTGGTCGGCCGCCAGGTCGCGGGCGTCGTCAACTTCCCGCCGCGGCAGATCGGCAAGTTCATGTCGGAGGTGCTGACGCTCGGCTTCCCGGACGAGGCCGGCAACGTCGTGCTGTTCCAGCCGGACAAGACCGTTCCGAACGGCGCGCGGCTGTTCTGATCGGGAGCGGCTGACATGGATATGCTGCTGGAACCTGTTACGCTGCCGCCATTTCCCGAAGGCTTGAGGATTTCGCTGCGGCAGATGCATCTTCTCCAGGCTCCCATGGGTGGCACCCTGGTGACCGGCGGCGCCACTTTTCGCGTGTTCGCGCCGCATGCCAAGGCGGTCTACGTCTCCGGCCCGTTCAACGACTGGGCGCAGGATGCGAGCTGCCGTCTGGCGCCGATCGGCAATGGCCATTGGGCGATCTTCATCCCCGGCCTGACGGACGGCGACGCCTACATGTACTTCGTCGAGGGCGAGGGCAATTCCGGCTACAAGCGCGATCCGCATGCGCGGCTGCTCACCGTCGATCCGCCGTTCCCGCAGGCGCATTCGGTGCTGCGCAACCCGCAAGCCTTTCCCTGGCATGACACCGATTTCACGCCGCCCCCCAGCAACGAGCTCGTGATCTATCAGCTCCATGTCGGCACCTTCGACATGAAGGCCGGCAATCCCGACGGCTGCTTCTTCGACGTGATCGAGCGCGTGCCGCATCTGAAGAAGCTCGGCATCAATGCCATCGAGCTGCTGCCGGTGCAGGAATTCCCGTCGATGTTCAGCATGGGCTACAACGGCACCGACCTGTTCAGCCCGGAGACCGATTATGGCGAGCACGAGGAGGCGCATCTCGCGGCTTATTTCGCGCGCACCAACTCGATCCTCACGGCCGCCGGGGCCGCGCCTTACGCCGATATCGGCGTCCTCAGGCATTGCGACGACCAGCTGCGCGCGCTGATCGACGTCTGCCATGTCCATGGCATCGCCGTGTTGTTCGACGTCGTCTATAACCATGCCGGCGGCGGTTTTGACGAGGCCAGCATCTGGTTCTTCGACCGCCAGCCTTACGGCGATTCCAACCGCAGCCTGTACTTCACCGACCAGGGCTGGGCCGGCGGCCAGGTGTTTGCCTATTGGAACGCCGACGTGCGGCAGTACCTCGTCGACAATGCCATCATGTTCTATCGCGAGTATCACGCCGACGGCCTGCGCTTCGACGAGGTCAGCGTGATGGACCGGTTCGGCGGCTGGGCCACCTGCCAGCAGCTCACCGAGGCGCTGCGCGCCGAGAAGCCGGACGCGATCCAGATCGCGGAGTTCTGGCCGGTCAATCCGTGGGTGGTGAAGGACATCGCGCAAGGCGGCGCCGGCTTCGATGCGACCTGGAGCGATGGCCTGCGGCTCGCCGTGCGTGGCGCGATTGCCAGCGCGGCCGGCGGAGCAGGGGCTCAGGTCGCGATGCAGCCGATTGCCACTGCGATCGCCGATCTCGGCCTGGGCAACCGCTGGCGCGCGGTCAACTCGATCGAGAACCACGACATCGTCTATGCCGGCCGCGAGCCGCGCATCTCGCGCCTCGCCGATCCCGTCGACAGCCGCTGCTGGTACGCGCGCAGCCGCTGCCGCGTCGCCACCGGGCTGCTGCTGACCGCGCCGGGCATCCCCATGCTGTTCATGGGCCAGGAGCTGTTCGAGGACCGGCCCTGGAGCGATACGCCGAGCCCGGACACCACCATCCAATGGGCGCTGCTCGACGGCGAGGACAAGATCACCGCGGATGCGATGCGCTTCACATCCGAGCTGATCGCCATCCGCCGCACCCATCCGGCGCTGACGAGCGAAGGCTGCGCCATTGTCCACGTCCACGACGCCAACCGCGTCCTCGCCTTCCACCGCTGGGACGGAAAGGGCGACGACGTGATGGTGATCGTGAGCCTCAGCGAAACGCCGTGGCGCGACTATGCCATTGGCTTCCCTGCCGGCGGCACCTGGCACGAGGTGTTCAACAGCGACGTCTACGACTTCTGGGTCAATCCCGGCGTCGTCGGCAACAACGGCGCGGTGAATGCGAATGGCCCCGCGCTGCACGGCCAGCCGAATTCGGCTGACGTGACGATTCCCGCCAATGGCGTGCTGGTGTTTGCGCGGAGCTGATGCGCCGCCCGCGCTATCTCCGTCATTCCGGGACGCGTCGCGCAGCGGCGCGAGCCGGAATCCATAACCACAGGCTGGCGTGTGACGCGAGATGATCGTCGCGCCAATCTTCGACAAACAAGCGGTCGTGGTTATGGATTCCGGGCTCATCCGCGCTGCCTCAAAATGGCTTCGCCATTTTGCGCGCGAATGCCCCGGAATGACGTCGAGAGAGCGTGCAACCCTTGCGCAGAGCGATATGCGCGAGGAGACCCGGGCTATTGCCGCCGTCATTGCGAGCGCAGCGAAGCAATCCAGGGTGGTGGGCGGAACCCTGGATTGCTTCGCTGCGCTCGCAATGACGCGGTGAGAGCGGGGCGGGCCATCGGCGGAGCGACCTGCAGAGGCAGACTACACAATCAGCCGCCCCTGGCGTTCCGCAATCCCGATCACCGCCTCGGTGCCCGCATTGAAATCGAGATGATCCGCCTCGATGCCGTCGGAAAAAATCACGCCGTTCTCCGGCATCAGCGAGCGCAGCCGCAAGGTCTCCGCGCCATCGAGGCCGCCGCACACCAGCGTCGTCTGCGACGTCTTGCTCGGGAACGGCTCGCGCACGGCAAAGCGAAGCGCGCGGGCGTCCCAGGGGAGGGCGGTGTAGTCGCCGTCGCCATGGCTGCCATAGCTGCCGGCGATCGCCAGCGCGCCGGTGACGATGCTCTTGAACCAGGCGGTCGAGCCGAGCCCGGTCGCCACGATCAGTCCGCTCGACGATTGCCGCTCCTGGGCCTCGCGCGTCGCGATTTCGTAGCGCGCCGACACATGCGTACGGGCGCCGATGAAGAGGTCATTCACCGCGTAGAGCACCTGGCCGTCGGCAAGGCTCGCGCGCGCCATGGTGACGGCCTTGGCCGCGCGCTTGTCGGCGGCCACCTCCGGCAAGAGGCTCGCGAGGTTCTCCGGCGCGAACGGCAGCAGCACGCCGTCATGGCGGGCGGCATCCGGGTTGAGGCCGAGCAGCGGCTGGCCGTCGAGATATTTCATGGTGTTGGCGACCAGCCCGTCGGGGCCGAGCGCCGCGACGATGTCAGCCGGGCCGAAGATGAAGTTCGGCAGGAAGCCGCGGTCGACGATCTGGTAGCGCCCCCAGCGCTCCAGGGTCTGCGTCGCCGTGGCGCGCGCGGCCTGGTAGGCCGCGTGCTCGCGCTCGTAGTCGGAGAAGTCGGCGCCGAGATGCTCGACATAGAAGCGGGCCTGGTCCGCGGTGAGGAATCTTGCGACCAACTCCTCGAGCCGCGTTCTCCTGGTGACCAGCACCACCTTGCGGTCACTGCCGGACACGGGGAGCCTCCGCGGGCTTCTGCATCAGGCTGTTCAGCAGCTCCGGCGAGACGTTGAGCTGCCCGATCTTCTCGGCCTTCTCGGCCAACCCAGAGAACGCCTGCGCGATCAGCTGGCCCGGCTGCATGCCGGTCGCTGCCAGCGCCTGGATCACGCGGGTGTCGACGCCCTCGAAGATCTTCATCAGCGCCCCAACGCGGTAGGCTTCGGCGTCCGCCAGCGTGCGGGTGTTGGCCGCGTTCAGCGAGACAAAGTCGTTGCGCTTGGCCTCCAGGGCGATGTCGGCGACCATGCCGGCCTCGCGCAGCTCGTTCTTCTTCGCGGACACGCTGGCCTCCGCATCCATCTGCGTCTCGCGGATCGAGCGCTTCTTCTGTTCGACCGCGATCTCGGTGTCGAGCTCGCTCTCGCGGATGGCGCGCTCGCGTTCGACGGCAAAATTGCGCCGCGCGAAGATGGCCTCGTCCGCGGTCTTCAGGATCGCCTCGCGTGCCTCGGCCTCCAGCGCCTTGGCGGTTTCCGGCGTCGGCTTCACCGCGCGCACGGCGACGCCGAGGATTTCAAGACCCAGCGCATCGATGTCGGCCCGTTGCTTCAATCCGGCTGCGATCGCCTCGGCAATACGATCGGAGGCGCGCAGCGCTTCCCGGAGGGTCATGTCCTTGACCGCCTGCTGCGCCAGCACCTCGACCGCGCCGAGCACGCGCTGCGGCAGCTCTTCGGGGTCGTCGGACTCGTATGTCTTGCCGTCGCGCTTGAGGGTGAAGTTCAGCATCGCCGCCGCCTTCTTCGGCTCGCCGATGCGGTAGGTGACCTGGCCCTGGATCGTCAGCGTCTGAAAGTCGCGGGCGATCTGCTGGAAGATGAAGGCGGCGTCGCGGCTGCCGATCGGGATCGCGACCAGCGAGGTCGCGGGCCCGTAGTAGAAGGTGGAAAGCCCGGCGCCTTCCTCGACCACAGTGCCGGCGCGGTACTTGAGCAAATAGGTGGTGGGCTGGGCCTTGATGAAACGTAAGCCGAACATGGCGGTCTCCTGACGTTTGGCGGCATAAGTGTGTCACGCCAACTAAGTAAGTTGGACAGTACAACTAAGCGTGCTAGTGTCAAGGGGCAAAATCGGCGGGGGCAGCGGTATGGCGGGACGGCAGGGGCAGGGCGGGGGAGCAGGCGATCAGGCGGGGGCCAGAAGGGCCGGCCTGGATTTTCCGCGGCCGCTGACCACGGTCGACGTCGTCATCTTCACGATCCGACAGGAGGCGCTGCATGTGCTGCTGGTGCGCCGCGGCCATGCCGAGGGCGAGCCGTTTCCGGACACGTTTGCGCTGCCCGGCGGCTTTGTCGACGTGACCAAGGATGCCGATCTCGCCGCCTGCGCCCGGCGCAAGCTCGCCGAGAAGACCGGCGTGGTCAGTCCGTATCTGGAGCAGCTCGGCAGCTGGGGCAGCGCCACGCGCGATCCGCGCGGCTGGTCGGCGACGCATGCGTATTTCGCACTGATCCCGTCGTCAGCGGCGGAGGCCGCATTGGCGGCCGATGCGCAATGGTTTCCGCTTCACGGCACAGGCGTGAAGCCGAAGCTCGCCTTCGACCATGCCGAGATCCTGCAGGCCGCCGTGCAGCGGCTGCGCAACAAGGTCGAATACACCTCGCTGCCGGCCTATCTGATGCCGGAGGAGTTCACGCTCCCCGAGCTGCAGCGGACCTACGAGATCGTGCTCGATCGCGCGCTGGAGAAGAGCGCCTTCCGCACCCGCATGCTCTCAGCCGACCTGATCGAGCCGATCGACAAGATGCGCAAGGGCCCGAACCGGCCGGCGCAGCTCTACCGTCTGAGGAAGGCGGCCGCGCCGGTATACTTTGCGCGCACGTTCAACGCGCCGGAGTGACGGTGGTGTAGCCCGTCTGCCTCGCCACCGTCATTGCGAGCGTAGCGAAGCAATCCAGGGCCGAGCAAGGACTCTGGATTGCTTCGCTACGCTCGCAATGACTGGGATGAGAGGACAATGCGCCAAGCGACCGCACTGGCTGCGCGGCGCAAGGCTGGATCAGGCCGAAAAATCCACCACCAGCGATTTGCTGGTCGAGCTCGAGGAGCTGCTGCCGCTGGCGCTGTAGGACGACGTCGTGCTGCTGTTCGAGCTCTGCAGCGCCTCGAGCAGCTTCTTCAGCAGCTCCTCGATCTGGGACGAGGAATCCGACGACGTCGATGACGAGGTGCTCGACGTGGTGTCGGTGCTTGAGTCGTCGCTCGGCGGCGGGCCGGGCGGCGGGCCGCCGGCGCCGCCCGGACCGCCGGAGAAGGCGTTGGCGAACACGTTCTTCAGCTCGGTTGCCTGGTCCGAGGTGAGCTTGCCGCTGTCGACCTCGCTCTGGATCAGATCGTCGATCTTCGACTGCATCTCCTTGGGTGAGGGCGGCGTGGAGCTCGTCGACGCGGACGAGCTGCTGCTGCCGCTCGTCAGCGCCGAATCGATGTCGTCGAGCGCTGACGACAACGCGGTCTGGTCGGTCGAACTGACCTTGCCGGCCGAGACTTCCTTGGTGAGCTCCTGCTTGAGCAAATCGAGTGGCGAGAAGCCACTCATGGAGGAGGCAGAGATCGACGTCATGGCGTGCTCCGAAGGTTGCGACATCAAACCTGCCTCAAGCTGTCGACCGGGGCGCTTAACAGGGTCTTGTTCCGTATGTCCCGATGTGTCGGGCCGCGGGTTGCACACAAAACGAAGCAAGAAAGTCGACGATGTCCGTAATTTTGCGGAGCATTCGCAAGTGCGGCGGCGGACGGCGACCGACGAATTATTAACGACAACAGATGAAAGTAGTCCCGCAATACTTCGGGGTGGATTGATCAGATGCGATTGCTCGACGGCCTGACCATACGAACCGTTCTCGGCTTGATCATCGGCGCGCTGGCGCTGCTGTTGATCGGCAGCCTCGCCACCGGCCTGGTCGACGCGCTCGGCCGCTATCAGTCGGCGCAGCGGATCGCGCGGCTCGCCAGCGCCGACCAGCAGCTGTTCAACACCCTGATCGGCTTCCGGCTCGAGCGCGGCACCTTCCTGGCCACCCTGGCCGCGGAGGGGACGGCCGACCAGGCGGCGGAGACGCGCATCACGACCAACCGCCAGATATCCGAGACGGCCTACAAGCAGGTGCAGGAGGCGCTGTCCGGCGTGGCCGACGCCAAGATCGCGAGCCGTCTCAGCACGCTCGTCGCGACGCATGACCGGCTGGCCTCGCTGCGGCCCGACGCCGAGCGGGCCATCAGGCAGCCCAAGACGTCGCGCGACGGGCAAACCGCCGATGCCTTCCGCAAGGCCGCCCAGGACTATCTCGATGCGCTGCTCGTCATCGCCGCCGATCTCGAGGAGACGATGAAGCTTGCCGATCCCGCCGTGGACCAGATGGTCAACGTCAAGCAGTCGGCCTGGGCGGCGCGCAATTTCGGCGGCCAGTTCGCGATCAAGATCGAGAACGCGGCGGCTTCGGGTAAGCCGTGGAGCGTCGCCGAGATCGTTGCCGGCGCTGATGATTCCGGCCGGCAGGCGCAGGCCTGGAGCCAGGTGCAGACGGCCGCCGCGCGGCCCGACGCGCCTGCTGCGCTCGTCGATGCCGTCAACCGCTCCAAGCAGGCGGAGGCCACGGCCATGGCCGAGCAGCAGGCCGGGCTCGTCAAGGCGCTGCGCAACAACCAGAGCATCGACTTCAAGTTCGCCGAGCTGTCCAAGCTCAACACCGCGCTATTGTCCTACAGCGTCGACGCCGCCAATGCGGCGCTGGCGGAGATGGTCGCGGTCGCCGGCCGGCGCATCGGGGAGGCGCGCGAGAGTCTGATCATCAACCTCGTGATGATGGGCATCGCGCTCGCCGTGGCGCTCGTCGGCATGGTCGTGGTGCAGAGCCGCATCTCGGCGGCGATCCGCTCGCTGGCCGCGGCGATGCAGCGCCTGGCCGATCGCGACTACACGATCGAGCTCGCCGGGCTCGCCCGTCGCGACGAGATCGGCGAGATGTCGCGTACCGTCGCCGTATTCAAGGACAGCATGATCGCCGGCGACCAGCTTGCAAGCGAGAAGGAAGCGGCGCAGGCCCGGCGCGAGCAGCGTCAGGCCACCGTCGATGCGCTGATCCGGCAATTCGAGGCGACCGTGACCTCTTCGCTGAAGACGCTGACCTCGGCCTCGAGCGAGCTGAACGCAACCGCGCAGTCGATGTCGGCGACCGCCGACCAGGGCCGCCAGAAGGCGTCCTCCGTCGCCGACGTGTCGCAGCGCGCTTCGGGCAACGTCCAGATGGTGGCGGCGGCCACCGAGGAACTGTCGGCCTCGATCAGCGAGATCAGCCGCCAGGTCACCGAGTCCACCTCGATCGCCAGCGCTGCGGCGACGCAGGCGGAGAAGACCAATGACGAGGTGCGGGCACTGTCGGATGCAGCGCAGCGGATCGGCGACGTCGTCGCCCTGATCAGCGGTATCGCCGAGCAGACCAATCTGCTGGCGCTGAACGCGACCATCGAGGCCGCGCGCGCCGGCGAGGCCGGCAAGGGCTTTGCGGTGGTCGCGGCCGAGGTGAAGACACTCGCCAACCAGACCGCCAAGGCGACCGAGGAGATCACCTCGCAGGTCGCCGGCATTCAGAGCGCCACCAAGGCTTCGGTGGATGCCATCCAGGCGATCTCCTCCACCATCCATCGCGTCAACCAGATCGCCTCGGCGATCGCGGCAGCCGTCGAGCAGCAGGGTGCCGCGACGCGCGAGATCGCGCGCAACGTGCAGCAGGCATCCGAGGGAACCAACGCAGTGTCGCAGAACATCTCGACCGTGTCGGAGGCCACCGCCGCCACCGGCCAGGCTGCCGGCGGCGTGCTCGACTCCGTGCGCACGCTGTCGAAGCTGTCCGCCGATCTGCGCCACGACGTCGACCAGTTCGTGACCCAGCTGCGCGCGGCGTAGCGCCGTGATCGGCGGGAATCATCTGGGCGGAACGTGATCCCACCGCCCGTCGCCTCAGCACCGGTGTCATTCCGGGGCGCGCGCAGCGCGAGCCCGGAATCCATCGGGCGGCAGGCGATGCAGAGGGATGGATTCTGGGCTCGTGTTGCGCACGCCCCGGAATGACGGCTCCATGGTGGCAGACGGGCATGCGTCCCCAACGACATTGCGGCATGCCGAGAGCGCAGTGCTCGGGGCCGCGAAATGGTGTATCCGCGGGTGACTGGCGGCGCCTCACGGGGCATGTCCGCCACAAGGAATAAACTCCCGGAGGAACTCCATGTCGGCGCTGCCGCTATCTGGCATCAAGATTCTCGACCTCACCCGCGTGCTGGCCGGGCCGCTGTCCGCCCAGATGCTGGCGGATCTCGGCGCCGAGGTGATCAAGATCGAGCGGCCGGGCACCGGCGACGACGCGCGCGCCTTCGGGCCGCCTTACCTGAAAGACCCCGAGGGCAAGGCCAACAACAACAACTCGTTCTACATCTGCGCCAACCGCAACAAGAAGTCGGTCACGGTCAACATCGCCTGTCGGGAAGGGCAGGAGATCATCCGCGCGCTCGCCAAGGACTGCGACGTGTTCATGGAGAACTACAAGGTCGGCGATCTCAAGCGCTACGGTCTCGATTACGAGGCCATCAAGGCGGTCAATCCCGATGTGATCTACTGCTCGGTCACCGGCTTCGGCCAGACCGGGCCGTATTCGCCGCGCGCCGGCTATGACGCGATCTTCCAGGCGATGGGCGGGCTGATGAGCGTCACCGGCCACATGGACGGCGAGCCGGGGGCGGGGCCGATGAAGGTCGGACCGTCGATCGTCGACTACATGACCGGCATGAACACCTCGATCGGCATCCTCTCGGCGCTGTACCACCGCGACGTCAATGGCGGCGGCGGCCAGCACGTCGATGTCTGCCTGTTCGACACCGTGATCGCGTCGCTGTCGCATTACGCGCAGATCTTCCTGATCAACGGCAAGTCGCCGCCGCGGCGCGGCACCTGGGGCAATGGCGGCATGCCGGCCGGCGTGTTCCGCTGCACCGACGGCGAATTGATGCTCGTGGTCGGCAACGACGCGCAGTTCGCGCGCACCTGCGCGGTGCTCGGCGCGCCGGAGCTCGCGACCGATCCCAAATTCCTCAAGAACAACGACCGCGTCGTCAACGGCAAGGAGATCATGGCGATCTTCGCCGGCCTGTTCCTGAAGAACTCGGTCGCGCATTGGCTGGAGGAGCTGGAAAAGGCCGGTGTGCCCTGCGGCCCCGTCAACGACTTCGCCCATGTGTTCGCCGATCCGCATGTCCGCTCGCGCGGCATGGAGGTCAAGGTCGAACACAAGTTCGAGCCGCAGCTGTCGGTCATCCGCAACGCGCTGACCTTTTCGGGCACGCCGATCACCGACTATCGCGCCCCGCCACTGCTCGGCGAGCATACGCAGGACGTGCTGGCCGGGCTCGGCTACGACGCGGCGAAGATCGCGGCGCTGAAGCAGCAGGGTGTGGTGTAGCTCCTCCGAATCCCGGCTCTCTCCGTTCGTCATTCCGGGGCGCGCGTAAGCGCGAGCCCGGAATCCATAGCCACAAGCGGTCAAGGTAGAGCGAGCTGGACGTGGCCGCTGTCTCCGAACGACTGCTGTTCGTGGTGATGGATTCCGGGCTCATTCGCGCTGTTTCAAGATGGCTTCGCCATCTTGCGCGCGAATGCCCCGGAATGACAGCGGGCGTGGGTGGGGACTGCTCCCCGCTAACGTGTACGGTGATGCCTGTGCCGCTTCAGTTTCGGCCGGTGATAGCCCGGCTCTGCCACGTAGGGCGCAGGCGGCGGTGCGCCGAGTTGCTGCCGCGACTCCTGCAAGCGCCTTTGATAACCGGGGGAGTTCATGATGTTGGCGGCGGCACCACGCGCGAGCACCGGCTCGCAGGCCGAGACCATCACGAGCGCCGCGGCGGCGATGGCCATGATCAATCGCAGGCGCTGCGTCATCAGGCTTGCTCCATTCTCGTCAGCGCGCCTCGCGCGCCGCAACCTTCGGCGCTGACTTTGCCGCCGGCACGCGCGCGGTCAAGCCGAGCACGGCACCGCGCACCACGCGCGCGATCACATCCTCGACATCGTCGAGGTCGCATTGGCCGTCGGACAGTTTTGTCAGCCGCTCGCTCTCGCGGATGGTGTGATGCGCCATGGCGAGCGCGAAATGCAGGCCCCAGAACAGGTCGACCTCGGAACTGTCCGGCAGCGCGCGCGCCATCGCTGCGGCGAATTTTCGTAAGTGGTCGATTTCCTTGGTCTTGATGCGGCGGATCGGTGGCACCGATTCGATCGAGGCGCGGATCATGAACTGCGCCACCGGCGAGCGCTGGTTCTGTGGCCCCAGGCAGCCGCGCAGGATCGGGCCGACCAGGGCGCGCAGGATGGCGCCGATCTCGGCGCGGCCGCCGCCGGCATCCTCGGCTTCGCGCAGCTCGCGCAGGCGCTCGCGGTTCAGCGCGATCGAGCGCGTCACGAACAGCTCGGCGATCAGCTCGTCCTTGGAGCCGAAATGATAGTTCACCGCGGCGAGATTGACGTTCGCCGCCGCGACGATGTCGCGCAGGGTGACGTCGGAGAAGCCGCGCTCGGCATAGAGCCGCTCGGCGGCAACGAGGATCGCAGTCCGGGTCTGGTCGGTCGCCATAGGGTCCCCGTTGCGTTTCAAACAATTGTATGAAACTATTGTTTGAGACAGCCGGAATGTCAATCGCGGTGCTTCCGCGGGGCGAGATTTCGGCACCGCAGCGACGGTGTCCGCGAAACAGTGCCGCGCAAGATCACTCTTGCGCTGACGCGGCCGACGGATTGAAACTGCGCCCAAACAAGGTTCGAGGAAACACCCAAGGAGAGTCCCATGGACTTCACGATGTCGGCGAAGCAGCAGGAATGGCTGGAGCGCGTGCGCAGCTTCATGACCAAGCATGTCCGCCCGGCGGTGCCGATCTACAAGCAGCAGGACGCCGAGGGCGACCGCTGGAAGGTGATCCCGATCCTGGAGGACCTCAAGGCCAAGGCGAAAGCCGAGGGCCTGTGGAACATGTTCATGCCGCCGTCGCCGCACGAGGATGACGAGTTCCGCGGTGCCGGCCTGACCAATCTCGAATACGCGCTGCTGTCGGAGGAGATGGGCCGCATCTCCTGGGCCTCCGAGGTGTTCAACTGCTCCGCTCCGGACACCGGCAACATGGAGGTGTTCATCCGCTACGGCACCAAGGAGCAGAAGCGCAAATGGCTGCGCCCGCTGATGGACGGCGAGATCCGCTCGGCGTTCCTGATGACCGAGCCTGCGGTGGCGTCGTCGGACGCGACCAACATCGAGACCCGCATCGTACGCGACGGCGATCACTACGTCATCAACGGCCGCAAATGGTGGTCGTCGGGCGTCGGCGATCCCCGCTGCAAGATCGCGATCCTGATGGGCAAGACCGATCCGTCCGCCGCCAAGCATCAGCAGCAGAGCCAGATCCTGGTGCCGCTCGACACCCCCGGCATCAAGGTCGAGAAGATGCTGCCGGTGTTCGGCTTCGATGACGCCCCGCACGGCCACGCCCAGGTGCTGCTCGAGAACGTGCGCGTGCCCGCCGAGAACATCCTGCTCGGCGAGGGCCGCGGCTTCGAGATCGCGCAAGGGCGTCTCGGTCCGGGCCGCATCCATCACTGCATGCGCACCATCGGCAAGGCCGAGGAGTCGCTGGAGAAGATGGTGCGCCGGCTGATGACGCGCACCGCGTTCGGCAAGAAGATCATCGAACATTCGGTGTGGGAGCAGCGCATCGGCGAGGCGCGCACCAATATCGAGATGTGCCGGCTGCTCTGCCTCAAGGCTGCCGACATGATGGACAAGGTCGGCAACAAGACCGCGCAGGGCGAGATCGCGATGATCAAGGTCGCCGCTCCCAACATGGCGCTGAAGATCATCGACGACGCCATCCAGGCGTTCGGCGGCGCCGGCGTGTCCGATGATGCGGGTCTCGCCAAGGACTACGCCAACATCCGCACGCTGCGCCTGGCCGACGGCCCGGACGAGGTCCACAACCGCGCCATCGCCCGGCTCGAAATGAAGAAATACGCCAACGAGCCGCGCCACTGAGCGCGAACTTGTAGGGTGGGCAAAGCATCCGGCTGTGCGCGCAGCGCGCAGGCGGATGCGTGCCCACCATTCGCGTTTGAAGCAAGACGGTGGGCACGCTTCGCTTTGCCCATCCTACGTTTCTCGGCACGCTCGCAACCACGATCTCCGTCATTGCGAGCGTAGCGAAGCAATCCAGGGTTCCGCCGGGACGCTGGATTGCTTCGCTCGGCGGACGCGCTCCGCGCGCCCGCCGGCTCGCAATGACGGAGGGATCGAATGGCGCAGATGGCCGCCGCTCGATGGATGAGAGATCACACCAAGCGACCAAGGGAGTTCGTCGTGGCCGACGGCGTCAAGAAGGACGAAGAATTCTCCGGCACCAAGCCGGTCGAGGAGCGGCATCGTTTCGACGAGGCCAGGCTCGCGGCCTGGATGGCCGAGCATGTCGAGGGCTATGCCGGCCCGCTGACCGTGCTGCAATTCAAGGGCGGCCAGTCGAATCCGACCTACCGGCTCAACACGCCGTCGCGCTCCTACGTGCTCAGGCGAAAGCCGTTCGGCAAGCTGCTGCCGTCGGCGCATGCCGTCGATCGCGAATTCCGCGTCATCGCGGCCCTCGGCAAGCAGGGCTTCCCGGTCGCGCGCGCCTATGCGCTATGCAACGACGACAGCGTGATCGGCTCGGCCTTCTACATCATGTCGATGGAGGAGGGCCGGGTGTTCTGGGATCCGACCCTGCCGCATGTCGCGGCTCCCGAGCGCCGCGCGATCTTCACCAGCAAGATCGAGACCCTGGCGAAGCTGCACACCTACGATCCCTCCGCAATCGGGCTTGCCGATTTCGGCAAGCCCGGCAACTATTTTGCCCGCCAGGTCGACCGCTGGACCAAGCAATATCGCGCCTCGGAAACCGAGCATCTGCCGGAGATGGAGAAGCTGATCGAATGGCTGCCGCGCACCCTGCCGGTGCAGCAGCGTGTCTCGATCGTGCATGGCGACTACCGGCTCGACAACATGATCTTCCATGCCTCCGAGCCGCGCGTCATCGCGGTGCTCGACTGGGAGCTGTCGACGCTTGGCGATCCCATGGCCGATTTCACCTATCTGTTGATGCAGTGGATCATGCCCGGCCTCGCCGGCGTCGATCTCAAGGCGCTGAACATCCCGACGATGGAGGAGGCGGCTGCGATCTATCGCGGCGTCACCGGCACCGAGCTGCCCGACCTCAACTGGTACTTCGCCTATAACCTGTTCCGCCTCGCCGGCATTCTCCAGGGCATCATCGGCCGCATCCGCGACGGTACCGCCGCCAACGACAAGGCCATCGAGTCGGTCAAGCGCATGGTGCCGATGACCAAGCAGGCCTGGGAATACGCGCAGAAGGCCGGCGCGGTGTAGCTACGCAGATCCAAGCACCGTCGACGACATCGTTGAGTCAGGCACCGTCGACGGCGCGGACGCATGGCGGGTAGGGTGGTCAAAGCGGCCGCCAAAGGCGGCGGCGTGCCCACCGTCCATCCGCGAACTCATCAGCAAACTCATTGGCAAGGATGGTGGGCACGGCGCCACGACGATCTCGTATGTGGAGATTGCACGGCTGCGCCTTTGCCCACCCTACGAGCCGATCCGGCCGCCGCCTCGGTGTATGTTAGCGCCCGCCGCCACCGCCACCGCCACCGCCACCGCCGCCACCGCCACCGCCACCGGCCGCGGTCATCGCGCTGCTGTAGCGCGGGTCGGTCTGCTTCATGTAGATCGGCGACGTATCTCGATTGGGACGCCGCCCGGCCTGCTGCACCGGAACCTCAGTGCCGCACGCGGTCCAGGAGACGAGTTCACAGCCCGGCCACTGGGTCTCGCGCGCGTTCGCGCTCGTCATGGCCGCGCCTGCGGTGAGAGCGCCCAAAGTGATCAAGGCTAGCTTCGATAATCTCGACATGGTGTCCATCCTTCGTTTCGGCGAAGCCGGAATGGTCCGCTTGCGAGGTTCGACGGCGGCTTGCAGAGCTCGGTTCGAGGACTTCCGCGGAAAAAAACGCCATTCAGTGGGGTAGACATGCGTGAACCCGATCGGGGCTCGCGGCGACGTGATGGTCTCGCCGCAGCCTCCCTCGACACGGGAGGTCCGCCGACGCATGGACCTGCCTGCCGGGAGCTTGACCGCGACGGGCGCGCGCAGTTAGGCAAACGACGTCGCATGCCATCTCGCAGAATGTCCCGCGAGCGGAGCCTTGTCGCCATGTCGCCGCTTTCGATCGGGCCCAATCTCGTGGTCGATGACGCAACCGCCGATGCAATGCTGGCGCGCGCTGACATCGACGCGCGGGTTGCCTCGGTGTCGCTGCTGTATGGTGGCGAGATCAGTGCCGTATATGCGCTGGCTCTACGAGGCGACCAGCCGTCGCTGGTGCTGAAGATCTATCCCGACAGCATGAGCTGGAAGATGCGCAAGGAGGCGCGGCTGCTCGATCTGGTCCGGGATCGTCTGCCGGTGCCGGCGCCGCTGCTGCGCGCGGCGGACGCCTCGCGCGAGCTGATCGGTCTGGACTACGTCCTCATGAGCCGGCTCGACGGTGAACCGCTCGGTCCGCTCGAGGAGGCGTTGCCGGCCTCGGAGCGGCGTGCAGCGTTCGAGCAGGTTGGCCGGTTGTCGCGTGCGTTTCACGACATTGCGATGGATGCGTTCGGCTATATCGGCGCCGACGGCATCATGGCGGGCCGCGCCGACAATCGCAGCTATCTCAGCTCTCAGTTCGAACGGAAGCTGGCAGAGTTTCGCAATCGCGGCGGAGCGACTGATCTCGCCGCGCGCATCGCGAGCCGTGTGGCCGACGCGAGCGATCTGTTCGCGGCCTGCGGTGCGCCGGTGCTGTGCCACAACGATCTCCATCCTGGGAACGTGCTCGCGCGTGTCAACAGCGGCCGGGTCGAGCTCACCGGTGTCGTCGATTTCGAGGGCGCGCTGGCCGGCGATCCGCTCAAGGATGTCGCCAAAGCGATCTACTATCTCTCGCCCGCGCAGCGCGAGGCGTTTCTGGATGGCTATGGTCCGATGAGCCGAAGGGCGGCCGAGCCGACGCTCGCGATCTATCGTCTGCTGTTCTCGCTGGAGCTGTGGTGCTGGTATCGGCAGTTCGGGGCGGACGAGAAGCTTCCGCCGGTCATGGAGGATCTCGAACGCCTTGCGAGCGGCTAGGTCCGTTCGGTCGACGCGTGCTCGTCGGGCAAATCGGCATGTGTGAAACCGGCGCTGAAGGCCGTCGCGAAGGCCCTGGCCGTCACTGAAATCATCGCCGCCGATGAAGAAAGATCGCGAGCGCGGTCAATATGATCGTCTCGTTCAGCCCCGATGGCTGAAAAATTCAGCTTTCGTTTTTCCGAATAACATGATTTGATACGCGCATCCCGTCCCACCGAAGGGGCGTTGCGCGCGATCGTCACGACACGCGGGGCGGGGAGCGGTGGCCGCGATCCTGTCGCATCGTAGCCTGGCTACGCGGACGAACGGCAGGGCGCGGACGTGAAGTCGCAGCGTGCTGGCACCCCGATGCTGGTGCTACGTTCGTGACGGCGCATGCGCGCCGCGCGAGCCATGGTGGCCAACAAGCCCGGCGCACCAGGCAGACTGCGTATAAGCGTGAAGACCATCGCGCAGGGAAGGCCGGGTGTTGTCCGGCTGCACCTGTGGTACCTGCCGCCTGCATTTTTTCTCGCAGGCGGGCCGCAGGCGTCAGCCGACGCCTGGCCTTCCCTGCGCCCTTCGATTGCGAGGGGCGGTGACTATCAGGATCACTCGGGCGTGGATGCGCCGCGGGAACAAATCTGCATGATTTCACTCCGTCATTGCGAGCGCAGCGACTTGTCCGCCGTAGCTCGAAGAGCGAAGGCGGAAGCAATCCAGGGCTCAGGCGAAAACTCTGGATCGCGTCGCTGCGCTCGCGATGACGTTCACAACACACACCGTCATCCCGGCCAAGCACCGGCAGCGCGAACGCGCTGGCGGTGCGCAGAGCCGGGATCCATACGCCGCAGCAGAACTGTTGGGCAAAAAGCCAATGACCAGCCTGCCTCAAACCGCTCCCTGGGGGTATGGGTCCCGGCGTTCGCCGGGACGACAACCTTTGTTGCCGCGCGAGTGCTGCCCCCTGACCACCGCTGCGCGCCACAGCCTCCGCTGTCGTCCCCGCGGACGCGGGGACCCATACCGCGTGATCTATCGAGGGATGTCACTGTAGGTTGCCTGCCTCATTCCGGCCGGTGGCTATGGGTCCCGGCGTTCGCCGGGACGACGCTGGTGGACGGAGCGGTGGCTCAACTAGATCGGCTTCCCCGCATATGGCATCGAGGCCGTCAGGCCGCCGTCGACCGGGAACGCCTGGCCGTTGACGTAGGAGGCTTCGTCGCTGGCGAGGAACAGGGCCATGGCGGCGATCTCGTGCGGCTGGCCGGCGCGCTTCAAGGGATTGAGCTGGCCGATCTTGCCCTCGGTGCCGCGCTCCTTGGCGCCATCGAAGATCGGCTTGGTCATGCCGGTCTCGATCAGGCCGGGGCAGACCGCATTGATGCGCACGCCGGTGCCGGACAGCGAATAGGCCGTGGTCTGCACCAGGCTGATGACGCCGGCCTTGCTCGCCGCGTAGGGATGGCCCGAGGCGCCGGACTTCAGGCCGGCAACCGAGGCCGTGCAGACGATCGCGCCGCGCTGCTGCCGCACCATGTGCGGCATGGCGTATTTGACCGCCAGGAACGGGCCGATCAGATTGATGCGCAGGATTTCCTGCCAATGCTCGACGGTCTGCTCGGCGATCGGCTTCAGCCCGCCGGAGATGCCGGCATTGGCCCAGATCACGTCGAGCTTGCCGTAGGTCGCGACCGCGCGATCGATGAAGCCGGAGACATCGGCCTCGGAGCCGGCGTCGGCGAGCACGGCCTCGGCGATGCCGCCCTGCTGCTTGACCATCTCGACCGTCTCCTTGACGGCCTCGCTGCGATCGACCGCGATCAGCCGCGCGCCTTCCTTCGTGAACATCAGGGATGCCGCGCGGCCGATGCCGCTGCCGGCGCCGGTGATGATGACGGATTTGCCTTCGAGGCGGCCCATGTTTCCTCCTGTTGTCGTTGTGATCAGTTGCGTGCCGCGCAACGGAATTCAAACGCCGTTTCAAACGTGCCGGGATCGGCAAGCGGCTTGAGACGACTGATGCCTTCACGTACAGCGAGAGACCGGCAGAGGGAAGGGTGAGCGATGACGAGTGATGGAAGCAAGCCTTCTGTGGTCACCACGCGCTGGTGGTGGGTGCGCCACGCGCCGGTGCGCAGCGACGGCGGCAACATCTATGGCCAGTCGGACATCGCCTGCGACACGGGGGATCGCGAGGTGTTCGAGGCGGTCGCAAAAATCCTGCCGCGTAGCGCGGTGTGGTATGCGAGCAATCTGATGCGCACGCATCAGACCGCGGAGGCGATCTGGGCCGCCGGGTTTCCACAGCCCGATACGATGATCAAGGAAGCCGCCTTTGCCGAGCAGCATCTCGGCCAATGGCAGGGCATGAACCGCGCCGCGTTCCTGGCGAGCCGCCCGGCAGGCAGCCATTGGTTCGCCGCGATCGACGAGCCCGCGCCGGGCGGCGAGAGCTACATGGATCTGTACACGCGCGTCACGGCGGCGATCGGGCGGATCACGGTGGCCGAAGCCGGCCGCGACGTCATCGCGGTCGGCCATGGCGGCACGATCAAGGCCGCGGTCGGCCTGGCGCTTGGCGGCCTCGTCGAGAAGGGGCTGGCGTTCGACATCGACAATTGCTCGGTGACGAGGCTTGACCACATCGTCGCCGGCGACGTCAGCACGTGGCGCCTGCCGATGGTCAACCAGCAGCCCTGGATCGCCGATGCCGCACACAAGGCGATGCATCAGCCGGCCGGGCCGGAGGTCACGACGAGCAAGCTGGCGTGAGGAGACGCGTGGGTGTTCGACAGGTTGAATATGGGTGGTGAGCCTCTCAGTGCACCCGCACATTCAACTGTCATCGTCCGCGGAGGCGGACGATCCAGTACACGCCGGCCTCCCGGGTCTCATGACCGCCGCAGCGTACTGGATGCTCCGCCTGCGCGGAGCATGACGGCGGTGGGTGGAACGGCTTCCATCCGCCTCACGACAAATGTCGCCCCGATAACTACCTAACAACAACCAGGAGGACTCCCATGACCCTGTTCGACATGACCGGCAAGGTGGCCGTCATCACCGGATCGACCCGCGGCATCGGGCTCGCCATCGCCGAGCGTATGGCGGAGCACGGTGCCAAGGTGGTGATCTCGTCGCGCAAGGCCGACGTCTGCGATGCCGTCGCCAAGGAGATCAACGAGCGCTTCGGTGCAGGCACGGCGGCGGCGGTCGCCGCCAACATCTCCAGCAAGGAAAATTTGCAGAACCTCGTCGACGAGGCCAACCGCATCTACGGCCAGATCGACGTGCTGGTCTGTAACGCCGCATCAAATCCATACTACGGCCCGCTGGCCGGCATCTCCGACGATCAGTTCCGCAAGATCCTCGACAACAACATCGTCGCCAACAACTGGCTGATCAGCATGGTCGTGCCGCAGATGATCGCGCGCAAGGATGGCTCGATCATCATCGTCTCGTCGATCGGCGGCCTGAAGGGCTCAACCATCCTCGGCGCCTATGCGATCTCCAAGGCCGCTGACATGCAGCTCGCGCGAAATCTCGCCTGCGAATACGGCCCGCACAATGTGCGCGTAAACTGCATCGCGCCCGGCCTGATCAAGACCGACTTCGCCAAGGCGTTGTGGGACAATCCGGACAACCTGAAGGCCTCCACCGCCCGCTCGCCGCTCTTGCGCATCGGCATTCCCGACGAGATCGCGGGCGCCGCGGTGTTCCTGGGCTCGGCGGCGGGCAACTTCATGACCGGCCAGACCATGGTGATCGACGGCGGCGCGACGATCAGTTGAGGTCGGACGACGCGTTTGACCGGCGGTGCCGCCACACCCACCACTGTCGTCCCGGCGAACGCCGGGACCCATAACCCCCGGCTGTGGTGAGGCAGGTGATTGGCAGTGACATCCCTCGACAGATCACGCGGTATGGATCCCGGCGTTCGCCGGGATGACGATGGTGGGTGTCGCCAGATCCGGGCATACGACGTAGCCGCCTCACTCCACCGCCGCGTACACGACGTCGCGCACCAGCGTGCGCAGATAGTCGCGCTGCCCCGGGGCCTGGGCCATGAACACGCAGAACAGCTCCTCCTTCGGGTCGATCCAGAAGAACGTGCCGGCGATGCCGCTCCAGAAGAAGGTGCCGGGCGAACCGGGGAAGGGGGCGATGCCGGCGTTGCGACGGACGGCGAAGCCGAGGCCGAAGCCGTGACCAGGCGACAGCAGGGTGCCGACCGTCTTCACCTCGGGGCCGAGATGATCGGAAGCCATCAGCTCCAGCGTCTTGCGGCCGACCAGCCTGGTGCCGTCGAGGCTGCCCTTGTTGAGCAGCATCGCGCAGAACCGCGCGTAGTCCATGGTGGTCGCGACCAGGCCGCCGCCGCCGGATTCCATCACCGGCTGCTCGGTCATCTTGAACAGATTGACGGCCTCGCCGGTCCACGGGTCCTTGGCAAACGGCTCGGCCAGCCGGCCGGCATTGGCCTCGCTGGTGAAGAAGCCGGTCTCGTTCATGCCGAGCGGAGACAGAATGCGCCCGGAGAGGAATGCGCCGAGCGATTGGCCCGAAACGACCTCGATGATCCGGCCGAGAATGTCGGTCGAGCGGCTGTAATTGAACTCCGCGCCGGGCTGGCAGATCAGCGGCAGGCCGGCGACGATCGCGGCGTGCTCGGCGTTGCTGATCTTGCGGCTGCGCACCCGCGACTGCTGGTAGAGCTGGTGCACCGGCCCGGTGCCGGTGTGCTCATAGGCGAGACCCGAGGTGTGGCGCAGCAGGTCCTGCACCGTCATCGGCTGGGCGACAGGCACGAGCTCAAGCTTGCCGCCATTATCGATCCCGACCTTCTGGTCGCCGAACTCCGGGATGAATTTTGCAACGGGGTCGGACAGCAAGAGATCGCCGTCCTCGGCCAGCATCATGATCCCGAGCGAGACGATCGGCTTGGTCATCGAGAAGATGCGGAACAGCGAATCGGGCCGCATAGGCGTGTCCGCATCGGGCGCCTGCCGGCCGATGGCGTCGAACCAGCCGATCCGGCCGCGCCGGCCGACCAGCAGGGTGGCCCCGGGGATGGTTCCCTTGTCCGCCTCGCGCTTGAACGCATCCGACGCCCGCTGCAACCGCGCCGCGGAGAGGCCGAGCGCCTCCGGCCGGTCATCCGGCAGCGGCGGGCTCAGGGAGCGGAGCGCAGACAGCGGCATGCTGGGGGCGGGGGACGGGGTCATGGGCTCTCCCTTGGGCAGTGTTGTCTTGGGCAATGTTGTCGGTTTGCATCAAGTCTGGCGTGGAAGTTGTGGTCTGACCAGTCGATTTGCCCCAATGCACCCTTGCATTGGGGGGGAGGTCTATGCTTGAAAGCGCCCGAACCGGCGACACTGTCCCGGCTCGCTAGGAGTGTAGCTCAATTGGTAGAGCACCGGTCTCCAAAACCGGGGGTTGGGAGTTCGAGCCTCTCCACTCCTGCCAGCGAGGCAGCTGCCAGCGAGATCAAGCACTTAACACCAAAATCGACGAAGACAATTTGCCCGGGGCCCGCGATGCGCGAGCCCCGAATGCGTTTTGGCGGGTCCTTATTGTTTTACGTAAGGACAATTGCCGTCCTTCAGCGGCCGGAACGCCTGGTCGCCGGGCACCTCCGCCAGCACCTTGTAATAGTCCCACGGGCCCTTCGATTCCTCCGGCTTCTTGACCTCGAACAGGAACATCGAGTGCACCATGCGGCCGTCCTCGCGGACGATGCCGTTGTCGGTGAAGGCGTCGCGCACGGGGGTCTCGCGCATCTTGGCGAGCACCGGCTTGGTGTCGCGGGTACCGGCGGCCTTGACCGCGTTGAGGTAATGCAGCGTGGCGCTGTAGGTCGCCGCCTGGTTCATGGTCGGCATCCGCTTCATCTTGTCGAAGAACCTCTTGCCGAAGGCGCGGGTGCGGTCGTTGAGGTCCCAGTAGTAGGCCTCGGTGATGATCAGGCCCTGCGCCAGCTTCAGGCCGAGGCTGTGGATGTCCGAGATGAACATCACGATGCCCGCGAGGTTCTGGCCGCCGGCGACGATGCCGAACTCGGCCGCCTGCTTGATGGTGTTGATGGTGTCGCCGCCGCCATTGGCCATGCCGATGATCTTGGCCTTGCTGGCCTGCGCCTGCAGCAGGAAGGACGAGAAGTCCTGGTTGTTGAGGGGATGCCGGGCGCTGCCGACCACCCTGCCGCCGGCCGCGCGGACGACGTCGCCGGTGTCGCGCTCGATCGAGTGGCCGAACAGATAGTCCGCGGTGATGAAGAACCAGCTGTCGCCGCCATTCTTGACGATGGCCTGACCGACGGTGTGGGCGTTGCCGTAGGTGTCGTAGGTCCAGTGCAGGGTATAGGGCGAGCAGGATTTGCCGGTGATGTCGGAGCTCGCCGCGTCCGTCACGATCATGATCTTCTCGAACTGCTTCGACATCTCCATGCCGGCGAGCGCGGTCGCCGAGGTCGGCATGTCGATGATCATGTCGACGGCTTCGTTCTCGTACCATTTGCGCGAGATCGAGGCGGCGATGTCGGCCTTGTTCTGCGGATCGGCGCTGATCACCTCGATCGGCTTGCCGAACATGGTGCCGCCGAACTCCTCGACCGCAAGCTTGGTCGCCTCGAGATTGCCCTGGCCGCCGATGTCCGAATAGACCGACGAGAAGTCGCCGAGCACGCCGATCTTGAGCGGCGCCTGGGCGCGGGCAGGGACGGCGGTCAGGGTGAGGGCGGCAAGGCCGGCAACGAGACCGACGGCGGCAAGGCGCGTCCGTCCCTTGCCCGTGGCAAAGGTCATGGGTTTCCTCCTGATTGTTCTTGTGCCCGCGAGCATGAGCGGGCGTCGCAGGCGCGGCAAGGGCTGGAAACCTTCCATCCCGGGCATTTCGTCGCGGCACCTGCTCAACCTGCCGTGGTGCGGAAATGGCCTGCCGTGGCGCGAAAAACCGGCGTAAAGCGGAGCCGTCGAGGCTGTGCCGCTGATATGACCGGGGACACCCGGCCTGCCCATATCTTGACCTCGGGCCGGTCCGACAGTAGATATCGGAGACCTGCAGCCGGCCCGCGGACAGCGGATATCCGGCGCGGCTTTTCACTCCCCGAACAAGCGAGCCCGTGGTTTCCGGCTCATCTCTCCGACAAGAGGGTGGGCAGCGGTCGGCTGTTCGGTTTTCCCAGTCAACTCTTCAATCGTCCGATGACGGACGAGGACCCCTGACGATGGCTACAAGCCCGTTCAAATTCCTGCAGGAAGTGCGCTCGGAGACCGCCAAGGTCTCGTGGCCGAGCCGTCGCGAGGTCACCATCACCACGATCATGGTGTTCGTGATGGTGGCGCTGGCCTCGGTGTTCTTCTTTGCCGCCGATCAGATCATCCGTTATCTCATCACCCTCGTGCTGGGCATCCACTGATGGCAACCGCAACTCATTCGTCCGACAAGCGCTGGTACATCGTCCACGCCTATTCGAACTTCGAGAAGAAGGTCGCGGAGTCGATCCGCGAGCAGGCCAAGCAGCGCAATCTCGAAGAGCTGTTCGAGCAGGTGCTGGTGCCGATCGAGAACGTCACCGAGGTGCGCCGCGGCCGCAAGATCAACGCCGAGCGCAAGTTCTTCCCCGGCTACGTGCTGGTGAAGATGAAGCTGACCGACGAGGCGTTTCATCTGATCAAGAACACGCCCAAGGTGACCGGCTTCCTCGGCGCCGAGAACAAGCCGATGCCGATCTCCGAAGGCGAGGCGATGCGCATCCTGAACCAGATGCAGGAAGGCGTGGAGCGGCCGAAATCGTCGGTGTCGTTCGAGATCGGCGAGAACGTCCGCGTCGCCGACGGCCCGTTCGCCTCGTTCTCCGGCGTGGTCGAGGAAATCGACGAGGCCCGTTCGCGCGTGAAGGTCGCGGTGTCGATCTTCGGCCGCGCCACCCCGGTCGAACTGGAATTCAACCAGGTCGAGAAGGTGGTCGGCTAGGGCCGGCGATCCTCGGTCTCTCCGCCGTCATTCCGGGGCAGCCCGAAAGGGCTGAGCCCGGAATCCATAACCCCAGGCGGGTGTGGGACGGCGATCTGCCACTTCCTGGGTGCCTCAAATGGCATCCTGTGACTATGGATTCCGGGCTCGCCCTCGCGGGCGCCCCGGAATGACGGGAGGAGAGAGCTTCGGCTCGACCCTTTCCTTTTCGTCCGATCTCGTGTATCGGGCGCGCGTCGCTCCCCGAATGGGGGGCGATTTCGTTCGTGGGAGGCGCGGCCGGCTTTGCCAGCCGGAATAAAGCGCGCCGGACCACGGTCCCAAACCTCGCCCAAAGGGTTTTGTCGCCCGGAGGGCGGTGCGTTCGCATCAGGCAAAAAGCGCGAACGCGTTGGAGAATCACAATGGCAAAGAAAGTAACCGGTTACCTGAAGCTTCAGGTCCCGGCCGGCGCGGCGAACCCGTCGCCCCCGATCGGCCCCGCGCTCGGTCAGCGCGGTCTCAACATCATGGAGTTCTGCAAGGCGTTCAACGCGCAGACCCAGAAGGAAGAGAAGAACACCCCGATCCCGGTGGTCATCACCATTTACGCGGACCGGTCCTTCACCTTCGAGATGAAGACCCCGCCGATGTCCTTCTTCCTCAAGCAGGCCGCCAAGATCCAGTCGGGCTCCAAGGCCCCGGGTCGCGACAAGGCCGGCAAGGTGACCAAGGCGCAGGTGCGCGAGATCGCCGAGAAGAAGATGAAGGACCTGAATTGCGACTCGATCGAGTCGGCCATGAAGATGGTCGAGGGCTCTGCCCGCTCGATGGGTCTGGAAGTTGCGGGGTAAGCGGCCATGGCACTCGGAAAGCGTTTGAAGAAGGCCCGCGAGGGCGTCGACCGCACCAAGCTCTACCCGCTTGCTGATGCGATCAAGATGATCAAGGAGCGCGCCACCTCGAAGTTCGACGAGACCATCGAGGTCGCGATCAACCTCGGCGTCGATCCGCGTCACGCCGACCAGATGGTCCGTGGCGTCGTGATGCTGCCGAACGGCACCGGCCGTACCTTGCGCGTCGGCGTGTTCGCCCGCGGCGCCAAGGCCGAGGAGGCCAAGGCCGCCGGTGCGGACGTGGTCGGCGCGGAGGACCTGGTCGAGAAGGTGCAGAACGGCAACATCGACTTCGACCGTTGTATCGCCACCCCCGACATGATGCCGCTGGTCGGCCGTCTCGGTAAGGTGCTCGGTCCGCGCGGCATGATGCCGAACCCGAAGATCGGGACCGTGACCATGGACGTCGCCGGCGCCGTCAAGGGTGCCAAGGGCGGCTCGGTCGAGTTCCGCGTCGAGAAGGCCGGCATCATCCAGGCCGGCGTCGGCAAGGCCTCGTTCGCCGAGGACAAGCTGGTCGAGAACATCAAGGCGCTGGCGGACGCGGTCGTGAAGGCCAAGCCGGCGGGCGCCAAGGGCACCTACGTCCAGCGCGTTGCGGTGTCCTCGACGATGGGCCCGGGCGTCAAGGTCGAGCCGGGCACCGTGCTCGCGTAAGCGGCCTCGCATAGGTTAGACAGCAAGGGCGGGATCGTTGATCGATCCCGCCCTTCGCATTTTGGAGTCCGCAGCCGCGATGCCCGACAAGGTCCTGATCTATTCCCGCTTCCCCAAATCCCTCACCCAGCGCTTCGCCGACCGCTTCGACCTGCTCGACACCGGTGGCAGGCCGGCGGACGAGGTGTTTGCGGTGGAGGAGGTGGCGCAGGTCCGCGCGCTGCTCACGGCGGGCGCCACGCGGTTGGGGGCTGCCGAGATGGACCGGCTGCCGGCGCTGGGGGCGATCGTCTGCTACGGCACCGGCTATGACGGCGTCGACCTGGAGGCGGCGGCGGCGCGCAACATCGCGGTAGGGCACAGTCCCGGCGCCAATGCTGCGGCGGTCGCCGATGTCGCGGTCATGCTGATGCTCGCGAGCACGCGGCGGCTGATGGTCGCCGACGCTTACGTCCGCGACGGTGGCTGGGCCGGCGCCAAGCCGTCGCCGCTGATGAAGCCGCCGCCGAGCTTGGCCGGCTGCAAGGTCGGCATCTACGGCATGGGCGAGATCGGCCGCAAGATCGCCGCGCGTGTCGCGGCGTTCGAAAGCGACGTCGGCTACTTCAGCCGCACCCGCTACGACGGGCTGCCGTACACATACTTCCCGAGCCTCGGGGCGCTCGCCGAATGGTGCACCGTGCTGATGGTCGCGGTTCGCGCGAGTGCCGAGACGACCCACGTGGTCAATGCGGATCTGCTGAAGAAACTCGGCACGGATGGCCATGTCGTCAACATCTCGCGGGGCTCGGTCATCGACGAGCAGGCGCTGGTGGCCGCACTGAAGGACGGCACCATCGCCGGCGCCGGGCTCGACGTGTTCGAGACGGAACCTCATGCTCCGGATGAACTGACGGCGCTTCCGAACGTCGTAGTGACGCCCCATATCGGCGGTAACACCCGCGAGTCGCATGTGGCGATGCAGGCGTGCGTGGTGGCCAATCTCACGGCCTTCTTCGCCGGCGAGAAGCTGCCTTACGCGGTATCCGCGTCCTCGGCGGGCTCATAAACGACTTTAAGAGCTGCGCGCAGAGGTGCGTCCGCGCCCACAACTGGTGCGAATTTTGCCCTGGGGGTCTTGGCAAGTCGCCATCGACCCGTTAAAGAACCGTCTTCCAGGCGGGCCGGCTGTTGCTGGCGCGCCTGTGCGCGCATTCCGAAAGACCTGGAGAGAGCCAGCATTCCTTTTGAGGATATCCATTCGGATGACTCGAAAGGAAGAAGGAACTTTCTGCTTTCGAAGGCCGCAGGGGAGGTCGGTCCGCCGATCCCCTCGAATCCTGTCCGAGACTGCAGGCGCCGGCGCGGAAATCCAATTTCCTCAAGGGCTTAATCATTCAGCCTGCATAGACGGGTGAAGACCGGATTTCGGCATGTCCTCTGCGCTTTGTCGTGGTGGCATGCAGGTTTGGTTCGAACCTCGACACTCCCCGTGCCGCAAGGCGCGCGGAAGGGCAGGCTATTCATCGCCGTTTTGCCTTGCGTGTCCTCGGGGTCATCGGTCCAGAGGTCAGGTTTGGCGGGCGGCGGGTTTAACCCGGCGGTCCCGCTTTCGGGCGAAGGCCGCCAACCGGAGAGAGCTTGCTGTGGAACGAGCGGCAAAGAAAGAGGCGGTCGAAGAACTGCACGAGGTCTTCAAGACCACGGGCGTCGCGGTCGTCGCTCACTATTCCGGCCTCACCGTGGCCCAGATGCAGAAGCTGCGTTCGCAGATGAAGCAGGCTGGCGCGTCGGTGAAGGTCTCGAAGAACCGTCTCGCCAAAATTGCTCTTGAAGGCACGGACGTCGTCGGCATCGGTCCCCTGTTGAAGGGGCCGACCGTGATCGCAACTTCGAACGATCCAGTCGCGGCGCCCAAGGTTGCCATCGAATTCGCCAAGGCGAACGAAAAGTTCGTCATCCTCGGCGGCTCGATGGGCTCAACCGTCCTGAATGTCGACAGCGTGAAGGCTCTCGCCTCGCTGCCGTCGCTGGACGAACTGCGCGGCAAGCTCGTCGGCCTGATCCAGGCTCCGGCGACCAAGCTGGCCCAGCTCGCCAACGCTCCCGCGGCCAAGGTCGCGCGCGTCATTCAGGCTCATGCCTCAAAGGGCGAAGCGGCCTGACGCCCTTCGCAAACACTCACAACCTGGTTTCGAACCGAACCACACTAAGGGACTACATCAATGGCTGACCTGCAGAAGATCGTCGACGACCTCTCGGCCCTCACCGTTCTCGAGGCTGCTGAGCTCGCGAAGCTCCTGGAAGAGAAGTGGGGCGTGTCCGCCGCGGCCGCCGTGGCCGTCGCCGCTCCGGGCGCTGGTGGCGCCGCTGCCGCTCCGGCGGAAGAGAAGACCGAGTTCACCGTTGTCCTGGCTTCGGCCGGCGACAAGAAGATCGAGGTCATCAAGGAAGTCCGCGCCATCACCGGCCTGGGCCTGAAGGAAGCCAAGGACCTCGTCGAGGGTGCTCCGAAGCCGCTCAAGGAAGGCGTCAACAAGGAAGAGGCCGACAAGATCAAGGCTCAGCTCGAGAAGGCTGGCGCCAAGGTCGAGCTCAAGTAATCGGCAGCTCCTGATGGAGCGCCTCGCCGCCTGATGGCCGGGCGAGGCGCTTCCGAACGATTTCGGTGACCGGGTGGTAACATCGCCCGGTCATCATAAAGACAAAGACGTTTGCGGGGGTATCCGGAGCGGCCGGAATCGTTGCAAAAGGCGTGCAACGGAAACCTTCGCTGCGGGCCGAACACGGAAAAGTGTGGAGATTTGGGGACGTCGCTCTCGAATCTCGACTAATGTCAACCCATATTGGGTCGGCAGCACGAAAAGCCGGTTTTGACGATGGAGTGGCGTTTCCGTCGTAAGCCGTTGGGAGATAGGCAATTTCGGGCTTTTGCAGTCCGTGACGAGATGGTTCTGACGAGCGGGTGCGTCCTCGCGCCTCGCGCGTCGTTTTGCGTTTTGGCGGTGTGAAGAACAGATCTGGGACGTTTCCGTTCCGCGCTCTGTCCCTCAGACCTTCGAAATGGATCGAAATTCAACCCGGAAGGGCGGTGGCAGCCGCTGTTTCGGAAGGATCGCCCCTCCGGGCGACGACATGAGAGGCCACGATGGCGCAGCAGACATTCACCGGTCGCAAACGCGTTCGCAAGTTCTTTGGACACATCAAGGAAGTCGCGGAGATGCCGAACCTCATCGAGGTTCAGAAGGCGTCCTACGACCAGTTCCTGATGGTGGACGAGCCCACGGGCGGGCGGCCGGATGAGGGGCTGCAGGCGGTGTTCCGCTCGGTGTTCCCGATCTCCGACTTCTCGGGCACCTCGATGCTCGAGTTCGTCCGCTACGAGTTCGAGCCGCCGAAGTACGACGTCGACGAGTGCCGCCAGCGCGGCATGACCTTCGCTGCCCCGCTCAAGGTGACCTTGCGCCTCATCGTGTTCGATATCGATGAGGAAACCGGCGCCAAGTCGGTCAAGGACATCAAGGAGCAGGACGTGTACATGGGCGACATCCCGCTCATGACCATGAACGGCACCTTCATCGTCAACGGCACCGAGCGCGTCATCGTCTCGCAGATGCACCGCTCGCCGGGCGTGTTCTTCGACCACGACAAGGGCAAGACCCATTCGTCGGGCAAGCTCCTGTTCGCCGCCCGCGTCATCCCGTATCGCGGCTCCTGGCTCGACATCGAATTCGACGCCAAGGACATCGTGTTCGCGCGCATCGACCGTCGCCGCAAGCTGCCGGTGACGTCGCTGATGTTCGCGCTCGGCCTCGACGGCGAGCAGATCCTGGCGACCTTCTACAAGAAGCTGATCTACAAGCGCATCAAGGAAGGCTGGCGCGTTCCGTTCGACGCCAACCGTTTCCGCGGCTACTCGACCGTCAACGACCTGATCGACGCCGACACCGGCAAGGTCGTGCTCGAGGCCGGCAAGAAGCTCACCGTCCGTGCCGCCCGCCAGCTCCAGGAGAAGGGGCTGAAGGCGCTGCGCATGTCGGATGAGGAGCTGCTCGGCAACTACATCGCCGAGGATCTCGTCAACCCGAAGACCGGCGAGATCTACGCCGAGGCCGGCGAGGAGATCACCGACAAGCTGTTCAAGGTGCTGAACGAGCAGGGCTACAAGGACCTGCCGCTGCTCGACATCGACCACGTCAATGTCGGCCCCTACATCCGCAACACGCTGTCCGCCGACAAGAACATGACGCGTGAGGACGCGCTGTTCGACATCTACCGCGTGATGCGTCCGGGTGAGCCGCCGACGCTCGATTCCGCGCAGGCGATGTTCCAGTCGCTGTTCTTCGATGCCGAGCGCTACGACCTCTCCGCGGTCGGCCGCGTCAAGATGAACATGCGCCTCGAGCTCGATGCGCCGGACACCCAGCGCACGCTGCGCAAGGAAGACATCCTGGCGGTCATCAAGACCCTGGTCGACCTGCGCGACGGCAAGGGCGAGATCGACGACATCGACCATCTCGGCAACCGCCGTGTCCGCTCGGTCGGCGAGCTGATGGAGAACCAGTACCGCATCGGTCTGCTCCGCATGGAGCGCGCCATCAAGGAGCGCATGTCGAGCGTCGACATCGACACCGTGATGCCGCAGGACCTGATCAACGCGAAGCCCGCCGCGGCCGCGGTGCGCGAGTTCTTCGGCTCGTCGCAGCTGTCGCAGTTCATGGACCAGACCAACCCGCTGTCGGAGATCACCCACAAGCGCCGTCTGTCGGCGCTTGGACCGGGCGGTCTGACCCGCGAGCGCGCCGGCTTCGAGGTGCGCGACGTGCATCCGACGCATTACGGCCGCATCTGCCCGATCGAGACGCCGGAAGGTCCGAACATCGGCCTGATCAACTCGCTGGCGACCTTCGCCCGCGTCAACAAGTATGGCTTCGTCGAGACGCCGTACCGCAAGGTCAAGGACGGCCGCGTCACCGACGAGGTGGTTTATCTGTCCGCCATGGAGGAGGGGCGTTACCGCGTCGCGCAGGCCAACGTGCCGCTCGATGCCAAGGGCCGCTTCACCGAGGACCTCGTGGTCTGCCGTCATGCCGGCGAAGTCGTGCCGATGACGCCCGACAAGGTCGACTACATGGACGTGTCGCCGAAGCAGCTGGTTTCGGTCGCCGCGGCGCTGATCCCGTTCCTCGAGAACGACGACGCCAACCGCGCGCTGATGGGCTCGAACATGCAGCGCCAGGCGGTGCCGCTGGTTCGCGCCGAGGCGCCGTTCGTCGGCACCGGCATGGAAGGCGTGGTCGCCCGTGACTCCGGCGCTGCGATCGCGGCGCGCCGCTCGGGCGTGATCGACCAGATCGACGCGACCCGCGTCGTCATCCGCGCCACGGAAGATCTCGATCCGACCAAGTCGGGCGTCGACATCTACCGGCTGATGAAGTTCCAGCGCTCGAACCAGTCGACCTGCATCAACCAGCGTCCGCTGGTGAAGGTCGGCGACATCGTCAAGAAGGGCGACATCATCGCTGACGGTCCGTCGACCGATCTCGGCGAGCTCGCGCTCGGCCGCAACGTGCTGGTCGCGTTCATGCCGTGGAACGGCTACAACTTCGAAGACTCGATCCTGCTCTCCGAGCGGATCGTGAAGGAAGACGTCTTCACCTCGATCCACATCGAGGAGTTCGAGGTGATGGCCCGCGATACCAAACTGGGCCCTGAGGAAATCACGCGCGACATTCCGAACGTGTCGGAAGAGGCGCTGAAGAACCTCGACGAAGCCGGCATCGTCTACATCGGCGCGGAAGTGCGCGCCGGCGACATCCTGGTCGGCAAGATCACGCCGAAGGGCGAAAGCCCGATGACGCCGGAAGAGAAGCTGCTCCGCGCCATCTTCGGCGAGAAGGCCTCGGACGTTCGCGATACTTCCCTTCGTGTTCCTCCCGGTGTGCAGGGCACGATCGTCGAGGTCCGCGTGTTCAACCGCCACGGCGTCGACAAGGACGAGCGTGCGCTGGCGATCGAGCGGGAAGAGATCGAGCGTCTCGCCAAGGACCGTGACGACGAGCAGGCGATCCTGGACCGCAACGTCTACAGCCGTCTCGCCGACATGCTGGATGGCCGCCAGGGCATCTCCGGCCCGAAGGGCTTCAAGAAGGATACCAAGATCACCCGCGCGGTGCTCGACGAGTATCCGAAGTCGCAGTGGTGGCTGTTTGCCTCGGCCAACGACAAGCTGATGGCCGAGATCGAGGCCATGCGGAAGCAGTACGACGAGTCGAAGAAGGGGCTTGAACAGCGCTTCCTCGACAAGGTCGAGAAGCTGCAGCGTGGCGACGAACTGCCGCCGGGCGTGATGAAGATGGTCAAGGTCTTCGTCGCCGTGAAGCGCAAGATCCAGCCGGGCGACAAGATGGCCGGCCGTCACGGCAACAAGGGCGTCGTCTCCAAGATCGTGCCGATCGAGGATATGCCGTTCCTGGAGGACGGCACCCATGCGGACATCGTGCTGAACCCGCTGGGCGTGCCCTCGCGCATGAACGTCGGTCAGATCCTCGAGACGCATCTCGGCTGGGCCTGCGCCGGCCTCGGCAAGCGCATCGCCCAGACGGTCGATGCCTATCTGTCGAAGCAGGACGTCAAGCCGCTGAAGGAGACCTTGAAGCGCATCTACGGCGAGGACGAGACCATCAAGACGCTCAACGACAATGAGCTGCTTGAACTCGGTCACAATCTGAGCCGCGGCGTGCCGATCGCCACCCCGGTGTTCGACGGCGCCAAGGAGAGCGACATCGAGGAGATGCTGAAGCTTGCAGGCATGGACGCGTCCGGCCAGTCGACCGTCTATGACGGCCGCACCGGCGACCCGTTCGATCGCAAGGTCACCGTCGGCTACATCTACATGCTGAAGCTGCACCATCTGGTCGACGACAAGATCCACGCGCGTTCGATCGGCCCGTACTCGCTGGTCACCCAGCAGCCGCTGGGCGGCAAGGCCCAGTTCGGCGGCCAGCGCTTCGGCGAAATGGAGGTGTGGGCGCTCGAAGCCTATGGCGCGGCCTACACGCTGCAGGAGATGCTGACGGTGAAGTCGGACGACGTCGCCGGCCGCACCAAGGTCTACGAGGCGATCGTGCGCGGCGACGACACGTTCGAGGCCGGTATTCCGGAATCGTTCAACGTGCTGGTCAAGGAAATGCGCTCGCTCGGCCTCAACGTCGACCTGCACAACTCCAAGCTCGGACCGGCGCCGACGTCGGAAGCCGCCGAGTAGTTCAAGAGATATGGCTCGGCCGCCACGCGCGGCCGGGTGCCGGCGCCTTCCTCCCGCGGGTCGGGCAGGGCGCCGTCTCAAGAGAGATTTTCGAATTTGCGGCTGACCCCCGATCGGTCCGCGAGGAGAATACGATGAACCAAGAAATTATGAATCTCTTCAACCCGACGACGCCGGCTCAGGTCTTCGACCAGATCCGCATCTCGATCGCGTCGCCGGAAAAGATTCTGTCCTGGTCCTACGGCGAGATCAAGAAGCCGGAAACGATCAACTACCGCACCTTCAAGCCGGAGCGCGACGGCCTGTTCTGCGCCCGCATCTTCGGGCCGATCAAGGACTACGAGTGCTTGTGCGGCAAGTACAAGCGGATGAAGTACAAGGGCATCATCTGCGAGAAGTGCTCGGTCGAGGTGACCCTGTCGCGCGTCCGGCGCGAGCGCATGGGCCACATCGAGCTCGCCGCTCCCGTCGCGCACATCTGGTTCCTGAAGTCGCTGCCGTCGCGCATCGGCCTCTTGCTGGACATGACGCTGAAGGATCTCGAGCGGATCCTGTACTTCGAATATTACGTCGTCCTGGAGCCGGGTCTCACCGCGCTCAAGGACCGTCAGCTGCTGTCCGAGGACGAGTACCTCAAGGCGCAGGACGAATACGGCCAGGACAGCTTCACCGCCATGATCGGCGCCGAGGCCATCCGTGAGCTGCTGCGCGGCCTCGAGCTGGAGAAGCTCGAGCAGACGCTGCGTGCCGAGATGCAGGAGACCGACTCCGACATCAAGCACAAGAAGCTCGCCAAGCGCCTGAAGATCGTCGAGGCCTTCCGCCACTCCGGCAACAAGCCGGAATGGATGATCATGACCGTCGTGCCGGTGATCCCGCCGGACCTGCGTCCGCTGGTGCCGCTCGATGGCGGCCGCTTCGCGACCTCCGACCTCAACGACCTCTACCGCCGCGTCATCAACCGCAACAACCGCCTGAAGCGGCTGATGGAGCTGCGCGCGCCGGACATCATCATCCGCAACGAGAAGCGCATGCTTCAGGAGGCGGTGGATGCGCTGTTCGACAACGGCCGTCGCGGCCGCGTCATCACCGGCGCCAACAAGCGTCCGCTGAAGTCGCTCGCCGACATGCTGAAGGGCAAGCAGGGGCGCTTCCGCCAGAACCTGCTCGGCAAGCGCGTCGACTACTCCGGCCGTTCGGTCATCGTGGTCGGTCCCGAGCTGCGCCTGCATCAGTGCGGCCTGCCGAAGAAGATGGCGCTCGAGCTGTTCAAGCCGTTCATCTACTCGCGACTGGACGCCAAGGGCCTGTCGACCACCGTCAAGCAGGCCAAGAAGCTGGTCGAGAAGGAGCGCCCGGAGGTCTGGGACATCCTGGACGAGGTCATCCGCGAGCATCCGGTGCTCTTGAACCGCGCGCCGACGCTGCATCGCCTCGGCATTCAGGCGTTCGAGCCGGTGCTGATCGAGGGCAAGGCGATCCAGCTGCATCCGCTGGTCTGCTCGGCCTTCAACGCCGACTTCGACGGCGACCAGATGGCCGTGCACGTTCCGCTGTCGCTCGAAGCGCAGCTGGAAGCGCGCGTCCTGATGATGTCGACCAACAACATCCTGCATCCCGCGAACGGCCAGCCGATCATCGTGCCGTCGCAGGACATCGTGCTCGGCCTGTACTACGTCTCGATCATGCGCGAAGGCATGCCCGGCCAGGGCATGACGTTCGGCAACATGGCCGAGCTCGAGCATGCGCTGCACGCCAAGGCCATCCATCTCCACAGCAAGATCAAGTATCGCTGGGAGGGGATGAACGAGGAAGGCAAGATCGCCAAGCGCTGGATCGAAACCACCGCGGGCCGCGTCATGCTCGGCAACCTGCTGCCGAGGCACCCGCGCGTGACCTTCGAGATCATCAACAAGCTGATGACCAAGCGCGAGATCTCGGGCGTCATCGATCAGGTCTATCGTCACTGCGGCCAGAAGGAGACGGTGATCTTCTGCGACCGCATCATGGCGCTCGGCTTCTACAACGCCTTCAAGGCGGGCATCTCGTTCGGCAAGGACGACATGGTCGTGCCGGCGGGCAAGTGGAAGATCGTCGACACGACGCGTACGCTGGCGAAGGATTTCGAGCAGCAGTACAATGACGGCCTGATCACCCATGGCGAGAAGTACAACAAGGTCGTCGACGCCTGGTCGAAGGCCTCGGAAGAGATCGCCAAGGAGATGATGAAGGAGATCTCCGTCACCAAGAAGACGGCGACGGGCGCCGATGCCGACATCAACTCGATCTACATGATGTCGCACTCCGGTGCGCGTGGTTCGCCGGCCCAGATGCGTCAGCTCGCCGGCATGCGCGGGCTGATGGCCAAGCCGTCGGGTGAGATCATCGAGACGCCGATCATCTCGAACTTCAAGGAAGGCCTCTCGGTTCTCGAGTACTTCAACTCGACCCACGGCGCCCGCAAGGGTCTCGCGGACACCGCGTTGAAGACCGCGAACTCGGGTTACCTCACCCGTCGTCTGGTGGACGTCGCGCAGGACTGCATCATCACGCAGGACGATTGCGGCACCCATCTCGGCATCAAGATGCGTGCGATCGTCGACGCCGGCACGCTGGTGGCCTCGCTCGGCTCGCGCATCCTGGGTCGCGTGCCCTGCGACGACGTGCGCGATCCCGCCACCAATGCCGTGCTGGTCAAGGCCGGCACCCTGATGGAGGAGAGCCACATCGACGCCATCCAGCAGGCTGGCGTGCAGGAGGTGAAGATCCGTTCGGCGCTCACCTGTGAGCTCGTCAACGGCATCTGCAAGATGTGCTACGGCCGCGACCTCGCGCGCGGTACGCCGGTCAACCACGGTGAGGCTGTCGGCGTCATCGCCGCGCAGTCGATCGGTGAGCCCGGCACCCAGCTGACGATGCGCACCTTCCACATCGGCGGTGCGGCGCAGCTCAACGAGCAGTCCTTCGTGGAATCGAACTTCGAAGGCAAGGTGGTCATCCGCAACAAGGCGATCGCTCGCAACAGCGAAGGTCACCTGATCGCGATGGTCCGCAACATGGTCGTGACGATCGTCGACCCCGACGGCACCGAGCGTGCGACGCACCGTATCCAGTACGGCTCGCGCATGCATGTCGACGACGGCGACATGATCAAGCGCGGCCAGCGCATCGCCGAGTGGGATCCTTACACCCGCCCGATCCTCACGGAAGCGGAGGGCACGATCGGGTTCGAGGATCTGACCGAAGGTCTATCGATCTCGGAAACGCTCGACGAGTCCACCGGTATCGCCAAGCGCGTGGTCATCGACTGGCGTGGAACGCGCGGTGGCGCGGATCTGCGTCCGGCGATCGTGATCAAGGGCAAGGACGGCAAGGTGCTCAAGCTCGCCCGTGGCGGTGATGCCCGCTACATGCTGTCGGTCGACGCGATTCTGTCGGTCGACGTCGGGGCGACGGTGAAGCCGGGCGACATCCTGGCGCGTATCTCGACAGAGAGCGCCAAGACGCGCGACATCACCGGCGGTCTGCCGCGGGTGGCGGAGCTGTTCGAAGCGCGCAAGCCGAAGGATGCCGCGATCATCGCTGAGATCGCCGGCACCATCCGGTTCGGCCGCGACTACAAGAACAAGCGTCGCATCTCGATCGAGCCGGTCGACAAGACCGAGGAGCCGCGCGAGTACCTGATCCCGAAGGGCAAGCACATCCATCTGCAGGATGGCGACATCGTCGAGAAGGGTGACTTCATCGTCGAAGGCAACCCGGCGCCGCACGACATCCTGGCGATCAAGGGCATCGAGGAACTCGCGGCCTATCTGGTCAACGAGATCCAGGAGGTCTACCGGCTCCAGGGCGTGCTCATCAACGACAAGCACATCGAGGTGATTGTTCGTCAGATGCTGCAGAAGATCGAGGTCACCGACCAGGGCGACACCGACATGATCTCGGGCGAACAGGTCGACAAGATCGAGTTCGATCTGCTGAACGCGAAGGCGCAGGAGGAGGGCAAGAAGCCCGCCACCGGCAATCCGGTTCTGCTCGGCATCACCAAGGCGAGCCTGCAGACGCGGTCGTTCTTCTCGGCGGCGTCGTTCCAGGAGACCACCCGCGTCCTCACCGAGGCGGCGGTCAACGGCAAGATCGATCCGCTCGAGGGTCTCAAGGAGAACGTCATCGTCGGCCGCCTGATTCCGGCCGGCACCGGCGCCTCCATGGCCCGCATCCGCGAGGTCGCTCTCAAGCGCGACAAGCTGATTCTCGACGAGCGCGAGAAGCAGGCGGCGATCGTGCCGTCGCAGCCCGAGCCGCAGCCGCTGGCGCTGCCGCCCGCAGAGTAAACGGAACGTTGCGGCAGCCCCTGACGGTGTCAGGTGCTGCCGCTCGTTCATCGACCAGAGAAAAGGCCGGCGCTTGCCGGCCTTTTTTTGACAAGATCTTCTCCTGTTGCCGCGCTACTGCCCCGTTGTTCATCTTCCCTTCAGGCACAAAGGCGCTTCTGGGAGGCTCAGATCCGCTGAGCTGATGTCCGTCCACCGCGCGTGGCGATGCGCCGATTTGCTCGGGCGCAAACCCTGCGCGGGCCGGGTAGGCTATGGCCGATCGAGCCCCGAGGGTGGCAGGACCCGTGACACGGACGACCGGCGCTGCTGCAGACAGCCGGAGATGGCGGAACTTCGATGCTTGACCTTGCGATTGTTGGTGGCGGTCCGGGCGGCCTGATGAGCGCCTGGTATCTCAGGCGGAAGCTCGGCGATCTCTGCAAGGTGACGATCTTCGAGGCATCGGACCGGCTCGGCGGCAAGATCGTCACGCGCAAGTTCGACTCGGCGCCTGCGATGTACGAGGCCGGTGTCGCCGAGATCTACGACTACTCGATGACCGGCCCCGATCCGCTGCGCGAGCTGATCCAGCATTTCGGCCTGCAGACGATTCCGATGGATGCGTTGCAGGTGCAGCTCGACGGCGAGCTGCTCGATGACGTTCCCGGCCTGCGCCGCAAATACGGACCGAAGACCGCCGCTGCCGTCGAAGCGTTCCGCAAGCGCTGCTCGGAGGTGATGTCGCCGGTCGAATATTACGAGGGCGTCGGCGCCCACGACAACGAGCATCCCTGGGCCTACAAGACCTGCGAGGAACTGCTCGACGAGGAGGTCGAGGATCCCACCGCCAAGCGCTTCTTCAAGGTGATGTCGCGTTCCGACATCGCGACCGAGGCCCACAACACCAACGGCCTCAACGCGCTCAAGAACTTCGTGATGGATATCGACGACTACATCGGTCTGTATTCGATCCAGAACGGCAATGAGCAGCTGATCGAGTGCCTCCGCTCCGAGGTCGATGCCGACATCCAGCTCAATCACCGCGTGCTGCGCATCGGCAAGACCGAGCAGGGCCGCTACCGCCTCAACATGATGAACGGCAAGGGCCCGGAGACGCGCGAGTTCGATCTCGTGCTAGTCTGCCTGCCGCATTCCTGGCTGTCGACGGTCGGCTGGGACGGCGAGAAGCTGCGCCAGTCGATGGTCAAGCACGTCGCCTATTTCGATCGCCCCGCGCACTACCTGCGCGTCTCGATCCTGTTCGATTCCCCGTTCTGGGGCGACAAGATCCCGGGCTCCTGGTTCATGTCGGAAGCCTTCGGCGGCTGCTGCATCTACAACGAGGGCTCGCGCCACGACGTCGGCAAGCACGGCGTGTTGAACTGGCTGATCGCAGGTTCCGATGCGCTGGCGTTCGCCAATCTGTCCGACCAGGAACTGATCGATGCCGCGCTGAAGTCGCTGCCGGCGGCGCTCGGCGATTCCAGGGCGCATTTCATGGAAGGCAAGATCCATCGCTGGCTGTCGTCGGTCAACGCGCTGCCCGGCGGCCTGCCGGTGCGCGACGTCATGACCAATCACCGCCCCGAGCCGAAGGAGCATCCGGGGATCGTGGTCGTCGGCGACTATCTGTTCGATTCGACCCTCAACGGGCTGCTCGATTCCTCGGATGCCGCGACCGACATCATCCTGACCGAGATGATGCGGCTGCGCCGCGCCAGGTCGCAGGCCGAGAAGCCGCTGTCAGACAAGATCGACCGCGACTATTTCGACAATTATCGCGGGCAGGGGCCGTACAGCGAAGCGTGGTCGCAGTTCACCGATCCCGACTACCTGCTCAGCCTGATCAAGATCGTCTGGAACAAGAGCAAGGGCAAAGGCTACAAGCTGCTCGTCGCCGGCTCCGCGAGCGGCGAACTGGTCGGTGCGCTGCGCGACCGCGGCATCGATGCCTGGGGCATCGAGAACAACCGCTACATCCACGGCAAGACGCCGAAGGCGCTCAAGAAATACAACAAGCTCGGCTCGATCGCCGACCTGCCGTTCAAGCGCGGCGAGTTCGATTTCGTATTTGAGACCAGCCTCTGCCATCTCGGCGACAAGCAGGTCGCGCGCGCGATTCGCGAGCTCAACCGCGTGGTCAAGACCGGCCTGGTGTTCGGCTCGATCACCTCGGACATGGCGCCGGCGCTGGTCGACCGCTACGACCTGCTGCGCGGGGTGAAGAAGCTCGGCACCTGGTGGGAGTGGTCGGAGCTGTTTTTCGGCAACGGCTTCGATCTGGCGATGCACAGGCGCGACTGCACCGACGAGGTGTGGGCGGCGACCCTGGCCGCCAACAAGGGTCCCGGCCAGTGGTATGCCGACGCCGACAGCCTGCGCTACTCGTTCTTCGACAAGGTCGAGGACGACGAGGACTAGCACCGGCCGGCATGCCGTGGCCTGGCGCGTCGGCCGGGCTGAAAAGTCGCCGACTGTGCCGATTGCGCGACAGGGCCGGGCCGTGGTCGGCCAGGGTGCGGCGCCGTGTCGCGAGAATGCTGGCGGCCGACTTTCGCAGATGATAAAGCCGAGCCGCTTTCATCCGTTACGGTCATGCTGGCCGTGCAGGACCGGTTCGTTGAATGTCGCCCAAATCATCAGTGCCGGGAGATCCCAAGTCCAGGTCGGCAGCCGAACCTGCTGATGAGCTGGACAAGCGGGCCGCGGCCAAGGCCGGCTCTGCGGTTCCGAAAGCCGGAACGGCCAAGCCATTGGCGAGCGACAAGGCGCCGATCAACGACGAGGATGATGAGGACGAGGAGGACGGCGACGAGGCCGGCCTCGATCTCGACGACGATGACGACGACGAGGACCTGGTCGTCTATACGGCCCGCGAGGCCGCCGGCGCGCTCGCCACGATCTACGGTTTCGTCTCGCCGCTGCTCGGCAAATACAAGAAGATGCTGGCCTTCGTCACGATCGGCGTGCTGATCGAGACGCTGTTCAACGTCATCATGCCGCTCAGCCTCAAGTTCCTGATCGACGACGCGCTCGGCGAGGAGGATTTCGAGGCGCTCTACCGCATCCTCGGCGTGCTCGCGGTCGCCGGCATCTTCACCTCGATCGTCGCCGTGCTGTACGAGCGCTGGGACGCGCGGCTGGCGGCCTGCATCATCTCCGACGTCCGCAGCCGGCTGTTCGACCACGTGCAGAACCTGCCGGCGGCGTATTTCCAGCGCACCAAGCGCGGCGAGATCCTGTCGCGCTTCTCGGTCGACATGTCGGCGTTCGAGGGCGTGGTGAAGACCTTCGCCAACAGCGCCGCGCTGCCGCTGCTCGAGCTCATCGCCGGCATCATCCTGATGCTGTTCCTCAACTGGCAGCTCGCCGCGATTGCGCTGCTGGTGTTCCCGATCACCCTGATCGGCCCGCGCATCCTGACGCCCAAGGCGGTCCAGGCCAATTACGAGCAGAAGCTCAACGAGGCCTCGCTGCTCGGTGTCATCCAGGAGAACATCGCAGCGCAAGCGGTGATCAAGGCCTTCAGCCTGCATCGCAAGGTTTTCGGCTGGTTCACCTTCCGCAATGACGAGGCGCGGCGGAAGATCGCTGACGCGATGTTCCTCTCGACCATGGTCGAGCGCACCGTGACCATCGCGGTGCTGCTGCTGCATTTGGTGGTGCTCGCGATCGGCGCCTATCTCGCGACCAAGGGCCAGATCACGGTCGGCACCTTCGTCACCTTCGAGAGCGCGTTCTGGGAGGTGTCCTACAATATCGCCCATGTCATGCACTTCGTCCCGGTCTCGATCTCCTCCGCCGCCGCGATCCGTCACATGCAGGAGCTGCTGGACGAACCGACGCGTGGCGCCGACCGGCCGGGCGCGCCGGACCTGCCGCGCATCAGCCATGACATCACCTTCGAGCGCGTCAGCTTCCAGTACGAGGGCAGCCAGACCCCGGTACTGGACAATCTCAGCCTCAAGCTCGATGTCGGCAAGCGCATCGCCATCGTCGGCCCCTCCGGATCCGGCAAGAGCACGCTGCTGAACCTGATCCTGCGGCTCTACGTGCCGGACGAGGGCCGGGTCACCATCGACGGTGTCGACATTCGGAAGGTCACGCGCGATTCGCTCCGCGGCAGCATGGCCGTCGTGTTCCAGGAGAACATGCTGTTCAACATGTCGCTCCGCGAGAACATCCGGCTCGGCAAGGAGGGCGCGACCGACGAGGAGGTGGAAGAGGCGGCCAAGAAGGCCGAGATCCACCGCTACATCATGAGCCTGCCGCAGAAATACGACACCCTGGTCGGCGAGCGCGGCGACACCCTGTCGGGCGGCCAGCGCCAGCGCATCGCGATCGCCCGCGCCATCATCCGCAATCCGTCCGTGCTGCTGCTGGACGAAGCGACGTCGGCGCTCGACCAGACCACGGAAGCCGCGATCAACCGCACGCTGCTGAAGGTCTCCAAGGGCCGCACCATGATCTGGTCGACGCACCGCCTGACCTCGGTGGTCGAGATGGACGAGATCATCGTCATCTCCGGCGGCCGCGCCATCGAGCGCGGCAGCCACGCCGAGCTGCTCGCCAAGAACGGCACCTATCGCAAGCTCTGGGACGACCAGGGCCATCAGCCGAGCCGGCAGGACCAGGTCGACGACGATGGCGACGATGATGATGACGAGGACGACGACGACCTCGAGGAGGATGAGGACGAGGACGAGAACTAGTCCCGTCACCCGCGTGAGCGGGATTTGTCACCGGCCGGTCTCTCCACCGTCATTGCGAGCGCAGTCCTGCTACGCTTGCATTGACGCGGCGGGAGTTGGGGCCTCGATGCGAGGCGCGATGTGCAAGACGAGTGGCCCCGGGGGGCTGCGCACGCCCGGACTACGCGCCCGTTGCCACTCTGAGCTGGCTCAGGATCGTCGGATCGGAGATCTCATCGTCGGCCGCGAGCATGACGGCCTTCGACAGGATGACCGACAGCATGGAGTCGCCTTCGAACGGCAGCCGCAGATCGCTCGCTCCCGCAGAGGCCGGCACGATGCAAAGATAGTGATCGGTCGGCTCGATCAGGATGTTGGCCGAGCCGACATGGATCTTGTAGGCGTTCAGCCTGCCTTGCACATGCAGGTATTTGCCGTCGATGATCCGTGACACCTTGCCGACGGCAAGGCTCGGCAGCAGCGTCTCCAGCAACGCACGGCGCATCTCCGCCATCGCGCCGAGATCGCCGAAGGCCTGTCTCTGCCAATAGGCGGCGCCGGCCGTGCGACGCCATTGGCTGGGGTGTTCCGCGGCCCCGCCGCCGTCGGCCCAGGTCGGATCGTTCGCCACGGAGGCGACGCTGACGAACAGGTCGCAATGCCGCATCACCTCGGACAAAACCAGCGGGGGGACATCCGCGATGTCGACGGCGGCTCCCCTTTCCGGCCCGCGGGCGGACATGACGGCCTCGCCGGCAGGGGCCGCGACCCGGTAGAAGCGCAGCTGGTCGGTCGTGAGGTACAGGTAGGCCTGCCCGTCCGAGACCTCTGGATCGTCGCCGCCGGCACCCGCCGTCCAGAACTCGGCGACCAGGCCATGTCGCGGCAGCACGATGTGAGTCGGCTGGTCGTTCGGCGTGTCGGCCCAGATGCGATGCGTCACCATCCAGCCATTTAGGCGCGCCAGCGCCATCAGCTGGTGCTGCTTGACGATGTGTCCGGCAAAGCGGTTGGAATAGGTGGCCGTGCGCCGCTCGGCGTCGGTGACGAGATAGACCTCCCGATGCGCCTGCTTGAACGGCTGCGTGAGGTCGAGCGCGCCGAGTCGTGCCCGCCAGGCCATGACCTCCGCGACCGGGCAGCCGACCGGATGCCACAGGGTGATCTCGGCGCCGTCGATCGCAACCGGCGCGCCATCGACGTCGATCATGCGGCCGCCGGACCACAGCGCGGCCACGCGCTGGTCGCCGCGGTGCACGTTCCAGATCAGCCTGCGGCTCAGCGCGCCGAGCAGCGGATGCTCTGCATAGCGCTGCTGCCAGATCTCGGCGGTCCACCTGGCGTCATCGAGCCACAGCCGCTGCAGCCGTTGCGGCTGGATCGAGAGATCGGCCTCGATCTCCTTGACCAGCGCCTTGACCGCCTTGATCTCGTCCTTGTGCGGCTTGAGCGCGGCCGGGATCGATTTGGAGATCTTGCCGTTCGCCCCGCGCCAGGTGACCTCGACCGAGGCCGTGCCGGAGATCGCCAGCAGCGCCGCGCCGTCTCCGACGGCGATCTCGGCGCTGCCCTGCGCATCAAGGCCATGCGTCGGGACCGAGAGCTCGTCGAGCTCGCGGCGGGTCATCCCCGCGGCGGCGGCCGCCTCGTTCAACGCCGCCTCGATGCGCTTCTTCACCTTCGGATATTTGATCCGCGACAGCAGCCGGGCGAGATAGCGCACGCCGCCGCCGCTGGGCATGTGGATCAGGGCCCACAGGCAGGCGTTGCCGAGGCGCTCGTTGCGCATGCCCCAATTGGGAATGGTGTCGAAGCACTGAGTCAGGGCATGGCGCGTCAGGAGCGGGCCAACGGAGTCGGCCGCCCAGTCTGCGGAGACGTAGATCACGGCGCGGGCAAGATTGTCCGTTGGATATCCCTGCGCTGGCGTCAGGACGTCGAGTATCTCAATGAGTAAAGCGAGCCTCTGCTCCTCGCTCAAATGCGCTACCGACTCACGCGCGGCCTTCAGCCACTTGGCCGATGGCGCACTCTTGCCTTCCAGCTCGTAGGCGCAAGCGTGCAGCGCCTGCCAGGCCGCGAGATACTCCGCCGGAATTTGCGCGACCTTGCGCATGCGCTCCAAAAGCGGCGGCGGAAACAGGCGACTGTATCTGTGCCATCGACTAATGGCCCAACCTTCGTCGAACTCCTCCTGTGTCATTCCTTCTGTCGCCCGAAACGGCTTTTCCGGTTGCTTCGGCCCCTGGAGGTAGTGCTCGACGAAGGCGACGTCCTCATGCGTACATTTTCGCAGGTCGCTGATGTCGCTGTAGTACGTGATCAGCTCCTGTTCAAAGACCACCGAGTTGGCCCAGCCCTTCAGCACCGGGCGCGAGAGCAGTGGCGCCACGGCAGCATCATCGCGGCCAACCCGATCGAGTGCGGTCTTGAGACGATGTACGGCTTGGTCGTTGAAGGACTTGTCCTTGGCGAGCGACCAGCACGTATCCCTCTTCTCGAGCCACGCAAGGCATGCAAGCGCCGCTTTCGTGGTGAGGGGAGCGGATCCGGCCTTGATCGTTGCGATCGCGGTGTTGATGATCCGCAGGTCTACTAGGACCTTGATCGTCGGCATCGCATTGAGCATGGCGGCCGCCGCGGCGTCGCTGGCTACGAGCTTGGTCTTGACCAGCGCCCGAAGCAGATCCGCAAACGGGTGAGAGCCGCTTTCGGTCACGCTGCCGATCGATGCGTAGTTGGTATATTCGCCAAACACAGGAAAGCCCGCGATGCGTCCTGTTTTGAGTGCCTCCTGCCGGCGGTTCGCCTCGACCATCATGCAGAGGGTCTCCGCTCTTTCCGCCGGGGATGAGGCCAATATCTGTGCGGGAAACGCGTTTCGCATCGTCAGCGTCGCGTCATCACGAGGCAGCTGGCAAAGCGCCTCGATCCACTCCTTGAGCGGTGGACGGACGTCCTGACAAATATGAGCGACTGCAAGCTGCGCCCTCTGCTTCGCCCGCTCTCGGCGCGCGTGCAGAGCGCTGTCGGAAAACGGGCGTCCCAGCCGATGATACACGGGCTCCAGCGCGCGGATGGCGTTGGCATAGTCCCGCGATCCCCAGGCAAAGCGATCGATGAGGTCGGCAACATCTTCCAGCGCCGCTCGCTGCGCGGCGCTCATGGGATCGGGCAGGCCGGCCAGCAGGACGCCGGCCAAGTTGAAGGGATGACTGCTCTTGTGCGTCGGGAATGGTGCGCTGATGCGCGCGGCGCGCGCCAGGATGGCAGCCGTCTGGTCGTCGAGCCGAGGCGGCTTGCGCTCGAGCGAGTAAAAGGCAGACCCCAGCAGGTGGAGCCATGCACGAACCTTGCTCTGCTCAATCGCATCGGGCCATGTCAGCTCGATGAATCCGACGGCCGCAGCGACCTCCGACAGGCGCCCCAGCAGGCGCAGCCTGTCGGCCTCGGACAGCAGGTCGGCGATTCGTCCGGCCCGTTGGTAGTCGAAAACGAACGGCACGCGCTCGCCGTCGAGCGCCTCGGCCATCACGCCGTCGAGCGCCGCCACGCCCGTCGGCCTGAGATCGGCGAGCAGAGCGTCGATGTCGATCGCCTCGCGCGGAAGCTCGGGGGACCAGTCGGCCAGGGTCCGCACCTTCGGCTTCAATGTCTCGAGCAGCGTCATGGGAGAATCCTTCTCCAATCGGATGATACGGCGGCCGCGACCGAGTGTGCAACGCCAGGAGGCCGCCCGCCGCGGCTAGCAGAAGAACAGACCTGTCAGTATTCGATACTCGTCGCGAGAGATGCGGTTGGTCGCGATCAGGTCGCGCACGCGCCGGGCATACGCCTCGGACACCATCAGCTTCACGTCCTGCGGCAGCTGCGCGGCCCAGGCCTCTTCGCCGACGTAGATCGACATCGGAATCTCGGCATAGCGGAGGCCGGTGGAGTCATGCGTGTTGGCGGCGCGGGCTTCCAGCTCAGCCAGGCTATTCCAGTTCGCGATCCGCTCTGCCACGCGGCTGTCAAAGTCGGCGCGCGCCTTGAGCCGAAGCTCCTCGTCGGTGTGGGTGCGCCAGCCCAATTCGGCCATGATCGCGTGGAGCTCAAGGGAGTGACGATGGATGTCGGCTTGCGAAATCCCGCGGATATCTACGCCGAACTTGTAGTCCGTATAGATCTCACCGCGATCGCGGAGACCCGCGATCATGTCTGCCGTGCTTCCGCTCGAGGGCGGCAGCTCATCGGGCTCCCTGACGTTGAACCATTCGAGCTGGGTCAGCATCAGGAAAGCGACGGCGGCAAAATCGCGGTCGGCGACCGCCGCCCGAAACCGCGGCGACGTCGCGAGCAGCTTCTCGAGCCGGGTCGCTTCGGGGTCGGCGTCGGGATTGTAGGTCGGCTTTCTCGTGGCGTCGTCGATCAGGACGACATCGTCCGCCGTGATCTCGAAGCGTCCCCAGATCCAGCCGTCGCCTGAGGGATCCGGTCGTCGGGGGTAGGGAGTTTCGATGCGCCGGCCGGTTTTGGTGAGAACCTGCCGTGCCCGGGAGAAGTCGCACGTCAGGCGCGTTCGATCGATCCGCCACTCGATGGCCGCGGGGCCGTGACGTGTTCGGCAATAACTCACGCTATCGGAAACGCCGGTGAGCACCGGCTGTCCGCTCACGGGATCGAAGCGGACCAGGGGCTCATACCGGTTGCGGTTCCACCAGCCCCACAGGCGATATTTGAGGCTCGTCCATTTGGTCTGAATTCTCGCTGCGGGCCATGCGCGCCGCGCGAGTGCGACGAAGCCCTTCTCTGGCGGGAAGGACAGGAAGCGGTCGTACGGATAATGCGGCATTCGGATTGTCGCTCCTGCTGTGGGCTCAGCCGCCAACCAGGGGGACGAGGCGCAGGAACGTCACTGCGCTGTCCGGCTCGACGGTCAGCACCTCGTCGAGATCCTCGATCTGCCGGCCGTCGAAGATCATGAAGAAGCCGCTGCGCGCGAACGCGGCGAGCGCGGTAGCAACCAGTGGCTCGCTCCTGACCACGACCGGCGACTTGCGAGCCGGAACGCCGGGACCATAGGCGCCGCGCGGGCCGTTCAAGGTCTGCTCGACCTCGCCCGGCTTGACCAGCCAGGCGCTGGCAAAGTCGTCATCGGCGGCAGCGATCCGCGCCTCGATACGCGCGCTTTCAGCGGTATTGTGCAGGGCGACGTCCGCTTCGATGCGGCAGCGGATCAGGTCGCGGGCCGTGATCCGCTGCCTCGGCAGGGCGAGCCGGTGGCGCAGCTCGCGCTCGGCGCCTGGCCGCTGTGCGTCATAAACTCCCAGCACTGTAGTCATGCGCCTTCCCCGGCTGCTGTACCCCGCAGAATGACGGGGAGACGTTAAGCAACCTGAAATGGAACCGTGTCGATGCGGTGTGATTCGCGGTGGATCATGTCGCGCCCGTATGGGCCGACTGCTCGTGCTCGGCCGCCTTTGCTCAGGCTGACGAGGACAGCGAGGCTGACGAAGCGGCCGCTTGAGGCGCGCTTTTGCTGCCGATCCGGTGCCGCACGCCACGGCCCAGTGAGACTGCAAACCGCGCCCAGCGCTGCGCCAGCCAATACGGGCCGGTGCCGATCGAAACTTCGCGGAAGCGCCAGGCCTTGTCGAGCGACCACGCATCGCAGGCGATCTTGACCGGATCGTCGTAGAACGCGGCGATCTTGCCTTCGCTCATCCCGTCGGTGGCTAGCCAGCGCGGGATGTGCACGTTGCACAGGCGCTCGACATCCGTGAATACCTTGTCGGAGCCCGTACCCGTCACCGGGCAGGTGGTGCAAAAGGCGTCTCCGACCAGCACCACGCCCGGCATCCGGATGCCGCTATTGACAGTCAGATCGGCCGGCCGGACCTTGACCTCGCCGCTGACGGCGTAATCGCCGGTGATCCGCCGGAGGCCGGGCAGGGCGGCCGCCAGGATCTCTGCCGGGTTGCGCCGGACCGCCCGCAGCCAGGGATCGTCGATCGGGCGATAGGCGAAGAGATTCGCTCGCATGCGGTCGCCGATCGGAAACAGGGTGACGTAGGGGACGCGGGCGCTCGCCCGTTCCTGGAAATAGGTCATGGCGGGGAAAGGGAAGGCGGCACGGCCGACCGGCTCCAGGTCGAAACCGACCGAGATCGAATGGGCGACGCTCGTGATCGTCCGGGTGATTCCCAGCTGATGCCGCAGGCCGACGTTCAGCCCATTGGCGAGCACGACCAGCCGGGCGGAGATCGTCTCGCCGTTGGAGAGCACGACCGATTGGCGATCGTCGCTCGGCGTGATCGCCACGGCCTTGGCCACGATTCGCAGGACCGACGCCGGGATCTCCTCGCGCACGGCCGCCACCAGCGCATCGTACAGGATGCCGTATTGATGGACCGGCGCCTTGTCGAGGACGTAGCCGAATCGGGCGATCCAGTTCTCGGCCGCCAGGGTCGCCCGGTGCAGCGCCTTGTCCGCGGCTCCCGTGCGCCGGAACCGTCCGATCTGCTCGGCGCCGGAGATCTTCTCGATTCGGAAGTCCGGCGGGTAAACCTCGTGGGGATCGACGAGAATCGCCGCAATGCCGGCGCGTCCGAGCATGGCCGCCGTGAGCGAGCCGGCCAGCCCGCCGCCGATGATCGCGATGTCGGTATAGTGGGTCACCTTGGCGCCTCGTCGAAGCGCCATCCTTCGCTCCGAAAGCCGAACAAAGCCTTAGCCGCGATGTTTCAGATTGTTGCGGAGGGTGAACGGGGGGAGATTCGTGGGGAGTGGTAGGGTGAGCAAAGGCGATGCCGTGCTGAATCCCGCCCCCGTGATGGTCGTGGCGCCGTGCCCACCATCGGGCGTCATGCTCTGCGGTGAGATGGTGGGCACGCTGCCGCCTCCGGCCGCCGCTTTGCCCAGCCTACGGCACCATAATCTCCAATAACGTCAGGGGCTTGACCTGCCCATTTGAGTGAATAGGTAAGCTGTGCCGGTTCCGGCGGCCGCGCGCCGGCCCTGGGGGGCCGGCATCGACATAGAAACGGCTGGTTTGCGCGTCCTGCGGCGTCGTTTTGCTTGACTTGGGTATTTACCGCTTATAAAAGGCGCGCACTCAACGACAGGCGGTGAGCTTCGCCAGCGTCGGTACGGATCACCCGGACCGCCCCTTACAGGGCAGAATGGGCACCAACCTCGACGAATGCCGCTCAAACGCTGTCGATCATAGCTAGGCAATGCCAGAACGATTTTAGATCTCTCGAGCTCGTTCTCTTGAGACCAATTTCGGATGCATGACCTCGGTAGGCCGCCGCCAGCGCAAGCTGGAGGAGGGTGATCGCGGTCCTCTGTGGCGTGAAGCGCTTTCCGTTCAGCGATGAATGGTTGGCGCGATTTCGTTTTGCGCGGATTTTCGTCGCGCTGGGCGGCCCGGTGAGGCGGGGAACCTCGAACAGAATTTGCGGAAATCCCTGGTGGTTTCCGTGCGAACGTTGAGAAGGGTGAAGGCCAAGATGCCGACGATCAACCAGCTGATCGCAAATCCGCGCGAAGTGCAGAAGTCGCGCAAGAAGGTGCCGGCGCTGCAGCAGTCGCCGCAGAAGCGTGGTGTTTGCACGCGCGTCTACACCACGACCCCGAAGAAGCCGAACTCGGCGCTTCGTAAGGTTGCCAAGGTGCGCCTGACCAACGGCTTCGAGGTGATCGGCTACATCCCGGGTGAAGGCCATAACCTCCAGGAGCACTCGGTGGTCATGATCCGCGGTGGCCGCGTCAAGGACTTGCCGGGCGTGCGCTACCACATCCTCCGCGGCGTGCTGGATACCCAGGGCGTCAAGAACCGTAAGCAGCGTCGTTCGAAGTACGGCGCGAAGCGGCCCAAGTAAGTCGCTTAACTAAGACGTTCGAGAGAAGCGGGAACAGATCAGATGTCGCGTCGCCATTCAGCCGAAAAGCGTGAAGTGCTTCCGGATCCGAAGTTCGGGAACATCATCGTCACCAAGTTCATGAACTCGGTGATGTACGCCGGCAAGAAGTCGGTCGCCGAAGGAATCGTCTACGGTGCGTTCGGCATCATCGAGGCCAAGACGAAGCAGAGCCCGCTGACGGTGTTCGAGCAGGCGCTGGAAAACGTGATGCCGACGATCGAAGTGCGTTCGCGCCGCGTCGGTGGTGCGACCTACCAGGTGCCCGTCGAAGTCCGCTCGACCCGCCGTCAGGCGCTGGGCATCCGCTGGCTGATCTCGGCCGCTCGCGACCGCAACGAGAAGACCATGACCGAGCGGCTTTCGGCGGAACTGCTCGATGCCTCGAACAACCGGGGTAACGCCGTGAAGAAGCGTGAAGACGTGCACCGGATGGCGGAAGCCAACCGCGCCTTCTCGCACTACCGCTGGTAACAGCGGCCCGAACGGAAATCAGGGAACAGATCCATGCCCCGCCAACACGCCATCGAAGACTATCGTAACTTCGGTATCATGGCGCATATCGACGCCGGTAAGACGACGACGACCGAGCGCATCCTGTATTACACCGGCAAGAGCCACAAGATCGGCGAAGTGCACGAAGGTGCCGCGACGATGGACTGGATGGAGCAGGAGCAGGAGCGTGGCATCACGATCACTTCCGCTGCCACCACCGCGTTCTGGAACGGCAAGCGCCTGAACATCATCGACACCCCCGGCCACGTCGACTTCACCATCGAGGTCGAGCGTTCGCTCCGCGTGCTCGACGGCGCCGTGTGCGTGCTCGACTCCAACCAGGGCGTCGAGCCGCAGACCGAGACCGTCTGGCGCCAGGGCGACAAGTACAAGGTGCCGCGCATCGTCTTCGCCAACAAGATGGACAAGACCGGTGCCGACTTCTTCAAGTGCCTGGCCGACATCGTCGACCGCCTGGGCGCGAAGCCGGTTGCGATCCAGCTGCCGATCGGCGCCGAGAACAACTTCAAGGGCTGCGTCGACCTCGTGACCATGAAGGCGATCGTCTGGAACGACGAGTCGCTCGGCGCGAAGTTCGACTATGTCGAGATCCCCGCTGACCTCGCCGACCAGGCCAAGGAATATCGCGAGAAGCTGGTGGAAGCCGCCGTCGAGCTCGACGACGACGCCATGTCGGCCTATCTCGAAGGCACCGAGCCGGACGAGGCGACCCTCAAGCGTCTCATCCGCAAGGCCGTGCTCTCGGGCGCGTTCTATCCGGTGCTGTGCGGCTCGGCGTTCAAGAACAAGGGCGTGCAGCCGCTGCTCGACGCCGTCGTCGACTATCTGCCGTCGCCGCTCGACGTTCCCGCGATCAAGGGCACCGACGACAAGGGCAACGAGGTCGTGCGCAAGGCGGACGACAAGGAGCCGCTGTCGCTGCTGGCGTTCAAGATCATGGACGACCCGTTCGTCGGCACCATCACCTTCTGCCGCATCTATTCGGGCATCCTGACCTCGGGCACCGGCGTCGTGAACTCGACCCGCGAGAAGAAGGAGCGCATCGGCCGCATGCTGCTGATGCATGCGAACAACCGCGAGGACATCAAGGAAGCCTATGCGGGCGACATCGTCGCTCTCGCCGGCCTCAAGGAAGCCCGCACCGGTGACACGCTGTGCGACCCGAACAACCAGGTGATCCTGGAAAAGATGGAATTCCCGGAGCCGGTCATCGAGATCGCTATCGAGCCGAAGTCGAAGGCCGACCAGGAGAAGCTAGGCATCGCGCTAGCGAAGCTCGCCGCGGAGGATCCGTCCTTCCGCGTGTCGACCGATCACGAGTCGGGCCAGACCATCCTCAAGGGCATGGGCGAGCTCCATCTCGACATCAAGGTCGACATCCTGAAGCGCACCTACAAGGTCGATGCGAACATCGGCGCGCCGCAGGTGGCGTTCCGTGAGCGCATCACCAAGCCGGCCAATGTGGACTACACCCACAAGAAGCAGACCGGCGGCACCGGCCAGTTCGCGGCCGTGAGCCTCGTGGTCGAGCCGAACGAGCCGGGCGGCGGCTACGTGTTCGAGTCCAAGATCGTCGGTGGTGCGGTTCCGAAGGAATACATCCCGGGCGTCGAAAAGGGCATCGAGAGCGTGCTCGGCGCAGGCGTGGTCGCTGGCTTCCCCGTGGTCGACGTCAAGGTGGCGCTGGTCGACGGCAAGTATCACGACGTCGACTCGTCGGCACTGGCCTTCGAAATCGCCTCCCGCGCGGCTTTCCGCGAGGCGCTGCAGAAGGGCAAGTCGGTTCTGCTCGAGCCGATCATGAAGGTCGAAGTCGTGACCCCGGAAGACTACACCGGCTCGGTCATCGGCGACCTCAACTCGCGTCGTGGCCAGATCCAGGGCCAGGACATGCGCGGCAACGCCAACGTCATCAACGCGATGGTGCCGCTCATGAACATGTTCGGTTACGTGAATAACCTGCGCTCGATGAGCCAGGGTCGCGCGACCTTCACGATGCAGTTCTCGCACTACGCTGAAGCGCCGGCCAACGTGTCGGCTGAAGTCCAGAAGAAGTTTGCCTGATTGTCGCGAGCTCAAGTTAGCGACTGAACGGAGAGTCAAATGGCCAAAGCTAAGTTTGAACGTAACAAGCCCCACTGCAACATCGGCACCATCGGTCACGTCGACCACGGCAAGACCTCGCTGACCGCTGCAATCACCAAGATCCTGGCCGAGACGGGCGGTGCGACGTTCACTGCCTACGACCAGATCGACAAGGCGCCGGAAGAGAAGGCCCGCGGCATCACCATCTCGACCGCGCACGTCGAGTACGAGACCAAGAACCGCCACTACGCGCACGTCGACTGCCCCGGCCACGCCGACTACGTGAAGAACATGATCACCGGCGCTGCGCAGATGGACGGCGCGATTCTGGTCGTGTCGGCCGCTGACGGCCCGATGCCGCAGACCCGCGAGCACATCCTGCTCGCCCGCCAGGTCGGCGTTCCCGCGCTGGTCGTGTTCCTCAACAAGTGCGACATGGTCGACGATCCGGAGCTGCTCGAGCTGGTCGAGCTCGAGGTTCGCGAGCTGCTCTCGAAGTACGAATTCCCGGGCGACAAGATCCCGATCATCAAGGGCTCGGCGCTCGCCGCTCTCGAAGATTCGGACAAGAAGCTCGGCCACGACGCCATCCTCGAGCTGATGCGCAATGTCGACGAGTACATTCCGCAGCCGGAGCGTCCGATCGACCAGCCCTTCCTGATGCCGGTCGAAGACGTGTTCTCGATCTCGGGCCGCGGCACCGTGGTGACCGGTCGTGTCGAGCGCGGCATCATCAAGGTCGGTGAGGAAATCGAGATCGTCGGTATCCGCGCCACCCAGAAGACCACCGTCACCGGCGTCGAAATGTTCCGCAAGCTGCTCGATCAGGGCCAGGCTGGCGACAACATCGGTGCGCTGCTCCGCGGCACCAAGCGTGAGGACGTCGAGCGCGGCCAGGTTCTCTGCAAGCCGGGTTCGGTCAAGCCGCACACCAAGTTCAAGGCTGAGGCGTACATCCTCACCAAGGAGGAGGGCGGCCGTCACACCCCGTTCTTCACCAACTATCGTCCGCAGTTCTACTTCCGCACGACCGACGTGACCGGCGTCGTTCACCTGCCGGAAGGCACCGAGATGGTGATGCCGGGCGACAACATCGCGATGGAAGTGCACCTGATCGTGCCGATCGCGATGGAAGAGAAGCTGCGCTTCGCCATCCGTGAAGGCGGCCGCACCGTCGGCGCCGGCGTCGTCGCCTCGATCATCGAGTAACAACACGAATAGGGAATGGCGGGTGGCGAATGGTGATCCATTCGCCGTTCGCTACTCGCCACTCACTACTCACAGAAAGATACGGCAATGAACGGCCAAAATATCCGCATCCGTCTCAAGGCGTTTGACCATCGCATCCTCGATACGTCGACGCGCGAGATCGTCAACACGGCGAAGCGGACCGGCGCGCAGGTTCGCGGACCCATTCCGCTGCCGACCCGCATCGAGAAGTTCACCGTCAACCGTTCGCCGCACGTTGACAAGAAGAGCCGCGAGCAGTTCGAGATGCGCACCCACAAGCGCCTCCTCGACATCGTCGATCCGACCCCGCAGACCGTCGATGCTCTCATGAAGCTCGATCTGGCCGCAGGCGTCGACGTCGAGATCAAGCTCTAAGTTTTTGGATTCACGTTCGCCTTTTCGCGGACATAGAGAAGAACAGGAAGCACGCCGATGCGCTCCGGAGTGATCGCACAAAAGGTCGGGATGACGCGGGTCTTCACGGAGACCGGCGAACATATCCCCGTGACCGTGCTGAAGCTCGGCAATTGCCAGGTGGTCGGTCACCGTACCACCGAGAAGAACGGCTACGTCGCGCTGCAGCTCGGCAGCGGCAGCCGCAAGACGGTCTACATGCCGAAGGCGGAGCGCGGCCAGTTCGCGGTCGCCAAGGTCGAGCCGAAGCGCAAGCTCGCCGAATTCCGTGTCAGCGAGGACTCGCTGATCCCGGTCGGCGCCGAGATCCAGGCCGACCACTTCGTCGTCGGCCAGTTCGTCGACGTCACCGGCACCTCGGTCGGTAAGGGCTTCGCCGGCGGCATGAAGCGCTGGAACTTCGGCGGTCTGCGCGCCACGCACGGTGTGTCGATCTCGCATCGTTCGATCGGTTCGACCGGTGGCCGTCAGGACCCCGGCAAGACCTGGAAGAACAAGAAGATGCCCGGTCACATGGGTGTCGACCGCATCACCACGCTGAACCTGCGTGTGGTGCAGACGGACGTCGAGCGCGGCCTGATCCTGGTCGAAGGCGCGGTGCCCGGCTCCAAGGGTGGCTGGATCTCGGTGCGCGACGCCGTGAAGAAGCCGCTGCCGAAGGAAGCGCCGAAGCCCGGCAAGTTCAAGGTCGCGGGTGAGCAGGCTGCCGAAGCGCCGGCCGTGCAGGAGGGCGCATAAATGGAACTGAAAGTCACCACGCTCGAGGGCAAGGAAGCGGGCTCCGTCCAGCTGTCCGACGCCATCTTCGGTCTGGAGCCGCGCGCTGACATCATCCAGCGCTGCGTCCAGTGGCAGCTCAACAAGCGCCAGGCCGGCACCCACAAGGCCAAGGGCCGCGCCGAGATCTGGCGCACCGGCAAGAAGATGTACAAGCAGAAGGGCACCGGCGGTGCTCGTCACGGCTCGGCCCGCGTGCCGCAGTTCCGTGGCGGTGGCCGCGCCTTCGGTCCGGTCGTGCGCTCGCATGCGACCGACCTGCCGAAGAAGGTCCGTGCGCTGGCGCTGAAGCATGCGCTGTCGGCCAAGGCCAAGGACGGTGATCTGGTCGTCTTGGAGAACGCCACCCTCGAGGCGGCGAAGACCAAGGCGCTGATCGGTCACTTCTCCGGTCTCGGCCTGACCAACGCGCTGATCATCGATGGTGCCGAGCTGCACAACGGCTTCGCCGCGGCGGCCCGCAACATCCCGAACCTGGACGTGCTGCCGATCCAGGGCATCAACGTCTACGACATCCTGCGCCGTCAGAAGCTCGTGCTGACCAAGGCGGCGATCGATGCGCTGGAGGCGCGCTTCAAATGAAGACCATCGATCCGCGCCACTACGACATCATCATCGCGCCTGTCGTGACCGAGAAGGCGACCTTTGCCTCGGAGCAGAACAAGGTTCTGTTCAAGGTGGCCGCCAAGGCGACCAAGCCGCAGATCAAGGAAGCGATCGAGAAGCTGTTCGACGTCAAGGTCCGGAGCGTGAATACGCTCGTCCGCAAGGGCAAGACCAAGGTGTTCCGCGGCAATTTCGGTTCGCAATCGGACAGCAAGCGCGCGATCGTGACCCTCGAAGAGGGCCACCGCATCGACGTGACCACCGGACTGTAAGGCTGAGCTGCCATGGCACTGAAGACATTCAACCCCACGACGCCGGGCCAGCGCCAGCTGGTGATGGTCGATCGTTCGGCCCTGTACAAGGGCAAGCCGGTCAAGGCGCTGACCGAAGGCAAGCAGTCGAGCGGCGGTCGTAACAACACCGGCCGCATCACCGTCCGCTTCCTCGGCGGCGGCCACAAGCAGTCGTACCGCACGGTCGACTTCAAGCGCGACAAGGTCGACGTTCCCGCGACCGTCGAGCGCCTGGAGTACGATCCGAACCGCACGGCCTTCATCGCCCTGGTCAAGTATCAGGACGGCGAGCTCGCCTACATCCTGGCGCCGCAGCGCCTGGCCGTCGGCGACACCATCGTCGCCGGCAACTATGTCGACGTGAAGCCGGGCAACGTCATGCCGCTCGGCAACATGCCGGTCGGCACGATCATCCACAACATCGAGGTCAAGATCGGGAAGGGCGGCCAGCTCGCACGTTCGGCCGGCACCTACGCCCAGATCGTCGGCCGCGACCAGGACTACGTGATCGTCCGCCTGAACTCGGGCGAACAGCGCCTGGTGCATGGCCGTTGCCGCGGCACCATCGGTGCGGTGTCCAACCCGGACCACATGAACACCTCGATCGGCAAGGCCGGCCGCAAGCGTTGGATGGGCCGCCGCCCGCACAACCGCGGTGTCGCGATGAACCCGATCGACCATCCGCACGGCGGCGGCGAAGGCCGTACCTCGGGCGGTCGTCACCCGGTCACTCCGTGGGGCAAGCCCACCAAGGGCAAGAAGACCCGCACCAACAAGTCGACCGACAAATTCATTCTCTTGAGCCGCCACAAGCGGAAGAAGTAAGGAACGACGGACATGGTTCGTTCAGTCTGGAAAGGCCCGTTCGTCGAGGCGTCGCTGCTCAAGAAGGCAGATGCGGCGCGCGCGTCCGGCCGTCACGACGTCATCAAGATCTGGAGCCGCCGCTCGACCATCCTGCCGCAGTTCGTCGGCCTGACGTTCGGCGTCTACAACGGCCAGAAGCACGTGCCGGTCGCGGTCAACGAGGAAATGGTTGGCCACAAGTTCGGCGAGTTCTCGCCGACCCGCACTTTCCACGGCCATTCGGGCGATAAGAAAGCCAAGAAGGCTTGAGGATTAAGCGATGAGCAAACCAAAGCGCGAACGGAGCCTCCCCGACAACGAGGCCAAGGCTGTGGCCCGGATGCTTCGGGTGAGCCCGCAGAAGCTGAACCTGGTGGCGCAGATGATCCGCGGCCGCAAGGCGTCGGCAGCCCTCGCCGACCTGCAGTTCTCGCGCAAGCGGATTGCGGTCGACGTCAAGAAGTGCCTGGAATCGGCGATCGCCAACGCCGAGAACAACCACGAGCTCGAGGTCGACGATCTGGTCGTCACCCAGGCTTTCGTCGGCAAGGGAATCGTGATGAAGCGTTTCTCGCCGCGCGGCCGTGGCCGTTCGGGCCGAGTTTTCAAACCGTTCTCGCAGCTGACGATCATTGTTCGTCAGGTCGAGGCGAGCGCGTAAAGTCGGGCGCTGGGAGAATACGATGGGTCAAAAGATCAATCCGATCGGTCTGCGTCTCGGCATCAACCGGACCTGGGATTCGCGCTGGTTCGCCGGCAAGGCCGAGTACGGCAAGCTGCTGCATGAAGACGTCAAGATCCGCGAGATCCTGCACAAGGAGCTCAAGCAGGCGGCCGTCGCCCGCATCGTGATCGAGCGTCCGCACAAGAAGTGCCGCGTCACGATCCACTCGGCCCGTCCGGGCGTCGTGATCGGCAAGAAGGGCGCCGACATCGACAAGCTGCGCAAGCGCGTCGCCGACATCACCTCGTCGGACGTCGTGATCAACATCGTCGAGATCCGCAAGCCGGAGCTCGATGCCACGCTGGTCGCCGAGTCGATCGCGCAGCAGCTCGAGCGCCGCGTCGCGTTCCGCCGCGCCATGAAGCGCGCCGTTCAGTCGGCGATGCGTCTCGGCGCCGAGGGCATCCGCATCAACTGCTCGGGTCGTCTGGGTGGCGCGGAAATCGCCCGCATGGAGTGGTATCGTGAGGGCCGGGTGCCGCTGCACACGCTGCGCGCCGACATCGACTACGGTGTGGCCACCGCGTTCACGACCTTCGGCACCTGCGGCGTGAAGGTCTGGATCTTCAAGGGCGAGATCCTCGAGCACGATCCGATGGCACAGGACAAGCGGATGAACGAGAGCGGTGGCGAAAGCCCGTCGCCGCGTTCGCGCCGCGACGCGGCCTGATCGATCAGCCGCGACAAGACAGGTTTGAGGGCTCAAAGCCATGATGCAACCAAAGAAGACCAAGTTCCGAAAGGCGCATAAGGGCCGTATCCACGGCGTTGCGTCCTCGGGCGCGACGCTGGCCTTCGGCCAGTTCGGGCTGAAGGCGATGGAGCCGGATCGCGTCACCGCGCGCCAGATCGAGGCCGCCCGTCGTGCGCTGACTCGTCACATGAAGCGTGCCGGCCGCGTCTGGATCCGGGTGTTCCCCGATCTGCCGGTGTCGAAGAAGCCGGCCGAAGTCCGCATGGGCTCCGGCAAGGGTTCGCCGGAATTGTGGGTGGCCCGCGTCAAGCCGGGCCGGGTGATGTTCGAGATCGACGGCGTCAGCAACCAGATCGCGCGCGAGGCGCTGACGTTGGCCGCTGCCAAGCTGCCGATCAAGACGCGCTTCGTCGAACGCATTGCGGAGTAATGGTCATGGCCGAGATGAAGATTGCCGACATTCGCGCGATGAGCCCCGACCAGATGGACGATGCGATCGTCAATCTGAAGAAGGAGCGCTTCAACCTGCGTTTTCAGCGCGCCACCGGGCAGCTCGAGAACACCGCCCGCCTGCGTGAGGCGCGCCGCGACATCGCCCGTATCAAGACCATCGCCGCGCAGCAGCGCGCCAAGACGAAGTAAGAGGCTCGACATGCCGAAACGGACCCTCCAGGGCGTTGTCGTCAGCGACAAGCAGGCCAAGACGGTGGTCGTGCGCGTCGACCGGCGCTTCACCCACCCGATCTACAAGAAGACGATCCGCCGCTCGAAGAACTACCACGCCCACGACGAGAACAACGAGTTCAAGCCGGGCGACATGGTCTGGATCGAGGAGAGCAAGCCGATCTCGAAGCTCAAGCGCTGGACGGTGGTCCGCGGCGAGCATAAGAAAACCGCCTGAGTCGTGAGACGCGGCCCTGATTGAAGGGGCCGGTTTCGCTTTCGGGATCAGAAAAGGCGCAGCTTTCCTGCGCAGCATATGAAGAGGACGAGGTGCATCAATGATTCAGATGCAGACCAACCTCGACGTGGCCGATAATTCCGGCGCACGCCGTGTTATGTGTATCAAGGTGCTGGGTGGCTCGAAGCGCCGCTATGCCACCGTCGGCGACATCATCGTGGTGTCGATCAAGGAAGCCATTCCGCGTGGCAAGGTGAAGAAGGGCGACGTCATGAAGGCCGTCGTGGTGCGCGTCCGCAAGGACATCCGCCGCGCCGACGGCTCGGTGATCCGCTTCGACCGCAACGCGGCCGTCCTGATCAACAACCAGTCCGAGCCGGTCGGCACCCGTATCTTCGGGCCGGTGCCGCGCGAGCTGCGCGCCAAGAACCACATGAAGATCATTTCGCTCGCGCCGGAGGTGCTGTGATGGCTGCCAAGATCCGCAAGGGCGACAAGGTGATCGTCCTGACCGGCCGCGACAAGGGTCGCACCGGCGAGGTGTTCGAGGTGCGTCCCGACGCCGGCACGGCGCTGGTGCGCGGCATCAACCTGGTGAAGCGTCACCAGAAGCAGACGCAGAACCAGGAGGGCGGCATCATCACCAAGGAAGCCCCCATCAACCTGTCGAACGTCGCCTACGTCGGCAAGGACGGCAAGCCGACGCGCATCGGATTCAAGATTCAGGCGGACGGCAAGAAGGTCCGCGTTGCCAAGAGCTCGGGAGTTGAGATCGATGGCTGAGACCGCTTACACCCCGCGCCTCCGCACGGAATACGACCGCAAGATCAAGAGCGCGCTGACCGAGAAGTTCGGCTACGCCAACGTCATGCAGGTGCCGCGGCTCGACAAGGTCGTGCTGAACATGGGCATCGGCGAGGCCGTCAACGACCGCAAGAAGGCGGAGACGGCTGCGGCCGACCTGTCGCTGATCGCCGGTCAGAAGGCCGTCGTGACCTATTCGCGCGTCGCCATCGCGACCTTCAAGCTGCGTGAGAACCAGCCGATCGGCTGCAAGGTCACGCTGCGCAAGGCCAAGATGTACGAGTTCATCGACCGCCTGATCAACGTCGCGCTGCCGCGCGTCCGCGACTTCCGCGGCCTGAACCCGAAGAGCTTCGACGGCCGCGGCAACTACTCGCTCGGCATCAAGGAGCACATCATTTTCCCCGAGATCGACTTCGACAAGGCCGGGGAGAGCTGGGGCATGGACATCACGGTGTGCACCACCGCGACGACCGACGACGAGGCCCGTGCCCTTCTGACCGCATTCAATTTCCCGTTCCGGCAGTGAGCAGCTGACTTCTAGCTTCTCAAACGCGGATACCCAGGAGCCAAGCATGGCAAAGAAGAGTTCAGTCGAGAAGAACAACCGGCGCAAGAAGATGGCGAAGAACGCCGCTCCGAAGCGCGCCCGGTTGAAGGCGATCATCGCCGACAAGGAAAAGCCGATGGAGGAGCGCTTTGCCGCGACCCTGAAGCTCGCGGAAATGCCGCGCAACTCGTCGACGACCCGCATCCGCAACCGGTGCGAGCTGACGGGCCGCCCGCGGTCGAACTACCGCAAGAACAAGCTGAGCCGCATCGCGCTGCGCGAGCTCGGATCCAAGGGCCTGGTTCCGGGCCTCGTGAAGTCGAGCTGGTAAGGAGGGTCGAACATGTCAACGCACGATCCCATCAGCGATCTGATCACCCGCATCCGCAACGCGCAGATGCGCTCGAAGTCGAAGGTCACGACCCCCGGCTCGAAGATGCGCGCCAGCGTGCTCGAAGTGCTGAAGTCCGAGGGCTACATCCGTGGCTATGCCACGCTGGAGCATCCGTCCGGCCGCAGCGAGATCGAGATCGAGCTGAAGTATTTCGACGGCGAGCCCGTGATCCGCGAGATCGAGCGCGTCTCCAAGCCCGGCCGGCGCGTCTACACCTCGGTGAAGAACCTGCCGCGCGTGAACAACGGGCTCGGAATTTCTGTTTTGTCGACGCCGAAGGGAATCATGGCCGACCATAGCGCGCGTGACGCGAATGTCGGCGGTGAAGTTCTCTTCACGGTGTTCTAAGAAGGATTGAGCCATGTCACGTATTGGCAAGAAGCCTGTGACGGTGCCGTCCGGTGTGACCGCCACCGTCGACGGACAGACCGTCAAGATGAAGGGGCCGAAGGGCCAGCTTCAGTTCCTCGTCCATGACGACGTCGAGGTGAAGTTCGAGAACGGCCAGGTCAGGGTCGCTCCGCGCTCCGAGACCAAGCGCGCCCGTTCGCTGTACGGCACCGCGCGCGCCCAGATCGCCAATCTGGTCGAAGGCGTCACCAAGGGCTTCGAGAAGAAGCTCGAGATCACCGGCGTCGGCTACCGCGCCGCGATGCAGGGCAAGAACCTGCAGCTCGCGCTCGGCTACAGCCACGACGTCGTCTACCAGATCCCGGAAGGCATCACGATCGCCGTGCCGAAGCCGACCGAGATCACGATCACCGGCATCGACCCGCAGCGCGTCGGCCAGGTGGCCGCCGAAATCCGCGCCTACCGGCCGCCGGAGCCCTACAAGGGCAAGGGCGTGAAGTACGCGGGTGAATTCATCTTCCGCAAGGAAGGCAAGAAGAAGTAACGGAGCCGGACATGTCGAGAGCAAAGGTTACGAATGCCCGGCGCAAGCAGCGCGTGAGGCTGTCGCTGCGCCGCTCCGCCGGCGGCCGTCCGCGTCTGTCGGTGTTCCGCTCGTCGAAGCACATCTACGCTCAGGTCATCGACGACCAGAAGGGCGAGACGCTCGCCTCGGCGTCGTCGATGGAGAAGGAGATGCGCGCGGCCGGCAACACCGGTGCCGACATCGACGCGGCCAAGGCGGTGGGCAAGCTGCTCGCCGAGCGCGCGGTGAAGGCCGGGATCAAGGAAGTCGTGTTCGATCGCGGCGGCTATCTCTATCATGGTCGCGTCAAGGCGCTGGCCGACGCGGCGCGCGAGAGCGGGCTGAGCTTCTAATATCAACGGATTTGGGCGCGAGAGCCCCACAGAAGATTGGATAGCACCATGGCAGGTGAACGGGAACGAGGCGGTCGCGATCGCAAGGAGCGTGAGGAGCGCGACAGCGAGTTCGTCGACAAGCTCGTCCACATCAACCGAGTCGCGAAGGTCGTGAAGGGCGGTAAGCGCTTCGGCTTTGCGGCGCTCGTCGTGATCGGCGATCAGAAGGGCCGGGTCGGTTTCGGCCACGGCAAGGCGCGCGAAGTGCCGGAGGCGATCCGCAAGGCGACCGACTCCGCCAAGCGCAATTTGACCCGCGTCGCGCTGCGCGAGGGCCGGACCCTGCACCACGACATCTTCGGTCGTCACGGTGCCGGCCGCGTCTATCTGCGTGCCGCTCCGGCCGGTACCGGCATCATCGCCGGCGGCCCGATGCGCGCCGTGTTCGAGACGCTGGGCATCCAGGACGTGGTGGCGAAGTCGATCGGCTCGTCCAACCCGTACAACATGGTGCGCGCGACCTTCAACGCGCTGAAGCATCAGGACAGCCCGCGCTCGGTCGCTGCCCGCCGCAACATCAAGGTGTCGACCCTGCAGGCCCGCCGCGTCGGTGGCGATGCCGAGGCAGCCGCCGACTAACGAACGCGCGCCGCCTTTGGCAGGCGCATCTCGGAGTTAAGGACAATGGCTGACGCCAAGACGATCAAGATCGAGCAGATCGGCAGCCCGATCCGCCGGCATCACTCGCAGCGCGAGACGCTGATCGGGTTGAAGCTCAACAAGATCGGCCGCGTGACCGAGCTGGCGGATACGCCGGCGGTCCGTGGCATGATCACGAAGGTTCATCATCTCGTCCGCATCGTCGACGAGAAGTAAGGAGAAGGGCGATGAAGCTCAGCGATATCGCCGACAACGCCGGCGCGCGCAAAAAGCGCATGCGCGTCGGCCGCGGCATCGGCTCCGGCAAGGGCAAGACGTCCGGCCGTGGCGGCAAGGGCCAGACCGCGCGCTCCGGCGTGCGCATCAAGGGCTTCGAAGGCGGTCAGATGCCGATGCATCGACGTCTGCCGAAGCGCGGCTTCAACAACATCTTCGCGCTCGATTTCGTCGAGATCAATCTCGACCGGATCCAGCAGGCGATCGATGCCAAGAAGCTGGACGCCGGCAGCGTGATCAACGCCGAGGCGCTGGTGAAGTCGGGCGCGCTGCGCCGCTCCAAGGACGGCGTGCGTCTGCTTGGCCGCGGCGAGCTCAAGGCCAAGATCAACATCGAGGTGTATGGCGCCTCGAAGTCGGCGATCGCGGCGGTCGAGAAGGCCGGCGGCACCGTCAAGATCCTGGCGCCCGCCAAGGATGAAGGCGAAGCGGCGTAACTTCTGCGTCATTGCCCTGCGGCCGGCTTGCGCCGAAGAGGGCAGGGCAATGGACAGAACGCGTTCGCGTACCAGATAATATCCGACGTCTGCCCAAGCCCCGCGAGCCCTCGCGGGGCTGATGCGGTCAAGAACGGGCGGCGGGAGAAAGCTAGATATGGCCTCAGCAGCGGAACAACTTGCGGCAAACCTCAATTTCGGCGCGCTTGCAAAAGCCGATGAGCTGAAGAAGCGCATCTGGTTCACCCTCGGCGCGCTGCTGGTCTACCGCCTCGGCACCTATATTCCGCTGCCAGGCATCGACCCGAACATCTGGGATTCGGTGTTCCGTAGCCAGTCCGGCGGCATCCTCGGCATGTTCAACATGTTCGCCGGCGGCGGCATCCACCGCATGGCGATCTTCGCGCTGAACATCATGCCGTACATCTCGGCATCGATCATCATCCAGCTCCTGACCACGGTGTCACCGCAGCTCGAAGCCCTCAAGAAGGAGGGCGAGGCGGGCCGCAAGATGCTGAACCAGTACACCCGCTATCTGACGGTGATCCTGGCCGCCGTGCAGTCCTACGGCATCGCCGTCGGCCTCGAGGGCGCCGGCAATGTCGTCGCCGATCCCGGCCTGTTCTTCCGCCTGTCGACCGCGATCACGCTGACCGGCGGCACCATGTTCCTGATGTGGCTGGGCGAGCAGATCACCTCGCGCGGCATCGGCAACGGCATCTCGCTGATCATCCTGTCCGGCATCGTGGCGGAGCTGCCCTCGGCGCTCGCCAACATGCTCGAGCTCGGCCGCCAGGGCGCGCTGTCGACCGGCCTGATCCTGGTCGTCATCGTGATGGCGGTCGCCGTGATCGCCTTCATCGTGTTCATGGAGCGTGCCCAGCGCCGCCTCCTGATCCAGTATCCGAAGCGCCAGGTCGGCAACAAGATGTTCGAGGGCCAGTCCTCGCATCTGCCGCTGAAGCTGAACACGTCCGGCGTCATCCCGCCGATCTTCGCCTCGTCGCTGCTGCTGCTGCCGGCCACCTTCGCCAATTTCAACGTCGGCAAGGGCTCTGGGTGGGAGTGGTTCCAATGGATCACCACCCAGCTCGGCCATGGCCGGCCGCTGTTCCTGGTGCTGTATCTGGCGCTGATCCTGTTCTTCGCCTTCTTCTACACCGCGATCGTGTTCAACCCGACCGAGACCGCGGACAACCTGAAGAAGCATGGCGGCTTCATCCCGGGCATTCGACCGGGCGAGCGCACTGCGGAATACATCGATTACGTGTTGTCGCGGATCACCGTCATCGGTGCCATCTATCTGGCGATCGTGTGTCTAATCCCGGAAATTCTGATTTCCTACGCTTCCGTCCCGTTCTACTTTGGTGGCACTTCGCTTCTGATCGTGGTCAGCGTTACGATGGATACCGTGGCGCAGGTTCAGGGTTATCTGCTCGCCCATCAGTATGAGGGCCTGATCAGGAAATCGAAGTTGCGGGGGCGCCGCCGCTAGTTGCGGCGGATCGCGGCCCGGGAACCAACAAGCCAAGAACAAGGTGTGCGGGAGGGTCGCCCACCGTGTGCCGGGGGGCGGAATTCGATGAGACTCATTCTTTTGGGACCGCCCGGTTCGGGCAAGGGGACGCAGGCGCAGCGCCTGGTCCAGCAGTACGGCATTGTCCAGCTCTCGACTGGTGACATGCTGCGCGCCGCCGTGGCCGCACAGACGCCGATCGGGCTGAAGGCCAAGGACATCATGGCCGCCGGCGGCCTGGTGCCGGACGAGGTCGTGGTCGGCATCATTGCCGACCGGATCGAGCAGCCCGACGCCAAGAACGGCTTCATCCTTGATGGTTTCCCGCGCACGGTGCCGCAGGCCGAGGCGCTGGACCAGCTCCTGAAGAAGAAGCAGATGACGCTGGATGCGGTCATCGAGCTGCGCGTCAACGAGGGCGTGCTGCTGGAGCGCGTCGAGCGCCGGGCGGCCGAAATGAAGGCGCGCGGCGAGGCTGTCCGGGCGGACGATACGCCGGAGGTCCTGACCAAGCGGCTGTCGAGCTATCGCGAGCAGACCGAGCCCTTGATCCACTATTATTCCGACCACCGGATGCTGGCGACCGTCGACGGCATGATGTCGATCGAGCAGGTCACCGAGGAAATCGGCCGGATCCTGGCCGCCGTCGGCAAGAGCAGCGGCAGCCGGGCTGCCAAGAAGGCGAGCCCGGCCAAGCGCAGCGCCAAGGCGCCGGCCAGAGCCAACAAGACCGCCGCCAAAAAGGTGGCCAAGAAGGCTGTGAAGGCTGCCGCACCAGCCAAAAAGGCTGGCAAGACGGCGAAGACGGCGGCCAAAACCGGCAAAAAGGCCGCCAAGAAGGCTCCCAAAGCTGCGGCGAAGAAGGCCGGCAAGACGGCCAAGGCCTCCAACAAGGCCTCCAAGCCGGCTTCCAAGTCGGCCAAGGGCAGCCGGAAAACCTCTGCAAAGGCTGCAAAAAAGCGTTCGGCGAGGTGATCGAATCTTGTACGGGCGGTTGACGACCGCCGTGTGAATCCATTAATAAGCCCGCATCCAAGTCGGATGGTTTTCGAAGATGCCGGGCCCCACGAATCGAGGGGTGGGCGTCTTGTTCGCGTTTGCGGACACCTGCCCGAGATAGCGAGAATGAAGGCCGGCCCGTCATGGGATCGGCGACAGGAGAGAAGTCCGTGGCCCGTATTGCCGGTGTCAACATCCCGACCAACAAGCGCGTCCTGATCGCGCTCCAGTACATCCATGGTATCGGCCCGAAGATCGCGGGCGAGATCATCGAGAAGGTGAAGATCGCCGAGGATCGCCGCGTCAACCAGCTGAGCGACCAGGAAGTTCTTCAGATCCGTGAAATCATCGACCGCGATTACGTCGTCGAGGGTGACCTCCGTCGTGAGACCGGCATCAACATCAAGCGGCTGATGGACCTCGGCTGCTATCGCGGCCTGCGTCATCGCCGCGGCCTGCCGGTGCGCGGTCAGCGTACCCACACCAATGCGCGCACGCGCAAGGGTCCGGCCAAGGCGATCGCCGGCAAGAAGAAGTAATTTCGCGAGTTGCTGACAGCGGGTGGCGAGTAGGGGAGATCCCTATTCGCTACCCGCTGTTCACCATTCGCGATTTCGGTGTAGCCGCTGGCATTACGGCGGCGTTGAGATCTCAAGAAAGGTACTTATATGGCCAAGGAAGCCGCACGTGTCCGCCGTCGTGAGCGCAAGAACATCGCCTCCGGCGTCGCCCATGTGAACTCGTCGTTCAACAACACCACGATCACCATCACCGACGCGCAGGGCAACACCATTGCCTGGTCGTCCGCCGGCACGATGGGGTTCAAGGGATCGCGCAAGTCGACCCCGTATGCCGCCCAGGTCGCGGCGGAGGACGTGTCCAAGAAGGCCCAGGAGCACGGCATGCGCACCCTCGAGGTCGAGGTGGCCGGTCCGGGCTCCGGACGTGAGTCGGCCCTGCGCGCGCTGCAGGCCGCGGGTTTCACCGTCACCTCGATCCGCGATGTGACGACGATCCCGCACAATGGTTGCCGTCCGCGCAAGCGTCGTCGCGTCTGATCTGAAGGAGGCGGGCAGCATGTCCGCCTTCTCTTGCTTTTGAACCATTTCGATTGCCGCGATCCGATGCGCGGTTCTCCAACGCCAGTCAGTCGTCCCCCAGACGGACTGGCCCATGGGTGAAACAGTGACGATCCAGAAGAATTGGCAAGAATTGATTCGGCCGAACAAGCTCCAGGTCACGCCGGGCTCCGACGCGACCCGTTTCGCCACCGTGGTCGCCGAACCGCTGGAGCGCGGCTTCGGCCAGACGCTGGGCAATGCGCTTCGCCGCATCCTGCTGTCGTCGCTGCAGGGCGCCGCCGTGCAGTCGGTGCACATCGACGGCGTGCTGCACGAGTTCTCCTCGATTGCCGGTGTTCGTGAGGACGTCACCGACATCGTGCTGAACATCAAGGACATCTCGATCAAGATGCAGGGCGAAGGCCCGAAGCGGATGGTCGTGAAGAAGCAGGGTCCGGGCGCGGTCACCGCCGGTGACATTCAGACCGTCGGCGACATCGTCGTGCTCAACCCCGACCTGCAGCTCTGCACCCTCGACGATGGCGCCGAGATCCGCATGGAGTTCACGGTCGCGACCGGCAAGGGCTACGTCCCGGCTGAGCGCAACCGTCCCGAGGATGCGCCGATCGGACTGATCCCAATCGACAGCCTGTTCTCGCCGGTCCGCAAGGTCTCCTACAAGGTCGAGAACACCCGCGAGGGCCAGATCCTCGACTACGACAAGCTGACCATGACGATCGAGACCAACGGCGCGATCTCGCCGGAGGACGCGGTGGCCTATGCCGCCCGCATCCTGCAGGACCAGCTCAACGTGTTCGTCAACTTCGAAGAGCCGCGCAAGGAAGTCGCCCAGGAGATCATCCCGGACCTCGCCTTCAACCCTGCCTTCCTGAAGAAGGTGGACGAGCTCGAGCTGTCGGTGCGTTCGGCGAACTGCCTGAAGAACGACAACATCGTCTACATCGGCGACCTCGTGCAGAAGTCGGAAGCGGAGATGTTGCGCACCCCGAACTTCGGCCGCAAGTCGCTGAACGAGATCAAGGAAGTGCTGGCCCAGATGGGGCTGCATCTCGGCATGGAAGTGCCGGGCTGGCCGCCGGAGAACATCGACGAGCTGGCCAAGCGCTTCGAGGATCACTACTGAGCCTTCGTCATTCCGGGATCGCCTCTTCGAGGCGCCCCGGGGTGACAATGACCACCGGGCGAACGCAGGCAGCCCACCTGAGCAACATGTCCGACGAACCGTCGCGGCAGATTGAAATTGAGGACTTAAGACAATGCGTCACGGCAAGGTTCATCGGAAGCTCAACCGCACCGCCGAGCATCGCAAGGCGATGTTCGCCAACATGTGCGCCGCGCTGATCAAGCACGAGCAGATCGTCACCACGCTGCCGAAGGCCAAGGAGCTGCGGCCGATCGTCGAGAAGCTCGTGACCCTCGGCAAGAAGGGCGGCCTCGCCCTGCGCCGCCAGGCGATCGCCGAGATGCGCGACGTCGACCAGGTCAAGAAGCTGTTCGACGTGCTGGCGCCCCGCTACAAGGACCGCAACGGCGGTTACACCCGCATCATCAAGGCCGGCTTCCGCTACGGCGACAACGCCGCGATGGCCGTGATCGAGTTCGTCGATCGCGACGTCGACGCCAAGGGCCAGGATTCCGGCCCGGTGCAGGAGACCTCGGAAGCCGCGTAAGCTGTGCTCCGATCTTAATTTGCAAAACGGCGCCTTCGGGCGCCGTTTTCGTTTTGATGGGCCCGTAGCCCGGATGAGCGCAGCGACATCCGGGTTACGCAAAATCAACGGAGCCGTGCATGAGCACCGCAGAGCTGCGCCTCGCCTACGAGCCGGATGAGGACGGCACGGGCAAGATCATCGCTGTGGCGAGGGCCGGCGCGTTTGCCGGGCGCGGAGAGGCGTGGTTCGGCAATGATCTGGACGCCTTTCTGAAGAAGCTGCGTTCTTTTCCGCTGTCATCCGAGGCGGCGCCGATGATCGAGGGCGGGTATTACGACGGCAAAGGCGGCCTCGCGGAATGTCGTGTCCGGATCATCATCAAGCCGCACGATATGAAGGGCACCCTGCTGGTCCATGCCGATCTCGCGACCCTCGTTCAGCACACACCGGATTTCGACGTGCAGAACAGCGCCTCGATCCGCTTCCTGACGGAGTATGCGGAGCTGGACCGCTTCGCCGTGCAGATTGGGGAGCTGTTAAAAGGGCGGCGCGAGGTTGCAATCCTGATGGGGGTGACGAGCTGAAGCGGGCGGGGGGGGGCCGCCTCGCTTTGTACCCCGGATGAGCGCAGCGAAATCCGGGTCATCGCCGCTGCTCGTGAGATCCCGGATGTCGCTGCGCTCATCCGGGCTACGCTCAAAAAGGATCAGCTTTGCATTCTGCGCGTTGGGATCGACGCATCGGCGACCTACATGCGTTTCTCCAGCACAACGGAGAGCTGCCCATGCATATCGACCTCTCGGGTAAGACCGCGCTCGTCACCGGTTCCACCGCCGGCATCGGCTTCGCCATCGCCAAAGGGCTCGCCGCGTCCGGCGCGGAGGTGATCCTCAACGGCCGCAGCCAGGGGCGTGTCGATGAGGCCGTCGCGCGACTGAAGCAGGCTGTGCCGTCCGCCAAGGTCCGCGGCGTCGCCGGCGACGTCGCACAGGTCGACGGCGGCAATGCCATCGTCACTGCGGTCCCCGAGGTCGACATCCTCGTCAACAATGCCGGCATCTTCGAGCCGAAGGATTTCTTCGAGATTCCCGACGAGGACTGGAGCCGCTTCTTCGAGGTCAACGTGCTCTCCGGCGTGCGCATGGCGCGCGCCTACATGCAGGGCATGCTGACGCGCAACTGGGGCCGCATCATCTTCATCTCCTCGGAATCAGCCCTGAACATTCCGACCGAGATGATCCACTACGGCATGACCAAGACCGCGCAGCTCTCGATCTCCCGCGGGCTGGCCAAGCTGACGCGCGGCACCGGCGTCACCGTGAACGCCGTGCTGCCGGGCCCGACGATGTCCGAAGGCGTCGAGACCTTCGTCAAGGATCTGGCGCGGCAGAACAATCAGTCGGAGGCGGATGCGGCGGCCTCGTTCGTCAAGCAGCACCGACCGGCGTCGCTGCTGCAGCGCTTCGCCAGCGTCGACGAGATCGCCAACATGGTCGTCTACGTCGCCTCGCAGCAGGCCTCGGCGACCAATGGCGCCGCGCTGCGCGCCGAGGGCGGCATCCTCGATACGATCGCGTAGGGACAACAGGGGCAAGCCAGATGCCTGCTTACGTCATCTCCGAGGTCGAGGTCCGTGATGCCCAAGCGATGGAGCGCTACCGCGATCTCGCGGCGCGCTCGATCGCGCAACATGGCGGCCGGTATCTGGTGCGCGGCGGGGAGTCCGAAACGGTCGAAGGCGGGCCGCCGGCCAAGACCCTGATCGTCGTCGAGTTCCCGTCGATGGCCCGGCTGCGCGAGTGGTATGCGTCGGCCGAATATGCGGCAGCGCTTGACGAGCGCGGGAAGGCGCTGGACCGCCGCCTGATTTTCGTCGAGGGTGCTGCACCTGCGTAAAGCCCGGACCGGCTCCTCTCGATGTTGACGATCAATCCCCGCCGCAAGCGCTGGCTGAAGCTGACCTCGGCGCGCTGGCAGCGGCGGGTGTTGTTCGTGGCCGGCGGGCTCGTGGTCGGTGCCGCCGCGGTAGCGCTGGCCGAACTCGCCGATTGGGCCCAACTCGCCTTCAACTGGCTGCTGTCGCAATCGCGCTACGCCTCGTTGATCGTCACGCCGGCCGGCTTTGCGCTGTCGGTCTATCTGACCCAGCGCTACTTCCCGAACGCGCAAGGCAGCGGCATCCCGCAGGCGATCGCCGCGCGGCACCTCACCGACACAAGCGCGCGTAGCCCGCTGGTGTCGATCCGCATCGCGATCGGCAAGGTGCTGCTGACCTTGCTCGGACTGCTGTGCGGCGGCTCGGTCGGCCGCGAGGGACCGACCGTGCAGGTCGGCGCCTCCATCATGTTCGCGCTCGGCCGGCTGTCGCCGCGCCGGCAGCCGGGACTGATCCTGGCCGGCGCCGCGGCCGGCGTCGCCGCCGCCTTCAACACGCCGCTCGCTGGCATCGTGTTCGGCATCGAGGAGATGAGCCGCGCCTTCGAGACGCGCACATCGAGCCTCGTCATCGCCACCGTGATCGCCGCCGGTCTCACCTCGCTGGCGCTGATGGGCAATTACGCCTATTTCGGCACGACGCCGATCGCACTGGCCAAGGGCATCGACTGGCTCGCGGTCCCGATCTGCGGTGTGATCGGCGGAGCCGCCGGCGGCCTGTTCAGCCGCATCCTGATCACCATGGCGCGCGGGCTGCCCGGCACGATCGGCCGAGCCATCAAGACACACCCGCTGCCGTTTGCACTCGTCTGCGGCTTCGCGGTCGCGCTGTGCGGGCTCGCCTCCGGTGACACGGTCTACGGCACCGGCTATGCCCAGGTGAAGGCCGCGCTCGAGACCGGCACCCCGCTGCCGCATGATTTCGGCGCGCTGAAATTCCTCGCCACCACCTTCGCCGCGATCAGCGGCATTCCCGGCGGCATCTTCGCGCCGTCGCTGGCGGTCGGCGCCGGCATCGGCGCAAATGTGGCGAGCCTGTTCCAGCAGACGCCGCTGGCGCCGATCATGCTGCTCGGCATGGTCGCCTATTTCGCTGGCGTGGTGCAGGCGCCGATCACCGCCTTTGTCATCGTCACCGAGATGACCGACAACCACGCCATGGTGGTGCCGCTGATGACGGCGTCGCTGATCGCCTACGGCACCTCGAAACTGATCTGCGAGGAGGGGCTGTATCACGCGCTCGCCAAGGGCTTCGTCGCGCAAGCCGAGGCCAAGAGGGCGCCGGCGTCTCCGGCCTCCTGATGCTCCGGCGGTGGGCAGACTGATGCGAGATTGAGCGCGCCCGCCCGCGCTCGCATCGCTCACCGAAAAATTCCGTTGTTAGTTCAATATTGGCCCGCTGGCACACGGCTTGCGTAGCGTTGTCCAGCGCAGAGCATCGCTCTCTTGGGTTGGCGTGCCCATCGTCGGGGATCCCGTGGGGTCGGTGAGACGATGTTGGTCGTCCGCCGTCGATGGAGCTTTCGGCTCGTCGCCATCATGGGGTCCATCCCGTCGTCATGGATGGAGACTCGCATGTGCGATCGTGACGGAACTTTCCACCGCAGCTTCTCTCGCCGCAACTTCCTCAAGTCCTCGGTGGCCGCAACAGCCGCCACCGTCGCCGTTCCCGCCTCTCTCGCCGCGCTGCTGACGCCGACGCCGGCGATGGCCGGGACCGTCATCAAGGCGACCCATGGCTCCGGCTTCTGCAACATGGGCATCTTCCTCGCCAAGGAGCGCAACCTGACGGTCGCCGACGGCGTCGACCTCGAATTCGTCGTGACGCCGTCGAACACCGAGATCACCACGATGTTCGGCGCCGGCCTCGTCGACATCTCGATGATCCCATACTCCAACTTCATGACGCTCTACGATGCCGGCGCGCCGGTGAAGATCGTCGCCGGAGGAGGCGTGCAGGGCTGCATCATCGTCGCCAAGGAGGGCATCAAGTCCGCCGCCGACCTCAAGGGCAAGACCTTCGGCACGTTCCAGGCCGATACGCTCGAAGTGCTGCCCTACGACTACCTCAAGAAGGCGGGGCTGTCGTTCAAGGACGTCGACATCAAATATCTCGACACCTCGCCGGAGCTCGCGCAGGCCTTCATGGCCGGTGCGCTCGACGCCATCTGCCATATCGAGCCGTATGCGACGCAATGCGTGCAGCAGCGCAAGGGCGCGACCGTGCTGTCCGACGGCACCGATCTCTACGGCAAGGGCTATTCCGACTGCGTGCTGGCGGCGCGCGTGCCGCTGATCGAGAAGAACCCGGCGGCCGTGAAGGCGGTGATCAAGGCCCTGATGGTCGCGCAGAGCCAGGCCGAGGCCGACAAGACCGCCGCGCTGAAGGACACCGTCGGCAAGTACTACAAGACCTCGATGGAGGCGGCGATCGACGCCTCCTCGAAGCAGCCCATCGTGGTCGACCAGCGCAGCCAGACCCAGTTCATCATCGACCGCGGCGTGTCGATGAAGGAGCTCGGCTACGTCAAGAAGCTGCCCGACCAGGGCGCCTTCGACTGGTCGCTGCTGGAGGCCGTCATCGCCGACAACAAGGCGCTCTATGAGGGGCTGAAGCTGAAATCGGCGTGAGCGATCGCGCCGCCCTCGGCTTTTGACCCTCATGGTGAGGAGCGCCGCGCCGATCAGTGGCTACTTTGCAGAAATCGTCGTGCGCGGCGCGTTCAGGCGATGCTCTCGCATCGCCTTGAGAACCATGAGGCCACAGCTCGGGCCTCGCCCTTCGAGACGCGCGCCAAGCGGCGCGCTCCTCAGGGTGAGGGTTTGGAGGGTTCATGCGGGGTGACGGAGATCATGCGCTTGCCAACTGACACCTTAGCCATGGGCGCGCCGGCTAAGGACGCGCCGTCACCTCCCGCGTCTCCGCCACGCAACTGGCGCAAGGCCCAGCGCCAGCTCGCAGCAGTCGGCTGGGGCGTCATCTCCATCGGCCTGTTCGCCGCGATCTGGGAAGCCCTGTGGTACTTCGACAAGGTGAACCCGCTGCTGCTGCCGCCGCCGCATCTGTTCCTGCAGGACATTCCGGGGACGCTGAAATTCTTCGACCGCTCCAACCGCGTCGGCTCGGTCGCCTCGGGCGGCGGCGCCGGCGCGCTGGCGATCACGATGTTCTGGACGACGTTCCGCGTCTTCACCGGTCTCGCGCTTGGCTTCGTCAGCGGCGTCGCCGTCGGCGCCGCGCTGCACTACGTGCGCTGGCTGCGCAACCTCCTGATGCCGACGGTGCTGCTGCTGGCGCCGATCTCACCGGTCGCCTGGCTGCCGGTCGCGATCTTCGTGTTCGGCATCGGCGACGTGCCGGCGATCTTCCTGGTCTTCATCACGGTGTTCTTCGCCATCGTGCTGTCGACCTCCGCGCAGATCGAGAGCGTGCCGATCAACTACATCCACGTCGCCCGCATCATGGGCGCCACCCAGACCCAGATGTTCTGGCGCGTGATCCTGCCGTCGATCCTGCCGAGCCTGTTCATGACCCTGCGGCTCAACCTGTTCGGCGCCTGGATGGTGGTTCTGATCGCCGAGACCGTCGGCGTCGGCACCGGGCTCGGCCAGATCATCTCGATGGCGCGCGCGACCTTCAACGCCAAGCTGGTGTTCTTCACCATGGCCGTGATCGGCGCGCTCGGCTTCCTCAGCGACTGGGGCCTGCGCCAGATCCAGCGACGCATGCTGTGGTGGGTGGCGCCGCAGCGGGGAGGAATGTGATGGTGACGCCCGCGGTCTCCATTCGCAATGTCGGCAAGACCTGGACCATCGAGGGCCGGCCGCCGCTTCGCGCCATTGACGACCTGTCATTCGACGTCGCGCCGGGCGAATTCGTCGTCCTGCTCGGCCCGTCGGGCTGCGGAAAATCCTCGCTGCTGTACATGATCGCGGGGCTCGAGACCGTGAGCGACGGCATCATCGAGGATGACGGCATCGCCATCGCGGGTCCGTCGCCGGAACGCGGCCTGATCTTTCAGGAAGCCTCGCTGTTTCCCTGGCTGACCATTCTCGACAACGTCGCCTTCGGCCTTGCCATCCGCGCCGAACTGCCGGAGCGACGCCGAGAGAAGGCGCGCGAGATCCTGCGCCGCGTCGGGCTCGGCGACGTGCTCGACAAGAAGCCGGACGAACTCTCCGGCGGCATGCGCCAGCGCGCCGCGTTCGCGCGCGCTTTGGTGATGCAGCCGCGCGTACTGATGATGGACGAGCCGTTCGCCGCGCTCGACGTCCAGACCCGCGCCAAGCTGCAGGATTTCCTGCTGCAGATCTGGCAGGACAGCCGCGCCTCGGTGCTGCTCGTCACGCATTCGATCGACGAGGCGATCAGCCTCGCCGACCGCGTGATCGTGTTTACGGCGCGGCCGGGCCGGGTCAAGGAGATCGTGCCGATCGACCTGCCGCGGCCGCGGCCGACACGCTCGCCGCGCTACCACGAATATCGCGACTATTTCACCGAGCTGCTCGCGGCCGAGGTCGACAAGGCCTTCGCCGAGCAGTCGGGTCTGTGAGAAGGAGAACGAGACATGGCTGAAGTGTTGGTTGGCGCGAAGTGGGTCGTGTCCGGCATCCAGGATCGCCACACGCCCGTCGTGATCGAGGACGGCGCGGTGCTCGCCCGTGACGGCGTGATCGTTGCGGTCGGGCCGATCGCGGAGCTCGAACGTCTCGCGCCGCAGGCGACCGTGACGCGCCATCCGAACCACGTGATGCTGCCGGGCTTCGTCAACAGCCACCACCATGTCGGACTGACGCCGCTGCAGCTCGGCTCGCCCGATCATGCGCTGGAATTGTGGTTCGCGAGCCGGCTGCCGGCGCGCCGTATCGATCTCTATCTCGACACGCTGTATTCGGCGTTCGAGATGATCGCCTCCGGCGTCACCACGGTGCAGCACATTCATGGCTGGATGGCGGGCGGCTTCGATGCGATCCATGGCGCCGCCACCAAGGTGTTGCAGGCCTATCGCGCGATCGGCATGCGCGCCTCCTATTGCTACGCGGTGCGCGAGCAGAACCGGCTGGTCTACGAGGCCGACGAGGCGTTCTGCGCCCGTCTGCCGTCGCCGTGGAACGAGCGGCTGGCGGCGCATCTCAAGGCGCAGCAGGTGCCGTTCGAGGACTACATCAAGCTGTTCGACGTGCTCACTGCCGATAATGCCGGCGAAACGCTGACACGCATCCAGCTCGCGCCGGCCAATCTGCATTGGTGCACCGACGACGGTCTCGTGGCCCTGCACGAGAAGTCGCGGTCTGCAAAGGTACCAATGCACATGCATCTATTGGAGACCGCGTATCAGAAGGAATATGCGCGGCGGCGCACCGGCAAGACGGCCGTGCGCCATCTGCACGATCTCGGCGTGCTCGGCCCGCACATGACCCTCGGCCATGGTGTCTGGCTCACGGAGGAGGACATCGACATCGTCGCCCACACCGGCACCTGCATCTGCCACAACTGCTCGTCGAACTTCCGGCTGCGCTCGGGGCTGGCGCCGCTCAATGTCTGGGAGAAAAAGGGCATCACCATCGGCATGGGTCTCGACGAAGCCGGCATCAACGAGGACCGCGACATGCTGCAGGAATTGAAGCTGGCGCTGCGCGTCCACCGCACGCCCGGCATGGACGACGAGGTGCCGACCGCGCCGCAGATCGTGCGCATGGCGACCGAGGGCGGCGCCAAGACCACCGCCTTCGGCGACAGCATCGGCCGCCTCGCCGAGGGCAAGCTGTTCGATGCCGTGCTGGTCGACTGGAACGCCGCGACCTATCCGTTCCAGGATCCGGACATTCCGATGCTCGATGCGCTGGTGCAGCGCGCCAAGTCGCAACATGTCGCCGCCGTCTATGTCGGTGGCGAGGTCGTCTATGCCGGCGGCCGCTTCACCCGCATCAACCGCGACGAGGTGCTGGCCGAAATCGCCGGCATCCTGGCCAAGCCGCGCAACGAGGAGGAGATCGCCCGCCGCGAGCTTGGCCTTGCCGTGTTTCCGCACGTCAAGCAGTTCTACGACGGCTATTTCGACAGCACTCAGCATACGCCGTTCTACAAGACGTCGACGCGGACGTAGTCCCTCCGTTGACCAGGGCGGGCCTGGGCATGACGGAGAAAATCATCGACAGGATCGTTCGCCGAGACAGCTCCGCTTGACCGTGTGCGAAAGCCCTGCCGCCACGACGGTGGACACGCTGCCGCCTGACGGCGGCTGCTTTGCCCACCTTACGTGCGCTATGACTTAGCTCCACCCCTCCAGCACGATCTTGCCGCGGGCCTTGTTGCTCTCGATCAGCGCGTGCGCGCGCTTGAGATTGGCGGCATTGATGGTGCCGTAGTTGTCGCCCAGGGTGGTGCGGATGACGCTCTTGTCGATCAGGTCGGAGACGTCGTTGAGCAGATTGTGCTGGGCGATGATATCAGGCGTCGTGAACGAGGAGCGGGTGAACATCGACTCCCAATGGATCGAGATCGCCTTGCCCTTGAACGGGGCGATCGAGAACTCGGCGGGATCGTCGATCAGGCCGAACTTGCCCTGTGGCGCCATGAACTCGGCGATCGCCTTGTAGTGCTGGTCGCTGTGGGTGAGGCTGGCCACGAGGCCGACCGGCGGCAGCTTGAGTGCCTCGATCTGCTCCTTCATCGGCTTGCCGTGATCGACGACCGCATGGGCGCCGAGTGACAGACACCAGTCGCGCGATTCCGGACGCGTCGCGGTCGCGAGCACCGTGAGGCCAGTGAGGCGGCGCGCGAGCTGGATCAGGATCGAGCCGACGCCACCGGCGGCGCCGGTGATCAGCAGGGTGCGGTCATCGAGGCTCTTGCCGGGAGTGGCGCCGAGCCGGTCGAACAGCAGCTCCCAGGCGGTGATCGAAGTCAGGGGCAGGGCGGCGGCCTCCGCGAACGACAGGCTCTTGGGCTTGCGGCCGACGATGCGCTCGTCGACGAGATGGAATTCGGCATTGGTGCCCTGGCGCAGGATCGAGCCGGCGTAGAACACCTCGTCGCCGGCCTTGAACAGCGTCACGTCAGGGCCCACCGCCTCGACGACGCCGGCGGCGTCATAGCCGAGGATCTTGGTCTCGCCGGCCGGCGGCGCGGCGCGCTTGCGCACCTTGGTATCGACGGGATTGACCGAGATGGCCTTCACCGCGACGCGGATGTCGCGCCCTTTTGGCTCGGGCTTGGCGGTCTCGAAATCGAACAGCGCGCGCTCCTCGGAAATGGGCAGCGACTGCTGGTAACCAATGGCCTGCATGAACAACCTCCTGGGCTGGCCGGTGATGGGGCGAAATTGTCCTGCTGGCGCCATTCCTGCAAGTACTGTAAAAACAGGGAACTAGTCCCCGTTTGGATACTATTGGGCCAGAACGCGATGAAGCGGAAGAATTTCGCCCGACGTCCCGGCTGCGCGGTCGAAGCCACGCTCGATCTGATCGACGGCAAGTGGAAGGGGGTGATTCTCTACCACCTGCAGGGCGGCAGCCAGCGCTTCGGCGAGCTGCGCCGGCTGATGCCGGGCATCACCCAGCGCATGCTGACCAAGCAGCTGCGCGCGCTGGAGGAGGACGGGCTGGTGATCCGCAAGGTCTATGCCGAGGTGCCGCCGCGGGTGGATTACACGCTGTCCGAGGTCGGCGAGAGCCTGCGGCCGGTGATCGAGGTCTTGCGCAGTTGGGGGGAGCGGCACCACGAACGGCTGTCCTGCGCCCCCGTGGCGGAGACCATCAAAACGCCGCATCCGGCCGCCTGAGCTTGGCCGCACCGGCCGTTCCGCCTATATCGAAGTCCTCATTGTCCAGGATTTTTCGCATGACGTTGATTCGCTCCACACTGGTCCTGCTGCTCTCCTTGCTGGCCGCGTCTCCGCTCGCGGCGCAGGACCGGCGCGTGCCGCAATCCCAGGCCGAGCTCAGGCTGTCCTATGCGCCGATCGTGCAGCGCGTGCAGCCCGCGGTCGTGAACGTCTATGCCGCCAAGGTGGTGCAGAACCGCAATCCATTCCTCGACGATCCGATCTTCCGCCGCTTCTTCGGCCTGCAGGGCGGCCCGCAGGAGCAGATGCAGCGCTCGCTCGGCTCGGGCGTGATGATCGATGCGTCCGGCCTGGTTGTCACCAACGTGCATGTGATCGAGGGCGCCGACGAGGTGAAAGTGTCGCTCGCCGACAAGCGCGAGTTCGAGGCCGAGATCGTGCTGAAGGACAGCCGCACCGACCTCGCCGTGCTCAGGCTGAAGGGCACCAAGGAGCAGTTTCCGACGCTCGAACTGTCCAACTCCGACGATCTGCTGGTCGGCGACGTCGTGCTGGCGATCGGCAATCCGTTCGGTGTCGGCCAGACCGTGACCCACGGCATCGTCTCGGCGCTGGCGCGCACCCAGGTCGGCATCACCGACTATCAGTTCTTCATCCAGACCGACGCCGCGATCAATCCCGGTAATTCCGGCGGCGCGCTGGTTGACATGACCGGCCGCCTCGTCGGCATCAACACCGCGATCTATTCGAAGTCCGGCGGCTCGCAGGGCATCGGCTTCGCGATTCCGGCCAACATGGTGCGCGTCGTCGTGGCCTCGGCCAAGGCCGGCGGCAAGGCGGTGAAGCGGCCGTGGCTCGGCGCGCGCCTGCAGGCAGTGACGCCGGAGATCGCCGAGAGCCTCGGCCTGCGCTCGCCGACCGGCGCGCTGGTCGCCTCGGTGGTGGCGAATGGCCCGGCGGCCAAGGCCGGCATCAAGTCGTCGGACCTGATCGTGTCGATTGACGGCCAGACCGTCGATGATCCCAACGCCTTCGACTACCGCTTCGCCACGCGTCCCCTGGGCGGCACCGCGCAGATCGAGGTGCAGCGCGGCGGCAAGCCGGTGAAGGTCGCGGTGGCGCTGGAGACGGCGCCGGACACCGGGCGCAACGAGATGGTGATCAACGGCCGCTCGCCGTTCCAGGGCGCCAAGGTCGCCAACATCTCGCCGGCGGTCGCCGACGAGCTGCACCTCGATGCGGATACCGAGGGCGTCGTCATTCTCGAGCCCGGCGACGGCACCACGGCAGCCAATGTCGGCTTCCAGAAGGGCGACGTCATCATGGCCGTCAACAACCAGAAGATCGCCAAGACCAACGACCTCGACAAGGCCTCGCGTGACGGCGCGCGGATCTGGCGGATCACCGTGCTGCGCGGCGGCCAGCAGATCAACGTCACGCTCGGCGGATGAGTCCGAAGCGTCCCCAGCAGGGAGGGCCGAGCCTCTTCGCTGCCGCGGGGATGGAGCATGACGCGCCGCGGCCGCTGCCGGAGCGGCTGCGGCCACACCAGCTGTCGGATGTCGTCGGACAGGATCACATCCTTGGCCCCGACGGCGCGCTGACGCGTATGCTGGAGACGCGGACGCTCGGCTCCTTGATCTTCTGGGGCCCTCCGGGCACCGGCAAGACCACGGTCGCGCGACTGCTGGCCGACGCCACCGAGCTGCACTTCGAGCAGATCTCGGCGGTGTTCTCCGGCGTCGCAGATCTGAAGAAGGTGTTCGACGCCGCCCGCGCGCGGCGCGAAACCGGGCAGGGCACGCTTCTGTTCGTCGACGAGGTGCATCGCTTCAACCGGGCCCAGCAGGATTCCTTCCTGCCGGTGATGGAGGACGGCACGGTCGTGCTGGTCGGCGCGACCACCGAGAACCCGTCGTTCGAGCTCAACGCCGCTCTGCTGTCGCGCTCGCGCGTACTGGTGTTTCATTCGCTCGACGCCGCCGCGATCGAGAAGCTCTATAGCCACGCCGAAGCGGTCGAAGGCCGCAAGCTGCCGCTCGATGAGGAGGCGCGCCATGTGCTGATCCGCATGGCCGACGGCGATGGCAGGGCGTCGCTGACGCTCGCCGAGGAGGTCTGGCGCTCCGCGCGCAAGGGCGAGATCTTCAATGCGGTACAGTTGCAGGAGATCCTGCAGCGCCGCGCGCCGATCTACGACAAGTCGGCCGACGGCCACTACAATTTGATCTCCGCCATGCACAAATCGGTGCGCGGCTCCGATCCGGATGCCGCGCTGTACTACTTCGCCCGCATGCTCGATGCCGGCGAGGATCCGCTGTTTCTCGCCCGCCGCATCGTCCGCATGGCGGTGGAGGACATCGGCCTGGCCGATCCCCAGGCGCTGGTGATCGCCAACGCCGCCAAGGACGCCTACGACTTCCTCGGCTCGCCCGAGGGCGAGCTCGCGATCGCGCAAGCCGTGATCTACGTCGCCACCGCCCCGAAATCCAACGCCGCCTACAAGGCCTTCGGTGCCGCCAAGCGTGTCGCGAAACAGGGCGGCTCGCTGCTGCCGCCCAAGCACATCCTCAATGCGCCGACCAAGCTGATGCAGAGCGAAGGCTACGGCTCGGGCTATCAGTACGACCACGACGCGCCGGATGCGTTTTCCGGGCAGGATTACTTCCCGGAAGCGCTCGGCCGCCAGCAGTTCTACGATCCCCCCGAACGCGGCTTCGAACGCGAGATCCGCAAGCGGCTGGATTACTGGGCCAAGCTCAGGAAGGAGCGGGGCGGGTAGGGGATACACGCGTCGCTGCGGGCTGTGCCGTTGATGCGGTGCAATGCCTTCACCGCGTCATTGCGAGCGCAGCGAAGCAATCCAGAGTCCCGCCCACCATCCTGGATTGCTTCGCTGCGCTCGCAATGACAGTGGAGAGAGCGAACGAATTTCCCTAGCTGTCATTCCGGGGCAGTCGCGTGCCCCGGAGGGGCGCGTGACTGAGCCCGGAATCCATAACCACAGGCAGTCGCGAGTCGAAGGCTTCACGCCACAAAATTCTCGCATCATCATAGACATTCGTGGCTATGGATTCCGGGCTCGCGCTGGCGCGCGCCCCGGAATGACGGCGGAGAGAGCGCGTTATTACTTCCCCGTCTGCACGAACTCCGCGATCTCCCGCGTCAGCCGGTCGTCGTCGGTGTTGATCGAGTACACCTCTGACATATGACTATGCTGCGGCAGCATCACGCTTCGTGCACAGCCCGCGGGCCGCTTGCACGCCGCCTGCTTCAACAGATCGAACTGCTCGACGAAGCGCGGCGGGTCCATCTCGGCGGAGGCGATCATCAGCGGCAGCGACGAGGCCTGCAAACCCTGCAGCGACGAGCGCTCCTTGAAGCGCGAGGGATCGGTGCCGAAATAGGCCATCTCCTGGTCGCCGAGCGGCGTCGCCGTGAGGTCGTAGACGCCTGAGGCCATGATCGCGCCGGCCAGGCCACCGCCGCCGACCTTGTGGAATTCGGGATGCGCCACGTAGGTCGCGACATGCACCGCGCCGGCGGAGTGGCCCATCAGAAAGATCCGCGCGGGATTGCCGCCATTCTCCGCGGCATGCGCCGCCACCCATTGCACCGCGGTGGCGACGTCCTCGACGCCAGCGGGCCAGGGGAATTTCGGCGCGAGCCGGTAGGTGATGTTGACGCCGACGAAGCCGTTCTTCACAGCCCACAGCATGATGTTGTCGTAGAACGGGCTGTCCGGCGTGGTGCGCTTGTTGCCGCCGATGAAAGCGCCGCCATGCACGAAGATCAGGATCGGGCGCGGCGCAGCCGTCGCGGTCTCCGGCGTAAAGACGTCGAGCAGGTTGCGCTCGGCGGTGCCGTAGCGGACGTCGCGCTGGACCTTGACGCTCGCGTAGGGTTCCCGCGTCTGCAGCGGCGCGTAGATCGCAGCCGTCTTCAGCGGATCGATGGCGCGGCCGATCTCGATCAGCTTCCAGGCGATGTCGTCGGGCATCGGGCTCTGCTGCGCCTGTGCGATACCGAGTGTCAGCGCGGTCGTCAGGATCGTCAGGGCCAGTCTCGTCAGCAGCATCAGGTCAGCTCCGATCACGTCCGATTCGCGCAAGGGTACGCCTTGCCGGGCCGATTTACCGTGATTTCGCCGTGACTGGCAGGGGCTTTTGCGATAGGCACCTCGCATGAGCCGCCGCATCAAGCGAACCCAGACCCGATCCGACCGCCCGACCGACCGCCGCAACGGTGAGCGGCCCAAAACCGAGCGGCCTAAGAGCGAGGCCGCGCGCAGCAGCGGCGCGCCCGCCAAGCGCGAGTCGGCGAAGCGTGAGCCGGTGAAACGGACCGAGGGCGAGCGTCCGCGGCGCGAGCGCTTTGCTGGCGAACGTGACGCCGCACCGCGGAGCGAGTTCGGGCGCGGCAAGGGTGAACGCGTCCGCGCACCTCGCGCCGAACGTGAGGACCGGCGCGAGACGTTCGAGCCGCGCGGCAAGCGTGCCGCTGCAGCCAAGCCCGCGCGCTTCGGCTCCGAGCGGTCCGAGCGAAAGCCAGTCGCTGCGCCGCCGCCGAAGAAGCCCGAGCCGGAAACGGCCGTGCTGCCGACCAAGGTGCAGACCGTCGTCGTCACCGCCGACGAAAACAACATGCGCGTCGACCGCTTCCTCGAGGCGCGCTTTCCCGGCCTGTCGTTCTCCCACATCCAGCGCATCGTCCGCAAAGGCGAGCTGCGCGTCGACGGCAAGCGCGCGGACTCCAAGGACCGCCTGGAGGAAGGCCAGACCGTCCGCATTCCGCCGCTCAAGCTCGACGCGCCCAAGGTCGCGGGCGTGCTCTCGGACGCCGAGCAGAAGACCCTCGACAGCCTGAAAGCGATGACCTTGTACGAGGATGACGACGTGCTCGTCCTCAACAAGCCCGCGGGCCTCGCGGTGCAGGGCGGCTCCGGCATGACGCGGCACATCGACCAGATGCTGGAGGTGATGCGCGACGCCAAGGGCCAGAAGCCGCGGCTCGTGCACCGCATTGACCGCGAGACCTCCGGCTGTCTGCTGATCGCCAAGACCCGTTTCGCCGCGACGCATCTGACCGGCGCGTTCCGCCATCGCTCCGCGCGCAAGGTCTATTGGGCGCTGGTGGCCGGCGTGCCGAAGCCGAAGCAGGGCCGCATCTCGACCTATCTCGCCAAGGACGAGGGTGAGGACGACACCATCATGCGCGTCGCCGCGCATGGCGACGAGGGCGCCAGCCACGCGGTGACCTACTACGCTGTGGTCGAGGCCTCCGCCAACAAGCTCGCCTGGGTGTCGCTGAAGCCGGTGACGGGGCGAACCCATCAGCTGCGCGCGCATATGGCCCATATCGGCCACCCGATCGTCGGCGATCCCAAATATTTCAACATCGAGAACTGGTCGCTGCCCGGCGGGCTGCAGAACCGGCTGCATCTCCTGGCGCGCCGCATCGTCATCCCGCATCCGCGCGGCGGCGTGATCGACGCCACCGCGCCACTGCCGCCGCATATGCTGCAGTCCTGGAACCTGCTCGGCCTCGAGCACGACCGTTTCGACCCGATCGAGAACGCACCGGAGGAGTAAGCCGGTCTATCTCCCACCTCCGTTGCGACTGAGTTCGAGCGCTTTCACCGCGTCATTGCGAGCAAAGCGAAGCAATCCAGAGCCCCGCACACCACCCTGGATTGCTTCGCTACGCTCGCAATGACGAAGTGATTGGCGACTCTGATGCTCACTTCCTGAACTGCTCCAAAAAAAGCCGCAGCGAATCGTGCAGGGTCTCGACGTCGAGGATCACCCAGCCGTCCGGTCCCTTGACCACGATGAAGTTCAGGCTGACGCGGCGGCCCTGGTTGTCGAAGCTCGCCGCGACGTAGGTCCTGTCGAACTGTTTGCGCAAAATCGAGATCGCCACCGGCCCGAGCTTCCAGCGCGGGCTTTGCACCAGGAAATCGTAGGGCTCGCGCCGCGGCGCGGTCCACGCCTTGGCAAGGCTCGGGTCGAAGAACTGCGCCGCCGCCTCGGTCGTGCGCGGCAAGCCGCTGGAGAGTTCCGGCGATCCCTGGCCGTAATAGGCATAGACGTTGCGCACCAGCGATTCCGGTGTGCGGAAGCCGGCGGCGGCCGTGACGGTGCTGCCGAGCAGGAGGAGGGCGGAGAGCAGGAGACGCATCGGCGGCTCGCATTTCGGTCGATCAGGCCTTATCTAGCGCGCAAACAACCGATCTGGTGTGATCTTCCCTGCAAGAGGGCCGGAATTCCGATGCGTGAGCTGTTTGACGAGGTGGTCGGCCAGGGCAAGCCCGATCCGCAGGAGGCGGCGCGGCAGGCGATGCGCGCGCCGCAGCGCAAGCGCTTCTACAAGGAGGCCGGCACGGCCGAGACCGAGGGCGGCCATCACGTGACACTCGACGGCCGGCCGATCCGTACGCCCTCGGGCCGCGTCGTCGTCGTTCCGGTCAAGCAGCTTGCCGAGGCGGTGGCCGCGGAATGGGGCGCGCAAGGCGAGACCATCGATCCCGCGACGATGCCGCTGACCCGCTTCGCCAACAGCGTCGTGCAGTCGGTGGTGGACCGCGTCGACGACGTCCGCGAGGACATGGCCAGATACCTCCAGTCTGACCTGCTGTTCTACCGCGCCGGCCATCCCGAGGGGCTGGTCGAGCGCGAGGCCGCGCATTGGGACCCGGTGCTGGACTGGGCGCGGGATACGCTCGGCGCGCATTTCATCCTGTCCGAGGGCATCATGCATGTCACGCAGCCGGCCGCCGCCGTGGCTGCCGCGCGCGCGGCGCTGCCGACCGGACCCTGGGCGGTGGCGGCGGCGCATGTCGTGACGACCGTGACCGGCTCGGCGCTGCTGGCGCTGGCGCTCGCCCACGGCGTCCGCGATGCCGGCCAAGTCTGGGCCGCCGCCAATGTCGACGAAGACTGGAACGTCGAGCAGTGGGGCGCCGACGAGGAGGCGATGAGCCGCCGCGCCGCCCGGGAGGTCGACTACCTCGCCGCCGTCCGCATCCTCGGGGCGGTCGATGCGACGGCCTGAGGCCGGTTAACGCCGGGTTTAGGGCGAAGGTTTAGTCTGCCGCGCGTAACCCGAGTACGCGCATGGTCCAGAGTGTCACCCCGCCGCCATCAGTGAGCGCCGTCCGCGGCGTGGGAACCGCGGCGACCAGCGCACCCGCTACCGCGACGGCCGGGACGACCTTGCAGGCTGGTGCGCTGATCAGCGCCAGGGTGCAGCAGGTGCTCGCCGAGAACCTGGTCCAGGTCGCGATCGGAAACCTGTCCTTGGAGCTCGCCACCGAGCTTCCGTTGCAGGCCGGCCAGTCCGTGCAGGTCGCAGTGTCGCAGACCGCGCAGGGCCTGCAGCTCGCGATCGTCGGGCAGGGCACGGCGTCCGGCACCAGCGGCACGCCGACTCCCGCCGCCACCGTCGTCGACGTCACCGGCCGCCTCGCGCCGACCTTGGCCCCGCCACCGGACCCCTTGACCGGGCTGGAGCGGCTCGCGGTCTCGATCGCCAGCGAGGAGGCGGCGACCCGCCAGGGCAGCCAGGGCCAGTTGTTCGCCGATCTCCAGGCGGTGGCCGACTCGCCGAACCTGACGCCCGCCTTGCGCGCCGCCGTCGCCCAGGTGCTGGCGCAGCAGACGCCGCTGACCGCGGCGCTGACGGCCGAGGACGTCCAGGCTGCCGTCCAGAACTCCGGCCTGTTCCTCGAAACCTCGCTCGCCAAGGGCAGCATCGCATCGGCGCCGTCGGACCTGAAGGCCGCGTTGATCGTGCTGCGCCAGACCCTGGCGTCGGTGCTGCAGAGCGTCGATCCCGGCACGACCGCGTCGACGCCGCTGTCCGGCGCCTCCTACGCCTCCGTGCTGTCGGAGGCCGGGCGCGCCGCGGCCGCGCAACAGAACGCCGCGCCCTCGCTGGTGCCGGACATCGAGATCGAGCTGCCGCCGCAGCCCTGGGCCGCCGCCATGGGACGGTCCGGCGCGGCGCTGCTCGAGAGCCTGACCGGCGCCAAGGCGCAGTCGCTCACCCCTGGCGCGGTGCTCGCCGTGCTGCAGGAGGCGCAGCAGCAGATCCCGCGCGCCGCCGGCCTCGTGCCCGGCCGCAACGCCCATGGCGAGGTCGTCGTCCGCACCAACACGCCGCCGCCGCCGTTCCGCGGCGGGGCTCCTGTGCCGCAGCATGTCGCCACGCCGATGCTCAACCAGGACTCGCCGCTGCCGGCGATCGCCCATCGCCTGCTCGACGAGACCGACCAGGCGCTGTCGCGCCAGACCCTGCTGCAGGTCGCCTCGCTGCCCGATCGTCCGGACGCATCGGCCCCGCGCAATGATCCCACGCTGCCGCGCTGGAATTTCGAGATTCCCTTCGCCACGCCGCAGGGCACGGCGATGGCGCAGTTCGAGATCTCGCGCGACGGCGGCACGCAGGCGCCGGATGCCGCCAAGCGCACCTGGCGTGCGCGCTTCTCGCTCGACGTCGAGCCGGCGGGTCCCGTGCATGCGCTGATCTCCTTCAACGCCGAGCGCACTTCGGTGCGGATGTGGGCCGAGCGTCCCGCGACCGCCGCGCGGCTGCGCGCCGGCCTCTCCGAACTGAGCCAGGCGCTCAGCCGCGCCGAGCTCTCGCCCGGCGATCTCGTGGTGCAGGACGGCGCGCCGCCGGCCGTGATGCCGCCCAAGGCCGGCCATTTCCTGGATCGCGCGCTATGAGCATCGACGTGAAGGCCGCCAACAAGACCCAGCTCGCCGTCGCCCTGCATTACGAGAAGGGCCAGGGCGGCGCGCCCCGCGTCGTCGCCAAGGGCAAGGGCACGATCGGCGCCAAGATCATCGAGGTCGCCAAGGCGCACGACATCCCGATCGAGGAGAACGAGGTGCTCGCCGGCGCGCTCTCCAATGTCGAGCTCGGCGACGAGATTCCGGAAGAGCTCTACAAGGCCGTCGCCGAGGTGCTGGTGTTCGTGCTGAACCTGTCGCGGCCGGTGCGCTAGCGCCGCATTGTGATCTCCGTCGCGCTTCGATCGTCCTCGCTCTGTGATAGGGAGAGCCTGACCCCGACGGAGAGATGATGCGATGCCGATGATGAGCCGCCGCCATGCCCTGGGCCTGTTCGCCGGCGCCGGACTGTTGCCCGCGCGTGCCTTCGCCCATGTCGCGCCGCCGCGGAACGAGATCCGCGCATCGCTCGCGCAAAGCTTCGCCGATGTCGGCACCAAGGGCACGTTCTTCGCCTACAAGGTCGAGGAGTATCTGATCATCGCCAGCGACAAGGATCGCTCCGGCGAGGCGAAGCTGCCGGCCTCGACCTTCAAGATCGCCAACTCGCTGATCGCACTGGAGACCGGCGTGGTGGCCGATCCCGACAAGGACGTGTTCAAGTGGGACGGCGTCGTCAGGCCGATCGAGGCCTGGAACAAGGACCACACGCTCCGCAGCGCGATCGCGGTGTCCGCGGTGCCGGTCTACCAGGAGATTGCGCGCCGGATCGGGCCTGAGCGCATGCAGACCTATGTCGAGGAGCTCGACTATGGCAATCACGACATCGGCGGCGGCATCGATCAGTTCTGGCTCACCGGCGCATTGCGCATCGATCCGGTGGAGCAGGTCGACTTCATCGACCGCCTCCGGCGCGGCGCGCTGCCGGTGTCGAAGCGCAGCCAGGATCTGACGCGCGACATCATCCCGGTCACCAAGGTCGGCGACGCCGTCATTCACGCCAAGTCGGGATTGCTCGGCAAGGAGCAGGGCTCGCTCGGCTGGATGGTCGGCTGGGTCGACAAGGGCGATCAGCCGACCGTGTTCGCGATGAACATGGATTGCCCCGAGCCGCGCCACGTCGAGGCCCGGATGACGCTGACGCAGGACTGCTTGAAGCAGATCGGCGCGCTATAGGGCGCTTGCTGGACGCGATGGGTTGTGAAGCGTCCGCAAAGCTGCCTTGGGAACTCCGATCCAACCGCGCGTCAATCTGCAGGCTCGCCTGAGCGGTATCGCCGTGCTAGCAGCGCAACCTGTGGTCACATGATCCTCCGTCGCGTGACCGGCTCGAGCAACCTTTTTGACCTGCGTGAGATTGTGTTGATGATTGTCTACCCTGCGAAGCTTGGAATCATGATGCGGCGTGCCGCCAGGCGGCTCGGCGCGAAGATTGCGGCGCTTTCCGGTTCGGCCGCAAAGTCTGAGCCAGCCGATTTCGGCCAGTTCCAGGAGCGAAGCGCGGAGGACGAGGCGAGCGCGCTGCGACAAAGTCGTGATGGATACAAGGCGGCCTTCGAGGCCCTGAGTGTGGAGGCCACCGAGCTACGCCAGGCGGCCGATGGATACAAGGCAGCCTTCGAGAACCTGAGCGCCGAGGCGAGCGAGCTGCGCAGGGGGCGTGACGGCTACAAGAGCGCGTTCGAAAACCTGGACCTCGAGGCCAGCGAGCTGCGCCGAGGTTACGACGGCTACCGTCGCGCCTACGAAGAGCGCTGCTCTGATCTGGCCTTGGCGCAGGATCGGCGGAAGCGGGTGCTGGACAGCCTCGAAAAATCCAGAGACCCCAAGCGGACTCTGCCGCAGGGCCTGGCGGGACGTCAGCTCTGCTTCATGCACATCGGCAAGACGGCGGGCACCTCTCTCCAGCACGCCCTCTTCGAAGCCATGCAGGGCGCGGCGATCTTTCACGAGTCGCTCGAGAATTTCGATGAAGCGTCGCCGGCGGAGATTTCGCTCAATGATCTCGTGATCGGACATTTCAGCTATCAGCATGTCGCCAAGCTTCGTCCCGACCGTTTTCTTTTCACCTTCCTGAGAGACCCCGTCGAGCGGGTGATTTCGAACTATTACTTCCTGCGATCGGCATCGCCGGTGTCGGACTATAGCAGACGGGCGGTCGAGATCGCCCGGGAGACGACGCTGTCCGAGTTTCTCGCCTGCGAAGATCCGTCAGTCCTGATGGTGACGCAAAACCTGCAAGCCAAGTTCATCGCACATGACATCCGACCGGAGAATCAGGCCGCAATCCGCGATCTGCGCCACGAGGCCGAACAAAATCTGTCGCGCTTCGACTTTGTCGGCATCGTGGAGCGGTTCGATGAGGGCGTCGCGATCCTGTCGCAGATGATCGGGCTCGATCTGACGGCGAAGCGCCTCAACGTCAACGAGCTCCGCGCGTCGAACCCGACCGTTTCGCAACACGACATCGACAGCATCAGGCGCCTGAATGCCGTCGATCTAGCGCTCTACGACAAGGCACGCGGTCTCTTCGAGCAACGCCTCCGTATGACCCAGAGGGGGCCTGGTCATTGGCATGGAGATGAGCGCGCCCGGCTTGCAGGCCGGCCATCACCGCCGTGACATCTCGATATCGACCCCGGTGATTTCAGTGCCCGCCGGCCGAATGGATACCGTCTGCCGGCGACCTTGCGTGGTCAGCGCCAGTCCGGCCGAAAAAGTCTGGCCGCGCGCCTGGGCTTCGATGCGGTTGCCGACAGCGCGGCCCTCGATCGTGCCGGAGGCGTTGTGGCTCGACTCCGTCCACTGGCCGGAGATCTCGCCGCCGCGATAGGCGACGTCACTGGAGAGGTCGATGTTGTAGCTGTCGCTGGCGCAGCGGATGTTGAGCCGCAGCTGCTCGCCGGCGCCGCCGACGTCATAGGCCGCGCGGCAGCGCAGCCGCTCCTGGTTGCCGCCGGACAGGTTGATCACGCCGCCGCCGGTCCAGGCGCCCTCCAGCGCGCGGAATGGCGAGGCGGGCGCGCCATGGGCTGCGCCGCCCAGTGCGAGGGCGGTGAGCAAAGTGGGAATTGCAAGGCGTGAGGCGCGCATCATCGGGCTCCGTTTCATCGTCGAAAAGCGAGCGACAACGCCTGATCACCCGATACGTTCGATGCGTCACCTCAAAAATTGACCGGAATCGTTCTATTTCTGGTCACGACAGCTTGAACAGCGTCCGCAGGAAGTCCGTCACCGCCTGCCGCGCCGCCTCGGCTGTGGCCGGATTGCCGCCGACATGCGGATCAAGCTCGACGCAGGCGTCCTGATAGGTGAAGGGCTGCTGCGTCTCCGCATTCATCAGCATGCCGCCGTCACCTTCGACGATCCGGCAGTTGCGCACGGTCTGAGCCTTGGGCGCGAGCGCCAGCATGTTGGCGCCGAGCAGGCCGAGATCGAAGCCATGCGGCGAGTCCGGATATTCGGTCAGCTCGACGTCGCGCCCGGCGGCCCTCAGCCGCTCGACGAAAGCCTTGCAGGTGCGCACCGGGTTGTAGTCATCAGGCCCGCCGTGAAAGATCCGGATCGGCCGCGCCACCAATTCGGTGTCGTCGCGATAGGTGGTGGAGCAATCCGGATAGAACGGGATGTAGGCGGCAAACTGCAATCCGGAAGTGTTCCAGCGCTTGTGGAAGCGCTGCAGGCTCGCATACAGCGCCGCCTGTCCGCCGCGCGAGAAGCCCATCAGCGCGATGCGCTCGGGATCGACGCGCGGATGCTTCGCCAGCACATCGAGCGCATGATAGATGTCCACGATGAAATTGAGCCGGCCGAGCAGCGCCTGGTTGGTGCTGGTCGCGGTGATGCCGCGCCCGGTGAAGCCGTCGATCACGAAGGTCGAGATCCCCATCGCATTGAAGGTCCGGCTCCACGCTGCGATATTGCCGCCGACGCCGCCCGAACCGTGCATCAACACGACCACCGGCATCCGGCCGCTGCCCTGCGCAACGCGCAACTCGCCGGCCAAGGTGACCGGCTTGCCGCCCTCGTCGCCGGCAAGGAACTGCCGGTCGGACAAAGTGAGCGAAGGGATCGGATACATCTCGATCCGCGCCGGCAGGTCCTTGGAAATACCCTGGGCCTCTGTGCCGAGCGAAACACTGACTAAGGTGAGCAGTGCCAGGGCAGCCGTCGTAACCAGGTTTCGCCAGCACTGAGCAGCGTAGCGCGCCACAGGCGCAAAACAAACATGCGCGGCATGTGCGATCCGCGCCGCACCACCGTATCGCTCCATCGGCATGCTCCTGGTCTGCCGCTTTTTGGCGCGGCTTTGGATCCGAGTAGAACGGGCGCGGGAGAAACTGTCAAACTCGTGCCAGAGTTGTGTCCACGATGAGCAGTGGACAATTTGGCCGAGGGAGGAGGAATGATGCGCCGCACGAATCCGCGTCGGATACCTATGGAGCCGGGCGGCGAGCGAAGAAGTTAGAAGTCTGTCATATAGTCGCGGTCTATTCAGCGCCCAGATGGGCGGCGTAGGGGGCGCCGTGGTGCGAGCCGCTGCTGCTTCCGTCGCATTGCAGGGACGAGCCGGTGACAACTGCTGAGAACGTGCTGCCGTGGAAAAACGCGCCCGACGCCGTGGCTTGCAACTATGCGCTTGGCCATTTGTTTCGCAATGTTCCGGCGTGCCTGACGATCGACGGACGCATTCATGCCGAGACCTACATGTCCGCTGTCGGAGCGATCGCGGGTTATGCCGCTCAGCGCACGCTGTTTGCGGCCAGCCCGCCTGTTGTTGGGAGCAATATCAACCGGCTGACCGTCAAATCCGGCGACGCATATTGGTTTGGCGATTCCCTCAACAACATGCTCGTGCCGGAAACGCAGGCCGATGGAAATCGCTGCGTCTGGTCGCTGGCAGCTGGCGGCGCTCTCGGAGCAGGCCTGAAGATCGAGCAGATGCCGAAGCTGGGTGCAATGTTCGAACATGTGGCGTCGACGATTGGTGGACCCGATGAAGGCAGGTCATCGGTCCCTGCACCGCACCAGGCTCACGTAGCGGCACGCGATCTATTGAAGGCGGTTTGGCCGGTGGCAATGGTCTGTTTCGCCGGAAAAATCCCTGGCGCCGGTCGCGAGTTCGGCATCGCCCCAATCGCGTGGTGGTCTGCGATCGCTGCGCAGGCAGCAAGCCGTCCCATTCATGATGTGAGAGGCGTATTGTCTCCAGATATCGCGCTGACCTTGTTGATGGAGTCGGCCATCTACTGCAGCAAGCTTGACCAGGCACGTATCGAAGCGGCCTAGCTGCTGAACGCCTGATGTCTGCAAGACAGCCGTCCAATTGGCGGCCGCGGTAGGCGCCTCACGCGTCGACCAGCCCCGGCTTGCCCGCGAGCGTGACGAACGACCGCGCGGTCGACACCGTGCCGTCGGCGACGCTGATGCGGTCGACGACGCGGTAGTCGGCCTGCCAGCGGTTGGGCGTCACGACATGGCGGATGTAGCCGCGCTGGTTGCTGAAGAACTTCAGGTGCGGATTGTTGGCCATCAAGGTCGGCTCGTTGTCGTAGCGCGCGAAGCCGTCACCGTCGGACGAGATCGAGGTCGCCAGGAATTCCACGCCGACGCAGGGCGAGGCCGGGTTGCGCCAGTCCTGCTTGAGCTCGAGCGCGACGCCCTTGTGCAGATCACCGGTCAGCACCACCGTGTTGGTAATGCCGGCCTCGCGCAGCATCTGCATCACGCGGTCGCGCGCGGCGCTGGCGCCGTCCCATTTGTCGAGGCTGCGCAGCGGCGCGTCCGACGACGGCAGCCATGGGAACGAGCGCCAATCGAACGGGGCGAACATCACCTGCTGCGCCAGCACCTGCCAGGTCGCGCGGCTGCCGCGCAGGCCGTCGGCCAGCCAGCGCTCCTGCTGCGCGCCCATCATGGTGCGATCGGGCTCGCTGGCCTCCGCACAGTCCTTGATGCCGTCGCCGCAGGGCTGCTTCGAGCGGTATTGCCGCGTGTCGAGCACGGCGATCTCGGCGAGCCGGCCGAAGGCGAGGCGTCGATAGGCGAGAACGTCCGGCCCGCGCGGCAGCTGCGCCCGCCGCACCGGCATGTGCTCATACCAGGCCTGGAACGCGGCCGCGCGCCGGAACAGGAAGACTTCCGGCGGCGTATCGCGGCTGTCGCGGTCGCCGGCCCAGTTGTTCATCACCTCATGGTCGTCGAAGCTCGGCAGGAACGGGCACGAGGCGTGCGCGGCCTGCAGGTCGGGATCGGTCTTGTAGAGCGCATAGCGCTGCCGGTACTCAGGCAGGGTGTAGCAGGTGGCGAAGTTCTTCGGCATCGGGCGCGGCAGCGCCACGCCCTTGTGGTCGGCGGCATAGGGATGTTCGTAGATGTAGTCGCCGTAGTGGAAGACGAAGTCGAGCTGGTCCTGCGCGATCGCGCGCCACGCCGTGTAGTAGCCGCGATCCCATTCCTGGCAGCCTGCCGAAGCGAAGCGCATCTGCGCGACGTCGGCGCCGGCCGCGGGAAAGGTCCGCGCACGCCCGACCGGGCTCTCCGCCTCGGGCAGGCGGAACCGATAGTAGTAGTCGCGCCCGGGAGCGAGGCCCGCGACCTCGACATGCACGGAGTGCCCGAGCTCCATGCGGGCGATCGCAAGTCCGGACTGCACGATGTCCTTCATCCCCGCATCGCTGGCGACCTCCCAGCTCACCTCGCGGGGCAGCGCGATCATCCCGCCGCGCGGCTGCAGCGGCTCGGGCGCGAGCCGGGTCCAGATCACGAAGCCGTCGGGAGCGGGGTCACCGGAGGCAACGCCGAGCGTGAACGGGTTGGATTTCAGCGCCGGCGTCTGCGCCCGCGCGATGTGCGTGAGCGGCGCGCCGAGCGGCAGCAGGCCGGCCTGCAATGCCATGCGGAGCAATGTTCGCCGGTCGAGGCCGGAGCTGATCGGGAATCTGGGCATGGCGGCAGTCTAGCCGCCGGAGCCGCGCCTTGCATCAGGCTTCGCAAGGCCGTCTCCTCCTGGGCCTTGTCTGTCACGGAGTCATGACAGCAGATCGCAACGGTCTTGACGCCGTTGATATGTCACCTGCACGACGGGCAATCTCCGCATGGCGCGCATGTCCAAACCGCCCGTCGTGCCAGTTTGTCGCGCATGCATCCCTTGCCTTGTCGGGCAAATCACCCTCACAGTCTCGCGCATCCCGGCTCGCTGAAGAGGGACGTTTCGCGATCGTCACGAACGTCGAGCCGGAGATGCGATGGGCGCGTCGCTCTGCAGCCTGATGTCACAGTCGGGCCGACGAACGGAGTGAGGCGACGGCGAAGTGGTGTGGTCCTGGTCTCCCGACGCTGAGACCAAGCCGGTGGTGATGATCCGCTGGTGACGGGGGCAAGACAGCCGGTCCCCGGGGAGAGCACCTATAACCCGCAAAACCGTCGCGCAGGGAAGGCCGGATATTGGGCTGAACCTGTGGTTCTGCCGCGTGCTTATCTGCTGCACGCGGACCGCGGGTGTCAGTCGATACCCGGTCTTCCCTGCGCCTCTTCGTCCAGAGAAGAGGTTGGCCGAATGCAAAGCTCGGGCGCAAGTCGCCGCGGGATCGCTTCGTCATATCCGCTGTTTGACGCGTCCAGGCCAATACACATCCAGCGGACGATGTCATGCAGTGACATCAACGGAGTCGGTGTGATGACACCAGATGACGGCATCGTGAACGATCCGTTAGCAGCTCGACGAAAGCCTGAGAATATGCGCGCCGGCAGAGGCCAATCGGAGGCAAGGCGCCTCTCGACCGCGTCGGAGCGGGACTGATGAGCAGCGAGCTCCGCGAAAAAATGTCGCGCAGTCTGCAGCGTCACTGATCCGTAACGGATATGCGGTCGTCTTATCGTGGCGGGCTCATGCGCTATCTCGTGGCCCGCGTCGAATGGGAGGACCGCGACAAAGTGCGCAGCCGCCGTCGATGTCCTCGGCGTCGTTGTCGCAGGCGGCGTTTTGTTCAGGAAAGAAGCTGGCCGGGAGCTAACAGGTCACCTATGTAACCGCCGCACGAAAGTTCGTCAGCTCGCGACCGTGGTATACGGCGCGCCAAGTTTGTGAGCGACGACCTGGGGCAGGGCGACCGGTCATTCTTCGATGATCGGACCGGCCCTGAATCGACCCGGGAATGATGCGCGCCGCGAAGTAATCAGATGGGCTTCATGTTGAAAGAGCAGTTGATCCGTTCTGCCGGTGCGATGGTCTGTGGCGCATCGCTCCTGACGCTTGCGGCGTGCAGTGACCGCAATGCCGCCTCAGCGCCGGGAACCGGTAATCCTCCGGAGGTTGGCGTCGTCAATGTCATCTCGGCGCCGGTGACCTTGACCAAGGACCTGCCGGGACGGATCACGTCGATGCGGATTGCGGAGGTGCGTCCACGCGTCAGCGGCATCGTCGTCGAGCGCAGCTTTCAGCAAGGCGCGATGGTCGAGGCGGGCGCCGTGCTCTACCGGATCGATCCGGCTCCGTTCGAGGTCGAGCTCGAGAAGGCGCGCGCCGCGCTCGCCAAGGCCGAGGCCGTGCTCTATCAGGCGGACCGGCAGGAAGATCGACTGAAGAACCTTTTGAAGGGCGAGGCGACCACGCAGGCGCAGTATGAGCTGGCCGTCGCGGCGGAGCGTCAGGCCCAGGCCGAGGTCGCCGCGCAGAAGGCCTCGGTGGCGCAGGCCCAGCTCAATCTCGACTGGGCCACGGTGCGGGCGCCGATCTCCGGCCGCATCGGACGTGCGCTGGTGACCGAAGGCGCGCTGGTCAATCCGAACGAGACGACGCATCTTGCGACCATCCAGCAGCTCGATCCTGTGTATGCCGACTTCACGCAGTCCGTGGACGAGCTGAATCAGTTGCGGCGTGATCTCGCCGAAGGCCGGCTCAAGAGCGTGTCGCCGGAGGCGGCGCGTGTCCGTCTCGTGTTCGACGACGGCTCGACCTACAAGCATGCGGGACGGCTGCTGTTCTCCGATGTCAGCGTCGATCCGTCCACGGCCAAGGTCACCTTGCGCGGCGAGTTTCCGAATCCGGAGGGCGAGCTGCTCCCGGGCATGTATGTCCGCGTTCAGATCGAGGAGGCGATCGACACTGCGGGCATCGTCGTGCCGTCGCAGGCCGTGCAGCGGACGACGGCCGGCAACAGCGCCGTCTACGTCGTCAACAATGAGGGGCGCGCGAACCTGCAGCCGGTGCGGCTCGGGCGTTCGCTCAACGGCGGCATGCTGATCGAGGATGGTCTCAAGCCCGGCTGGAAGATCGTCGTCGACGGCTTCCAGAAGTTCGGGCCCGGCAGTGCGGTCACGCCGGTGCCGTGGAAGATGTCGGTCGCCGACAAGCCGTCCGCTGCGAAGTAAACGTGGCCCGCGGCCCGGAGAGCATCTCACATGTCACCCTTTTTCATCGCACGTCCGATCTTTGCCTGGGTCGTGGCGATCTTCATCTGTCTCGGCGGCATCCTGTCGATTCCGTTCCTGCCGGTCGCGCAATATCCGATCATCGCGCCGCCTTCGATCTCGATCTCGACCGCTTATCCGGGCGCGTCGACCGAGAACCTGTATTACAGCGTCACGCGCCTGATCGAGGAGGAGCTCAACGGCGCCGCCGGCATCCTGAACTATGAATCGACCAGCGACACCACGGGCGAAGTCGAGATCATCGCCCAGTTCAAGCCGGGCACCGATATCGAGCTCGCCGCGGTCGACGTGCAGAACCGTATCAAGCGCATCGAGCCGCGTTTGCCTGAGGCCGTGCGCAAGCAGGGCATCGTCATTCTCGAGGCCTCGAGCGCCATCCTGCAGTTCGTCACGCTGACCTCCACCGATGGCAGCCTCGACGAAATCGGTCTCGGCGACGTGGCCACCCGCTACGTGCTGCCGGAGCTGCGGCGCCTGCCGGGCGTCGGCCGCGCCCGTCTGTTTGCCACCGAGCGCGCGATGCGCATCTGGCTCGATCCGGACAAGCTGCTCGGTCTGGGCCTCACCGCGCAGGACGTCGATGCCGCGATCGCTGCGCAGAACGCGCAGGTCGCCTCCGGCATTCTCGGCGTGCCGCCGTCGCCCAGGGCCCAGCGCACGCAGAACACCGTGCTGGTGAAAGGGCAGCTGGAGTCGCCGGAGGAGTTCGGCAACATCGTGCTGCGCGCCAATCTCAATGGCTCCGCCGTCAAGCTGTCCGACGTCGCCAAGATCGAGGTGGGCGGCCTGACCTACGCCTTCTCGTCCTGGCTCGACGGCAAGCCGGCCGCCGCGGTCGCGGTACAGTTGGCACCGACCGGCAACGCGCTCGCCACGGCGACGGCGGTGAAGACTCGCATGGCTGAGCTCGCCGCGTTCTTCCCGCCGGGCGTCAAATACGAGGTCTCCTACGACATCACCCCGGTCATCGCCGCCTCCGTCAAGAAGGTGCTGATGACCCTGGGCGAGGCGGTGATCCTCGTCTTCCTGGTGATGTTCCTGTTCCTGCAGAACATCCGCTACACGCTGATTCCGACCATCGTGGTGCCGATCGCGCTGCTCGGCACCTGTGCGGTGCTGCTCAGCCTCGGCTTCTCCATCAACGTGCTGACGATGTTCGGCATGGTGCTCGCGATCGGCATCCTGGTCGACGACGCCATCGTCGTCGTCGAGAACGTCGAGCGCATCATGGCGGAGGAGGGGCTGTCGCCCCGCGAGGCCACCGTCAAGGCGATGGAGCAGATCACCGGTGCGGTCATCGGCATCACGCTGGTGCTGATGGCGGTGTTCGTGCCGATGGCCTTCTTCCCGGGCTCGGTCGGCATCATGTATCAGCAGTTCTCGGCGTCGATGGTGGTGTCGATCGGCTTCTCGGCCTTCCTCGCGCTGTCCTTGACGCCGGCGCTGTGTGCGACCCTGCTCAAGCCGATCGAGAAGGGCCACGGCCATGCCAAGCGCGGCTTCTTCGGCTGGTTCAACCGCTGGTTCGGCCGGGTGACGGAGCGCTACACCGGCGCGACGCGCTGGGTCGTCGCCCGCGGCGGCCGGTTCATGATCATCTACGTCCTGCTGCTCGCGGGCCTCGGCTATTCGCTGTGGCGCCTGCCGGGCGGCTTCCTGCCGGTCGACGACCAGGGCTTCGTGATGGTCGACGTGCTGACGCCGGCCGACGCCAGCACCAACCGCACGCTCGATGTGGTGCAGACGGTGGAGAAGAAGCTCGCGGAGACGCCCGGCATCGACACGGTGTCCTTCATCGCCGGCTTCAGCTTCTACGGCCAGGGCTCGAACACGGCGCAGGCCTTCGTGACGCTGAAGGACTGGTCGGAGCGCGGCCGCAACGAGAGCGCGGACGCCCTGATCGCGCGTCTCAATCCGGAACTGGCCAAGATCCGGGACGCCGAGGTCTCGGTGCTGGCGCCGCCGCCGATCGACAACCTCGGCAACACGTCGGGCTTCAGCTTCCGTCTGCAGGACCGTTCGCAGCGCGGCTATGACGCGCTGATGGCGGCGAAGGACCAGTTGTTCAAGGCCGCCGCGGAATCGCCCGTGCTCGGCAAGCTCAGCGTCGAAGGCCTGCCGCCGGCGCCGCTGGTGCGGCTCGAGATCGACCGCGCCAAGGCGGCCGCGCTCGGGGTGACCTTCGCCGCGATCAACGGCGCGCTGTCGACCAGCCTCGGCTCGAACTACATCAACGACTTCCCGAATCTCGGGCGCATGCAGCGCGTCGTCGTCCAGGCCGACGAGGACAAGCGCACCAAGCCCGATCATCTGCTGACCTACAGCGTCCGCAACAATGCCGGCGAGATGGTGCCGTTCTCGTCGTTCGCGCGCATCGCCTGGTCGGTCGGTCCGACCCAGGTCGTCGGTTTCGACGGCTATCCGTCGGTCCGCATCACCGGCAATCCGAAGCCCGGCTACACCTCGGGCGACGCGATCGCCGAGATGGAGCGGCTCATGGGCACCTTGCCGAAGGGCTTCGGCTACGCCTGGACCGGACAGTCCTTGCAGGAGAAGCTTGCGGGATCGCAGGCGGTGTTCCTGCTCGGCCTGTCGATCCTGTTCGTGTTCCTGTGTCTCGCCGCGCTGTATGAGAGCTGGGCGATTCCGTTCGCCGTCATGCTCGCGGTGCCGCTCGGCCTCATCGGGTCGGTCGCCGCCGCCTGGCTGCGCGGCCTGCCCAACGACGTCTATTTCACGGTGGGCGTCATCACCATCATCGGCCTGTCGGCCAAGAACGCCATTCTCATCATCGAGTTTGCCAAGGACCTCCGGGCCCGCGGCACGCCGCTGATCGAGGCGACGGTGACCGCCTGCGAGCTCCGCTTCCGGCCGATCATCATGACGTCGCTGGCCTTCATCCTCGGCGTCGTGCCGCTGGTGATCGCCACCGGCGCGAGCGGCGCCAGCCAGCAGGCGCTCGGCACCGGCGTGCTCGGCGGCATGATCACGGCGACCTTCCTCGCCGTGTTCTGGGTGCCGGTGTTCTTCGTGATGGTGATCCGGTTCTTCACCCGCGGCAAGGAGACGGTCCCAGCCGGAGCCAAGGAGGAGGTGCCGTCGGCGGCGCATTGAGTCTGATGCGGCGGCCCAGGTCCGCAGGGCGGATCTGGGCCGTTCCCACGAGAGGAGGGCGCCGGAGGTGGCCGAGATCGGCGATCCCGCGTCCGGCCGGTGGCCATATCCCTGATTCTGCTTCTAATTCCGAACTGTGGGATGAGGGGCAGCCCTGCCGAAAGCCGCTTTTCGCCGCCGAAACAGCCGTGTTAGAAGGCCGCCAACGGTCACGATATCGGGAACGGGCGGGAAGCGCATGAAGGACATCCTGGACACCCTCGAGGAGCGGCGCAAAGGCGCCAAGCTCGGCGGCGGCGAGAAGCGTATCGAGGCGCAGCATGCCCGCGGCAAGCTGACGGCCCGCGAGCGCATCGAACTGCTGCTCGACAAGGGCTCGTTCGAGGAGTTCGACATGTTCGTCGAGCACCGCTCGACCGAGTTCGGGATGGAAAAGAACAAGATCCCCGGCGACGGCGTCGTCACCGGCTGGGGCACCGTCAACGGCCGCAAGACCTTCGTCTTCGCCAAGGATTTCACCGTGTTCGGCGGCTCGCTGTCCGAGACCCACGCGCTGAAGATCACCAAGCTGCAGGACATGGCGATGAAGGCGCGCGCGCCGATCATCGGGCTTTATGATGCCGGCGGCGCGCGCATCCAGGAGGGCGTCGCGGCGCTCGCGGGCTATTCCTACGTCTTCCGCCGCAACGTGCTGGCCTCCGGCGTGATCCCGCAGATCTCCGTGATCATGGGCCCCTGCGCCGGCGGCGACGTCTATTCGCCGGCCATGACCGACTTCATCTTCATGGTGAAGAACACCAGCTACATGTTCGTCACCGGCCCCGATGTCGTGAAGACCGTGACCAACGAGGTGGTGACGGCCGAGGAGCTCGGCGGCGCCTCGGTGCATGCGACGCGCTCCTCGATCGCCGACGGCGCGTTCGACAACGATGTCGAGACGCTGTTGCAGATGCGCCGTCTGATCGACTTCCTGCCGTCCAACAACTCCGACGGCGTGCCGGAATGGCCGAGCTTCGACGACATCGAGCGCGTCGACATGTCCTTGGACACGCTCATCCCGGACAATCCGAACAAGCCCTACGACATGAAGGAGCTGATCCTGAAGGTGGTCGACGAGGGCGACTTCTTCGAGATCGCGGACCTCTTTGCCAAGAACATCGTCACCGGCTTCGGCCGCATCGCCGGCCGCACCGTCGGCTTCGTCGCCAACCAGCCGATGGTGCTGGCCGGCGTGCTCGACTCGGACGCCTCGCGCAAGGCCGCGCGCTTCGTCCGCTTCTGCGACGCCTTCAACATCCCGATCGTCACCTTCGTCGACGTGCCGGGCTTCCTGCCGGGCACCGCGCAGGAATATGGCGGCCTGATCAAGCACGGCGCGAAGCTCTTGTTCGCCTACTCGCAATGCACCGTGCCGCTGGTCACCGTGATCACCCGCAAGGCCTACGGCGGCGCCTTCGACGTCATGGCCTCGAAGGAGATCGGCGCCGACATGAACTACGCCTGGCCGACGGCGCAGATCGCGGTGATGGGCGCCAAGGGCGCGGTCGAGATCATCTTCCGGGCCGACATGGCGGACCCGGAAAAGATCGCCGCCCGCACCAAGGAATATGAGGACCGCTTCCTGTCGCCGTTCATCGCCGCCGAGCGCGGCTATATCGACGACGTGATCATGCCGCACTCCACCCGCCGCCGCATCGCCCGCGCGCTCGCGATGCTGCGCGACAAGAAGATGGAGATGCCGGCGAAGAAGCACGACAATCTGCCGCTGTGAAGCGGGGAACGAGGGGGGGGCGGAGGAGGTCCCCGCTTTGAAGTCTCACGAAATCGAAGGGCGCGGCAGCTTTCCCGCTGCTGTGCTCGGCGCGGCAATCTGGCACTTCCGCGGACCCTGGCGTTAAGCATCCGGCTTAACTAACCTTTAACGATGGGTTTGCGGGAACTGGGCCGCTGGCCTAGCTTTGATGGTCAAGGCAGGCGAGTGCGTAGGGTAGAGGTCGCGTATCATGGCTGATAGAACATCGGCGTTTTCTTATCGGGTTTGGGTTGCCTGCGCAGGGGCCGCCGCGCTGATGCTGTCGTCGCAGGCCGCCTCGGCCGGCTCAGGCGCTGCGGTGGCGGCGCCGGTCGCCGCTGCGCCCGCTGCAGCTGGCCACGTCGCGCCGCCGGTGACCATCGTCCGTCCGCACCACCGCTTCTATCGGCCCTATTTGCCGGCGACCGGCGCGTTTGCGTATGGCGGTACCGGCGAGCCGGTGATCCAGCAGATCCCCGAGCGCACCTCGGCGGACGTGCGTTACACCTATACCTACGACGTGCCGTGGGACTGGGCGCACCGCTATCCGCCGAACGTCGTGCCGTCCGACCGGCCCTATGTGTCGAGCTGTCCGATGCAGACGGTGACGGTGCCGGGACGCCGCGGCGGCGATCACAGCGTCACGATTACGCGCTGCTATTGACGGCTTGAGCCAGCTCAATGCGGTCCGCGTGAGCGCGGCCTAGATATCACCAAACACCGACCGGCTTCGCTCGCGCGAGGTCGCGAGGTGACGAGGCCCGGACTCCTAGGCACTCCGGGCCTCGTTGTCTTTCTGCTAGTCTTCCGCCCGCCTGAGTCGGCGCGGGGGAGGCTGCGATGATCGGACTGACGACCAGGTCGTGTCGCGTGATCGTGCGGAGCTGTCTGGCGCTGGTGCTCTTGGTTACAGCGGCTGAAGCGGCCCGTGCCGACGAAACTGTGACTTTCGGCGGCTCGCGTGTCGCGCTGATCCGGCCCAAGGCGGTGCGCGCCAGCGTGATCCTGCTGCCCGGCGGCGACGGCGCCATCAATGTCGGCGACCACGGCGACATCCACGGCCTTCTCGGCAATCAGTTGGTGCGAACGCGCAACGCCTATGCGGCCCGCGGGCTCGCGGTGATGATCGCCGACGCCAATACCGACCTCAAGGCGGCCGTCGACTATATGGCCGCGATCAAGCGCCCGGTGACGGTGATCGGCACCAGCCGCGGCACCTTGCGCGCCGCCGAGGGGATCGCGCGTGGTGCGCGGCCGGATGCGCTGGTGCTGACCTCCGGATTGCTCAGCCAGGACTCGGGCAGTTCGTCGAACGTGATGTCGATCCTGGGCTCGCCCGCGGCGCTGCCGCGCACGCTCGTCATCCATCACACCAATGATGCCTGCAAGGTCACGCTGCCGGCCGGCGTCGAGCCCTTCATCAAATGGTCCGGCGGCCGCGCCCGCGTCAAATGGCTGTCGGGCGGCGCGGAAGAGGGCGATCCGTGCCAGGCCCGTGGACATCACGGCTTCAACGGGCTCGATGGACAGGTGGTGTCGCTGGCCGCAGGATTTCGCTGAGCCTTTGATCGCTGGTAGGCTGTGGCGCCAAGACCAATAACAACCCGGAGGAACCCATGCCCGCAGCCATCTTCGTCGTCCGCGCCACCGTGCCCGATCCGGCTAGGCGCGACGCATTTGACCGCTGGTATCGCGACGTCCATCTGCCCGACGCGATCAAGAGCTTTGGAGTCAGCAAGGCGTGGCGCGTCTGGAGCCTCACGGATCCCGCCGTGCATCAGGCGATGTATCAGTTCGACGACGCCGTCTCGATGGAGCGGGCGGTGGGCGGCGGCGAGATGAAGCGGCTGATCGCCGACTTCAATCGCGACTGGCCCGACGTCACGCGCACGCGCGAGAGTTTCGTGCTGGCGCAAATTGTCGGGGCCTGAGCCGCAGTCGGCGGCCCTTGCACCGGCATCATTCCTGGCGATGCCTGAACGTTTCAGCTCGCCCTGAGACTACTCCAGGGAACGCCGCATCGCGGCGTCTTGAGGGAGGGAATGGTGCGATGAAGATTCTAGCCGCTTCCGCGATCGTGATCGGGCTTGGCCTGTTCGGTGTGTCGGCTGCTCAGGCAGTCCCGCTCGCGCCGGTGTCGCCAGCCTTGCTGCAGGGCCCGTCCGGCGTGGAGATCATCCAGGTGGCGCAGGGGTGCGGGCCCGGTTTCCACCGCGGACCACGCGGCGCATGCCGGCCGCTCTACAATTGTCCCCCGGGCTGGCACACCGGCCCTTATGGCAAGCGCTGCTTCCGCAACTGGTGAGCCCGGCGCCGCGGCAGGGACGCGGCCTCGCCGGTGTCCCTTCCGCGTGTGATCGCCTGGGCTATTTGCCGAGAAACTCCAGCAGCAACGCGTCGTACTTTGCGGGCGCATCCAGAAACACGAGGTGGCCGGCATTTGCGATCACCTCGGCCCGGGCGTCGCGCATCTGACTTGCGAGGGTTTTGGCAAGTTCCGCATTCTGTCCCATCTTGGCGCGCAGGGCCTCCGGCGCATTCGGCCGTCCCGGCGCGTTGTGATCATCGGCGCCCATGATGAACAGCGTCGGCTGTGTGAGCAGCGGAATTTCGTGCACGACCGGCTCACGATAGATCATCTGATAGGAGCTGACGAAGCTCTTCAGCCAGCGAGAATAATCCGCGCTGTCCTTCAGATTGAACCGTGCGTCGATGAACGGCGTGACCTGATCGGTCGGCAGCTTGAGTGCGTAGTTGGTTTCGAGCTGCTTGCGGTAACCCTCGGCGGTGAGGCGATCCTCGTTCGCCATGATGGTCTCGGAGGCGATCGGCGGAACGTACATGCGATAATCCTCCAGGCCGATCGGCGCGGTCAGCACGAGATGCGTGACGCGGTCGGGATAGGCGCGGGCGATGCGCACCGCGAGCATGCCGCCCATCGAATGCGCAACGACCTCGGCCTTGCCAATCCCGAGGTGATCGAGCAGCGCGATGGTGTTGCGCGCCAGCGTATCGAAATGCAGCTCGCCCGTGGGCTTGGACGATTTGCCGAAGCCGACCTGATCCGGCACCACGACGCGGAAGCCGGCGCCGGTCAGCGTCTTGATGACCGGTGCCCAGTAGCTCGAGGGGAAGTTGCGGCCATGCAGCAGCAGAACGGTCCGGCCGTTCGGCTGCGCCGGCGCCACGTCCATATAGGCCATGCGCAGTTGCTCGCCGTCGTTCACCAGGGGCAGCAGGCTGACCGGGTAGGGATAGGGGAAGCCTTCGAGATTGACGCCATAGGGTTCGCGCGCAGTATCGGCAGCCGGGGCCATGGTGGGCGCGACTGCGAGCAGGGCGGCGAAAAGTGCGACGGCGAAGCGAGACATTGAAACTCCAGGACGGACACGACGACATCGTCGTCAACCGTCCTGCGGTGACCCGCGTTCGCTCGGGACGCAAGCACGCTCCGCTCGCAAGCGATAAACAGCGCGTGATGCTCAGCCGTCAGCCGGCCCGAACAGCGCCGCGAAATGCCTTTCGCCGGCACGGCTGAAGTTGACGACCCTGCTACCCGGCGTCGTATCGCGCGCGGCCCATTTCAATTCGGTGAAACGCTTCATCAAGGCTGCGCCGAGCGTTCCGGCCAGATGGTGACGCCGCGCGCTCCAGTCGAGACAAGCCTTGCACACGGGGCGGCGCGGGTGCGCCAGCATCTCCGGCGAGATCCGCAGATGCCGCGCCAGGAACTGCTCGCCGTCCTCGGTCAGCACGATCTCCTGCTTGCGCCGGCGCACCAGCCGCTGCCGCACCATGCTGTCGAGCATCTGCACGCCGAGGTCGCCGGCCAGATGGTCGTAGCAGATGCGTGCGCGGCGCAGCTCCGGCTCTTTTGGCCCGGTGCGCACGCGCATGTGACCGGCACGGGCCGCAAGCCCGGCGAGCTTTTCCAGGACGTCGGCGACATCGGGATCGGCGAGCCGGTAGTAGCGATGGCGGCCCTGCTTCTCCGGCTCGACCAGCCCGCCGCCCTCGAGCTTGGCGAGATGCGAGCTCGCGGTCTGCGGCGTCACGCCCGCCTCCTGCGCGAGCTCGGTGGCGGTCAGCGCGCGGCCCGAGAGCAGGGCGGTCAGCATGTTCGCGCGGGCGGGGTCTCCGACCAACGCTGCAACCATCGCGATATCAGGGCCTGATTTCATACTTCGATGCTAGGCGAAGCATTGCCGCCGGGCAAGCGGATAGTGTCGGTTGTGTCAAACATACTCGAGGTTGTCATGACGATCACCGTCTTCATCCGCTATCGCATCGATCCGTTCAAGCGCGACGTGTTCGAGCACTATGCGCAACGCTGGCTCTCGATCATTCCGCGCTGCGGCGGCGATCTGATCGGCTATTTCATGCCGCATGAGGGGACTAACGACGTCGCCTATGGCCTGATTTCCTTCGACAGTCTGGCCGCTTACGAGCGCTATCGCGCGACCTTGCGCAATGATGCGGAGGGCCGGGCGAATTTCGCACTCGCGGAGGAGCACAAGCTCATTCTGGGCGAAGAACGAACATTTCTGCGCAATGTCGTAGCCGTGCGATGAGAGCGGTATTATGCTGGTGCAACCAAAAAGAGTTGGGAGGGATGACATGACGGTCACCACGGCAGACAAGCGCGCCGCCTTTCGCAGGCTTCATGAGTCCGGCTGCTTCGTGCTGCCGAATCCGTTCGACGTCGGCACCGCGAAGATGCTGCAGCATCTCGGCTTCAAGGCGATCGCCTCGAGCAGCGCCGGCTTCGCCTGGTCGATCGGCAAGGCCGACACCCACACGGCGTTGGACGAGATGCTGGCGCATCTCGCCGCGCTGTCGGCGGCGGTCGACATTCCCGTCAATGCCGATTTCGAGGGTGGCTTCGCCGAGGCGCCGGAGGGTGTGGCGGCCAATGTCGCGCGCGCGGTCGCGACCGGCGTCGCTGGTCTATCGATCGAGGATTCCACGGGCGACAAGGACCATCCGCTGTATGATCGCGAGTTGGCGGTGGCGCGCATCCGCGCCGCGCGAGGAGCCATCGATGCCAACGGCGGCGACGTGCTGCTGACCGGCCGCTGCGAGGCGTTTCTCTGGGGCAAGCCCGACCTCGGCCTCGTCATCGATCGACTCTCGGCGTACGCCGAGGCTGGCGCGGATTGTCTCTATGCACCGGGGATCAAGACAGTCGAGGAGATTGCCGCCGTCGTCAAAGCGGTCGCGCCGAAGCCGGTCAACCTGCTGATCGGGGCGTCCGGTCTCTCGCTGAGTCAGGCCGCCGACCTCGGCGTGCGCCGTATCAGCGTCGGTGGTTCACTGGCGCGGATGGCCTGGGCCGGCTTCATGCGCGCAGCCAAGGAGATGGCCGAGCAGGGCACCTTCACCGAATTGGCCAACGGCTATCCCGGGGGCGACTTGAACAAGATCTTCGGTTGAGACCAGGCTGCACATGAGAGAAGCCGCGGCCCGGGCCGCGGCTTCTTTTGACGATCAAAACGCGCTGCGCCTAGTCGCGGTCTACACCAATGCCGACGCTCACGCCGGGCGCACGGATCCCGATGCCGCCGCGGTCCTCATAGCGATGGCGTTCGATGTAGCGCTCCCGCGGCGCATAGGCGTAGGAGCCGCGGTCGCGGTCCTCGATGATGACACGACGCTCGCGGTGCTCCCGCCAGCAGCGGCCGTCCTCGTTGCAAACCATGCGGACCGTCTGGACGTCGCGCTGCGGGGTCACCGAAACCTGCGGCGAGAGTGGCGCAGCCGAAGCAGCCGTCATCATGAGCGTGCCGGCCGCAGCCGCGAGAGCCAAAGCTTTCATTGTTCGTCTCCTCCAGGAGTGTTGTGTCAAAGTGCCGCACGTTCAATCGCGAAGCGCGGCAATCGTTCCAGCGCGGCCTCCTTCGCGTGCAACAAACACGTCGTGTGCAACAAACAAAAAGGCGGCGGATGATCGCTCACCCGCCGCGGAGTTGCTGATGGCGCTGAGCCATCCGCGAGATTGGTTGTTGGTCTTATTTGGCGTTGTTGGTCTGGCCAGCCGGCGGCGCTGCCGGCGTGGTCCGGTCACCCGCGGCACCGGTGGTCACGCCGGGCGAGGTGTTGGTGCTGCCCTTGCTGGTCGACGCCGACTGCGAGGCAGGGGTCGTGCTCGCCTGGTCGGTCCGCATCGAGGCGCTGTTCAATCCATAGAACACGGCGCCGAGCAGGATCGCGATGCCCAGAGCATAGGCCGCCATGCGGCCCGTCGACGCCCGCCCTTCGGTGAGTTCGGGATCGGGCTGCAGTTGGCTGTCCAGCCGCGCGGCGCGCTCGTACTCAGTGCCGCTCATGCCGGCGCCGGTCATGTCAGCACCGGTCACGCCGGGCCGCGTGCTCATGTCTGGGCGGTTCATGCCGTCGGGGTAACGTTCGTTCGGAAGTCGTTCGTTGGCCATGGAGGTCCTCCTTGCAATTGTCCCCCGACAACCAGGGCAGCCCCGGCTCTGTTCCGCGAAACCCTGCGAATTCGCGCGTTGCGCCGCGCATCGACGCGCTAAGGTTCCGCGTCAGCGTGAGCGATTCTGATTGACTGATTTGCCCTGGAGCTCCCGATGTGGAACCTGCCGCCCGCCGATAGCGTGTTGCATCTGTTGTCGTGGATCGCGCTCGCGGCGCAGGCGATGACGGCGGCGCTTGCGGCCGGCCGTCGCAGCATGGACTGGATGGGCGTCTGCCTGCTCGGCGCCATCACGGCGCTCGGCGGCGGGACCCTGCGCGATGTGCTGCTCGGGCATTATCCGCTGGCCTGGGTCGCGCAGCCCTCGCTGCTGCTGCTGACCTTGCTGGCGCCGTTCGTGACCATCGCGATGGCGCGCGTCGTGCACCGGCTGACCATGGCCTTCCTCGTGCTCGATGCCATCGGGCTCGTCGTGTTCACGATGTCGGGCTGCACCATCGCCTGGCAGATGAACGTGCCGTTCGGCATCGTCATCGTCGCCGGCATGATCACTGGCTGTGCCGGCGGCGTGCTGCGTGACATCCTGTGCAACGACGTGCCGCTGCTGTTCCGTGCCGAGCTCTATGCCAGCGTGTCGCTGCTCACCGGGCTGATCTATGCGACGGGCCTGTTGTTCGGTCTCGGCAGCGGCATCCTGACCGCGCTGACTTTCGCCTTCGGCCTGTCGTTCCGGCTATTGGCGATCCGCTACAAATGGAACATGCCGCAGTTCGTGTTCACGGGGGAGGGCCGGAGCTGACGCATCTTTCGCGATGCACAATGAGCCAGCTTGCGGGGTCAGCGCCGGCGGCAACGATTCGGTAACTGTCCGCTTGCCGGCGAGAAGCCATGGCGGACATCATCCCATTTCGCGCGAGCGGCGGTTTTCGACACAAACCGCAAAGACCGACGCCGTCGGCTGCCATGAAATTGCGATTTCGAGTGGCTGCCCTGCATCCGCGAGATTTGTGATGCGCATTCTTGAAAAGCAGACTTAAATCATTGGCAGATCGCGCGCTTCCGCCGGACAGCGGCTCGGCGCGCACCCCGATAAAGCACGGCAAGAGGGCGGAATGGGCATCAACGAGAGCGAGATCAATCTCGACCAGAAATACACCGCAAGCTCCGGCCACATCTTCCTGACCGGCATCCAGGCGCTGGTGCGGCTGCCGATGGCCCAGATCCGGCGCGACCGCGCCGCCGGCCTCAACACCGCAGGCTTCATCTCCGGCTATCGCGGCTCGCCGCTCGGCGGCTACGATCAGCAGCTGTTCTCCGCCCGCAAACATCTCGAGCAGTACAACATCAAGTTCCAGCCCGGCGTGAACGAGGACCTCGCGGCGACAGCCGTGTGGGGCTCGCAGCAGCTGCATCTGTCGCCCGGCGGCAAGTATGACGGCGTCGTCGGCATCTGGTACGGCAAGGGCCCCGGCGTCGACCGCTGCGGAGACGTGTTCCGCCACGGCAATGCCGCGGGCTCGGCCAAGAACGGCGGCGTGCTGTGCCTCGCCGGCGACGACCATGGCGCCAAATCCTCCACCGTGCCGCATCAGTCCGACCACGCCTTCATGTCGGCGCTGATGCCGTATCTCTATCCGTCCTCGATCCACGAGATGATCGAGATGGGCCTGCTCGGCATTGCGATGTCGCGCTATTCCGGCTGCTGGGTCGGCATGAAGGTCATCACGGAAACAGTCGAGACCACCGCCGAGATCAATCTCAACGACGAGATGACGCCGTTCGTCATCCCCACGGATTTCGAGCTGCCGCCGGGCGGCCTCAATCTGCGCTGGCCCGACGACCGCTTCGAGCAGGACCGCCGGCTGCAGGACTACAAGGGCTTTGCCGCGATCGCCTTTGCCCGCGCCAACAAGGTCAACCGCATCACGATGGATTCCCCGAACGCCCGCTACGGCATCATGGCGTCGGGCAAGAGCTACGAGGACATCCGCCAGGCGCTGCGCGAACTCGGGATCACCGAGGAGGTCGCCGCCAAGATCGGCTTGCGCCTCTACAAGATTGGCATGCCCTGGCCGCTGGAGCCGGAAGGCGTGCGGCAATTCGCGGTTGGTCTCGAGGAGATCTTCATCATCGAAGAGCGCCGCGAGATCGTCGAGAACCAGGTCAAGCAGGAGCTGTTCAACTGGCGCGACGACGTCCGCCCGCGCATCGTCGGCAAGATGGACGACCACGACAAGCGCTTCCTGCCGTTCGCGACCGAGCTCTCGGTCGCCTCGCTCGCGACCTCGCTGACCGAGCGGCTGCTTCGCCTCGACCTCAATCCCGAGATCAAGGCGATGCTGCGCGCCAAGGCCGACTGGTTCAACGGCCGCGACGCCTCGCAGATGCAGCTGGTCTCGCCGGTGGCGCGCACGCCGTATTTCTGCTCGGGCTGTCCGCACAACACTTCGACCAAGGTGCCCGAGGGCAGCCGCGCGCTGGCCGGCATCGGCTGCCACTTCATGTCGCTGTGGATGAACCGCAACACCGAGACGTTCACGCATATGGGCGGCGAGGGCGTGCCGTGGGTCGGCATCGCGCCGTTCACGGGCGAGGAGCACATCTTCGCCAATCTCGGTGACGGCACCTATTTCCACTCCGGCAGCCTCGCGATCCGCCAGGCGGTCGCCTCCAAGGCCAACATCACCTACAAGATCCTCTACAACGACGCCGTCGCGATGACCGGCGGCCAGCGCCATGACGGCGATCTGTCGCCGCAGCAGATCACCTTCCAGCTCCATGCCGAGGGCATCCGCGAGATCTATCTGGTCTCGGAAAATCCCGACGCTTATCCGGCCGACAGCATCGCGCCGGGCGTCAAGCTGGCGCATCGCGACGAGCTCGAGAACGTCATGAAGACCTTGCGCCAGACCAAGGGCGCCTCGGCCATCGTGTTCGTGCAGACCTGCGCCGCCGAGAAGCGCCGCCGCCGCAAGCGCGGCACGATGGAGGACCCGCAGCGCCGCGTCTTCATCAACCCGGCCGTCTGCGAGGGCTGCGGCGACTGCTCGGTGCAATCGAACTGCATCTCCGTCGAGCCTTTGGAGACCGAGCTCGGCCGCAAGCGTGTCATCAACCAGTCCTCGTGCAACAAGGACTATTCCTGCGTGAAGGGCTTCTGCCCGTCCTTCGTCACCATCGACGGCGGCAAGCCGCGCTCGCGCGCACCGGCCGAGCTCGGCGACATCGGCGAGATGCCGGAGCCCTTGACCAAGCCGTCGCTCGACCGGCCCTACAATGTCGCCGTCGGCGGCGTCGGCGGCACCGGCGTGCTGACCATCGGCGCGCTGCTCGGCATGGCCGCGCATATCGAGGGCAAGGCCTCGATGATCCTCGACATGTCCGGTCTCGCGCAGAAGGGCGGCGCGGTGCTCAGCCATGTCCGGCTGTCGCAGAACACCGCGGATGTGACCTGCTCACGCATCGTCACCGGCACCGCCGATCTCGTCATCGCCGCCGACGAGGTGGTGGCGGGCGCCAAGGAGACGATCACCTTGTGCGACAGCGAGCGCACCCATGGCGTGATCAACAGCCACCTGATCCCGACCGCCGACTTCGTGCTCAACCGCGATTTCAATTTCCAGAACCGCAAGGTGACGAGCCTGCTGGAGACCGCGCTGCGCAAGGACGCGACCTTCTTCGACTTCACCAAGCCGGCCGAGGCGCTGCTCGGCGACTCCATCGCCACCAACATGATGATGATGGGCTATGCCTATCAGAAGGGCCTTCTGCCGCTGTCGGCGGAGGCCATCGAAAAGGCGATCGCGATCAACGGCGTCGCCGTCAAGATGAACACCGAGGCGTTCCGGCTCGGCCGTCTCATCGTCGTCAATCCCGAGCGTGTCGCCGGCATGATGACCGGCCAGGACGAGACGGTGCCGCCGAAATCGCTCGATGCGATGACCTTGGACGAGATCATCGCCCACCGCACGGCGCATCTCACCGCGTATCAGAACGCACGGCTGGCCAAGCGCTACCGCAAGCTGGTCGACCAGGTCCGCGAGGCCGCTGAGAAGGGCGGCTATGGCGAGGCGCTGCCGCGCGCGGTCGCGATCAATTACGCCAAACTGCTGGCCTACAAGGACGAGTACGAGGTCGCGCGGCTGTTCTCGGACGGCACCTTCGAGAAGCAGCTCCACGACGCCTTCGAGGGCGACTACAAGGTCTCCTTCAACCTGGCGCCGCCGATCTTCAACTCAGGTCTCGACCCGCAGGGCCGCCCGAAGAAGAAGAGCTATGGCCCGAGTATGATGAAGACCTTCCGTCTGCTGGCGAAGCTGAAGGGCCTGCGCGGCACGCCGCTCGACATCTTCGGCTACTCGGCCGAGCGCAAGATGGAGCGCGACCTGATCGCCGGCTACGAGAAGGACGTCGCCACGGTGCTGAGCCTGCTGTCGCCGGCCAATGCCGAGATCGCCGCCGAATTCCTGTCGCTGCCCGACAAGATCCGTGGCTACGGCCCGGTCAAGGAGAAGGCCGTGCAGGATGCCAAGGTGCGCTACGCACAATTGGCCGCCGACCTCGCCAACCCGCCGCCCGCGCCGCGCCAGATGGCGGCCGAGTAGGGCGCCACACGCGAGGTGTCGTAGAGTGGGCAAAGCGCCGCCACCGGCGGCGCGTGCCCACCGTCTGGCGGCGTGTTCATTGCTCGATGGCGGGCACGTCGCGCCGCTCCGCGTCGCGCCTTTGCCCCCCCTACGACATCCTCGTGTCTCTGTGATATTCGACGCTTCAGGCTCGTAGCGGGCGAGGATCAATGATGCGGCGCATGGGATGTTTGGCTGTGATGATGTTCATGGCGTCGCTGTCCGCGAGCGCCCATGAGTTCTCGATGCAGGGCGTTGGCCCGGTCCGGCTTGGCATGACCGTCGCACAGGCCGAGCGCGCGCTGAAGGCAAAGCTGGGGCCGGTCTTGCCGCCATTCGCGAGGGATTGCTACGTCACCGGTCGTAGGGACGGGAAAGACAAAGCGCTGTCCTACGTCATCGTCAATGGACGGATCGTCGTCGTGACCGTGTTTCTCCGCGACTATGCGAAGCCGGATCCGGCCGTCGTCGATGCGAACGGGATTGGGGTGGGCGCGACGGAGGCGGACGTTCGCCGCGGATATCCGCAAGTCAAGAAGGAGCTGTCGCCCGACTTCCGGGGCATCAGTCCGGAGCAGGCCGAGGAATTCGCACGCGACCGCGCCCGCCACGGAGTCACCGAGCCGGAGCCCCCGCCGCATTATTGGATGATCGCAGAGGGAAGCGATGGCAAGCGCGCCATCGTCTTCGAGACGCAGGATGGCAAAGTCCTTTCCTTCAGCGTTGGGCTCAAGCCTGAGGTTCTGCTCAACGAGAATTGCATTTGACCATGCCCGTCGTGCAGATTTTGCTTTACGAAAACCAGAAATCATGCTCTATTGTCGCTATCCCGTCTCACTTCGGAGGGGCGTTGCGCGCGATCGTCACGACACGCGAGGCGGGGAGCGATGGCCGCGAGGAAGCCGCAGCGTAGCTTGCTACGCGGACGAACGGTTTTGCGCGGACGTGAAGTCGCAGCGTGCTGGCACCCCGATGCTGGTGTCACGTTCGTGACGGCGCTCGCGCGCCGCGCGGGCAATGGTGGCCAACAAGCCCGGCGCACCAGGCAGACTGCGTATAAGCGTGAAGACCATCGCGCAGGGAAGGCCGGGCGTTTCTCGGCTGCACCTGTGGTACCTGCCGCCTGCATTTTTTCTCGCAGGCGGGCCGCAGGCGTCAGTCGACGCCTGGCCTTCCCTGCGCCCTCCGAATTGATGAGGGTGAAAGAGATCAGCATGACTCGGGCAGAGATGTCGCGGGAACGCGCTCTCGTGTAGTTCGATATCGGCTCGCTCGCGCTACACCCATCGGTGTCGTCCCGGGCTTGACCCGGGACCAATACCCACCGGCGGATATTATTAGACTTGATGGTCAACCAGTGTGCACTCTCACACCCGTCTGTGGTTATGGGTCCCGGGTCAAGCCCGGGACGACGGCGGAGTCGGAGGCGCGATCGCGCTCCATCTCCACCCGGCGGAATATTTTCTGCGCTCGCCAAGACGCTTGCCAAGCCTCCTGCAACGGTCCAGAAAATCTCCAACCATCGGGCAGGAAACGACGACAAGCGGAGACGGAATTGACCATCAAGGGCAAGGCCTACATTGCCGGGATCTACGAGCATCCGACCCGGCACGCACCGGACAAATCGACCGCGCAGCTGCATGCCGAGGTCGCCAAGGGTGCGCTGGAGGATGCCGGGCTCAGCGCCAGGGACGTGGACGGCTATTTCTGCGCGGGCGATGCGCCGGGCGGCGCCTGGCCGATGGTCGATTATCTCGGGCTCAAGGTGCGGCACATCGATTCCACCGAGACCGGCGGCTGCTCCTATCTGATCCATGTCGGCCACGCCGCCGAGGCGATCGCCGCCGGCAAGTGCTCGATCGCGCTGATCACGCTCGCCGGCAAGCCGCGCACCGGCCCGATGCCGCCGCGCGCCGCCGGCGCGGAAGCCGATTTCGAGATGGCCTATGGCGCGACCACGCACAACGCCTATGGCATGTGCGCCATGCGCCACATGCACGACTACGGCACCACCTCCGAGCAGCTCGCCTGGATCAAGGTCGCGGCCTCGCATCACGCGCAGTACAATCCGCATGCGATGCTGAAGGAGGTCGTGACGGTCGAGGACGTTATCAACTCGCCGATGATCTCCGATCCGCTGCACCGCATGGACTGCTGCGTCGTCACCGACGGCGGCGGCGCGCTGATCGTGACAACGCCCGAGATCGCCAAGAGCTTGAAGAAGCCGCTGGTGCGTTTGATCGGCCACGGCGAGGCGATGAAGGGGCCGCGCGGCGGCAAGGATCTCGACCTCACTTACTCCGCCGGCGTCTGGTCAGGGCCGCGCGCGTTCGAGGAGGCGGGTATCACGCCGAAAGACATCAAGTACGCCTCGATCTATGACAGCTTCACCATCACCGTGCTGATGCAGCTCGAGGACCTCGGCTTCTGCAAGAAGGGCGAGGGCGGCAAGTTCGTCGCCGACGGCAATCTCATCTCCGGCGTCGGCAAGCTGCCGTTCAACACCGACGGTGGCGGCCTGTGCAGCAACCATCCCGTCAACCGCGGCGGCATGACCAAGGTGATCGAGGCCGTGCGCCAGTTGCGCGGCGAGGCCCATCCCAAGGTGCAGGTGCCGAACTGCGATCTCGCCATCGCTCACGGCACCGGTGGACTCCTCGGCGTGCGCCACGCCGCCTCGACCTGCATTCTGGAGCGCGTCTGATGTCTGAAGCCAAGAAACTGCCGGCCCCCGTCACCAACCCGGAGACCAAGGCGTTCTGGGACGCGGCCGCCGAGGGCAAGTTCCTGATCAAGCGCTGCACCGCCTGCGGCGAGGCGCACTACTTCCCGCGCTCGATCTGTCCGTTCTGCTTCTCGGATCAGACGGTGTGGGAGCAGAGCGCGGGCGAGGGCGAGATCTACACGTTCTCGATCATGCGGAAGTCGCCGACGGGCCCGTATGCGATTGGCTATGTCACTCTGAAAGAGGGGCCGTCGTTGCAGACCAATTTCGTGGACTGCGATTTCGATAGCTTGAAGATCGGCCAGAAGGTGAAGGTGGTGTTCAAGCCGACGGATGGCGCACCGCTGCCGTTCTTCACGCCGGTTTAGGTGAGGGCACAGATGCGTCCACGCGTCATTGCGAGGAGCGAAGCGACGAAGCAATCCAGGGCGTCTTGCGCGGCCCTGGATTGCTTCGCTTCGCTCGCAATGACGATGGAGGGCGAGCTTTGCACCCCATAACAAGTGTGGAGGGTGGGCAAAGGCGCGGAGCGCCGTGCCCACCGTGATCGTTGCAAGAAAGGTGGCGGGCACGCTGCGCTTTGCCCACCCTACGATGAAGAAATTCAGGGAGGCGACATGCCGATCAACTACGATGAGCTGATGGCGATGAAGGCGATCGGGCAGCCCTATGCCTACACCGATCGCGACGTCATGCTGTACGCCTATGGCATCGGCATGGGCGCCGATCCGATGGATGAGCGCGAACTCGCCTTCGTCAACGAGGCCACGGCCGAGCCGCGGCCGCTGAAGGTGGTGCCGACCTTTGCGTCGGTCGCCGCATGGGGCGCGGGCCCCGGCGACATGAAGCTCAACCGCGTGCTGGTGGTCGATGGCGAGCGCGACATCACCTTCCACAAGCCGCTGGCGATCGCTGCGAAGATCACCGCGGACTCCTCCGTCCTCGCCGTGTCCGACAAGGGCAAGGACAAGGGCGCCGTGATCCGCCATCAGACCATCCTGCGCGATGAGAGCGGCGCGCCGCTGGCAACCCTCGTCGCTTCGCGCTTCGCCCGCGGCGATGGCGGCTTCGGCGGTCCGGCCAGTGGCATCCCCGATCCACATCCGGTGCCGTCACGTGCGCCGGACCGCAGCGTCGACATTTCGACGCGTCCCGATCAGGCGCTGATCTACCGTCTGTGCGGCGATCGCAACCCGCTGCACTCCGATCCCGAATTCGCCCGCCGCGCCGGCTTCCCGCGCCCGATCTTGCACGGCATGTGCACCTACGGCCTGACCTGCCGCGCGGTGCTGCAGACCTATGCGGACTACGATGCCTCGGCGTTCAAACAGCACGCGGCACGGTTCTCCTCGCCGGTGTTTCCGGGCGAGACGGTCACGGTCGATCTGTGGAAGGACGGCAACGTGATCTCCTTCGAAGCGCGGGTGAAGGACCGCAACGTCACCGTCATCAAGAACGGCAAGACGGTGCTGAGTTAGGAAGGCACGGACCGTGGTCTCCCTCTCCCCGTTCTTCACGGGGAGAGGGTGGGGTGAGGGGCGGCCACGCCCACCGGACTCGCGGAGAGTCCCCCTCACCCGGATTGCATCTTCGATGCAATCCGACCTCTCCCCGCACGCGGGGAGAGGTGAACAAGCGGCGCGGAGCTGCAACCGTAAAGCGTAGGAGGACACCCATGGGACTGCTCGACGGCAAGGTGGCGCTGATCACCGGCGCAGGTGGCGGGCTCGGTGAGGCCTACGCAAAACTGTTCGCGCGCGAGGGCGCGGCGGTGGTGGTCAACGATCTCGGCGGCCCGCGCGACGGCTCCGGCTCGGACCTGTCGATGGCCGAGCAGGTGGTCGCCGCCATCAAGGCCGAGGGGGGCCGCGCGGTTGCGAACGGCGCCGACATCTCGACCATGGCCGGCGGCCAGTCGGTGTTCGAGGACGCCATCCGCCATTTCGGCCGCGCCGACATCCTGGTCAACAATGCCGGCATCCTGCGCGACCAGACCTTTGCCAAGTCGAGCGAGGCCGACTGGGACAAGGTGATCCAGGTCCACCTCAAGGGCACGTTCTGCTGTACCCTGCCGGTGTTCCGCTGGATGCGCGACAATGGCGGCGGCGTCATCGTCAACACCTCGTCGACCTCGGGCCTGATCGGCAATTTCGGCCAGTCCAACTACGGCGCCGCCAAGGGTGGTATCTGGGGCCTGTCCAACGTGCTGGCGATCGAGGGCCGCAAGTACAACATCCGGGTCTGGACGCTCGCGCCCGGCGCGCTGACCCGCATGACCGCCGACCTGCCGCGCTACAAGGAGAACCCCGGCGCGGCGCTGACGCCCGAAGGCATCGCGCCAGCCGTGCTCTACATGGTCAGCTCCCTCTCGGGCGATCAGACGGGGAAGGTCCTCGGCGTCTCCGGTCCGCGCGGCGTGCGCGAGTTGCGCATGATGGAAATGGACGGCTGGAAACCGCCATCCTCGGCCTGGAAGGCCGAGGACATCGCGGATCATGCAGGGGAGATATTCTTTTCGGAGGACGAGATTCGAAAGTCCGCGCGGCGGTTTTGATGTATGTCTGGCCCCGTTCCGGGGGCCCGCCGAAGCTCTGCAGAGCGAGGCGAAAGTGAGGTTCCGGAATCCAGAACGATGATCGGCCAGATCGACTCCGCGCCCTGCGCCGGGCAGCGCCTTGCGGAACGACGCCAGAGAGATTGGAGACCAGACGATGAAGCTCACCGCCGCCGCCAAAGGCACCTTCGCGATCGCGCCGACGCCGTTCCACGATGACGGCCGCATCGACGAGGCCTCGATCGATCGCCTGGTCGATTTCTATGCCGAGGCGGGCTGCGACGGCATCACCGTGCTCGGCATCATGGGCGAGGCGCCGAAGCTCGACGCGACCGAGTCCGCCGAGGTGGCGATCCGCTTCGTCAAGCGCGCGAAGACCATGCAGATCATCGTCGGCGTGTCGTCGCCGGGCTTCGCCACGATGCGCGCGCTGGCCCGCGCCACGATGGATGCGGGCGCAGCCGGCGTCATGATCGCGCCGCCGCCGAGCCTGCGCACCGACGACCAGATCACCAACTATTTCAAGCAGGCGCAGGACGCGATCGGCGAGGACATTCCCTGGGTGCTGCAGGACTATCCGCTGACGCAGCAGGTCCAGTTCACGCCCTCCGTCATCCGCAAGATCGTGATGGACAGCCCGTCCTGCGTGATGCTCAAGCACGAGGACTGGCCGGGTCTGGAGAAGATCTCTGCACTCCGTGCGTTCCAGAAGGACGGCTCGCTGAAGCCGTTGTCCATCCTGTGCGGCAATGGCGGTCTGTTCCTCGACTTCGAGATGGAGCGCGGCGCCGACGGCGCCATGACCGGCTACGCCTTCCCGGAGATGCTGGTCGACGTCGTCAAGCTGTCGCAGGCCGGCAAGCGCGACGCCGCGCATGACCTGTTCGACGCGCATCTGCCGCTGGTGCGCTACGAGCAGCAGCCCGGCGCGGGCCTCGCCGTGCGCAAATACGTGCTGCAGAAGCGCGGCGCCATCGCCTCGAGCGCGCAGCGCAAGCCGGCGTCCGGCATCAGCGCCGCGGCCAAGGCCGAGGTCGACTATCTGCTGTCGCGCGTCGCTCGCTATGACGCCCGTGCCAATTTGCAACCCCGAGCCACTGCCGCGGAGTAACCATGGCTGACGCTGCCGCCGTTCGTCCCGCCTCGACCGTGCTGCTGCTGCGCGACAGCGCAGCGGCTCGGGAGATCGAACTCTTCATGATGGTGCGTCACCATCAGATCGAGTTCAACTCGGGCGCCCTGGTGTTTCCAGGCGGCAGCGTCGACAAGGGCGATCGCGAGATCGCCGGCAACCCCGAGCTCTATGCCGGCGATCACGGTCTCGATGCAGAGGCGCTCGGCTTCCGCATCGCCGGCGTCCGCGAGACCTTCGAGGAGAGCGGCATCCTGCTGGCGCGCCGCAAAGGCGCGCAGGCGCTGATCGAAGCGGACGCCGCCCGGGCCATCGAGGCCGAGCATCGTCTCGCTTTGTGCGAGAGCAAGATCAGCTTCCGCGACGTCATCGAGGCCCATGGCCTGGTGCTGGCGCTCGATGCCCTCGTGCCCTACGCGCACTGGATCACGCCTGAGGGCATGCCCAAGCGGTTCGACACCTGGTTCTTCCTGGCGGCCGCGCCGCCGGCACAGCTCGGCGCCCATGACGGGCGGGAGTCGACCGATTCCATCTGGCTGTCGCCGCGCGAGGCGCTGGCCGGCGGCGACGACGGCCGCTTCAAGCTGCCGTTCCCCACCACGCGCAACCTGATCCGGCTGGGCAAGCAGGCCACCGTTGCCGACGCGCTGGCGACGGCGCGGGATATGGCGATCGTGACCGTGATGCCGGTCATGACCAAGACGGCCGACGGTGGCCGCCAGCTGCGCATCCCGCGCGAGGCCGGTTATGACGGGGAGGTGTTCGAGTTCGGTGCGGCCGGTTAACCGCACACGGTATTTTTCCTGCCTTCGGGGATGCGCCGAAAGCCATTGTTCCTTATTTGTTCACGCAGCCGTTTGACGGCTGGTGTATAGTGCGGTTCCGACCCATCGGATCCCATGAGTAAACGCGCTGATTTCGGCCTGGCTTGCGACCGACTCCGATCCCTCACGATCGGACGGATGATCTTTGGCAGCTTTTTGCTGCTGCTGGCCGTCATCACCGCCACCAGCATGGCGAGCGTCATCGCCATCCGGCACATCGACTCCACCTTTGCCGAGCTGCAGCGCCTGCAGGGTGTTGGCGATCTCGCCGAGGAGATCGACCAGCGCATGAACGAGCTGCGGCTCGCGGCGCGTGATTTCGTCACCGATCCCGGCTCGCGCTCGGACCGCGTCATGGAGGCTGCGACCGAGCTCAGCGCGCTCCTGAAGAAGACCCGCCTGCAACTGGCGCCGGAGCAGCAGGCGACCATCGACGGCGTCGCCCAGCGGCTCGCCAATTACCGCGAGGGCATCGACCGCATCAGCGCCCTGATCGCGCAGCGCGCAGAATTGCTGACGGGGCTTCCGGCGGCGCGCGCGGGTTTCGAGGAAGCCATCGCTGGTGTCACCGAGCGCAGCACCGCGCGAGCGCTGTTCCAGGTTCAGAACCAGATCGGCGCGGCCTTGCTGGCGCGCGATCCGGCCGGCGCGGAGCAGGCGGCCCGCAGCATGCGCGCGCTGCCGATCCAGGACAGCACGCTGCGCGCGGCTGCCGACCGCTATGCCGAGGCGATCATCGCCATTGCCGGCACCGAGGACGAGATCGCACGGCTCGACAAGGAGGTGCTGGGCATCGAGGGCCGGCTCATCGGCCGCGTCACCGAGCTGTTGCGGACCCTGAGCGACAGCCAGGGCAAGGTGCTGTCGCGCGACTTCGCCCGGACGCTCGCGGAAACCAAGTGGCAGAGCATCATCTTCGGAACGGCGGGAGTTCTGATCGGAATCTTTGCCGCCTCGTTCGTGGTGCGCCGGACCGTGAAGCCGCTCGCCTCGATCGCGCGCTCGATCCGGGCTCTCGCCGCCGGCGAGAAGGCGGCGTCGATCCCGCAGACCGATGTTCAGAACGAGATCGGCGACATCGCGCGGGCGGCCGAGGTTTTCCGTCAGACGCTGCAGGACGCCGATGCCGCGCGTGAGGCCGCGGTTCGCGCGCTGGCCGAACAGCGGCTGGCCGAGGAGAGCTATCGCAAACTGTTCGAGGCCTCGATCGACGGCATCTACGTCACGACGCCGAGTGGGCTCGTGCTGAACGCCAATCCGGCCCTCGCACGCATCATGGGCTATGAATCGCCGGGCGAGCTGATCCAGAGCGTCAACGACATCGCCGATACGATCTACGTCCATCCCCTGGCGCGCGAGCGCTACCAGCGGCTGATGCGGCGCGACGGCATGGTGCGCGAGTTCGAATACCAGGTACGCCGGCGCAACGGCGAGATCCGCTGGCTCTCCGACAGCGCCACCGTGGTGCGCGACGAGAACGGCGAGGTCGTGCGCTACGAGGGCGTGGTCCGCGACATTACCGACCAGAAGCGGGCCGAAGATGCGATCGCCGAAGGACGGCGCTTGCTGCAGCAGGTCATCGACACCGTGCCGGCGGTCATCAACGTCAAGGATCGCGAGCTGCGCTATGTCCTGATGAACCGTTACATGGCCGGCATCTTCAACGTCGAGCCCGAGGATGCGCTGGGCCGCACGACGGGCGAGCTGATGTCGCGCTACGGCGCGAGCAAGACCGACTCCAACGACAAGCGCGTGCTCGCGACCAAGGATGGCCTTGGCTTCTATGAGGAGGAATACCTCGATTCCTGCAACGTGATGCGGCAATGGCTGGTCAACAAGCTGCCGTTGCTGGATTCCGATGGTGAGGTCGACAAGATCGTGACCGTGGCGCTCGACATCGGCGAGCGCAAAAAGAGCGAACAGGAGATGCGCAAGGCCAAGGAGGCCGCCGAGACCGCGCTTCGCAACCTGCGCGAAACGCAGGCCTCGCTGATCGAGGCCGAGAAGCTCGCGGCGCTCGGACGCATGGTCGCGGGCGTCGCACACGAGGTCAACAATCCCGTCGGCATCAGTCTGACGGTGGCGTCCGCGCTCGAGCGCAAGACCGAACGCTTCAGCGAGGCGGTGACGCGCGGCGATCTCCGGCGCTCCAGCCTGAATGAGTTCATCGAGACAAGCCGCAATGCGGCGGCTCAGCTGGTCGCCAATCTCAACCGCGCGGCGGAGCTGATCCAGTCGTTCAAGCAGGTGGCGGCGGACCGCAACTACTCCGACCAGCGCAGCTTCGATCTGGCCGATCTCACCGAGCAGGTCGTGATGAGTCTGCGCCCGGGCGTGCGCAGACAGAACCTGACGGTCAATGTCGACTGCCAGCCCGGTCTCGTGATGAACAGCTATCCCGGGCCTTATGGCCAGGTTCTGACCAATCTGTTCCTCAATGCCGTCGCGCATGCATTTCCCGACGGCAGGCCCGGCGTGATCGAGATTCAGGCCCGCGAGTCCGGGCGCGACAATGTCGAGATCATCTTTTCCGACAATGGCTGCGGCATGTCGCTCGACGTGCGGCGGCGCGCCTTCGATCCGTTCTTTACGACGCGGCGCGATCAGGGCGGCACCGGTCTCGGCCTGCACATTGTCTACAACATCGTCACCAACCGGCTCGGCGGCCGGCTCGATCTCGATTCCGAGCCGGGCGCGGGGACGCGCATTCAGCTCATTCTGCCGCGCACAGCGCCGCTGGAGCAGGCGGCGGAGTAGGGCGGCGCGCCAAGATGTGGCGCGACCACGTCAGACTCCGGATTGACTCTCACGAAGCCGCGATCGAATCAAAATCTGGCCCGGTCGATGCATCTGTCCTGATGCACCCTGAGGTGGTGCAGGAGCCAGATGGACCAGATGGAAATGAGCAAATGGATCGTGCCCCGCGGCCATGCGCCGCATCGTTCTGATCGCGCCGTCACCAGCATTGGCGCTTCAAGGCGGCATCACGCCGGCCGTTGGAAGCCGCCCATCCAGATGACCGGCGCGGCGCTGCTGATCGCGCTTGCCGCACCGCCGGCGCAGGCGCGCGACCGCGGCCAGTACGCGAACTCATCGCCGGAGATGAAGGCCTGGTTCGACGGCCTGCGCAGCGGCAAGGGCCCATGCTGCTCCGATGCCGACGGCAGCGCCGTCAGCGATGTCGATTGGGAGAGCAAGGGCGGCCACTACAGGGTCCGCATCGAAGGAGAGTGGCTCGATGTCCCCGATGAGGCCGTCATCACCGAACCGAACCGCGTCGGACGCACCATGGTGTGGCCGATGCGCGGTTATCAGGGGCTCTCGATCCGCTGCTTCATGCCGGGCAGCATGACATAGCGGACACCCGGCCGCTCAGACGTATTTCTTGTCGCGCTCCAGGAGCTCGATCGAGATGCCTTGCGGCCCGCGAATGAAGCAGATGCGAACACCGGGGCGGATCGTCGTCGGCTCGGTCGTGAAAGCGACGCCTTTGGCCTTGAGTGCGGCGGCCGCGGCGTCGATGTCCTTCACGGTCAGGCCGAAATGGTCGAGGCCCTGGTGTGGCGTCACGGGCGGCTCGTTGACGCCGTCGCCGGGCTCGACCTTGGCAATGAAGATGTTCGCGCCGCCGAGCTTCACGTCGATGCGGCCGGGATTGCGTGCGATCTCGCCGCCGAGGATGTCGCGGAGCCAATTGGCGGTCGCTTCGGGGTCCGGGCTGCGCAGATGGATGTGGTCCCAGGTGACTTGCAGCATCGTCGATGTCTTTCGAGTGAGTGAACCGCGGCCGCGGCAGCGGCGTTGGGCATGTGACGGAAGTGTGCGGACTTCTACCGGCTCGCCGTCGGGGACGCCAGTCCAGCACATGAAGCGGTATCCGGGCCTGCCCTCCTATTGTCGGCTTTGCATGCCACCTTGTCTCTGCGTGTCGATTGAAGCCTCCAGACGCCCGGCCGGGCAGCCGATGGTGCAGACATGAGCGCGGGTCTCTTTCATTCGCAGGAGCGCAAGCTTGGTCCTGCAGCTTCGCCGGCCGCGAAGCGGCGCGGATCGGCTTATCTGCCTCTCGGTGCCGCGCTGTTCGGATTGGCGACGCTCGCGGCATTGACGTTCGGGATGGTCGGCTGGGTGGTTCTGTCCGTCGACGAGGGCGAACTGGCCGAGGCCGACGCCAGCCTGATGCCGTTGACGTCTGATGCGTCGGCCGAGCCATCCGCGGGAGAAGAGGATCGAACGGAACCGTCGCGAGGCTTCGTGTCGGTGACGCCAGGAGCAGCGGCATACGGCGCCCAAGCGACCGTCGGTGCGGTGGCCGGCCCGGCCTCCAGTTTCATGAATGCCAATGCGAGTCTTCCGCCGCAGCGGTCGGTACCGGCTGCTGGTGACCCGGCAGTTTTGTCCGGCCTGCGGATCAGTTCCCAGTCCTGGCAGCGCGGCGGCATGGGATCGAAGGCGCTGGTGACGTTCACGCTCCGAAACAGCAACGGCTTCGCCGTGCGGGGCGTCGAGATCAACTGCGCCTTCAGCCGCCGTGACGGCAGCCATGTGACCGAGCGCCGCCGAGTGGTCCCGGGCGAAGTCGGCTCCAGAAGCCGCAAGACCTTCGCCGCCGTCCCTGTCGGATTTGTCAACGTTAATGTCAGTACGGCCAAATGCGCGCTGGTTGCAGCGACGAAAATCTAATTATGTCGCGCTAGTTCTCCGTGACCTTTGAACCTGAGCGTTCGGCGCGGGAACATACTGTCATGATCCTCCGTTAGGTGGATGTCGGCGCAGGTGCCGACGGAGCGGTAAAGTTATGCCCATTCTGCGTTACTTCCTTTTTGTCGGCGGAGCTTTGCTCGCGTTGTTGGTCCTCGCCGATTCGGTATTGCCGAGCGTGCCGCTGCCGACCACGTTAACATCTGCGTCGGAACTTCCCCCCGTCCGCATCCAGTCCACGCGCAAGTGGCCGGAGCGGATCGTGATGGATACGGCGGCCGTGGTTCCCGCAAGCGCTTCCGAGAAACTGGCCAAGGTGGAGCAGCCCGCGCAGCCGGCGGTTGCTGTAGAGCCGGCCAAGAGCAGTGCACGGGACGCCTATGCCCAGATGACACCTGCCGAGGTGCGCCCACAGGCGGTCGCGCCCAAGTCGGCCGAAAAGCTCCACGCCGCGAAGCTCTCCGAGGCGGTCAAGACGACGGACTCGAAGAAGCGCAAGGTCGCGAAGGCGCCGGGCCGACCGATGATCCTCGTGGCGCAGCAGCCGCACTCCGGCCTGTTCAACTCGACCTGGTAACTCTGCGCTTCCGATCAGCCGACGGCGGCAAGCCGCGTACCACGCCGCCAGACTGCCTTGATCTTGCGCAAAGTGCGCTCTGCCCGGAGCGCCTAGCGTCACTTGGATGGGACCAGGGAGCGTTGCCCGGGGACCCACGGAGACGCTGTATGACTACCACGCCCACTTTGTCGATCTCGCCGGAAAAGGTCGCCTTTGTCGTCACCAAGACGCATCAGTACGAAATGGAAGCGTCCGAGCCCGAGCTGCTGGCCGGTCTGACTGATGATGATTCGTCCACCGGCACGGGCGGACGGGGGACGAGCACCGATCGCTCCGAGCTAGTCAGCTTCATTCGTGGGCTCAACGTCGACGAACAGATCGATCTCGTGGCGCTGACCTGGCTGGGCCGGGGCGACGGCTCGCTGGAGAATTGGGATGAGCTCCGCGCTCAGGCGGCTCAGGCTCACAACAATCGCACGGCAAACTATCTGATCGAAACGCCGATGCTTGGCGACTATCTGGAAGAGGCGCTCTCGGAGTTCGGCCTCTCCCTGGAAGACTTCGAAGAAGGCATCTAGCTGGACGACTTCTGTCTCCCAGCCAGCCGCTTGGTTCTTCGTTGATATTGCGAGGATGGAGTAAGCTCATGGACAAGATGAAGGTCGGAACGGGTGATTGGGTCGTCGTGTGCGACGGCCGCAAGGCGCTGATCCTTGAGAACATCGGCGACAGCATGTTTCCGAATCTGCATACCAAAGAGGTCCGCGAGCACGAGAACGAGCGGACCGGCGCTCAGGGTACGGATGCGCCCGGCTCGGTGCAGCAGTCGTTCGGCCACGCCCGCAGTTCGGTTGAACAGACCGACTGGCATGACCAGGCTGAGCGCGCGTTCCTGAAGCAACTGGCCGACCGCTTGCATCATGCCGTTCTGGCGGGCGAAACCAAGGCTGTGACCATGGTGGCCTCGCCCCGTGCGCTCGGCATGATCCGCGCCGACTATTCGGACGCTGTCCGCAAGGTCCTGCACGGCGAGGTCCACAAGGACCTGGTCAAGCTGCCGGTCTACGAGATCGAAAAACAACTGCTGGCTTGAGCCGAGGAGCCGGCCTTCGAACCGACGCCGCCGACACATTCGGCATCTGGATCCCGTCGCTGTCGTGTGGCAGCGACGGGATCTTTTTATGGCGCTCTCCTGCAACGCCTTATCGAGGCTGTTGGCCAAAATCCGTCCAAACATGGTCGTACTGACGCCGCCCTGGAACCGGAGAAGTCGTTCCCGGTTGGATCTTGCGGAACGTTGGCGGGATGCGGAGTGAAGGGGATCGGGCCGATGCGGCTGTTGTTTTGGGTTACACTGCTTGGCGCGCTTGCGGTTGGCACGGGGATCTCGGCCGCCAACGAGACGTGCGGTCCAGGATGTCACGTTGCGCCTAACGGCGGCTGCGTGGTCAACGGCTGGGAAGTCGGCGCACCGGTGTGGAATGAGTGTCCCGCGGGCGCCCGCCCGCGACCGCCGTGTGGCGCGGGATTTCGATGGAGCAGGCAAGCCAGGATCTGCTTGATGAAGTGAACCGCCGACGCGTGCGGCGTCGAGTTCAGGACTGTGAGGAGGGGACAGTTGGCGCGGGCACGGACTCGATGTCCAGCGTGAACAGTCGCTCTTCGTCCGAAACGTCCGAATGAGCCAACACCTGCTGCAGCAGCGTGATGATTGCAGTCGCCCGGTCCTGCTGATCTGCGTCGTCATAGCTCGCAGCCGCCAGCACCGAGCCGTTGGTTTCGCACTTCGCCTTGATCTGGATAATCATCGTTGCATCCTTGCCGTATTCGATGCGCGACAGACTGGCTGCAATCATCTTAAATTCGCACCAAATGATCCGAGTAAACCCGCGGTAGAAAATGACCGGTGGGCTTGAACCGGCTGAAGTCGACTTCGTTCAGACCGGCTTTGCGCGGATCACGTCCCGCGGGGCGCTGGTGCCGAAAGACTTCCTTAACCATGTCCGTGCGGGAGCCTCGATCAGCATGTAGGCAATCCAGGCAATTGCCGTCGCGATCATGACGAACAGGCCCAACCGAAGCACAAGCTCGACGGCTCCAGGCGCGTCGGACTTGCCGATCATCGCCAGCCGAATGAGGAAAGGGTGCAGCAGATAGATCGAATAGCTGCATTCGCCGCCGACGATCATCGGTCGTGACGACAGCCAACGCGCATGGCCGTAGCGGCTAGCCGCAATGAACACGATCGTGAAGCCGATGATCTCGATCAATCGGACGGCGAGTTCGATGGAGAACGACCAGCCCGGCAGCCGCGGTTGCAGGAACAGCAGTACGGGTGCGCAGACGAGGCTGACCAGTGAAATCCAGAACAGGATGCCGACGCCGCGCCGTTCTCCATCGGTCACACTCGTATTCGCGCGGTTCTGATAGATCATCGCGGCAAAGCAGCCGGCGATGAACTGGGCGATATGGAGGTAGGGCGAGTAATAGGTGAGCCACTGCATCCCGTGCTGCGTGAGACTCGGCGCAATGGCCTTCAATGCGGCATCGCCAACGCTGAAGAAGGCAACGATCGTCAATGCAAACAGAGCGACGTTCACGAGCGCGAGCCCGATCATGGTCGACAATCTGACGACGCTCCCGAGCAGCAGACAGACGAACGGAAACAGCAGGTAGAAGAACAGTTCGACGCTGATCGACCAGAGGTGCTGCAATGACGGAACAACCGCAACCAGCATCGTGCCGTTCTGAACAGGAAACCAGGCCTGGGTCATCGTCAGAATGAACCCCAGCGAAGGAGCCGACAGACTTCGGGCAATCATCAGATACGTGATGATCACAAGCACCACCGCCGCGTACATGGGATAGAGACGCGCAAATCGTGCGATCGCGAATTCGCGCAGGGCGGGGCCAAGCGGTTGCGACCGCAGGCGTTCGGCATAGTTCAGCCACAGCACGAATCCGCTGAGCACGAAGAACATTGTCATGCCGATGCTGCTGACCTGGGCGATCAGGTCCGGCAGCGGGCCTGACGCCAACGAGGGGGCGCCATGTCCGACGGCCACCGTCGCGGCCGCGACGAAGCGCAGGCCGGTCAGCGAACCGATGAAGCGTTGGTCATTCACGGTCGGAGATTTTCCTGAGGGCTGGGTCACGCGGGCGTTTTAGAAACAGCAGCCCGCGCAGGCAACCGGATCTCCTGAGGGTGTGTTAGGCAAGAGGTCAAATCCGGCGATGTGACCCCAGCTCCCCGTCGCGGCATGATAAAGTGCCGACGAACGTTTTTCCAACTCTGGACGGAGAGCATACTGGCGCGCTCGGAGAGATTCGAACTCCCGACCCTCGGAATCGAAATCCGATGCTCTATCCAGCTGAGCTACGAGCGCGCAGTGCGGGTCAAACCCCACGTGAACCGGATACCAGACTTGGCTGGGCAAGGCCAGCCTCCGTCACGCATGAGGTGGGCGGTCGCAGAGGTGCGACATGCCGTGGAAGAAGTTTAGAAGCAGGGATGCCGGCGTCGGTCCTGGCCGATATAGGCCGCCGAACTCTGGTAGCAATGGTTGGTCGACGGGCCATCATAGAACGCGAAGGTGCCGGGCAGGGGGCCGGGACTGTAGTTATGGAGGAAGCTGATCGCGTAAGGCAGGCCATGGTGGTGGCGATGGTGCCTATGGTGGTGGCGCGCCTCCGAGGGCGCGGGACATAGGGCTACCCCGGCCGTGACCAGGGCGGCGGCGAGGAAAGCGAGCTTGATCATGTCTTTTCTCCGGAAACAGCGCTAAGGCCAGCCAACTGGCCGACAATCTAACCCCGAACGGGCGGAAAGGGTGCCGCAAAGGCGGATATCGGTCAAAATTTTGGCCTTTTCCGCATGCTTAACGAATCCGTGACAAAGTCCGGCAAATTCGTCGTGCAGTGGCGGCCGGCCTTGTCGCGACCTTGCCGAGATACGACCAGGTTTTTCGTCCGCTTCATGAACCGCCTGATTCCATGCGTGCTGCTTTCGCTGGTCGCCGCCGCTCCGGCGCGCGCGGATCTGCATATCACGCGCGATCATGGCGGCTACATCGAGGAATACAAGGCGAAGTATAAGCACATCCGCGACACCCGCCAGCGTGTCATCATCGACGGCATCTGCAATTCCGCCTGCACGCTGGTGTTCGGCATCGTGCCGATGAACAAGATCTGCGTCACGCCGAAAGCGAGCCTCGGTTTTCACCAGGCCTACTACGACAAGGCCTTCACGTTCGGCATCAAGGTCACCAGCGTGGAGGGGACATCCGAGCTGATGTCCTATTATCCGGATTCCGTGAAGGACTGGATCCGCCGCAATGGTGGGCTGACCACCGAGATGAAGCGGATCAAGAACGGCATCGAGCTCTGGAAGATCGTCGATCCATGCCCGGACGCCTGGTGAGCGGAACCCGGGCAAACAGCGACGCCGTCGACACGAACGAAACAATCCAGCGCCAGATCGTCCCCACTACCGGGCACTGGATTGTTTCGCCTGGACTGTCAGCACCGGGCGTTACCCGCTTCAGTCCCCAACCAAGCCGATCAGCGCTTGGCCTTCTTCGTCTTCTTGGCCGCTTTCTTGGTGGCCTTCTTCGCCGTCTTCTTCGCAGCCTTCTTGGCGGCTTTCTTCACGGTCTTCTTGGCCGACTTCTTGGTGGCGACCTTCTTGGCCTTGGCGGCGGCCCGCTTGGGGGCGGCCTTCTTGGCGGGGGTCTTCTTCTTTGCGGCCCGCTTGGCCTTGGGAGCCGCGGCGGTCACAGGATCCGTCGCAGCCTCGGGCGGCGTGCCCGGCGCGGCGACGGTCGGGTCGGTGAGTGTGGTGTCGTCCATATCGGTCCCCCGATTTGTTGGAAACCCGACGACGATAGCTGGATTCTCCGTGCTGTCAAAGCGAGCGCAACTAATCACTTGTGCGCAAGCGTGCGTAGGCCGCCAGCGCGCGCTCGCGCCCCAGCTTGTGGTCGACGGCCGGCGCCGGGTAGGAGCGTCCGAGTGCCACGCCCGCCTCGGCGAGCTCGAGCGGCTTTGCTGCCCAAGGTTGATGGACCAAAGGGGCCGGCAGGCGCGCCAGTTCGGGAACCCAGCGCTTCACATAGGCGCCTTGCGGATCGAACTTCTCGCCCTGCAGCACGGGATTGAAGACCCGGAAATAGGGGGCCGCATCCGCGCCGGAGCCCGCGACCCATTGCCAGCTCGCCGGGTTGCTGCCCGGGTCGGCATCAACCAGCGTATCCCAGAACCACTGTTCGCCCTGCCGCCAATCGATCAGCAGGTGCTTCACCAGCAACGAGGCCACCACCATGCGGACGCGGTTGTGCATGCTGCCGGTGTGCCACAGCTCGCGCAGGCCGGCGTCGACGATCGGATAGCCGGTCTGGCCGCGCTGCCATGCCGCAAGCGCGGCGTCATTCTGAATCCACGGAAAGGCGTCGAACGACGGTTGCAGGTTGCGGGTGGCGAGGTCGGGATTGTTGAACAGCAAATGCCGGCTGAACTCGCGCCAGCCGACCTCGCTCAGGAACTTGTCGATCCCCTTCGCCAATGCGGGACGCTCCTCGGCGGCGAAGCGCGCGGCGTGAAAGACCTGGCGCGGGCTGATTTCGCCGAAACGTAAATGCGGTGACAGCCGCGAGGTGGCTTCGATGTCGGGGCGGTCGCGTTCGGCGGCATAGCTGCCGACCGCCGTTTCGAGGAACTGAGTGAGGCGCTGCTGCGCCGCGCGCGCACCCGGCCGCCAGGCGTCGCGCAGCCCGCCGGCCCAGTCCGGCTTTGTCGGCTCCAATCCCAATTCGTCGACGGCGAGGCTCGCAAGGCCGGCCAGCGGCGTCAGCCGGACCGGCGTCGGCAGCGGCTTCGGCGGTGCGCCCAGCGCCAGCACGCGCTTCCAGAACGGAGTGAACACGCGCGGCCCGCGTCCGTCCTTGCCGCGCATCTCGGCCGGGTCGACCAGCAGATCATCCGCGAAGACGCGGGTCTTCACATCGATCCTGCCAAGCGCCGCCTCGACACCGTCGGCGACGGCGCGGGGACCGCTCTGCGCGACGTCGTTCCAGTACACTGCGGCGGCCTTGGTCTCCGCCGCGAGGTCGCCGAGCACCTTTGCCGCCGGCCCCCGGCGAATCACCAGGTCGCTGCCGAGCGACTGCAACTCCGCGCGGAGTGCACGCAGCGATTGCGCCAGCCACCATCGCGTCGCTCCTCCGAGAGGACGGAGTTCGGGACTCTCCTGATCGTAGATGTAACTACAAACAACCGGGCCGCCGGCCTGGGCTGCAGTATACAACGCGGGGTGGTCAGATAGCCGCAGGCTCTCGCGAAACCATACGATGATAGGGCTGGAACTCATTCTCAGGTATCTTTTTGCCGCTTTGTGCAGGAGAGTCCGTATTCTTCCTGCCGGAAAATAATGGGTTGGAAACGAAGTACGGGCAGTTTGAGATTCAGTTGCAGTTCCCTGGGAAGGTTTCTGACGTGCCCGTCAAATTGAAGCTCGGCACCAAGGCGCTGATTGGCGCCGTTGTCGTCATCGCGTTGAACACGGCCCTCGTGGTCGGCGCCGCCTACTGGTCGCTCACGAACGAATTCGCCGATCGCGCCAAGCGTGACATCGAAGGTAATCTGCGGACGTTTGCGCTGGCGTTCGGCGAGACCTTCAAGGACGCCAAAGTCAACGTGCAGAACGGCGTCGTTTCGCGCATCGAGATCCCGGCCATTCCGGAGATCAAGGATCACGCCATCGTCGACCGCGCCGTCTCCTATGTCGGCGGCAGCGCCACCTTGTTTGTTGTCGATGACGGCGGGCAGTTCGTGCGCCGCTCGACCAATGTGAAGAAGGAGAACGGCGACCGCGCGGTTGGCACGCAGCTCGCGGCCGACCATCCGGCGCAGGCGCTGCTGCGCAGGGGCGAGGCTTATAAGGGGCCGGCCACGCTGTTCGGCAAGCCGTTCATGACCGCCTATTTCCCGGTGACCAGCCCGGCCGGCAAGGTGATCGGCATCCTCTATGTCGGCGTGCCCATGGCCGAGCTCGACGCGATGCTGTCGCAGGCGATGCAGACCATGATCGTAGCGGCCGCGGTCGCGGCGCTGCTGGTGCTCGGACTGACGATGCTGGCCGTGAGCCGCATCACCAAGCCGTTGAGCGCCGTCACCGAGGCGCTGACGGCGATCGCCGAGGGACGCGAGACTGTCGAGATCAACTCCGACGAGCGCGGCGACGAAATCGGCGAGATTGCCCGCAGCCTCGTCGTGTTCCGCAGTGCGGCCAGCGAGCGCCGCCGCATGCGCGAGGAGCAGGTGGCGGCCGCGACGGCCGCGGTCGAGCAGCGCAAAGCCGAACTGCAGCGCTTCGTCGACTCCTTCCAGGCCAGCATCGGCGGCATCATCGAGAACGTGCTGACCTCGTCGAGCGAGTTCGAGCGCGAGGCTCGCCAGCTCACCCAGACGGCGCGCACCACCGCAGACCTGTCGGGGCAGTCGGCCGGCGCCTCCGAAAACGCCTCGGAGCATGTCCGCACCGCTGCGGCCGCGTCCGACGAGCTGTCCGGCTCGATCGCCGAGATCATCCGCCGCGTCCAGGAATCCAACGCCATCGCCGCCGAGGCGGTCAACCAGGCGACCGCGACCGACCAGCGCATCAAGGAGCTGTCCGACGCCGGCAACCGCATCGGCGACGTCGTCAAGCTGATCACCTCGATCGCCGAGCAGACCAATCTGCTGGCGCTGAACGCCACCATCGAGGCCGCCCGCGCCGGCGATGCCGGTCGCGGCTTCGCGGTCGTGGCCCAGGAGGTCAAGACGCTCGCCGGCCAGACCGCCAAGGCGACCGAGGAGATCTCCAGCCAGATCGCCAATATGCAGACTGTGACGCAGGAATCGGTCGACGCCATCAAGGCGATCAGTTCGACCATCGAGCGCATCAACGAGATCGCGGCATCGATCTCGGCCGCTGTCGAGCAGCAGCGCGCCGCCACCCAGAACATCACCCAGAGCGTTCGCTCGGCCGCGAGCGGCACCGCCGAGGTCGTCAGCAACATCCGCAGCGCGGCGCGCGGTGCGGGCGAGACCGGCGAAAGCTCCAACCGGATGTTCGCCTCCGCCCAGGCGCTGTCCGGCGAGAGCCTGCGGCTGAAGGCCGAGGTGCAGAAGTTCCTCGACGGGATGCGCGCGGCGTGATCTGGCCGCTCCCGTCACGCTGATGCCAACTCCCTCGTCATTCCGGGGCGCGCGAAGCGCGAGCCCGGAATCCATAACCACGAGCGGTCGTTGGTTCGAAGAGCGGTGCCACTCGCATCTCGCCATGCCACGACCGTTCGTGGTTATGGATTCCGGGCTCATTCGCGCGGCTTCAAAATGGCTTCGCCATTTTGCGCGCGAATGCCCCGGAATGACGGCTTGGAAAGATCTCGTCGAAATCACATGGATCACCCGTAGAGCAGCTTTGGCAGGATCGTCACGATGCCCGGGAACAGCGTGAGCAGCAGCACGAAGGCGACCATGATGATGAGATAGGGGGCGGTCACGCGGGCGATGTAGCCGAGGCCGTCCTCCGTCAGGCCCTGGATCACGAACAGGTTGAAGCCGACCGGCGGCGTGATCTGGGCCATCTCGACGGCGAGCACCAGGAAGATCCCGAACCACACCTCGTCGAAGCCCGCGCCCTTCACGATCGGCAGCACGATCGGCAGGGTCATCACGATCATCGAGAAGCCGTCGAGGAAGCAGCCCAGGATCAGGTAGAACACGATCAGCACGACGATGAGCATGAACGGCGACAGGCCGAGGCCCTTGACGAAGGCGGCCACCGCCTGGGGGATGCCGAGGAAGGCCGCGGCATTGCCGAGGATCGAGGCGCCGAGCACGATCAGCGCGATCATCGAGCAGGTGATGACCGAGCCGATCATCACGTCGCGGATGACCTGCTGCGACAGCGCCCCCTGGAAATACGCCACCAACGCCGCGCCGAGCACGCCGACCGCGGCGGCCTCCGACGGTGTGGCGAGGCCGCCATACATCGAGCCGAGCACGCAGGCGATCAGGAACAGCGCAGGGGCGAGGTCCTTCAGCGCGGCGAAGCGCTCCGCCCACGGCACCTGCGACAGCTGTGCCTCGGCCTTCGGCACCATCGCGGGCTTAAGCGTGGTGTGCAGCATCACCCAGCCCATGAAGGTGCCGGCGAGCAGCAGGCCCGGAAGTACGCCTGCGGTGAACAGTTTCAGGATCGAGACGTCGCCGAGCACGCCATAGATGATCATGATGTTCGACGGCGGGATCAGGAAGCCGAGCGTGCCGGCGCCGGCGAGCGAGCCGATCGCGATGTCGCGCGAATAGCCGCGGCGCAAGAGCTCGTTGAGCGACATCCGGCCGATCACCTGCGTGGTCGCGGCCGACGAGCCGGAGATCGCGGCGAAGATGGTGCAGCCGATGACGTTGACGTGGAGCAGCCGGCCCGGAAGCAGCCCGGCCCAGGGCGCGAGGCCCTGGAACAGCGAGCGCGACAGGCGGGTGCGGAACAGCAGCTCGCCCATTAGGATGAACAGCGGCAGCGCCAGCAGCTCCTGGGTGGTCAGGATGTTCCAGGCATATTGCGGCAGCAGCTTGTCCAGCGGGATCGAGCGGAACATCGCCAGCAGCAGGGTCGCGGTGAAGGCGAGCGTGAGCCCGATCCACAGGCCGCCGGCCAGCAGCGCGAACAGGATGGCGAAGAGGGCGATGACTTCGATGGTCATGGGGAGGGGCAGTCCGCGATGAGGAGGGCAGGCGGGAGAGGGAGGCGGAATGATGCGCTGGATATGTCGTTTGCCGTTGCAAAGCGTCTTCGCGATACGCGGAGTGCGTAGCCGATGCTCGGGAGTCTGCTTCCGCCTGCTCGGTCATTCCGGGGCATTCGCGCGCAAAATGGCGAAGCCATTTTGAAGCAGCGCGAATGAGCCCGGAATCCATACTCACAGGCCAATGTGGTGGAGCGAAATGCCAACCACACGCGTGCCCCACAAGGCATCCTGTGGCTATGGGTTCCGGGCTCGCGCTCCGACTTGAGGCCGACATTCGTCGGCCTCAAGCTCCGCGCGCCCCGGAACGACGCGGGGGGAGAGCAGTCGTCCCGATGAGCATCACGTCCGCAGGCTCGCCTTTCGGCGCGCCTATGGCCGCTATCGTTGCTGGCTGCTGCCCGAAGCAGGCACATGCGCGTCTCGAGTCGTCTACGTCCCCTCATTCGACCGGCGACGCCTTCATGCGGTGGTCTTCCAGCGGCAGTCCCAGCGCGGCCTGGATGGCGCGGGCGAGGAATTGCAGGGTGAGCAGCAGCATGCCGAAGGTGACGACGGCTTGCGGAAACCACAGCGGGGTGTCGCTCGAGGTCGAGACCTGGCCGCGGATGAAGGAGCTCCACGCGAACTTCGTCATGGCCGAGGTGAGGTAAGCCATGAAGGCGAAGCCGGCGGCGGCGGCCAGCACTTCCAGCGCGCGTTGCAGCGGTGCCGGCACGTTCTTCAAGAGCAGCACCACGCGGATGTGGCCACCGGTCCGCAACGTCATCGCGGCGCCGAAGGTGAAGGAGGCCGCCATCAGGTAGGACGAGTATTCCCACGCGATCGAGATCGTCGGCGGTAAGAACGGCAGCACGTTCGACAGCGCCCGCGTGGTCACCTCCGCCAGCATCAGCGTGGTCAGCAGCAACAGGCAGCCGCCGCCGATCCAGCCATCGAGCCGGCCGAGCCGGTCGATGACATCAAGCAGGATGCGCAGCGGCGCGGGCGCCGCTGCGTTGAGGCTCGCCCGATCGGCCGGCGAGGTGGCTTGCGCGACCTCAGCCACGCTTCATCTCGGCGAGATAGGACTTCACCGGGGCTTCCGCCGCCGGCACGCGCTTGAGGAAGGCCTCCATCTGCGGCGCGGTCTTGGCCCGGATCTCCGTCATCATCGCGTCCGAGACCGGCACCACCTCCATGCCGCCTTCCGTCAGGCGGTTGAGGCTGTCGACGTCGGCCTTGAGCGAGTTGGCCCAGAAGGTCGGCTCCATCTTCGCGGCGACGTCAGCGACGATCTTCTGCTGTTCAGGCGTCAGCGCCTTCCAGGAGTCCAGGTTCACATTGAGCATCTGCGACGACCACACATGGTTGGTCGGGTAGACGTATTTGAGGAACTCCCAGAACTTGCCGTCGACACCCGACACCGACGAGGTCGAGACGCCGGCGACGGCGCCAGAGGCCAATGCCGGAATGGTCTCGCCCCAGGGGATCATCACCGCGGCCATGCCGATGGCATTGAGCATGTCGACCGCGTTCTTGTCAGGCACGCGGATCTTGATGTTCTTCAAGCCGGCGACGTCGGAGGACTTGACCTTCAGATGCAGGTACTGCGTCGGCCACGGCACGATGTAGAGGATCTTCTGGTTGTTGCGAGCGGCGATCTTCTCGTATTCCGGCCGGACGTATTTGTGCAGGACCTTGAGCTCGTCCATCGAGCCGGCCAGGAACGGGATGCTCTCGACGCCCATGAACGGCTCGTCGCCGACCTGCTGGATATTGAGCACGTCGGCGAGCGGCACGAGGCCGTCGCGCATCGCGCGCAGATGCTCGGGCCCCTTGAAGCCGAGCTGACCGCCGGCCTTCACCGTGATGTTGACGGCGCCATTGGTCTGCTTCTTCACCTCCTCGGCGAAGGCCATCGCGTTCTGGGTGTGGAAATTGCCGTCGGGCCAGACCGTGGACATGTCCCAGTTGGTGGTGGCGGCGCGGGCGCGCGTCGAAACCTGGGTCGCAGCGAGCAGGGAGGCTGCTCCGGCGGTGAATGTGCGTCGCGTGATCATGAGGGTCTCCGCTTCGTTGCTGAGCTATCGAGTTTAAAGGATGCAGTGAGGTAGGCAGAGTTGCGGCCGCCTCTCACGTGCGGCGCCGGTCTCGAATGTCGACCCTGTCCATCAACATGCGTTTCGGTGTGTTCATGGTCAGGTTTTCAGTGCCGATCTCGGCTCTTGACCCTCATGGTGAGGAGCGTCGCCCTTGCGACGCGTCTCGAACCATGAGGCCCAAGTCCGGGCCTCGCCCTTCGAGACGCTCGCCTTCGGCGAGCTCCTCAGGGTGAGGAGTAACAGTTGCGCGCCTTCCTCCCACGAGGACTCGGAGAGATGATCTCACGAACGGACTCCTGGGCTTGCGAAGCGTCTGGCGTTCGGCGCGTACGAGTTGCTCACAGTCCATGCCCATAAACCTTCGCCGCGTTGTCCGCCGACACCAGCCCGCTCTCGACATCGCCCTGCACCAGCGCCGCCGCGCGCTCACGCGGATCGCCGATGCCCGCGCCGCCCGGGGTCAGCACTACCAGCCGATCGTCCGGCGGCACGGTCTGGAAGCCCTTGCCGCGCAGCCTCTTGCCCGAGGCGAGCCCGACATAGCCGGCCTCGCCATTGTGGCCGCCGTCGCGGCCGCGGGGCGGGTGGTCGATGCGGTCGAAGGCGGCGAGGATGTCGAACGGCGCGTCGACGCCGCTGCCGACCTCGATGATCTGGCCAAGGCCGCCGCGGGTGCGGCCGGCGCCGCCGGAATCCGGCCGCAGCTCCTTGCGCCAGAAGATCAGCGGCGTCTGCGTCTCCGCGATCTCGACCGGCGTGCCGCGCACGCCGGACGGATAGGCCGTCGCCGACAGCCCGTCCTTGTCGAAGCGCGCGCCGGTGCCGCCGTTCGACGTCACCGCCATCGAGAATCCGTAATTGCCGCCGGCGCCGGAGCGGGTCTGGCCGCGCACGTTGAGATTCCACAGGCAGGAGGTGCCTTCGGCGGGCACCCGTTCCGGAATGATCTGGCGCAAGCAGCCGAACACGACGTCGGGCAGCATCTGGCCGATGACGTGGCGCGAGGCGACCGGCGCGGGCTTTGGCGCGTTCAGGATTGCGCCCGATGGCGCTGACACGGTCAACGGCGACAGCGAGCCGGCATTGTTGGGGATCGCAGAGGCCACCACGCAGCCGAGGCCGAACACCGTGTAGGCGGTGGTGTAGGACAGCGGCACGTTGATGCCGAACTTCGACGCTGTCGACGTGCCGTCGAAATCGACGTGAATGCCGTCATCGCTGATCTTCAGCGCGGCCTTGATCGTCACCGGCGCATCGTAGCCGTCGACCACCATCTCGTTGCGCCAGGTACCCTTCGGCAGCTTGGCGATCTCGGCCAGCACAGCCTCGCGCGAGCGGTCGCAGACGTAGTTGCCGAGCTCGTCGAGCGTTGAGATGCCGAACTCGCGCATCATCTCGACCAGGCGCTGGCAGCCGACATCGTTACAGGCGGCGAGCGAGTAGGTGTCGCCCTCGGTGTCGACTGGCAGCCGCGTGTTGGCGCGGATCATCGCCATCAGGGTCTCGTTGACGACGCCCTGGTCGATCAGCTTCAGCATCGGGATGTACAGTCCCTCCATGAACACGTCGGTGCCGTCGGGGCCGAAGCCGATGCCGCCGATGTCCATCAGATGGCTGGTGCAGGAGAACAAAGCGACCGGCTGGCCGTCCTTGAAGCAGGGCGTGGTGACGACGAAGTCGTTGAGATGGCCGGTGCCCATCCAGGGATCGTTGGTGATGTAGGCATCACCGGGCTTCATCGTCTCGATCGGAAAATGCGCGATGAAGTGCTTCACCGACTCCGCCATCGAGTTGACGTGGCCTGGCGTGCCGGTGACGGCCTGCGCGAGCATGCGACCCTTCAGATCGAACACGCCCGCTGAGAGGTCGCCGCATTCGCGCACGATCGGGCTGAAGGCGGTGCGCAGCAGCACCTGGGCCTGCTCCTCGACCACGGCGATCAGCCGGTGCCACATGATCTGCAGGTCGATCAGGCTGGTTTGCGATGAGCTCATGGTCACGCCGCCTTCCGTTCCATGACGATGCTGCCGGCACCGTCGATATGTGCGTCGAAACTGTTGGAGATGAAGGTCGAGGTCTCGTCCTCGGCGATCACGGCGGGACCTGCGATGACAGCGCCCGGCGCCATCTGCTCGCGGCGGTACAGTGGGATGTCGACGAAGCGGCCGGCGCGGCCGTCGAAGAATTTGCGGTGGCCCGAAGCCGCGCCGGCGGGCTTGCGCGTGATCTCGGCGACGGTGGCCGGCTGGCGGGCGTCCGTCGTGGCCAGCACCGACCAGCTCAGCACCTCGATCGCGGCACCTGGAATGGCGCGCTCGAACAACGCAGCATAGCCGGCCTCGAAGGTCTTGCGCAGGGCAGGGAGGTCCTCCGCGGTCAGTGCGCGGTTCGGCAGCTCGACGCTGATCTCGTGACCCTGGCCGACATAGCGCATGAACGCCGCACGGCGCTCGCGGACCGGTGCGCCGGCCGCGCCGGGCTCGACGAGGGCACGGGCCTCATCGGCCATCTCCTGCAGCAGGCTGGAGACGAGCGCGGTGTCGAAGTCATCCAGCCGCGCGTGGCGGCTGCGTACCAGCTCATAGGCGATCGGCGCGGCAAGGAAGCCGACGGCCGAGCCGACGCCGGCATTCGATGGCACGATGACCCTGGCGACGCCGATCTTCTCGGCGACGCGGGCGGCGTGCAGCGGCGCGGCGCCGCCGAATGCGATCAGCGTGTGCTGGCCGATGATCGCGCCGCGTTCGACGGCGTGAACGCGCGCGGCGCTCGCCATGTTCTCGCAGACGACCTCGTGCACCGCATAGGCTGCGGTCTCGGCATCCAGGCCGAGCGGCGCGCCGACGTCGCGGAGCAGCGCCTGCTTCGACAACTCGGGATCGAGCTTGATGGTGCCGCCGGCAAACGCGTCGGGATCGATCATGCCGAGCGCGACGTCGGAATCAGTCACGGCCGCATGCTGGCCGCCGCGGCCATAGCACGCCGGGCCCGGCTCAGAGGAGGCGCTCTCGGGGCCGACGGTGACGCGCTTCATCGCATCGATGCGCGCGATCGAGCCGCCGCCGGCGCCGATCTCGACCATCTCGATGACGGGGATGCGCACCGGCAGGCCGGAGCCCTTCAGGAAGCGCGCGGCGCGATCGACCTCGAACACGCGCGAGCTCTCCGGCTCGAAGTCCTCGATGAGACAGATCTTGGCGGTGGTGCCGCCCATGTCGAACGACAGCACCTTGCGCTCGCCGAGCCGTGCGGCAATCTGGCCCGCGAAGATCGCGCCGCCGGCGGGACCGGATTCGACGAGGCGCACCGGGAAACGCCGCGCCGTGTCGATCGAGGTGACACCGCCGCCGGAGGTCACGAGATAGATCGCGCCGCGGAACTGCTCGATACGCAGCGCCTGATCCATCCGCGCGAGATAGGAGTCCATCAGCGGCTGCACATAGGCGTTGGCGACGGCGGTCGAGGTACGCTCATATTCCCGGATTTCGGGACAGACCGCCGACGACAGCGTGATCGAGATACCGGGCATCGCGTCCGCCAGGATCTCACCGGCACGACGCTCGTGCGCGGGATTGGCGTAGGCGTGCAGGAAGGCGATGGCGATGCTGCTGACCTCCAGCGCGCGCAATTGTGGAACGAGCGCGCGCACCGCCGCTTCATCGAGCGGCAGCCTGACGTCGCCATGAGCATCGACGCGCTCAGGGACGGTGAAGCGCAAGCTGCGCGGCACCAGCGGCTTCGGCTTGTCGATGGAGATATCGTACTGGTCGTAGCGGCTCTCAGTTCCAATATCCAGAACATCGCGGAAGCCTGAGGTGGCGATCAGCGCCGTCTTCGCGCCGCGTCGCTCGATGATGGCGTTGGTCGCGAGCGTGGTGCCGTGGATGAAGACGTCGATGTCGGAGATGCGGGCCTTCGCATCGGCGAGAATCAGGCGCGTCCCGTCCAGCACGGCCTGCTCTGGCTGCGTCGGCGTCGTCAGCACCTTGCGTGTGCGGCGGTGATCGCCGATGTCGAGAACGATATCGGTGAATGTGCCCCCGATATCGACGGCCAGCCGGACTTCGGCTCCTTCAAGCATTCGGTCATCTCCGCAAGCGACGAATTGAGGTGCGATTTGAGCAAGTCCCATGCCATTGCGCCAGCGGAGATGCGTGTTGCTGCTCTGCGTTTTGTGCGGCGCGGACTTGAGGTCGCGGTGTCGTGCGGGCTCAACCTTGCTGATCGACATGCGACCGTTGCCTGCTCCATCCTCATGCTGTTGCGCGAAGCCAGCCATGTGAGATGTACGATGTTTCCACACCGTCATTCCGGGGCGCCCGGAGGGCGAGCCCGGAATCCATACTCCCGATCGTGGTTATGGATTCCGGGCTCGTCGCTTCGCGCCGCCCCCGGAATGACAGCGTATGTGT